>NZ_JBLFJV010000019.1:0-560334 GCF_047444975.1 Streptomyces sp. CWNU-52B | reverse complement strand
CCTCCCCGCCGCCCGACGACCTACGGAGTGCCATGTCGCTCGACGCGCTGAAGTCCGCGATCCCGGACTACGCCAGGGACCTTCGGCTGAACCTCGGTTCGGTGATCGGCGACTCCCGGCTTCCGCGGCAGCAGTTGTGGGGCACGGTGCTGGTCTGCGCCATCGCCTCGCGGTCGCCGCGGGTCCTGCGTGAGCTGGAGGAGGACGCGAACGCGAAGCTCTCGCCCGAGGCCTACACGGCGGCGAAGACCGCCGCGGCGGTCATGGCGATGAGCAACGTCTTCCACCGCACCCGGCATCTGCTCTCCGACCCGGCGTACGGGACGCTGCGGGCCGGCCTGCGGATGAACGTGCTCGGGAACCCGGGGGTGGCGAAGGCCGACTTCGAGATGTGGTCGCTGGCCGTCTCCGCGATCAACGGGTGCGGGGCGTGTCTGGACTCCCACGAGCGGGCGTTGCGCGGGCTGGGGGTGGACCGGGAGACGGTGCAGGAGGCGTTCAAGATCGCGGCGGTGGTGCAGGCGGTGGGGGTCACGTTGGACGCGGAGGAAGTGCTGGCGGGGTAGCCGCGCCCGGCGCCACGCCGCGTGCCACCCTCGCGTCCTCGCCGTGACCGGCTGGACAGGCCCGGCCACGGGATGCACGTATCCGGGCACGACGGCTTCGTACGTCTGCCCCCTCGTGACACGACACCTGAAACGCAGGGGAACGAAGGTGTATTCGTGGCCCACCACGGACTTGACCTGCTCCGCCCCTGCGGCGCGGCAACCGCACTCCGCGGACGGCGAGCGCCGGTGTGACGACGACCCCGGCCGCGCTCAGGAAAAGCACGAGGCCGATGGAGAGGTCGCCGGACGTGTCCGTTGCCACCATGGGGAGGAGCCTGCCAGCTGTTCCGGGCGCCGGAGCTGTACTTCTCCGAGCTGACGGCGGGAAGTGGCGCGGTCCACGGACGCGAACCCGTTCAGGACGGTGGCAGGTCCGAGGGTGGCCGGTCCATCGGTGCCGCCTCGATCGCCGTCGCCCCCCGCGGCGCCGGTGACGAACGCGGGGCCGGCTCCTGGGAGTACGAACGCAGGTAGCCGACCACCGTGTTGGTGACCGCGACCAGCGGGACCGCGACCACCGCTCCCCCGATCCCCGCGACCATGCCTCCCGCCGCTACGGACAGGACGACGGCCAGCGGATGGACCCGTACCGCCCGGCCGAGGATGAACGGCTGGAGGATGTGTCCCTCGATCTGCTGGACGGCGAGGACCACCGCCAGGGTCATGACCGCTGTGAAGACGCCCTGCGTCACGAGCGCCACCACCACCGCCAGCGCCCCGGAGATGACCGCGCCGACCAGCGGGATGAACGCGCCCAGGAAGATGAAGACGGCGAGCGGCACGGCCATCGGGACGTCGAGGAAGAAGATGCCGAGCCCGATGAAGATGGCGTCGATCAGAGCGACTATCACCGTGCCGCGGACGTAGGCGGTCAGCGTGCGCCACGCCCTCGGCCCCGCCCCCGCGACCCCCGGGCGCGCCGCGGCGGGGACCAGTTTGAGCGTCCACTCCCAGATGCGCTTGCCGTCGTAGAGGAGGAAGAGTGTGGAGAACATCGCGAGGAAGATGCCGGTGAGCGCCTCGACGATGACGGTGACGCCTTCGAGCCCCGCGGAGGTGATCTCGTCGGTGTTCGCTCCGACGGCCTCGCGCAGGCTCTTGGCGATGTCCTTGATCTGGTCCTCGGTGACATGGAACGGGCTGTTCAGCAGCCACCGTTGAAGCTCGTCGATACCGTCCTGGACCTGGTCGGCGAGGTTGTCGATGTTCTCCATGACCTGCCAGACCACGAACCATCCGACCAGCCCCATGACCACGAAGCCGAAGATCGCGGTGAGTGCGGTGGCGAGTCCGCGCGGTACCCCGTACTTACGCAGCCGGGCGACCGTGGGCTGGAGCAGCGCGGTGATGAGCAGCGCGGCGACGAAGGCGAGGACGACGAGCTGTACGGCGCTGATGACGCGCATCAGCACCCAGACGGTGCCCGCGAGGACGAGGAGCCGCCAGCCGGCCTCGGCGGCGACCCGCATCCCCCAGGGGACGGCGGTGGCCGGTTCGGGGCGGACGGCGACGCCCGTGCCCTCGGGAGAGGACTGCGAGGAGGACCGGGACGCGGAGCCGGGCACGGAGGCGTCGTGCACACCGTCCGCCCGGGTCCTGCCCGCCTCGTCGTCCTCGTCCTCCCTTTCGGCGGCCGCGCGGCGCGCGTCCAACCGCTCTCCCACTTCGGTGAGCCCGGCGCCGATTCGGCCGAGCCACACTGGCACTCGCGACATGATCCGTCCTCTTCCCCCGTTGCTCCCCACCACTCCCCCCTGGAGTCGTCGGCATCGACGGCAACGACCGTACATGGCAGAAGCCCCTCACCGTAGGACGGTGAAGGGCTCCGCGGGGTTGAGCCGACTGTGGCTCAGTAGTAGTTGTTGGCCTGCCAGAAGTCCCAGGCTCCGCACGGGCTGCCGTAGCGGCCGTCCATGTAGCTCAGGCCCCACTTGATCTGGGTGGCCGGGTTCGTCGCCCAGTCCGCACCGGCCGAGGACATCTTCGAACCGGGCAGCGCCTGCACGAGTCCGTAGGCGTCGGAGGTGGGGTTGTCCGCCTGGTAGTTCCAGCTGGACTCGTGCTCGACGATCCGGCTGAAGCACGCGAACTGGTCCGCGGGGACGAGCTGGCGTGCCATCGCCTGGACGTCCGCGACGGAGTACGAGGACTGCGTGGGGAAGCTGGACGCGTCGCGCGTCGCGGACCGGCTGGCGACCTTGAGGGCCTCCGCGCGTTCCTTGGCGTCCTTCTCCGCCTTGGCCGCCTTCTCCGCGGCCTTCTGCTTGGCGACCGCGTCCTTGGCCGCCTGCTTGCGCGCGGAGGCCTCGGCGTCCTTCTTGGCGGTCGCGTCCGCCGCGATGGCCTGGGAGTCGGCCTGCTGGGCCAGGGAGGCGGTCTGAACCTGCGCCTGTGTGCCAGCGGGTATGTCGGCGAGGAGCGTCGTGCCGCTCGCCGTCGCCTCAGCGTCGTCGCTTGAGGGTGCGGTGCTGCCCGAGGCAACACCGGTAACGGCGCCAACAGCGGTGACTGCGGTGGCCGAGGCCACTGCGAGCCCACGGACCGAGATCCGGCTCACACGGTTTCCTTCCAGCATCGACCGCTACAGGTGACCCTCGCGGACGCAATCGTGCCCCTGGCACTGGCCTCCCAACTGCGGGGTCACGGGAGACACGGGCCCGACGGGCAACTCTCCTGCGGAGAGCGCCACGTGGTGCGCGGGCGGCATACGACGGCGTTATTGAGTTCTGGTGTTTCTGCTGTGCTGTGCCGCTGGGGGTACAGGTGTGTCGTATGCGGGGCCTGACAGGAACGAGACTCTAGCCGTACCTCGGCGCCGGAAGGCAATTCCGTGCCGGGTGTGAAAGCTCACACCTCGTTTGGCCCGGGAGTTTTTCGGAAACGAGCGCGCACCACGACGCCGCCCGGCTAAGGTTTTCGCCTTCACCGGACGGCGCCAACTGACGTGTGGCCACCACCCACTGGACCGAACCGGACCGAACTGGACGGACAGGACGGGCAGGACAGTCCTCGCAGGTAGGGCGAGCGGGATCAGATGTGTCCGTCCTCCAGCATCTCGGTCACGAGAGCGGCGATCTGGGACCGCTCCGACCTGGTGAGCGTCACGTGCGCGAAGAGCGGATGCCCCTTCAGCTTCTCCACGACGGCCACCACGCCGTCGTACCGGCCGACCCTCAAGTTGTCCCGCTGGGCCACGTCATGGGTCAGAATCACCCGTGAGTTCGATCCGATGCGGGACAGAACGGTCAACAGAACGTTCCGTTCCAGGGATTGGGCCTCGTCCACGATCACGAACGCGTCGTGGAGGGAACGGCCGCGGATGTGGGTGAGCGGCAGGACCTCCAGCATCCCGCGCGCGGTGATCTCCTCGATGACCTCGCGGCTGGTGACCGCGGAGAGCGTGTCGAAGACCGCCTGCGCCCAGGGGCCCATCTTCTCGGACTCGGAACCGGGCAGATAGCCGAGCTCCTGGCCGCCGACCGCGTACAGCGGGCGGAAGACCATCACCTTCTTGTGCTGGCGCCGTTCGAGCACGGCCTCCAGGCCCGCACACAGGGCGAGCGCCGACTTTCCGGTGCCGGCCCGGCCGCCCATGGACACGATCCCGATGTCCGGGTCGAGGAGCAGGTCCAGCGCGATGCGCTGTTCCGCGCTGCGGCCCTTGATGCCGAAGGCCTCCCGATCACCCCGCACGAGCCGGACGTCGCCCTCCGGCGTCACGCGTCCCAGCGCCTTGCCGCGCTCGGACTGGATCATCAGCCCCGTGTGGACCGGGAAGTCCGACGCCTCGGGGACGTACAGGCTCTCCTGGTCGAAGAGGAGGTCCACCTGCTCGCCCGAGAGCGTCAGTTCGGACATACCGTTCCAGCCGGAGGAGCCCGTGATGGCGAGTTCCGCGCGGTACTCCTCGGCGAGGAGCCCGACCGAGGATGCCTTGATCCGCAGGGGCAGGTCCTTCGACACGACCGTGACGTCGAACCCCTCCGCCTGGAGATTGCGGGCGACCGCGAGGATGCGGGAGTCGTTGTCCCCCAGGCGGTAGCCGCTCGGCAGCACGCTGGGGTCCGAGTGATTGAGCTCGACACGGATCGTCCCGCCCAGTTCCCCGGTGGGGATGGGGGCGTCGAGACGGCCGTACTTCACTCGGTAGTCGTCGAGCAGGCGCAGGGCCTGCCGGGCGAAGTAGCCGAGTTCTGGATGGTGCCGCTTGGCCTCCAATTCCGTGACCACGACGATCGGCAGCACTACTTCGTGCTCGTCGAAGCGGTTCATGGCGTGCGGGTCGGCCAGCAGGACGCTGGTGTCGAGAACATAGGTGCGCCGGTCTGGACTACGGCGCTTTGTGCTGGTCACCACGGAAGGACGTACCCCCTCGGATGAGGTCGGGGAGCGACGGAGGAGAGCTGGACCGGTTTCCGGCACCGATGCACGGGCCGAGAACCGGCCCTTCGCCTCGTCCGTACTGACCGCACGGTCGCGCTTTGCAAAGGGCCTCCCGGGCGGACGGCCCCGTGCCGTCCGCTGAGATACGACACCCGTGATTCGGGTGTCGACCTGGAAGCTTTATGCCCTCCAACACGCAATGCCATGCCAGCACACATGACGGCGCCCTGGTGAACTCCTCATTACTTCCACCCCAAAGGACCAACCGTCGCCCTCACGGCCGCCCCGGGGACTCCTCCCCCGGGGTCACGTCGGCTCCCCGGCCCCCGACAGGCCGTGGGGCGTTTCGCCCTACCCTCCGAAACGCCGGTGGCGGGCCGCGTAGTCGCGCAGGGCGCGCAGGAAGTCGACCTTGCGGAAGGCCGGCCAGTAGACCTCGCAGAAGTAGTACTCGGAGTGCGCCGTCTGCCAGAGCATGAATCCGGACAGCCGCTGTTCGCCGCTCGTCCGGATCACGAGGTCGGGGTCGGGCTGGTCGCTGGTGTAGAGGTGCTTGCCGATCATGTCGACGTCGACGTTCTCGGCGAGCTGTTCCATCGAGGTGCCCTTGTCGGCGTGGTCGAGGAGCATCGAGCGCACGGCGTCGGCGATCTCCTGCCGGCCGCCGTATCCGATGGCGACGTTGACCAGTATCCCGTCGACGTGCGCGGTGGACTCCTCGGCTTCCTTCAGGACGGTCTGCATCTGCGGGGGCAGCAGGTCCGGCGTGCCCACGTGGTGGACGCGCCAGCGGCCGTCGGCGGCGAGGGTGGTCACGACGTTCTCGATGATGCCGAGCAGCGGTACGAGTTCTTCGTCAGGGCGGTCGAAGTTGTCCGTGGACAACATCCAGAGGGTGACGACCTCGACATCGGTCTCGGAGCACCAGCCGAGGAATTCCTCGATCTTGTCCGCTCCGGCCCGGTGTCCCTGGGCGGCCGTGCTGCCGGCTGCCTTCGCCCAGCGCCGGTTGCCGTCCACGATGACCCCGATGTGCTTGGGCACCTGGTCGTGGTCAAGGTGGCCTTCCACCCTGCGTACATAGAACCTGACCAGCAAGCGGCGCAGGTTGTCGCGCAGGTTCACGTTTCCCTCAGCCCTTTCGTGCAGATGGTGTGCAGATGGCAGTCCCGAGGGCGACACCCTACCCCCGCCGGGACCCGTCTCCCCCTTGGGGTACAGGGCCCTACGGCCGATGGACGGAAGCAGGGCGGGAGGAAAGGCGGGGCGAGGGACGCGAGGGGAGCCTGGAGGGGCGGCGCCGGACGGCGGGCGGGCGACGGCGGCTCCGGGGCGTACGCCGGGCGCGCGACCGCGCACAAAAAACGGGCCGGTCCGTGGGGGGGAGACGGACCGGCCCGAGGGGGGGGTTCCACCATAACCCTTCGTAAGTGATGCTGCGCGCATCGGCGTGCCACAACTACTCTCCGGAGTCGCCCGACAACCCCCGGACGAGTGCGGAAGCGTTGGTTCGGAGGCAGATCATGGCCGAATCACAGCAGATTCAAAGGTGATCGCGGAGGATCCGAAGAGAACCAGGGGGTTCACGTGAGGATATGAGGCATGGGTCCATTCGCCTCGGACGTCCCTCCGAAGGGTGACGCCCCGGGCGCCACTCGCTTGACTTCCCGACCCCCGCGCAACGCCACCGGCGCACATCACCTTGGTCTGAACTTACCGCCCCAACAACGACCAAAATGAGCCAATCCGCATAAGGAAGGGGAAATCCCGTGATCGCTTCCGGGTTTCCGCGGGCCAGGGGCGCGGGTCAGGGGTCGAGACCGGGGCCGGGACCGGGCACAGGAGTCAGGGGCCGGAGGACGGGGTCCAGAGAGCCGGAGGACGGGTCCAGAGAACGGGAGTGGGCGGGAGAGGGCGGGAGAGGACAGGATCTGACCTAGTTCGCGTCTAGCGTCGCCACCATGACACCGACGATCACATGGGACGAGGCGAGCGCGCGGCGCTACGGACGCCAACTGCTGCGTACGCCCGCGCAGTCCGGGACATCCGTCGCCGAGGTCGTCTCGACGCTGCTCGCCGTGCACGCGCAGGTCCTGTCGGCGGCCGAGCTCTCCGTGGCGCTGCGGCTCGACGGCTCGACCCGGCAGGACGTGCGCTCGGCGCTGTGGGACGACCGGAGCCTGGTGAAGACGTACGGCCCGCGCGGCACGATCCACCTCCTCGCCGCCGGTGAACTCCCTTTCTGGAGCGCCGCGTTGACCGCCGTGCCCGGCGTCACGTCCCAGCACGCGGCGGTGCGTATGACGGCCGAGCAGGAGGAACAGGTCGTCGCGGCGGTCGGTGACGCCCTCGACGGACGGGAGCTGACCATCGACGAGCTGTCCGAGGAGGTCGTGTCCCGCACCGGCCCCTGGGCCGGGGACCTCGTCCTGGAGGCCTTCCAGGGCAAGTGGCCGCGCTGGCGCCAGGTGATGCACCGCGCCGGCCAGTCCGGCGCGCTGTGCTTCGCGCCCGACCGGGGCCGCAAGGCCGCCTACACCCGCCCGCCGCGCTTCGACCCGCTCCCGGCGGACGAGGCCCTCGCCGCACTCGTACGCCACTATCTGTACGCGTACGGCCCCGCGACGCCGCAGCACTTCGCCAGGTGGGCCGCCGCACCCCGGGGCTGGGCCGCGGCCCTGTTCGCCTCGCTGGCCTCCTCCGGCGGGATCGAGGAGGTCGCCTTCGAGGGGGCGCCCGCCTGGGTGGTGTCGGGCGACACGGACTTCCCCGCCGAGGCGGTACGGGGCGTGCGGCTGCTCCCCTACTTCGACGCGTACGCCGTCGCCGCCCAGCCGCGCGAGCGGATGTTCCCCGGCGCCGCCTACGAGCGGGCCCTGGCGGGCGGGCAGGCCGGGAACTTTCCCGTGCTGCTCGTCGACGGGGTGGTCGCGGGCGTCTGGCACCAGCGGCGGCAGGGGAAGCGGACGACGGTGACGGTGGAACCGCTGGGGCGGCTGACGGGCACGCAGGAGAAGGAGCTGGGCGAACAGGTCGAGCGGGTCGGCGAGGTCCTGGAGGCGAAGCCGGAGCTGGTGGTGGGGAAGGTGACGACGGGGGCGCACGCCTGACAAAAGCGCCCGACAGGAGCGCCTGAGCAGAGCGCGTGAGCAGGAGCGCGTGGCGCGCCTGCGTGTCACGCGCTCCTGCTCAGGGGGTGGCTCCCCGGGACTACTCGCGCCATGCGCTCTCCCTCAGCAGACGCAGGCCGTTGAGGCCGACCAGGATCGTGGAGCCCTCGTGGCCCGCGACGCCGAGGGGCAGCGGGAGGTGACCCGCCAGGTCCCAGACGACGAGGGCGGTGATGAACGCCCCCGCGAGGCACAGGTTCTGCACGACCAGCCGCCGGGCTCGCCGCGAGAGGGCGACCGCCTTCGGTACGGCCGTGAGGTCGTCGTGGACGAGGACGGCGTCCGCGGTCTCCAGGGCGAGGTCCGAACCGGCCCTGCCCATCGCGATCCCGGTGTGGGCGGCGGCCAGGGCGGGCGCGTCGTTCACCCCGTCGCCCACGAAGAGGACCCGGCCGCCCAGGTCCCGTACCGCCTCGGCCTTCTCGTGCGGGAGCAGGGCCGCGCGCACGGCGTCGGAGGGGATGCCGGTCCGCTCGGCCACGGCACGGGCGGCCCGGTGGTTGTCTCCGGTGAGGAGGGCGGGCGGGGCGGTGGTGAGGCGGTTCAGGGCCGAGACCGCGTCCTGGGCGCCGGGGCGGAGCCGGTCGGCGAGGAGCAGCCAGCCGGCGCGTACGCCGTCCACACGCACGACGACCACGGTGCCGCTGGTGCCACTGGTGCCGGGGATCGTCGCTGGCTCGCCGAGGCGGTCGGGGGAACCGACCTCCACCACCCGCCCGGCCACGGTCGCAGTCACTCCGCACCCCGGCGCGGACCGGAAGTCGTACGCCTCCTCACCCGGGAGCTGCCGGCCGGCTGCGGCCACGATCGCGCGGGCCAGGGGGTGCTCGCTGCGATGCTCGGCGGCGGCCGCGAGGGAGAGCAGTTCGCGTGCGGAGAAACCGGGTTCGGGGAGGACGTCGGTGAGCTGCGGGGTGCCTTCGGTGAGGGTGCCGGTCTTGTCGAAGGCGATCCGGTCGGCCTGGCCGAGGCGTTCCATCACGACGGCGGACTTGATGAGCACGCCGTGGCGGCCCGCGTTGGCGATGGCCGACAGGAGCGGCGGCATCGTCGCCAGGACCACCGCGCACGGGGAGGCGACGATCATGAAGGTCATGGCCCGCAGGAGCGCCCCGGTGAGCTCGGCGCCGAAGGCGAGCGGGACGACGAAAACGAGGACGGTCGCCGCGACCATGCCGAGCGCGTAGCGGTGTTCGATCCGCTCGACGAAGAGCTGTGTCGGGGCCTTCGTGCGGGACGCCTCCTCGACGAGCGCGACGACGCGGGCGATGACCGTGTCGGAGGGGTCGCGCTCGACGCGGACGCGCAGGGCGCCGGTCCCGTTCAGGGTGCCCGCGAAGACCTCGTCGCCGGCCGCCTTCGGAACGGGGAGGGGTTCGCCGGTGATGGTCGCCTGGTCGATGTCGCTCGCGCCGTCGAGGACGCGCCCGTCGGCTCCGACCCGCTCTCCCGGGCGTACCAGGACCAGGTCCCCGACGGTGAGCCGACCGGCCTCGACCGTCTCCTCCATACCGGTCACGGGGTGCAGGCGGGTGGCCGTCGGAGGTGCCAGACCCAGCAGGCCGCGCACGCTGTCCTCGGTGCGGGCGGTGGCCAGGGCCTCCACCGCGCCCGAAGTGGCGAAGATGACGATGAGCAGCGCGCCGTCCATGACCTGGCCGATCGAGGCCGCGCCGAGCGCCGCGACGATCATCAGCAGGTCGACGTCGAGGGTCTTGCCGCGCAGCGCCCTGAGCCCTTCGAGGGCCGGTTCCCAGCCGCCGGCCAGGTAGGCGACGGCGTACAGCGGGCCCCACAGCCAGGCGGTCCCGCCGAGCAGTTGGAGCGGCAGCGCGAGCAGGAAAGCGACCGTGGAGACGGCGGCCCAGCGGGCTTCGGGGAGGGCGAGCAGCCGGGTACGGGCGGGCTGGACGCGCGTCGCAGCCGGGACGGGCCCGGGGATGGACCCGGGGATGGGAGTCGGGGTGGGGGTGGGGGTGGGGATGGCGGTGGGCGTGGAGGCGGATGTCGGGGTGGACATGCGCGCCACCATACAGGAACACATGAATAGGTCTTCATTCATTCCGATGGATGGCGTGGCCGCCTCGCTACGATGACGGCATGGGTCATGGAGTCGATGCGAAGAGCAGCACCCGCGACCGTCTGGACGCCGTCGGCGCCGCGGACGTCGCCGCGACGCTCCAGGCCCTGGCCACGCCCTCCCGGCTGCGCATCTTGGCGCGCCTGCGGGAGGGGCCGTGCGCGGTCGGCGAACTCGCCGAGGCTGCGGACCTGGAGCAGTCGGCGTGCTCGCACCAGCTGCGGCTGCTGCGGAACCTGGGGCTCGTCACGGGAGAGCGACGCGGCCGGTCGATCGTGTACGCGCTCTACGACCACCACGTCGCGGAGCTGCTGGAGCAGGCGCTGCATCACGTGGAGCATCTGAGGCTGGGCCTGCGGGACGAGGCCTGAGGGGTCGGGCTTTCGGCTTCGGCTGGGGTACGGGTACAGGTACGAGTACGGGTGCAACTACAGCTACAGCTGCGGCTTGGGCTTGCGGGCTTCGAAGAGGTGGCGTGAGCTGTGGGCCACGAACGGGCCCTCGGCCACGATCCGTTCGTGCAGGCTCAGCAGTCGCGGCCGGTACCGCTCGACGGTGAAGCCCGGCACCATCCACACCACCTTCCGCAGGAAGTACACGACGGCTCCGATGTCGTGGAACTCCATCCGCAGCCGCTCCGCGCGCAGGTCGACGATCTCCAGCCCCGCCGCCTCGGCACCGGCCCGCTCACGGTCGGGGTGGCGGTCGTTGTGCCCGGCTGCCGGCTGCGGGCCGAGGAAGTACTCGATGACCTCGAAGACGCTGCCGGGGCCGACGTGCTGGGCGAAGTACGTGCCGCCGGGCCTGAGGACACGGGCGATCTCCGACCAGTGCAGCCGCACCGGATGCCGGCTCACGACGAGGTCGAAGGCCTCGTCGCCGAACGGCAGCGGGACGTCGTCCGGGGAGGCCACGACGACCGCGCCCCGCGGGTGAAGCAGGGCGGTGGCCCTGGCGACGTTCGGGGGCCAGCCCTCGGTGGCGACGACGAGGGGCGGCAGCTTCCGCGCGGACGCGAGCACTTCGCCGCCGCCGGTCTGGATGTCGAGCGCGGCTTCCGCCCCGGCCAGCCGCTCCCCCATGGCGCGTGCGTACCCCCAGGAGGGACGTTCCTCGGTGGCGCGCCCCTCGAACCACGAGAAGTCCCACCCGTCGGTGGGGGCGGCCTCGGCCTCGGCGACGAGCTCCTGGAAGGTGCGGCTGGTCGGGTCCATCGGGCGATGGTGGCAGGCGGTGGTCAGTCGTCGCGACCGGGTTTTCCTTCGGCATCGGCATCGGCATCGGCATCGGCATCGGGTACGGGTCCAAGTACGGATCCGGCTTCGAGTACGAGGAAGGTGTGGACGTCGTCGCCGTGCTGGACCGTGCCCGCCCGACGGAAGCCGTGCCTCTCCAGGAGCCGGACCGAGGCGGTGTTCCCGGCGAACGGGTCGGCGTGGAGGGGGCGGTTGCTCTCCTCGCGCAGGAAGAGGCCCAGGGCCTCGGTGCCGATGCCTCTGCGCCAGTAGGCACGGCCGAGCCAGTAGCCGATGAAGCGCCGGGGCTCCTCCCCGTCCCCGTCGTCCTCCCACCAGGCGACGATGCTGCCGGCCGGGGCGCCGTCCACCTCGACCGTCCGTACGAAGACGGTGTCGTCCCCGAGGATGCGGGTGCGCCAGTGCGTCATGAAGCGGTCACGGGGGCGAGGGGTGAACCTCGACCGCCGGACCGCCTCGGAGTCGTGCTCCTGCTCGAAGAACACCGCCAGGTCGGCTTCCGTCACGCTCCTGAGCCGCACGCGTGACGCTGCGCGCGGCGGCTGTCCGTGGGCGTCGTCGCTCATACCGAGGGAGTCTGCCACCGGGCACTGACAGTCGGCACGGTCGACGACGACTCGGGGACTCGGGGTCCTGTGGGGCTCAGGGCACGAGGGGGCGTACCTCTTCGGCGGTGAAGCGGACGAATCCCTCGGGGTCCGGTTCGTCGGCGGTGGGCTGGAGGATCACGGTGTCGGCGCCGGCGTCCGTGAGTCGCTGTACGGCCTTGGCGACGGTGTCGGCGTCCCCGGCGACCCCGAGGTCGGGGACCGACGCCACGCCTTCGGCCACCAGCTCTGCCTGGAGGCGGGCGGTGGCGCCGGGGCCGGTGGCGGTGAGGAGGTAGACGACGACGGTGTGCGGGTCGCCGGTACGGGAAGCTGCCGCCCGCCCCTCGTCGATGAGCCGGCGGGCCTGCCGGACGCCCTCGGGCGGAGTACCGGCGGTGAGGATCGTCCCGTCCGCGGCCTCTCCGGAGAGCTTGAGCGAGCGGGGTCCGGTGGCTCCGGCGAGGATCTCCACGGGCGCCTGCGGGGGCCAGTCGAGGGCGACGCCGTCCAGCTTCACGTACCGGCCGTCGGTCGTGACGCGCTCGCCGCCCAGCAGGGCGCGCAGGGCTGTGAGGTACTCGCGCAGCAGCGTCACGGGCGACTCGGCCCGCGCGCCGACCTGCCCCATCCAGTCCTGCACGCCGTGGCCGACGCCCAGGACGGGCCGGCCCGGGAAGAGGCGGTGCAGGGTGGCCGCCTCCATCGCGGTCACGGCCACGTTGCGCAGCGGCACGGGGAGAAGGCCGACGCCGACGCGCAGGCGTTCGGTCCAGGCGAGGGCCGCGGCCGCCGCGGAGACGCCTCCTTCGAGGAAGCAGTCCTCCCACAGCCAGAGCTCCTCCAGCCCGGCGTCCTCCGCGGCGCGGGCGACGGCTCGTAGACGTTCTGGGGGCAGTTGAGGCCGGAACACGGCACCGAGTGTGGTCATGCGATCTTCCTACCCGGAGGGCGGGCGGGGCTCAACCTGTTTCGGCGGGGCGAACGTGGTCAAGCCGGATGGGGAGCCTCCGGCCCCGGCAGCGGATCGGCGACGAACGTGCCCTTGCCGTGCACGGTGACGATGAGTTCGCGCTCACGCAGCACCTGGGCGGCGCGGCGCACCGTCAGGTACGCGACCCCGTATTCGGTTGCGAGGTCCCGCTCGGGAGGCAGGCGAGCGCCCGGCTGCAACTCGCCCGCCGCAATACGCGCGGCAATGTGGTCCGCGATGGCGACGTACACAAGTTGCGGCCCTTGCGGGTCAAAGTCCGGAATCTTGTTCTGGTCACTCATAAGAGCCACCGTAAGCATGCTTGACCTGCAGTAACCATCAGTGAGCTATACATAGCTCCACTGAGCTTGTACCGTCGAGGCGCAAGAGACCCCGGCGACGGATACCAGCCGTCCCGGGGCGTGGCCGACGCTGTCAAAGGAGCGCCGACGTGCTCGACCCTATCGTTCGATTCCTGGCATGGGTGCTGACCTGTTGCACCCCGCAACCCCGAGGCCGTCACCGCCTCGGCGAGGCGCCGCCCCTTCGGTTCACCCCGGTTCCTCCGCCCCGTTTCGCGCGCGGCGTACGGGTGGCCTCCCGATGACGCGGGCGGCCGTGCGGATGTGCGCCCGCTGCGAGCGCACCACCACAGAGCCTGTGTTGGTTCACGAAGTGCACGCCGCGACGGGACCCGGGTTCAACGTCTACGCGTGCCAGGAGTGCGCCGGCCACTACCCGCCCTTCCCGGACGCGTACGAGCTCCTCGAAGCCACCCCCCGCCGCCGTTCCCGGCTCACCCTGCGCGTCTACAGGGTGGACGCGGCGGGTGCCGTGACCGAGGACCGGGGCCGCGTCGAGGTCCTGACGGGCGGCCGAGGCGCCGCGCTGCCGCTCACCTCGGCGTACCCACCGTGCAGGTGTCCGCGCTGTCGAACGCGGTAGCGAATGGGGTGCCCGGATCGATCCGGGCACCACTCCTGAGTTCCGGTTCGAAGGGCACGCTGCCTGATCTGTCAGGCGTGCCGTGGGCGAAGGAAGCGGAGATCGGACCCTAACTCCACCGAAATCCAGGAGTGGGTCATGGAAGCCTTCCGCGAAGCCGAGAGCCTCGTGGAGGGCGAGCCCGCCGCAGAGGCCGCATTTACAGGTTGGAGCTGATCACGCCGCCGGCGCTGAGCACGATGGAGCTGCCGTTGGCGTCGAGGCCGACGTCCTGCTGGTCCGTCTCCAGTGTGGCCTCCACGTCGCCCTCGTTGCCGAGGATCTCCGCGCGGTACCGGAGCTCGCCGAGCTTGGTGACCTTGGCCGTCCAGCCGCCCTCGAGCTTGAAGGTGCCCGGCCCCTGGTGGCCGCCGCCCATCCAGGAACGGACCTCGCCGCCCAGCGTGACCACCACGAACATGTCGTTGGCGTCGAGGCCGGCGTCGTGCTCGTCCGTCTCCAGCGTGGCCAGGACCGAACCGCGGGCGACGATGTCGACGCGGTAGTGCTGCTCGCCGAGCTCGTAGATCTCGGCCTTGCTGACGCCGTCCGCCAGGTCCTCGGTCCGGTCCGGGACCGCCGAATTGCTTCCGCCGGCCGGCTCGGTGGCGCTCTTCGCTGCGGGCGAATCGGTCTCGGTCTTGTCCGCCTCGCTCTTGTCCGCGCTGGTCTTGGTGCCGTTGTGCGAACCGCCGTTGCCGGTGGAGCCGGAGGAGGAGCTGGAGTTCTTCTTCTCGGAGCCGGTGTCGTCGCTGCCTCCGCTCTGGCAGGCGGTCAGCGAGAGAGCCGCAGCGGCGGCGACGGCCACCAGAACGGCGGAACGGGCGGTACGAGCGTTACGGGCGGTACGGCGAGTGGTCATGGTGGGGTCCTCCGTGGGGTGTGAGGATGACCGGCGTCCGCGCCTGCTTCCGCAGGGCGACCGATCGGATCCGCTGTTCGTTACACCCTGTGAGAGGGCACCCGGGCAGAAGTTGTTCACCGAGGTCCTGTCCGCACTTGGTAACAACGGAACCGGGCCCACCGCTCCGGCCCGATTCAGCTCTGGCGCGCTTCAGCTCTGGCTGGGGCTCGCCTCCGCCACCCCCTTCGGGAACGTCACCTCCACGCGGCGGTTCTTGCGGCGGCCCTGTTCCGAGGTGTTGTCGGCGATCGGGTAGTCCTCGCTGTAGCCACGCACCTCGAAGGTGACCTCCGTCCCGCCGAGGCCCGCGGCGAGTTGCTCGTGGACGGCTTCCGCGCGCCCCTTGGAGAGGGTGACGCCGTGGGCGTACGAGCCGAGGTTGTCCGTGAAGCCGAAGACGCGGACGGTCGTGGCCTTCTGCGACTTGATCTCGGCGGCGATCGTCGCGATGCGGGCGCGGGCCTCCGGGTTGAGCCTGGAACTGTTCTTCGGGAAGAGGACCTCCGCCTGGAGGGCGAACGTCACGTCCTCGTTCGTGTCCTCGCGGCGTTCCTCACCGCCGAGGTCCTCGACGACCGACTTGATGTCGAGCACCCGCGCACCCGCGAGCGTCGCCCCGTCGGCGAGCTTGAGCCCCGGGCTGTTCGCGTCGACCTCGGGGGGCGGTGACGTACTGACGCTGCCCGGCGGGGCGCTCGGGTCCTCGTCGTCCGCGTGGGCCGCGGTCAGCGGCGTCATGAAGACGAGCGTGGTGAGGGCGGTGAGGGTGATGGACACGGTGCGCAGGGTGGGGGGCATGGTCACTCGCCCTCTGAGATCTCTACGGAGGCGGGGGGCATCGAGCCGACCTGGAAGGAGACCTTGGTGGTGTCCTCGGGTGGGGCGGGGAACTGGGCGAACCACTCCTTGGTCGCGCCCGAACTGACGCCACCGGTGAACCTGGTGCAGAGGCAGCGCCCCTCCGTGTCACGCAGCACGAGGTATTTCTTCTTGCCGGTCTGATCGACCAGGCTGGCACCCGCGATGGACCCGCCGTTCCCGGCCAGCTCCCGCTCGTCACCTCGCCAGTCCGCGGCCACCCAGGCCTGGCCGCTGCCGTTGGTCACCGTCCCCTCGACGGTGACGAAACCGCCCTCGTCCCGGTGGGCCGACGTGATGGCCAACGTCAGTCCGTCGCTCTTCACTTCGGCGAGGATCTCCTGGGCGGAGGGCGACTGGGAGTCCTGCTTGTCGTCGCCCCCATCGCTCTTCCCCGGTGCGGAGGACGACGTGTTCTTGTCCGAACCCTCGTCGTCTCCACCGCCCCCGCAGCCGGCCACCGTGAGGACCAGCCCCGTCGTGATCGCCACCGCGGTCAGTGCCCTGCGGCCCCACATGGTGTGCCGAATGTCCATTGGAACAGCTTCCTTTCACTCGGCCAGATGCACAGAGAACAGCACGGACGCGTCGGGAAGGTCGTCCAAATCGAAATCTTCGGGGTCGATGTCCACGGGTTCACCGTCACAGTCCAGTGTGACGGGGTCCCCGGGATCGGCGTCGAGGTCGAAGTCGCACCGCGGTGCGATGACGGCGGTGGCGTCCGCCGTGGCATGTTTCGTCTCCGTGCCCGGAATGATCGAGTCGCCCACCGTGAAGTTGGTCCTGACGGCCACCTTGAATCCGGGCAGGGGGCCGACAGCGGTCGGCTGGGCCCCGCCCTGCACGGTCGAGTCGTTCTCGGCGGCCAGTTGCTGAGCCGCGGCCGTGGCTCCGGCGCCGGTGATCAGGTCGCCGAAGGTGTCGCCGTCGAGCCAGTCCAGCCAGTCGTCCCCGCCGATGGCGCCACCCAGGCCCTCCACCAGCTCGTCCCTGGCGTCCTGCGCGGCCGCCAACGCGGCGGCGTCCGCCGCGGACTGAGCTCCGTTACGGGCGGACGCCGCCTGGGCGAACGCGAAGAACGCGAACGCGGCGAAGAGCAGGATCGCCGTCAGCCAGATGTAGATCGGAAGCGTCGATCCACGGTCCGCGTGCCTGCGTACGTGGGTCAGCCGCCGATGACCTGATTGACCGCGTTCAGGATCGCGCCGGAGATCAGTCCGTCGAGGCCGAGGCCGTCGATCAGCGTGAAGATCCCGGCGATCAAAATCATCAGCCCCGCATACTCCACGAAGCCCGCCCCCTGATCCCGGTCCCGGCCCCGCATGCGGCCGGACACGGTCCGGGCCCACGCCCCGAAGGCCCGCTCCACGCCCACCGTTGCCCTCAGCGTCCAGTCCTTCGCCACCATGGCCCCTCCTCTCCCACCCAAAACCACTACCTTCCCGCGCACCGTACGTGAGAATCCGCCTACGGCGTGTGGGTCCAGGGGCCCAACTTCCCGTGGTCGGAGTCACCTGTTCCACCCCCCGTGGGCCGTGCCCAGCCAGTGGGCGATCGCTTCGCTGCGGGAAGAACTGTGCAGCTTCGCGAAGATGCGGTTGATGTGATTCTTGACCGTCTTCTCGCTGATGAAGCACGTGGCGGCGATCTGCTGGTTGCTCATGCCGGCCGCGATGAGATCCATGACCTCCACCTCCCGTGAACTCAGCCCGAATTCGGGACGATCGTGAGCGCGGCGGTGGAGCCGTGCCGCGTAGGCGGGGCGAGCCTTTGACGACTGTGCCACAACTGATTGCAGCTGCGAAGAGTTTTGGTTCGGTTCGTACGAAACACCGAGCGAATCCGAGACACCGACGGCCGAGGAAGTGAAGACGGCCCGCCCGTCGCTCAAGTCCCGCACCGCGGTGACCAGTTCGTCCGCGGTGAACTCACCGTGCACCAGATAACCCACGGCACCCAGGTGCAACGCCCGTGCCACCACCTCGCGCTCACGGCTGTACGTCAGCATCATCACCGGAGCCAGCCGGGCGAGAGCCGGAAGCGCGGTCAGGCCGTCCGTGCCCGGCATGCGTACGTCGAGCAGGATCACGTCAGGGCGGTGACAGGTCGCTATCGCAATCGCCTCCGCTCCGTCGGACGCCTGGGCCGTGACCCGGATGCCCGGGTGGGCGTTCAGCAGGGCCGCGAGACCGGCCCGGACGACCGGGTTGTCGTCGGCCACGAGCACACGCAGGGGCCGGCCGGGAAGTGCCCGTTCAGGCATGTGCGGCCTCCTCTTGGGGAGTGTGTGAGGGGCGTGCGGACAGCGAGGAGGAGGGCAGGGAGCGGAGCGGGAGCGTCGTCGTGACCTCCGTGCCCCCGTGCTCGGCTCCTCGCAGGTGGAGCACCGCGCCCATGGACGCCGCGCGCTCCAGCATTCCCAGCAGACCGAAGTGGCCGGTTCTCGCCAGGACATGTACGTCGTCGAGGGACACGGCCGCACCGGTGCCGTCGTCCCGCACCGTCAGGCGCAGCAGCGAGTGCGAGGCGTCCAGAGTCACGTCCACCCGGGTCGCGCCCGCGTGCCGGTGGGCGTTCTCCAGGGCCTCCGAGACGATCGCCAGGAGCTGGCGGGGCGCGTCGCCGGGGAGCACCGGATCCGCGGCGCCCTCGTGGGCGAACGTCGCCCTCAGCCCCGTACGGGACTCGAAGTCGGCCACTCTGGAGGCCAGTTCCGTCACCAGGTCCATGGGCGGGCTCGCCAGGGCGGTGTGGGCCCGCAGGTCCGTCAGCAGTTCCCGGGACTCCGCCGCCGCCCGCCGCGCCGCGCCCGCCACCGCCGTCGCCTGGGACCTGAGGGCACGCGGGTCGGGGTCGTGGTCGGCCGCCACCGCCAGGGCCTCGGCGGAGAGCGCGAGGCCGTGCAGGGTCTTGGCCACCGAGTCGTGCATCTCCCGGGCCAGCCGGGCCCGTTCCGACTCGACGGCCTCCGCGACGGCCAGGCGGGAGTTCGCCTCCGCGAGCGCCAGGCCGGCCGCGCCGAAGTGGAACATCAGATTGCGCAGGGTGACGCCGATGATGCCCGCCGCGACGCAGAAGCCCGCGACCAGGAGGGTGCTCGCGCCGGCGCCGGGGCGCTGTTCCCACGCCCTGAACACCGTCAGCAGGACCACCAGTTGGAGTCCCGTGAAGACCCCGGAGCCGCGCCAGCCGTACAGCAGGCCCGCCAGGAGGGGGGTGCAGACCGCGGCGTACGCGAGCGGGGAGACGGGGGACGCCGTCAGCAGCAGTATCGCGCCGAAGACCAGGTCCACCGCCAGGAGCGTGGGGTGCGCCAGGAGCTTCGGCGCGCATCTGTCCCAGTCCCTGAGCATGGCGTACGAGCCCATCACGCCCAGGACCGCGGCGGCGAGGACGCCGTAGCGGGGCAGGCCGTCCGCCGCGTTGGCCGTCGCGAAGGGGGCGCCGATCGCGATCAGGGTGAGCCTGACCGCGAAGGCCTGGCGGCAGAGGGCCTGGAGGGCGTTGAGCTGGAGGCGGACGCTGGGCGCTGCCGCGTCGTCCGCGAAGTAGCCGGTGGGCCCGGTGGGATGGCCGCCGGCGCGGGCGCGGGTTCTGAACCTGCGGGTCCGTAGCGCCTGAAGGAGTTCCTGACGGGGCTCCTGACGGGGCTCCTGACGGGGCCCTCCAAGGGGGCGCGTCGCCCACCGCCGGTGCCAGCCGGGCGTCATCTCAGCGTCCCAGGATCGAGCCGAAGTTCGTGCCCGAGCCCAGGAACATTCCGGTGGCGATGAGGATCATCGTGGCCGGGAGCATGAAGACCAGGGTGACCAGCGTCGCCTTGGGGATCGTCTTCGCGGCCCGGCGGCGGGAGTTCTGGGCGTCGGTGCGCCGCATGTCCGTGGCGAGCTGGATGAGCGTCTCGGCGATCGGGGAGCCCAGCTCCTCGCCCTGCTGGAGCGCCGAGACGAACTGCGCGACCTGCTCGGAGGAGTTGCGCCTGCGCAGTTCGTCGAAGGCCTGACGGCGGCTGACGCCCATGTCCATCTGGCGCAGCGTGATGCGCAGTTCGTCCGCCCACGGGCCCTCGTAGTGGTCGGCGACGCGTTCCAGGGCCTGGCGGAAGCCGAGACCCGCCGACACCACGACCGCCAGGACGTCCAGGAAGTCGGGGAGGGTGCGGTCGATGACGTCCTTGCGGTCGCGGATCGCCTGCCAGATGAGGGCGTCGGCGGCCAGCAGGCCGAACGCGAGGGCCATCAGGGCGAAGAGGAGCTGCCCGTTCGTGAGGAAGATCAGGAAGAGCAGCACGCCGAAGACGCCGTACACCGCCCTGCGGGCCGCGTAGCGGTTCAGGGTCAGGCCGCCGGGGTTGCCCGCCATGTCTATGCGGCGGCGCTTGGCGTCCACGCGGCGGGGGCCCATCATGCGCAGCACGAGCGGGGCGAAGCGCATGCCGAGGCGGTCGACCGCCGAGTCCGCCTTCGAGACGCGGGTCCCGCCGACCTCCAGCGCCAGGGCCAGGTCGCCGGGGAGCTTGGCCTCCGCGCGGTACATGCGGACGCCGAGGAGGATGCCTCCGACGGCGAGGCCCATCAGCGCGGCGAGCAGCAGAGCGAGCATCGTGATCCCCTCCTCATGTCCTCATGTCCTCATGTCCTCAGGCCCTCGTGTCTTCATGCCTCGTGTCCGGATGCGCTCATACTTCGATCTTGCCCAGGCGGCGGATGGCGAAGAACCCGACCGTGTAGAGCCCCATGGAGATGAGTACCAGGGTCTGGCCCAGCGGGGAGCCGGTCACCTTGGCCAGGGCGCCCTCGTTCGAGGAGTTGATGAGCAGGAGCGAGCCCAGGCCGAGGAGCGGGACCGTGAAGGCCGTCGCGTTCACCTCGGAGAGCATCGTGCGCACCTCACGGCGGGTCTCCTTGCGGTCCTCCAGGGTCTGGGTGAGGTTCCGCAGGGAGTTGACGACCGAGCCGCCCGCCTTGTTGGCGAGGACCAGCGTGGTGACGAGGACGACCAGTTCCCGGGACGGGAGGCGTTCGGCCAGTTCGCCGAGCGCGTCGTCGACCGAGCGGCCCAGGGTCAGCTGGTCCGCCACCCGGGCCAGTTCCTCACCCGCCGGGGCCTCCAGCTCCTCCGCCGCCATCGCCAGGGCCGTCCGCAGGGCGAGTCCGGCCGCCGCCGCGTTGGCCAGCAGGCGTGCCACGTCGGGGAGCTGGTTGATGAAGCCCTCGATGCGTTTCTGACGTTGCCAGTTGAGGAAGACCGCGGCGCTCCAGACGCCGACCACGCCCGCGATGGGGCCGAAGAACGGAGCCAGCACGGAGGCCGCGATCAGCCAGAGCGCGACGACCACGGCGGCCACGTACGTGAAGAACTCACCCGCGGTCACGTCGAGTCCCGTTGCCGACAGGCGCAGTTGGATGGTGCGGCCCAGGCGGGTGCGGCGCAGGCGGCGGTCGACGGCGGCGAAGCGGCGGGCGCGGCCCGCGGCGGTGCGCAGGGGGCCGCCGCCGGAGAGCCGGTCGACGAGGGCCTGGCGCTGGGCGCGGCCGGACGCGTACGTGTGGACGCCCGCGACGGCGAGCGTGCCGCACAGGATCGTGGCGCCGAGGGCGAGCAGGGCCGGGTCGTTCACGGCTCGCTCCTCTCTTCTTCTCGCGTGGGGGTCGTCTCTTCTCGCGTGGGGGTCATCCGATGGCCTGCCGGGTGTTGCGGACGTCGATGGCCTCCACCACGCCGAAGGCGGGCGGCAGCGGCTCGCCCGCCACGTACAGCTTCTCCACGACCGAGCGGGGCAGCGGGAGGTGTTCGAAGTGGCCGTGGACGACCCGGTCGGGGCCGGCCGGGCGGGCGACGAACCGGGTGGCGGGCACGATGCGGAACTGTTCGCGGCCGTGCGAGACCAGGAGCGCGATCTCGGTGACCTTGCGGGAGCCGTCCGCGTGCCGGGTCAACTGGACGACCACGTCCACCGCGGAGTTGATCTGGTCCTTGAGCGCCTCGAAGGGGATCTGCACCTCGGACATCGAGCCGAGGGTCTGGAGCCGCATCAGGGCGTCCTCGGCGGAGTTCGAGTGGACGGTCGCGAGTGAGCCGTCGTGGCCCGTCGACATGGCCTGGAGCATGTCGAGGGTCTCGCCGCCGCGGACCTCACCGACGATGATGCGGTCGGGGCGCATGCGCAGGGAGTTGCGGACCAGGTCGCGGATGGTGATCTGGCCCTTGCCCTCCACGTTCGGCGGGCGGGACTCCAGGCGGATCACGTGCTCCTGCTGGAGCTGGAGCTCCGCGGAGTCCTCGATGGTGATGATGCGCTCGTGGGACGGGACGAGCCCGGAGAGCGCGTTGAGGAGGGTCGTCTTCCCTGAGCCCGTACCGCCGCTGACGATGACGTTGAAGCGGGCGCGCACGAACGCGGCGAGCAGCATCAGCATCTGCTCGTCCAGCGAGCCCAGCCCGATGAGTTCGGGGAGGGTGTACGCGCGGGGGAAGCGGCGGATCGTGAGGGTGGGCCCGGTGAGGGCGAGCGGCGGGATGATGACGTTGACGCGCTCCCCGGTGGGGAGGCGGGCGTCGACCATCGGGTTCGACTCGTCCACGCGGCGGTTGACGGTGGAGACGATGCGCTCGATGGTCTGCATCAGCTGTTCGTTCGAGGCGAAGCGCAGGGGGAGCTGCTCCACGCGTCCGGCGCGCTCCACGAAGATGGAGTCCGGGCCGTTGACCATGATCTCGGTGATCGACGCGTCGGCGAGGAGGGGCTCCAGGACGCCGAGGCCCAGGGCCTCGTCGACGACCCGGCGGATCAGCTGGGCGCGCTCGGTGGTCGAGAGGACGGGGCCCTCGCGGCTGATGATGTGCCCGAGCACACGCTCCAGGCGCAGGCGCCGCTCGGCCGCCGCGAGGCTCGACATCTCCGCGAGGTCGATCTCCTCGAGGAGCTTGGCGCGGTAGACGGCGACGAGGTGTCCGTCCTCGCGACCGGCTCCGCCCTCCTCGGGTGTGGCGATACGGGCTCGCAGGCTCATGGGGTCGCCTCCTCTCGGTCTCTCGGTGTCTCGGTGAGTCAGTCGTCGGTGGGCATCGTGGCGTGGCGTTCCACGGTCACGGTCGGCAGGAGGGGGATCACGGCGGGCACCTTGAGCGTGACCGTCGCGGTGGTGAGGTCACCGGTGCCCTCGGGGGCCGACACCGACGGATGGAGCCACCCGCTCACCGAGGCCACCCCCGCCGCCGTGCCGTCGTCGCCCTGCGAGGCGGCCCGTGCCGCGGCCCGCGCCGCCGAACCGGCCTGGTTGATGCCGTAGCCGATCAGGCCGAGCTGGATGGCGGCCATCCCGATGACGAGGAGGATGGGCAGGAATCCGGCGAACTCCAGCATGGAGACACCCCGGTCGTCCCGCAGACGACGTAAGAACAGACGCCGTAAGTGGTGTCGGCGGCGTGAGAGCCGCAGGCCGTGCTTCATCCGTCGTCCCCCTCCAGTGCCGCTCCCGCCTCGCCCTGGACCTTCCAGCCCGCGTCGAAGCCCGGGAAGAAGAGAGGCACCTCCGCCTTGACGGTGGCCTTCATGACCGAACCGTCCGACGCGCAGGAGATCTGCGCGCCGTCCCAGGCACCCGGGAGGTTCTTGCCGCCGGCGGTGGCGCAGGCGCCCTGGACGTCCCCGTCGACCGCGTACGCCGCCGTCGCCGCCCGCGCCGCCTCGTCCGCCGCGTTCCCGGCGACGGAGTAGGTGTAGCCGTACAGCACGCACTGCCACAGGATCGTCATCACGACCAGCAGGATCGGGAACATCCCGGCGAATTCGAGGGTGACCGCGCCCCGGTCGCCGCCCTTGCGGCGCAGCGAGAGGGCTCCCTTGTCCGAGGCGGCCCTGCGGCGCCGTCCGCCGCCACCGCCGCCGGTGGGCTGTTCGGCCACCAGGCCCAGTTCGCCGGCGAGGGCCCACAGCGCCTGCTTGACCGTGGAGCGGGCGTCCAGGTCCTGCATACGGCCCGCGTCCACGACGGACTGGAGTTCCTTGAAGGCCGCCGGGATCGTGGAGCGGGTGACCTTGGTGCCGGTGACGCGTTCGACCAGGGAGGGCTGGATCTCCGTACCGCGGGCGAAGCGGTTGACGACCGTGCGGGTCTCCTCGGCCTTGCGGATCTGGAGGCGGTCCCACATGCGGACCATGCGCTTGGCCGCGCGCACGGCGACGACGTCGGGGGTGACCAGGAGCAGTGCCTGGTCGGCGAGTTCGACGGCGGCGGCGTTCGCGGCGTTGAGCTGGGCGCCGCAGTCGACGACCACGAGGTCGTAGCGGGAGCGCAGGGCGGCCAGCACCTGCCGGGCCACCCGGTCGGTGATCTCCTCGCCGCGCTCCCCCTCGGCGGGGGCGAGGAGCAGGCCGAGGCCGGTGTCGTGGGCGTAGACCGCGTCCTGGAGCACCCGCGGGCTGATGTCGCTGATCGCGGCGAGGTCGGCGATGGAGCGGCGGAACTGCACGTCCAGGTAGGAGGCGACGTCGCCGGACTGGAGGTCCAGGTCGAGCAGGGCCACGGAGCGGCCGGAGGCCTGTGCGGCCAGGGCGAGCTGGACGGCCGTGACCGTCGCGCCGACGCCGCCCTTCGCGCCGGTCACCGTGACGATCGTGCCGCCGGGGCCCGCGTACAGCTCGGGGGTGCCGTTGCCCAGGTGGCGGCGCATGCCGGTGGACCAGGCCGCGGCCGCGGTCACGCGTTCGGCGAGGGCGTCGTAGCCCAGCGGCAGGCCGACGATGCCGCGGGCGCCGCTGTCCATCGCGGCGGTCAGTACGCCCGTGCTGGTGTCGGCGGTGATGAGGACGACGCCGACGGCCGGGAAGCGCAGCACGAGGTCGCGGATGACGTCGAGGGCGGGGACCGGGCCGATCCGCTCGTGGACCAGGACGACTTCGGGCAGTTCGTCCAGGGACTCCGCGGCCAGCCGGGCCAGGGTGTCCAGGAGGGCCGTGGTGTCGGCGACCGGCGGGGCGGGGTCGGTGTCGGCGAGCTGGCTCAGGAGGGTGCCGAGCGCGCGGGCCGAGTCGATGTCGCCGACGGCGGGCAGGATGCGGATGGTCATCGGCCCGACCTCGCACGGGTCGACGGGGACCACTGGGACGACTTCGCGGGGGCTGAGCGCATCACGGCCTCCTACTTGTCCTCGTCGAGGGTGTACGTGCGGTCGCCGGGGGCGACGGCGGCGTCGGCGCCGCCCGCGACCAGGGCGAGGCGGACGTGCTCCGCGAACGACTCGGCGTACGCGACGCGCTGGGCGTCGGCGGTGTCGAGGGCGAACGTGATGGGGACGGCCTCGTTCGCGGTACGGCGGCGGTCGTTGCTGTCCTGGCCGGGGTCGAGCGCTGTCAGCTTGCCGACGTCGATGACGCGGGCGTTCTGCACGATGACCTTCGACTGGTCCTTGCCGTTGTCGGTGTCGTCCTTGAACGTGGCGTAGATGTTGACCCGCGAACCAGGGTTGATCTTGCCGGCCACACCGGTCGCCGCGTCGATCATGATCGCGATCTCCTGCTGGCCCGCCCGCAGCGCGGGCCGGTCGACGATCATGTCCGTCTGGAGGAGCGAGCCCTTCCGCAGCTGGGTGACGGCGATCTTGCCGCGGAGCTGGGAGAGGCTGGTGACCGCGGTGGACGAGAGCCATCGCTCGGGCATCGAGACCTTCTCGAACTGGTCGGCCGACAGCGCCTTGTAGGGGGCGATGTCGTCCTTCAGGCGGTACGCCGCGACCTCGGGCCCGACCTTCGAGTTCACGTCACGGATCACCGACAGCACTCCGGCGAAGGCGCCCACGGCGCACAGGACCGAGAGGACCAGCAGGATGACGCCGCGGCGCTGGCGCGAGTTCACTACATCTCACCTCGTGGGGACTTACCGGGTACTTGAGCTGGCCTGCCGTGCTGAGTGTGCGCGTGTGCCGGGTGTGCTGCGCGTGCTGTGCCGTACCGGGTGTGCGATACCGGCCTGTATTCACCGTTATTCATGTGTACGTGCCTGACCCGCGTGACTCACATGGCCCCTCGGGGCAGGGCGCGTACCGAAGAGACTGCCCTCACGGCGGCCTTCGGAAGCTCCCTCGACGAGGGTGGCGGCAGCGGCGCCGCGCAGAAACCGCAGCGGTCGCCGATGAGTTCCAGTCCGCACCAGTGACACTCGTCGCGCCGTACGGACGACACCAGTTGGTACAGCACGGACACGTCGTACAGGCCCGCGGCGAACTCGGCGACCTTGCCCGTGCCCCACCAGCGGGCCGACTCGGCGGGCAGCGGCACGGTCACGGCGCCCTGGACCCGCCAGGCCGGCGCGAGCGTGCCGGTGAGCCAGTCGGCGGGCAGTTGACCGGGCGCGACGAGCATCCGCGTCCCGAACTCGGGCCCGGTCAGCTCCTCCTGGCCGACGCGCACCAACTGGGGCCGCGGCGTGGCCAGTACGGCGAACTGCGCGCTCGGCACCCAGGACTTGGCGTGCGAGGTGAGCGACACCGGAACCCGGTCGAGCTTGGCGACCGAGTTCAGCAGGGCGCCCGAGTAGATGTAGTGGGCGAGCAGCCGCGCGGAGGAGGCGAGCACCCCGGGGCTGAAGTCGCAGACGGAGAGCTGGCGCAGCTGCTGGGCGAGCAGGGCGAGCCCCAGCGGCGGCAGGTCGAGACCGAGCAGCGCGATGCGGTCGCTCTCCAGGACGGAGCGCACGGCGTGCAGCCGCCGGGTGACGGCGTCCGAGGTGGAGGTCGGGTACAGCACGATCACATAACCGTGCTGCTCGATGAGCGCGTACATCCCCGCGATGGAGCCTTCGAGGCTTTCGAGGGGCTGGACGACGGCGGGCGGGGTCTGCCGGTCGAGCGGCGGGAGCACCAGGTCGGAACTGGTGACGGCTATCGCGGTCGGCACGCTGCACACCACCCCGTTCACCGGGACGGGGTGGTCGACCACCGTCCCAGATCGCCCCTGAGTCGCCATGAATTGCACACGGTCGGACACAGATTGCCACTGTGGCGTCCTTCCGCACCTGCACCTTATCCACGGCATGCCCCACTCAACACCGGATCCCTGAGATCAACTCACCCAACGTACGACGTGATCCACACAGAGTGAGCCGCGTGTCCGGCAAATCCGGGGCCCGGCAGGGGTGTTGAGCCCTTCAGAGGTCTTGACAACCGGATTGGTCTGGACCAGCTTGGGTAGTCAACGGTGGCCACCGTGCTCGCTCCCCCACAACTCCGCCCCCACACCCCCACCGGAGGCCCCAGTGGACCGTGTACCAGGCATGCCCAGGCGCAGACGGACCTGGGCAGGCGCCCTCGCCGCCGTGCTCGCCGCGTCCGCCCTCTCCCTGGCCGGCGCCGGCCAGGCCGCGGCCGCCGACGTCAACAACACCAAGAACGCCGGCTACGAGTCGGGGATCTCCGACTGGACCTGTTCGGCGGGCAGCGGCTCCGCCGTCTCCTCCCCCGTGCACGGCGGCACGTCCGCCCTGAAGGCCACGCCCGCCGGGCAGGACAACGCCCGGTGCAGCCAGACCGTGGCGGTGAAGGCCAACTCCACCTACACGCTGAGCGCGTGGGTGCAGGGCGGTTACGCGTACCTCGGCGCGAGCGGCACGGGGACGACGGACGTGTCGACCTGGACCCCCGACTCGTCCTCCTGGAAGCAGCTGACGACGTCCTTCACCACGGGCGCGAACACCACGTCCGTCACCGTCTACACCCACGGCTGGTACGGGCAGGCGGCCTACTTCGCCGACGACGTGTCCGTGTTCGGGCCCGACGGGGGCGGGGGCGGCGACCCCGACCCGGTGGTCCCCTCGACGCCCGCGGGACTGAACGTGGCCTCCACGACGTCCTCCGCCGTCTCCCTCGCCTGGAGCCCGGTGTCGGGCGCGAGCGGCTACACCATCTACCGCGGCGGTACGAAGGTCCTGGCGGTGACCGGCACCTCGGCGACCGTCACCGGCCTGGCCGCGTCCACCTCGTACTCCTTCCAGGTCACCGCGACGAACACGGCCGGTGAGTCGGCGAAGTCGACGGCGGTCACCGGGACGACCACGGAGTCCTCCGACAGCGGCAGCGCCCTGCCCAAGCACGCGGTGACCGGCTACTGGCAGAACTTCGACAACGGCGCGGCCGTCCAGAAGATCTCCGACGTCCAGTCCCAGTACGACATCATCGCGGTGGCCTTCGCGGACGCCACGACGACGCCCGGCGCGGTGACCTTCAACCTCGACTCGGCGGGTCTGGGCGGCTACACCGTCGACCAGTTCAAGGCGGACGTCCGGGCCAAGCAGGCGGCGGGCAAGAAGGTGATCGTCTCCATCGGCGGCGAGCGCGGCACGGTGGCGGTGAACGACGCCGCCTCGGCGTCGAACTTCGCGAACTCCGTCCACTCGCTGATGCAGACGTACGGGTTCGACGGCGTCGACATCGACCTGGAGAACGGCCTCAACGCCACCTACATGACGCAGGCCCTGCGGTCGCTGTCCTCGCTTGCGGGCTCCTCGCTGGTCATCACGATGGCACCGCAGACCATCGACATGCAGTCCACGTCGAACGGGTACTTCCAGACGGCCCTGAACATCAAGGACATCCTCACGGTCGTCAACATGCAGTACTACAACAGTGGTTCGATGCTCGGCTGCGACGGCAAGGTGTACTCGCAGGGCTCGGTGGACTTCCTGACGGCCCTGGCCTGCATCCAGCTGGAGGGCGGCCTGGCCCCGTCCCAGGTGGGCATCGGCGTCCCGGCGTCGACGCGGGGCGCGGGCAGCGGGTACGTCTCCCCGACGGTCGTGAACAACGCCCTGGACTGCCTGGCCAAGGGCACGAACTGCGGCTCCTTCAAGCCGTCCAGGACCTACCCGGACCTGCGCGGCGCGATGACCTGGTCGACGAACTGGGACGCCACGGCGGGCAACGCGTGGTCGAACGCGGTGGGACCGCACGTGCACGGGCTGTCCTGAGACACGGACTGTCGCTGTCGTAGGACACGGACACGGGTCGTCGTACGACGTCGGGGCCGGCCCAGGAAACTGGGCCGGCCCCGGTCGCGGTGGAGGGTGGGTCAGAAGAACTCCGACCAGGGCTGGTCCCAGATCTGCTTCACGCACAGGACGATGAAGAGCAGGCCCGCGACCGTCAGCATGCCGTTGCTCAGATAGCCGTTGCGCCACTCCCGCGGGGTGCGGGAGGAGTTGAGGAGCCAGACCAGGGTGAGGGCGAGGAAGGGCAGGAAGGCCGCGCCCAGGACCCCGTACAGGATGATCAGGCGGAAGGGCTCGCCCTGGAAGAGCAGGACGATGGGCGGGAAGGTCAGCCACAGGAGGTAGGCGCGGAAGGGCCAGGACTTCTCGTGGGTGCCCGACGCCACCGTCTCGCCCGAGGCCGGGTCCGCGTCACCCGGGCCCGACGCCGCGGCGGTCCTGTCCCTGCGGTAGCGCTCCACGAAGTCCGCGAACATCAGGCTCACGCCGTGCCAGACACCGATGAGCGAGGTGAACGACGTGGCGAAGAAGCCGATGAGGAAGAACTTGGCGGTCGCCGTGCCGTACTCGTCCGCCAGGATGTCGCCGAGCTGGATCAGGCCCTTGTCGCCGCTCGCGATGGCGATGCCGGAGGAGTGCAGGAGTTCCGCGCCGACGAAGAGCATCGCGACGACGAAGATGCCGGTGGTGATGTACGCGACGCGGTTGTCCAGCCGCATCACCTTCATCCAGCCGGTGTTCGTCCAGCCCTTCGCGTTGACCCAGTAGCCGTACGCGGCGAGCGTGATCGTGCCGCCCACGCCGCCGATCAGGCCGAGCGTGTTGAGGATCGAGTCCTTCTCGTCCGGGAGCACCGGGAGCAGGCCCGCGAACGCGTCGCCCAGGTTGGGGGTGACGCGGATCGCCAGGTAGACCGTGACGACGAACATGACGCCCACCAGGACGGTCATGACCTTCTCGAAGACCGCGTACTTGTTGAACCAGACGAAGACCAGACCGACCAGGCCGGTCAGCACGGCCCACCACTTGAGGTCCATGACGTCCGGGAACAGCGCCTGCAGGGGCAGGCCCGACGAGGACATGGCCGCCGCGCCGTAGACGAAGCCCCAGATGACGACGTACACGACGAAGAACCACGACGTCCAGCGGCCCAGGCTCGCCCAGCCGTCGAAGAGGGTACGGCCGGTGGACAGGTGCCAGCGGCCCGCCGCCTCGGCCAGCGAGATCTTGACGAGGCAGCCGATGACGGCGGCCCACAGGAGGGTGTAGCCGAAGTTCGAGCCCGCGATCAGGGTGGCGACGAGGTCGCCCGCGCCGACGCCGGTCGCGGCGACCACGATGCCGGGTCCGATGTACTTCCAGCTGGATTTACGGGGGCTCGCGGCCGGCCCGGTCGATGAGTCGCCCGCGCCGCCCTTGCTGCCCGTGTCTGCCGAGGTGTCCGCCATGCCGATCAAGAAAGCGTAAAGAGAACCCGGGCACAAGAGGGCGCGCGTCGATCGCCACTCGATGTGCACAGGCGTGGGTCGGCACATGCGCGCGGGCGTGGGTGGGCGCGGTTTCGGCTTGTTCTCGGTCTGTTGCCGGCTCCGGGGCCGCGTGGTGCGAGGTGTGTGGGGAACCGCGGGGCCGTGGTGGCTTGTCGCGCGGTTCCCCGCGGCCCTTACGGGGCGCTTGCCTCGGCTGCCTCGGCTGCCTCGCCGTCCTCGTCGTCCTCGAAGTAGGTGTCCAGGACCTCGTCCAGGCTCGTCTCCCACTCCTTGAAGCGTGACCTGGCCGTCGCCTCGATCTCCAGCGGGTACCAGCGGCGGTCGGGCGTGTGCACCGTGATGGTGAACCGCTTCCCGAAGCGCGGGGACTCCGTCTCGACGGCGCCGATCTCGTCCCAGCGGAACTCGGCCTCCTGGTCGTCCAGGGTCAGCCGGACGCCCGTGTGGTCGGCGACGATCTTCGCTCGGCGGTCGGAGGCCTCGAAGACCGGGCCGCCGTCGGGGGCCTCGTCCTCGGAGCCGGACTCGGAGCCGGCCTCGGTCGCGTCGTCCGGCTTGCCCTCCGGCTCGTCCTCCGGCTTGGCGTCGGTCTCGGACTCCGGCCGGTCGTCCGGCTCGGCGTCGGCCTCGGCCGTCGGTTCGGCTGCGGACTCGTCGTCCGCCGGTGCGGACGTCTTGTCCTCGGGTTCCTCCTCCGGGGCTTCGGCCTTCGACGCCGAGCCCTTGGAGACCGGCCGCTTCTCGGCGGTCTCCTCGGGCTCGGCGTCCTTCGGCTTCGCGGCGTCCGGCTCGGCGGGGCGCGGGCCCGTGATGCCGGGCACGAACGCCGGGTCGGCCGCGGCGCCTTGCAGGGGCTGGGTGTTGGGTCCTATGCGCTGCTCCACAGCGGGCAGTATGGTCGACGATCCTGTGCCAGGAACAGTCGGACCCCGCTTCGTCCCGCTATTCGGCCGCTATATGAAGACGCTCAGCACCGCCGCCACGGCGAAGCCGGCCACCGACAGCACCGTCTCCAGAACCGTCCACGACTTGAGAGTGTCGCGCTCGGAGATGCCGAAGTACTTGGCGACCATCCAGAACCCTCCGTCGTTGACGTGCGACGCGAAGATCGATCCTGCCGAGATCGCCATGATGATCAGCGCCAGATGGGCCTGGGAGAGATCCTGCCCCTCGACGAGCGGCACGACGATGCCGGCGGTGGTGACGATGGCGACCGTCGCCGAGCCCTGGGCGACGCGCAGCACGACCGAGATCAGGTAGGACAGCAGGATGACCGGCAGTCCGACGTCGTTGAAGGTGTCGGCGAGCGCGTCGGCGATGCCCGAGCCCTTCAGCACGGCGCCGAACACCCCGCCCGCGCCGACCACCAGCAGGATGTTGCCGACCGGCTTGAGGGACGACGTGGACACCGTCTCCAGCGACTGGCGGGACCAGCCCCGCCGGATGCCGAGCAGGTAGTAGGCCATCAGCAGCGCGATCGTCAGCGCGACGAAGGGGTGCCCGAAGAACTCGATGACCGAGCGCAGGGTCGAGGGGTCCAGCGCGATCGAGGAGAAGGTCGCGGCGAGGATCAGCAGCAGGGGCGTACCGATGATGAGGAAGACCGTTGCCAGCGGGACCGGCTGCTCCGCGTAGTCGTCGCCCGGGGTGGTCCTGTCCGTGCCCTTGGCGCCCGTGCCCTTGACGTCGGTGGTGGTGACGTCGGTGCCGGTCGTGCCGGAACCGCCCCCGGAGGCTTCCAGGGTTGCCGCGCGGCGCGCGGCGCGCTCCGCCGCCACCGCCGCCTTCGCCTCTTCCGCCGCCTCGACCATGTCCTGCGGTACGGGGACGAAGATGCGCTTGCCGATCCAGGCGGCGTACACCCAGGCCGCGAGCACGGCCGGGATGCCCACGACGACGCCCATCAGGATGACCCAGCCGAGGTCCACCTTGAACAGCCCCGCGGCGGCCACCGGGCCGGGGTGCGGCGGCAGGAACGCGTGGGTCATCGACAGGCCCGCCAGCAGCGGCATGCAGTACAGCAGGATCGACTTGCCCGAGCGCTTGGCGGCGGCGTAGACGATCGGCGCGAGGACGAAGATGCCGACGTCGAAGAAGACCGGGACGCCGAAGATCAGACCGGTGAGGCCCATGGCGAGCGGGGCGCGCTTCTCACCGAAGAGGCTGAGCAGGCGGGCGGAGAGCGCTTCCGCGCCGCCCGACACCTCCAGGATCGCCCCGAGCATCGTGCCGAGCCCGATGATGATCGCGACATGGCCGAGGATGCCGCCCATGCCCGACTCGATCATCGAGACCGAGGCCGACCGCTGGACGGTGCCGAAGAGTTCGGTGACGGAGAGGCCTGCCGACAGGCCGACGGCTATGGAGACGGCGAGCAGCGCGACGAACGGCTGGAGCCTGACCTTGATGATCAGGACGAGCAGCAGAACGATGCCGAGCGCGGCGACGGTCAGGAGTCCTGCCGTGCCGTCCAGGAGGAGGAGCAGGCCTCCTGTGTGGGGTGGGATCTCTGGGGCGGGTGGGGTGGCTGCGAGGAGGGATGACATGGGGAGGGCCTCTTCTTCGGGGCATGGTGAATTTGGGCAGGGGGTATCGCCGTACTTGGTGCGGGGTTTGTGGGGGGTACTGAGAGTGGGGCTTGGGGGGGGTGGGGCTTGAGGGGTGGAGGCCGGAGTCCCCGCGCTGCTGGGCGCGGGGTGCGGGTCAGCCCAGTACCGCCAGCGCGTCGATCTCGATCAGGAGGCCCGCCGGCAGGCCGACGTAGACCGTGGTGCGGGCGGCCGGGGGCGCGGTGAGGCCCTGCTCCTCGAAGTACGCGTTGTAGATCGCGTTCATCTCGGCGAAGTGGTCGACGTCCGTGAGGTAGACGCGGATCATCACCGCGTCGTCCCAGGAGGAGCCGCCCTCTTCGAGGATCGCCTTGACGTTGGCGAGCGTCTGGAGGGTCTGCTCGCGCAGCGTGGGGCCCGCGGGTGTGGGCGGCTGACCCTCCACCGCGGGCAGGAAGCCGACCTGGCCCGCGACCTGGAGGATGTTCCCCTTCCTGACGCCGTGCGAGAACTTGGCGGGCGGGGTGGTGTGGGTCTTCGGGGTGAGGGCGGTCTTGTCGGTCATGGGCTTGCTTCCTTCGTCGGGGTCTTGCCTGAGTACTCCGCGCTGATGGCCTCCGCGGTGCTGCGGACCAGCGGGAGCAGGGTGAGGAGTTCGTTCTCCGTGACGACCACGTTCGGGGCGGAGACGGACATGGCCGCGACGACCCGTCCGTCGGTGCCCCGGATGGGCGCGGCGACGCAGTTGATGGACTCCTCGTGGCCGCCGAGGTCGGTGGCCCAGCCCTGTTCGTGGACCTTGTCCAGTTCCCGCAGGAAGGCGGGCGCGCTGGGGGTCGAACGGGCCGTGTACATGGGGTAGTCGAGCTTCTCGGCGAAGGCGCGGCGCTCGGGGTCGGGCAGGTCGGCGAGGAGCAGCTTGGCGACGGCGGCGACCGTGATGGCGACGGGCTTGCCGATCCGCGAGTACATGCGCACCGGGTAGCGGCTCTCGACCTTGTCGATGTAGAGCACCTCGCCCTCCTCGTGCACGGCGAGGTGGACCGTGTGGCCGCAGCTCTCGTTGAGGCGTACGAGGTGGGGGTGGGCGATCTCGCGGACGTCGAGGTTCTCCACGGCTTCCTGGGCGAGCGCGAAGAGGCGGGCGCCGAGGCGGTAGCGCTGGTCGGACTGGCGGTAGACCAGGCCGTGTTCGTGCAGCGTGCGCAGGAGGCGCAGGGCGGTGGACTTGTGGACGCCCAGGCGGTCGGCGACCTGGCCCAGGTCCGCGGGGCCCTCCGCGAGCAGCGGCAGGATGCTCAGCGCTCGGTCGACGGTCTGGCTCATGGGGTGCGTACCTCCTCCTCGGCCCGGTCTGCGGGGTGCGTCCAGCCGGGGCCGAGTCGAAGTCTCCCCCACGCGTCGTCGTCGAGGGCGGCGAGGCGGTCGGCGTGGGCGCGGGAAGGGGGTGCGGCCAGGTCTCCGGGGGTGGTGAGGGCGGCGGCTGCCATGAGGTGGCCGTGGCGGAGGCGGTGGGTGGGAGAGAGGCCGCGGAGGGTCGCCGACAGGAAGCCTGCGGCGAAGGCGTCGCCCGCGCCTACCGGGGCGACCACGTCCACGTTCAGGGCCTGGGCGTAGGTCGTGCTGTCCTGTTGGGTTGCGTTGTCCGGGTGCGTTGCGTTGTCCCGCTGCGTCGCGTTGTCCGGGTGCGTGTGGGGCGGGTGCGCGCCGGGGGGTGTCCGTCCTCGGTCCGGCGCGGAATCGGGTGCCTGAGAAGTGGCGGCCGTCGACGCGCCGTCCGCTGCGGGCGGACACCCCCCGGCACGCCCCCTCGCGTCCGTACGCGGCTGCGGGTGCGCCGCCTCGAAGATCGTGGCGCCTGTGCTGCCGCTCTTGACCACCAGTACGTGTGGCTCCGGCAGGGCCGCGCGGATGGCTCGGGGGCCGCCTGTGACGCCCCAGGCCGCCTCGGCCTCGTCCTCGCCCACGAAGACCAGGTCGGCGCCTCGGGCCAGGGTGAGGAGGGTGGCGCCCGCCGTTGCCCGGTCGGGCCAGAGGCCCTCTCGGTAGTTGACGTCGAACGAGATCAGGGGGCGGGTGGGGCTGGGGGCCGTCAGGGTCTTCAGGAGGGCCAGGCAGGTGGTGGAGAGGGCCGCCGTGATGCCGGAGAGGTGCAGGACGTGGGCCGCGCGGAGGGCGTCCATGTCTGTGGTGGCCGGCGCCATCGCCGAGGCCGCGGAGTTCGTTCGGTAGTACGCCACCTCGTGGGCTTCGGTGGATCTGTCGCTCGCCGTGCGGAAGTAGATGCCCGTGGGGCGGGAGGGGTCGCGGCGGACCGCCGAGGTGTCCACGCCGTACGACGCGATCGTCTCGGTCAGGTGGTCGCCGAAGCCGTCCGCGCCCACCCGGCTGACCCATCTCGTGGTGTGGCCGGCCGCCGCCAGTACGCAGGCCACATTGGATTCCGCGCCGCCGATCGCCCGTTCGAACGACGGTACGTCGGCCAGGGGACCCGGGCGGGAGGGCAGGAACGTGACCATGGACTCGCCGAGCGTGACGACCTCCACGGCGGCCGGGGAGTGCGTGGCGCCGTGGTGGGGGCCGACGGGCGGTCCTGTGGGGGTCACGATGGCTGAGGCTCCTTGCTGTCCCGGGTCCGGGCGGCTCCGTTGACCCGGCGTTGGCCGAGATGTTAGACAGCAGTAAGCGTTATACGCAATGACTGTTGCAGAGAACGCAACGGTCCTGATCTGGGAGGCTCCATGGCCGCCGACTCTGCGGACCGTCTTGCCGCGCTCGCGGACGAGCGCGTCGATCACCGCTTCAAGGGCCTCCCGCCCGACGCCGAGGGGCTGACGGTCGGCGAGCTGGCCGCCCAGCGACGCAATCTGTTCAGCGGGGGCTTCACCACGCCGGTACTGGCCCTCGACGCCGAGCGGCTGGAGCACAATCTGCGGCTCATGGAGACGTACGCCGCCCGGCACGGTCTGGTCTTCGCGCCGCACGGCAAGACCTCGATGGCCCCCCAGCTCTTCCAGCGGCAGATCGAGCACGGCGCCTGGGGCATCACCCTCGCCGTGCCGCACCAGGTGCGGGTGGCCCGTGCCTTCGGTGTCCAGCGGGTCTTCCTGGCCAACGAGCTGGTGGATCCCGCCGCGCTCGCCTGGGTCTCCGCTCAGCTCGACGCCGACCCCGACTTTCGTTTTGTCTGTTACGTCGACTCCGTGCGCGGGGTCGAGCTGATGGACGCCGCTCTGCGGAAGGCCGGCGCCGCACGGCCGGTGGATGTGGTGGTCGAGCTCGCCGCCGGTGAGGGTGCCCGGACCGGTGTGCGGACCGAGGCCGAGTGCGGGGTCGTCGCCGACGCGGTCGCCGGTGCGGGCACACTGCGGCTGGTGGGCGTCGCGGGGTACGAGGGTGAGGTGCCGGACGCCGATCCTGAGCGGGTGCGGGCCTGGTTGCGGCGGTTGACCGCCCTGGCCCTGGAGTTCGACAAGGGCGGGCGCTTCTCGGGGCTCGGGGAGATCGTGGTGAGCGCCGGGGGCAGTGCGTGGTTCGACGCCGTCGCCGATGTCTTCGCCGAGCTTCCCGAACTCTCGCTGCCCGTGGTGAAGCTGCTGCGCTCCGGTGCCTATGTCTCGCACGACGACGGTCACTATCGTGAGGTGACGCCCTTCGTCCGGATTCCCGAGGAGGGGTCCCTGCACCCCGCCTTCCGGCTCTGGGCCCAGGTCGTCTCCCGGCCCTCGGCCGAGCAGGCCTTCGCCAACGCCGGCAAGCGCGACGCCGCGTACGACCTGGATCTGCCCCTGGTCCAGGTGGTGCGGGGGAACGGCGGGGAGCGGCCCGCGGACGGTGTCACCGTCACCGGGCTCTCCGATCAGCACGCCTGGATCAGGACCGGTGAGGGCAGTGAACTGGAGGTCGGGGACTGGGTGGGCATGGGGCTCTCGCACCCCTGCACCTCCTTCGACAAGTGGCAGCTGATCCCCGTGGTCGAGCACGACGGCACGGTCGTCGACTACATCCGCACCTACTTCTAGGAGCCCGCCATGATGGATCTGGTCATCCGAGACGTGGACGTCGTCGACGGCAGCGGAGGCCCCTCCTACCGCGCCGACGTGGGCATCGAGGGCGGGCGGATCACGACGATCGTCCAGGAGGCGGCCGCCGCCGGATGTCTGCGGCCCGTCGCCCGGCAGGTGCTGGACGCCGAGGGGCTCGTCCTGTCGCCCGGCTTCATCGACATGCACGCCCACAGCGACCTCGCCCTGCTGCGGGACCCCGAACACACCGCGAAGGCCGCGCAGGGCGTCACCCTGGAGGTCATCGGGCAGGACGGGCTGTCGTACGCCCCCGTGGACGAGCGGACACTGGGCGAGGTCCGCAAGGCGATCACCGGGTGGAACGGTGACGGGGACGACATCGACTTCAGCTGGCGCACCGTGGGTGAATACCTGGACCGGCTGGATCACGGTTTCGGCGGTGAGGGCATCGCCGTCAACGCCGCCTATCTGATCCCGCAGGGTTCCGTGCGGATGCTCGCCGTCGGCTGGGACGACCGGGAGGCCACGCCCCGGGAGCTCGACCGGATGCGGGAGCTGGTCGCCCAGGGGATGCGTGAGGGTGCCGTCGGCATGTCGTCCGGGCTGACGTACACGCCCGGCATGTACGCCAAGGACGCCGAGCTGACCGAGCTGTGCCGGGTGGTGGCGGAGTACGGCGGTTACTACTGTCCGCACCACCGTTCGTACGGAGCCGGTGCCCTGGACGCGTACCGGGAGATGGTGGATCTGACGCGGGAGGCGGGGTGCCCGCTCCATCTGGCCCACGCCACCATGAACTTCGGGGTGAACAAGGGGAAGGGGCCCGATCTGCTGGCCCTCCTCGACGAGGCCCTCGCCGGCGGGGCGGACATCAGCCTGGACACGTACCCCTACACCCCGGGCTGTACGACTCTGGTGGCGATGCTGCCGAGTTGGGCGAGCGAGGGCGGGCCCGAGTCGATCCTCGCCCGGCTGAAGGACGACGAGATCGCCGAGCGGATCCGCCATCACATGGAGGTGGTGGGCGCGGACGGGTGCCACGGTGTGCCCATCGAGTGGGACACCATCGAGATCTCGGGGGTGAACGACCCCGCGCTCGCGTCCCATGTGGGGCGGACGGTTCAGCAGTCCGCCGAGGACCGGGGCGAGGCGCCCTGGGTCACCGCTCGCCGGCTGCTGCTCGACGACGGGCTCGGGTCCACGATCCTGCAGCACGTGGGGCACGAGGAGAACGTGCAGGAGATCATGCGGCACCGTATCCATACGGGTGGATCCGACGGCATCCTGCGCGGTGACAAGCCTCATCCGCGCGCCTACGGCACCTTCCCGCAGTATCTCGGGCGGTATGTGCGGGAGTTGGGCGTTCTCGGTCTTGAGGAGTGTGTCGCCCATCTGACGTCACGGCCCGCGGCGCGGCTGCGGCTGCCGGATCGCGGTCTGGTGCGTGAGGGGTACCGGGCCGACCTGGTCCTCTTCGACCCGGAGACCGTCGCCGCGGGGTCGACCTTCGACGCGCCGCGTAGGCTCCCGACCGGCATCCCGTACGTCGTCGTCGACGGCCGTCTCGTCATCGAGGACGGCCGCCGGACCGATGTGCTGGCGGGGCGGGCGGTTCGCCGGAGCGCCACCGGCTGACCACCGCGCCCCACCGGATCACGGCTTGGGCAGGACGCAGCCGCTCGCGTCCAGGTCCAGCTTGCTGTCGAGCCCGAAGCAGGCCGGTATCTGGTAGGTCTCCTGGCCGTAGTTGATGCCCTCGCGGACGGTGACGTTGCCGGCCTCGTCGACCTCGCAGGGGTTGTTGTCGGTGCAGCGCCCGCCGTCCTCGTTGCCGGTGTTGTTGACGGCGACGACGTGGCCGGTGGCGTTGTCGACGACGGGTGAGCCCGACGTGCCGCCGATGGTCTGGCAGGCGGAGGTGTAGCGGACCGAGTCCTTCCAGGTCCAGGCGCCTTCCTTGAGGCGGTAGGCGAAGCCGTCGACGTCGCAGGCGTACGTCCGCTTCCAGTAGCCGGAGACGACCGTGATGGCGGTGCCGGCCACCGGGTGGGTGTCGTCGAGCGTCAGCGGGCTGATCCCGTACGAGCTCACGATCTGCCCGTACGTGGTGGTGAGCTGGTAGAGCGAGACGTCCGTGTCGGTCATCGTGGCGTACGCGATCTTGCTGGCCCGCAGGGTGGCGACGCGGGTGCCGGCGGAGTTCAGCAGGCCGAAGGTGCGGCTGGAGGCCTGGTCGACGATGACCTCGCCGGCCGCGGGGAAGCCGGTCTCCAGGCAGTGGCCGTTCGACATGACCAGCGCCGGGTCGTCGTCCTGCGAGTCGGGGAAGCGCACGACGGAGCCGGAACAGTTGCTGAGCGACACGGTGCCGGCGAAGGTGACGGCCTGTACGGCGGCGGGCGCCCTGGTCCCGTCCGACGTCTCCGTGGCGGCTGCCGCCGGTGCCGCCAGGCCCGCCCCCGCGATCATCAGGGCGCCGAGCGCGGCAAGGAGAGGCTTCTTCATGTGGGGTCCCCTCGTGTGACGTGAGCGGCCGAAGATCTTCCGACCGCTTCCCGTTTTTGTCATGCACATCCTTAAGCGAGGACCCCCACCGAACAAGGAGCGAATTCCAGCCACCGGCCCGGACGCAGACAGACCCGCCGCCTCCGGGTGGCGTCAGCCGCAACGGACAAGGCTCCACAGCGCCACGCCGTCTCACGTGGTGGAAAACACGACGCGAGAAGCGTTACTCGGTCGTAAGCTCACCGACATGCAGGTGATCCAGTCGACCAAGCTCGCCAACGTCTGTTACGAGATCCGCGGCCCGGTCCTCGAGGAGGCGATGCGGCTGGAAGCAGCCGGCCATCGGATCCTCAAGCTCAACACCGGAAACCCCGCCGCGTTCGGCTTCGAGTGCCCGCCGGAGATCCTGGAGGACATCCTCCGCAACGTGTCCTCGGCGCACGGCTACGGCGACGCGAAGGGCCTCCTCGCCGCCCGCCGCGCCGTGGTCATGCACAACCAGACGCTGGGCATAGAGACAGACGTCGAGCACGTCTTCATCGGCAACGGCGTGTCCGAGCTGATCGTGATGGCCATGCAGGGCCTGCTGGACGACGGCGACGAGGTGCTCGTACCCGCGCCGGACTACCCGCTGTGGACCGCGGCCGTCTCCCTGTCCGGCGGCACGGCCGTGCACTACCGCTGCGACGAGCAGTCCGACTGGATGCCCGACCTCGCCGACGTGGAGCGGAAGGTCACCGACCGCACCAAGGCGCTCGTGATCATCAACCCGAACAACCCGACGGGCGCGGTCTACGACGAGGCCATGGTGCGCGGCCTCACCGACATCGCCCGCCGCCACAACCTGCTGGTCTGCTCGGACGAGATCTACGACAAGATCCTCTACGACGACGCCGTGCACACCCCGACCGCCAAGATCGCCCCCGACCTGCTGACGCTCACCTTCAACGGGATGTCGAAGGCGTACCGCGTGGCCGGCTACCGGGTCGGCTGGATGGCGATCTCCGGGCCGCGGGCGCACGCCGACTCGTACATCGAGGGGCTGACGATCCTCGCGAACATGCGGCTGTGCGCGAACATGCCGGGCCAGCACGGTGTGGTCGCCGCCCTCAGCGGCCGCCAGACCATCAACGAGCTGGTCCTCCCCGGCGGGCGGCTGGTGGAGCAGCGGGACGTGGCGCACGGGCTGCTGACGCAGATCCCGGGCGTGACGTGCGTGAAGCCGAAGGGGGCGCTCTATCTCTTCCCGCGCCTCGATCCGAAGGTCTTCAAGATCAAGGACGACCGGCGGATGGTGCTGGACCTGCTGCGGTCCGAGAAGATCATGGTGGTGCAGGGAACGGGCTTCAACTGGCCGGAACCAGACCATTTCCGGGTCGTCACCCTGCCCAACACCCAGGATCTGACGGACGCGGTGACCCGGATCGGGAACTTCCTGGACGGGTACGGCCAGAGCTGACGTCCGGCCGCCTTTCCCGCCCGCGTCCGGGCTCGGTCACAGGGAGTGGCCGGACGCCTCCGCTTTCTGAACCTGCTCAACTTTAGACGAAATCCAAGCTAGGATGGTTTCCTGTCAGAGCACAGGAGGCCATCTCCCATGTACGAACCGATCCGCACCAAGTCGGTCCACACGATGGCCGGCACCGCCGACTTTCCCCACCGGTCGCGCGAGGAGGAGCTGGACATCCAGCTCGCCGGTCATCTGGCGGCCCTGCTCGCGGTCACGGACGAGCTCCGCGAGCTCGAACCGTCGGCCGCGCTCGATGTCGCCGCGGAACGGCTGGCCACGCAGGTGACCCGCCTGCGCGGGGGCCGTCTGCCGGTCCGCGCGGCGGGCTCCGCCGCCGGCCGTGAAGTACTGCCCGCCGGGCTCCACCAGCGGGCGCACGCCCTCGCCGGCCGGGCCCTCGTCGTCGCGGCGTCCCGTGCGGACACGGCGGCGGCGATCCTGGCCGCCGAGCGGATGGACGCGCATGTGGCGTCCGCCGAGGCGCCCGCGCTCACCGCCCGCTGAGTCCCACCCCGATCGGCCCCGGTCCGCGCACATCCGCAGCGACACGCGGGCCGGGTGCCCCGAAGGCAGGAAGGGCCGCACCCGTACGGGTGCGGCCCTTCCTGCCTTCGTGCGTGCGCGTACGCCGATGCGGGACGCACCCGTTCCGACCTCACCGGCGACTTCCGCGAACGCGAGGAGGTGACGCTGATGCCGTTCGGCTCAGCGGTCAAGAGCGTGCGCACGCATGTGGTGCGGCCCGAGGATCCGTCCTCGGGGCTCGCCGAGATCCGCCGTGACACCGGGGCGCTCACCGCCGACGGCGACACGGCGATCTACACGTCGCTGGGGAAGGCGTACGAGCGGCTGGGCGCCGACGACGACACGTTCACGTCGATCGTGCTGATGACGGACGGCGAGAACACCGCGGGTGAGAGCCCCGCGCGGTTCGACGGCTTCTACGGGCGGCTGCCCGAGACGAACGGCGGATCCCCGTCTTCCCGATCCTCTTCGGCGACTCCGACCGCGACGAGCCGGCCCACATCGCCGACCTGACCGGCGGCCGTCTGTTCGACGCCCGGCAGGGCTCGCTGGACGGCGCCTTCAAGGAGATCTTCCCGTCCCGTCCCTGGGGCTGCCGCCCCGGACCCCGCTGAAAGACTGCGCAGTTCCCCGCGCCCCCATGTGGGGGCGCGGGGAACTGCGCAGTCTTTTCTAGCCCAGGCGCTTCACCAGGGCCCGGTACTCGTCCCACAGTTCCACCGGTGTGTGGTCGCCGAACGTGTTCAGGTGGTCCGGGACCAGCGCCGCCTCCTCCCGCCACACCTCCGGGTCGACCGTGAGGAGGAAGTCGAGGTCGGACTCGGAGAGTCCCAGACCCTCCGTGTCGAGCGCGCCCTTCGCCGGCAGCACGCCGATCGGCGTCTCCACGCCCTCCGCCCTGCCGTCCAGCCGGTCCACGATCCACTTCAGGACGCGGCTGTTCTCACCGAAGCCGGGCCAGACGAACTTGCCCGCGTCGTTCTTGCGGAACCAGTTGACGTAGTAGATCTTCGGGAGCTTGGACTGGTCCTTGCCCTTGGCGACGTCGACCCAGTGACCCATGTAGTCGCCCATGTTGTAGCCGCAGAACGGCAGCATGGCGAACGGGTCGCGGCGCAGCTCACCGACCTTGCCCTCGGCGGCGGCGGTCTTCTCGGAGGCGACGTTCGCGCCGAGGAACACGCCGTGGTTCCAGTCGAAGGACTCCGTCACCAGCGGTACGGCCGTGGCGCGCCGGCCGCCGAAGAGGATCGCCGAGATCGGCACGCCCCGGGGGTCCTCCCACTCGGGCGCGATGATCGGGCACTGCGAGGCGGGCACGGTGAAGCGGGCGTTGGGGTGCGCGGCGGGCGTGGTGGACTCCGGGGTCCAGTCGTTGCCCTTCCAGTCCGTGAGGTGGGCCGGGGTCTCCTCCGTCATGCCCTCCCACCAGACGTCGTTGTCGTCGGTCAGGGCGACGTTGGTGAAGACGGAGTTGCCCCACAGCGTCTTCATGGCGTTGGCGTTGGTGTGTTCGCCGGTGCCGGGCGCGACGCCGAAGAAACCGGCCTCGGGGTTGATGGCGTACAGCCGACCGTCCTCGCCGAAGCGCATCCAGGCGATGTCGTCGCCGATGGTCTCGACGGTCCAGCCGCGGACCGTCGGCTCCAGCATCGCGAGGTTCGTCTTGCCGCAGGCCGAGGGGAAGGCCGCCGCCACGTACTTCGACTCACCCTGCGGGGGTGTGAGTTTGAGGATCAGCATGTGCTCGGCCAGCCAGCCCTCGTCGCGGGCCATCACGGAGGCGATGCGCAGGGCGTAGCACTTCTTGCCGAGCAGCGCGTTGCCGCCGTAGCCGGAGCCGTACGACCAGATCTCGCGCGTCTCGGGGAAGTGGGAGATGTACTTCGTGGAGTTGCAGGGCCACGGCACGTCCGCCTCGCCGGCGGCCAGCGGCGCCCCGAGCGTGTGCACGGCACGCACGAAGAAGCCGTCGGAGCCGAGCTCGTCCAGGACCGCGCGGCCCATGCGGGTCATGGTGCGCATGGACACGGCGACGTACGCGGAGTCGGTGATCTCCACGCCGATCGCGGAGAGGTCGGAGCCGAGCGGGCCCATGCAGAACGGGACGACGTACATCGTCCGGCCCTTCATCGAGCCGCGGAAGACGCCCTGCTCTCCGCTGAAGATCTCCCGCATCTCGGCGGGGGCCTTCCAGTGGTTGGTGGGGCCCGCGTCCTGCTCCTTCTCGGAGCAGATGAACGTACGGTCCTCGACCCGCGCGACATCGGTCGGGTCGGAGGCCGCGTAGTAGGAGTTGGGGCGCTTGATCGGGTCGAGCTTCCTGAAGGTGCCCTTGGCGACGAGCTCTTCGCTCAGTCGCTCGTACTCGGCTTCCGAGCCGTCGCACCAGACCACACGGTCCGGCTGGGTGAGTTCGGCGATCTCGTCGACCCACGCGATCAGTCCCCGGTGGTCGGTGGGGGCTGTGCCGGGGACTGCGGTGGTGGGGACGGCTGTGCTGGGGACGGTGAGGGAAGAGGGAGCCGCGATGTCGCGCGCCACGATCGCTCCTAGATGAGGGGTTTTTGTTGTTGTGCCCCGTGGGGGCTGCGACCCGGATGCTTCATGGAACCGACCCTTACCGATCTTTCCGGCCCAAATCGATCTTCCTGGCGCTCATCCGGTGCCGACCGCACTCATTTGATCATCCGATGCGTCCGCCCATATGTCCAGAGGGCCTCACACGTGAGCAGCGTGAGCATCGCCACTCGCCGGCCGCTCCGCTCCTTCTTACGGATGGACTGACACGTAACCTACGGTTCCGTAGGTACGATGGATCCCATGACTGCGCCCCGCCCCGACGCCTCAGCGGACACCCCGGTCGTCGACCGCGTCGCCGAAGCGCTCTCCCTGCCGCACCCCGTCAAACCGAGACTGCGTGGCTGGCTGCACGCCGGGATGTTCCCCGCGGTCCTCGTCTCCGGTCTGGCGCTGACCGCGCTCGCCGGTTCGACCCGCGCGCGTGCGGCCTGCGCGATCTTCGTCCTCACGGCCTGCCTGCTGTTCGGGGTCAGTGCGATCTACCACCGCGGCACCTGGAGCCCGCGCATGGACGGCGTGCTGCGCCGCCTCGACCACGCGAACATCTTCCTGATCATCGCGGGCTCCTACACCCCGCTGACGATGCTGCTGCTCCCGGAGAGCAAGGGTCAGTGGCTCCTGTGGGGCATCTGGGGAGCGGCGATCGCGGGCATCGCCTTCCGGGTCTTCTGGATCGGCGCCCCGCGCTGGCTGTACACCCCCTGCTACATCGCGATGGGCTGGGCGGCCGTCTTCTTCCTCCCCGACTTCATGCGGGCCGGCGGCATCGCCGTACTGGTCCTGGTGATCGTGGGCGGACTCCTCTACAGCGCCGGCGGCGTGATCTACGCGCTCAAGCGCCCCAACCCGTCACCACGCTGGTTCGGCTTCCACGAGGTCTTCCACTCGTTCACCCTCGCGGCGTTCATCGCGCACTACATCGGCATCTCGATGGTGGCCTACCAGTACGGATAGCCCCACCGGCACCGGCACCGACGCCAGGAACCAGCAACCCGACAACCCGGCAACAGCCCTTCGACGAAAGGGCCCCACCGCATCGCACGGTGGGGCCCTTTCGCGTACCCGCCTCCGAAGATCGGCGCGAGCACCGGCGAGCAAGGCGTCACCGACCCGGCGATGGCCCCCGCCCCGGCCGATGGCCGACAATGACCGCATGACGGCCGCACGTACCTCACCCGCCACCGCCCCCGACCGCCCCCGGCCGGGGCTCCGCGAGCGGAAGAAGACCAAGACACGGACGGCGATCCGCGACGCGACGTACCGGCTGATCCAGGAGCAGGGCTACGACGCGACGACGATCGAGCAGATCGCCGAACTCGCCGAGGTGTCGCCGTCCACGGTCTTCCGCTACTTCCCGGCCAAGGAGGACATCGTCCTCACGGACGAGTACGAGGCGCTCCTGGCGGCGGAGCTGCGCGCCCGCCCGGCGGACGAGCCGTGGCTGGAGTCCCTGCGGTACGTGCTGCGGCGGGCCGTCGGCGTCGAGGCCGCCGAGGACCCCGAGGTGACCCGGCTACGGACCCGGCTCATGGTCGAGGTGCCGGCCGTGCGCTCCCGGATGCTGGAGAGCATGTCCGTCACCGGCCGTCTGCTCTGCCGGGTCCTCGCCGAGCGCACCGGCCGGGCACCCGACAGCTTCGAGGTGCGTGTCTTCGCGATGTCCCTCGTCGGCGGACTGATCGAGGTGTCCCTGTACTGGGCCGAGCACCAGCACGAGGACGACCTCGCCACCCTGGTCGACCGGGCCCTGGACGTCCTGGGCCACGGCCTCGGAGCGTGACCGACCCCGTCGTCGTCGCACACCGGCTGCCCGACCGCCGTTCGCTCAGCCGTGCTCCAGTGCCGTGCGGAGGCGGTCGAGGTCGGTCGTCGGGGCGTCACAGGTGAAGTTGCGGCAGACATACGCGGTCGGTTCGCCGTCGATGAGTGACCGGTGTGCGAGCAGGGGCAGTTCGTCACTGTCCGGAGTCCCCACGGCGACGACCGCGCCGGGTGCGGTGGCGAGGAGCGCGACGCGGTGGAGGTCCTTGGTGGCCGGGGCGTCGAGCGGTCCGACCACGGCCACCTCGCGCGGCCCGTCGAGCAGGGCCTCGGCGGTGGCCAGGCCCCAGCCGATGAAGCGCGGGGCGCGCGGGCCGAGCGCCTTCACCACGCCCAGCGCCCGTTCCGCGGTACGGCGATGGGGCTCCGAGCCGGTCTGGGCGGCGTAGCTCAGCAGGGCTCCGGCGGCGGCGCTCCAGCCCGAGGGCGTGGCGTTGTCGGTCGGGTCCTGCGGGCGCCTGATGAGCTTCTCGGCGTCGGCGGCCGTGTCGTACAGCCCCCCTGACTCCTCGTCGGTGAACTGCACGAGGACGTGGTCGAGCAGGAAGCCGGCGAACTCCAGCCAGACTCCTTCACCGGTGACCGAGGCGAGCGCGAGGAACCCCTCGGCGACGTCCGCGTAGTCCTCCAGCACCCCCGCGTGGGCGCCGGCCCGGCCGTCCATGCTCGTACGGGCCAGCCGCGCGTGCTCGTCCAGATGGAGCCGGACGAGGAGGTCGGCCGCGCCGAGCGCCGCGTCGATCAGGTCGGGCCGGTCGAAGTACGCGCCGGTCTCGGCCAGCGCGGCGACGGCCAGCCCGTTCCAGGCGGCGACGATCTTGTCGTCGCGGCCCGGGGCGGGGCGCCCGTCGCGGGCCTCCTTCAGCCGGGCCTTCACGGACTCGATCCGCGCGGCGTCGAACACGCCCTCGCGCTGCGGCAGTTGCAGCACGGAGGCGCCCTCCTCGAACGTGCCCTCCTCGGTCACACCGAAGTAGTCGGCGGCGAGTTCGGCGTCCTGCTCGCCGAGCACCTCGCGCAGCTCCTGCGGCGTCCACACGTAGTAGGCGCCCTCGACGTGCTTGCCCGTACCGTCGTCGCTGTCCGCGTCGAGCGCGGAGGCGAACCCGCCCTCGTTCGTGCGCAGTTCGCGGACCATGAAGTCGGCGGTCTCCAGGGCGACCCGGCGGGCCAGATCGGAGCCGGTGGAGCGCCACAGGTGCGCGTACACCCGGCACAGCAGCGCGTTGTCGTAGAGCATCTTCTCGAAGTGCGGCACGACCCACTCGCGGTCGACGGAGTAGCGGGCGAAACCGCCGCCGAGCTGGTCGTAGATACCGCCGCGGGCCATCCGCTCACAGGTGTCGGCGGCCATCTGCAGCGCGCCCTCGGACCCGGTGCGGGCGTGGTGGCGCAGCAGGAACTCGACGGCCATGGACGGCGGGAACTTGGGCGCCCCGCCGAAACCGCCGTGCGCGGCGTCGTACTCCCGGGTGAGCCCGAGCAGCGCCTGCGCCAGCTCCCCCTCGCCGGGCACCTGCGCGTCGCCGAAGCCGATCTCCCGCCCGGCGAGGTCGCGCACGATCTTCCCGGCGACCTCGTCGACCTCGCCCCGCCGGTCGGTCCACGCGCTGTGCACGCCTTCGAGGACCTGCCGGAAGGAGGGGCTCCCGTGCCGGGGCTCGGGCGGGAAGTAGGTGCCGAAGTAGAACGGCTCGGCGTCGGGGGTGAGGAACACGGTCATGGGCCAGCCGCCCTGCCCGGTCGCCGCCTGCACGGCCTCCATGTAGACCGCGTCGACGTCGGGCCGCTCCTCGCGGTCGACCTTGACGGCGACGAAGTGCGCGTTGAGGCGGTCGGCGGTCTCCTGGTCCTCGAACGACTCGTGCGCCATGACGTGGCACCAGTGGCAGGAGGAGTACCCGACGCTCAGCAGCACCGGGACGCCCCGGCGCCGCGCCTCTTCGAACGCCTCCGCCGACCAGGGCCACCAGTCGACGGGGTTGTCGGCGTGCTGCAGGAGGTAGGGGGACGTCTCGTGGGCCAGTCGGTTCGGCATGTGGTCCATCCTGCCTGACGGGACATGACCACCGTGGGACGCCTCCGCCCGGGACGACCACCCGGACGACGCCCGGACGACGCCCGGACGACCGCTCCTGGCGGATCGCGACGGCGGCCGGGGCCCGGCCGGCCCGCGCCGTGGTCGCCGGTCCGCGCCGTGTCCGTCGGTCCGTCCGCTCCGTGATCGCCGCCCCCTCGCGCTCTCGCCCCGCACGAAGGACACTGGCGAGTAAGGAAGTTGCTGCCGGAGGGGGACACCAGATGCGGGACAGCCATCGGGCGGAGGCCGAACGGCTGTTGGTCCGGGCCGTGGAGGAAGAGGTCCGTCGGTCGGGTGGCCGGGTCGACGGGAGCGTACTGCTGTCGCGGGCACGGGCCTCGCTCGACACCATGGCGCAGTCCGCGGCCGAGGAGTACGACGCCTACACGAAGGCGCTGGACGAGGCGGAGGCCGGCCGGCTGACCTTCGGGCAGCGCTACGCCCGCGAGGGCGCCGGAACACCCCTGCTGGTGGCGTCCGTCGCGGCGCTCACGGCCCTGGTGGCGGACCTGGCGCTCGGCACCGGCACGGGCACGGCGGTGGGCGCGGGCGTGGTCGTCGGCGTCGCGGGCGCGGCGGCCACGGTGGCGAAGGTGACGGCCTCCCATCTGCCGGCCGCGAGCCGCCGGGCGGGCGCCCTGGGCCAGCCCGGCGGCCCCCAGCAGCTGCGGCTGGCCTGGCTGACCGCCCTGGAGATCCGCGGGATCCGGCCGTTCTTCGACCAGCAGCGGGTGTTCAACGCCGCCACCGGGGCGAAGAAGGGCGCACCGCAGCTGCGGCGCACGGACAAGAGCGCGGCGGCCCGCAGGCGCAACGTCCTGGAGCAGTCCTTCGGTCAACTGCCCGAGCCGGTCGGCCCGTTCGCCGGCCGCCGCCAGGAGCTGCTGCGGATCACGCAGTGGGTGCACGCGGCCCGCGCGAGCACGGAGACCAAACCGACGATGGTCGTCCTGTACGGCGCGCCCGGCTCCGGCCGCAGCACGCTCGCCGTGCGGGCCGCGCACGAACTCAAGGACCAGTTCCGCGGCGCGTGCGTGGTGGACCTGCGTGGCGGCAGCGCGGAGGAGGCGCCGCTGACCACCCGCGACGCGCTGCTCCACCTGCTGAACCGGCTGGGCGCGCCCCGTGAGCAGCTCCTGTTCCGGGAGCGTTCCTCGCAGGACCAGCAGGTACGGCGGCTCGCCGAGCTCTACCACCAGCACCTGACCGGTCTGCCCGTGACGATCGTGCTGGACGACGCCGACGACATCGAGCAGGTACGCACGCTGGTCCCGGAGCGCTCCGACAGCCTCGTCGTCGTCACCGCCCGCAAACCCCTCGACCTGCCGGCCGACCTGCCCGCCTGGGTGCACCAGCTCGCGGTGGAGCCGCTGGCCGCGCCGGGCGCCGAGGAACTCCTGAAGGCGTCCGCGCAGGACGACTCGGCGCCGTACGACGCCGAAGCCTCCGACGAGGTGAGGGAGTTGTGCGGCGGGCTGCCGCTGGCGCTGCGGATCGCGGGTTCCTCGCTGGGCCCGCGCACCCCGCGCAGGCTCGCCACCGACCTGGCGGCGTACGGTCCCGTCGAGCCGGTCGAGCGGGTGCTGTGGCTGCGCTACACGGACCAGCCGGACATGGCGCGGCGGCTGCTGCGGCGGCTGGCCCTGGCGGGCCGCGCCTCGCTGGGTGCCGCCGCGGCGGCCGCCCTGCTCGCCACGGACGAGCCGGAGGCGGCCCGCCATCTGGACGCCCTGGCCCGCGCGGGGTTGATCGACCATGTCCGCGGCAGCCGTTACCGCCTGCACGATCTCGTCCGCGCCTTCGCGCAGGCCCGCCTGCTCGACGAGGAGGAACCCGCCGAGCGCACCGCCGCGCAGGAACGTCTCATCGTGAACTACGGGGAACTCGCCGACGCGGTGATCCGGCTGGTCGACGGCAAGACGTCCACGCGCGCGGACCAGTTCGGCCCGCACGGGTTCACCTCGCTGGAGGGGGCGCTGCGCTGGCTGGACGACGAGTCGAGCTTCATCACGGCGGCCCTGCGGCACGCGGAGGGGGTCAGCCAGGCCGCGGTGCTCAATCTCCTGGGCGCGCTGTGCGACTACTGCCTGCTGCGCGGCGACCTCTACCGCCTGGGTGAGATCAGCGAGTTGACGCAGGCCGTCGACCAGGGGCTCCTCGTGCGCTCGGTCCAGTGGCGTACGGGCATCGCGGCCCGGCAGCTCGGCGAACTCGACAAGGCCCGTACGACGCTGACATCGGTGGTCGACCTCTACTTCGAGGCCCACCACGACGCGGGCGCGGCACGGGCGCTGGGTTCGCTCGGCATCACCCTGCACCACCAGGGGAACCTCACCGAGGCGGCGGTGAAGCTCCAGGAGGCCCTCGACCTCCAGGCCTCCCCCGACCTCGCCGCCGACCGCGCCTGGACGATGCACGCACTGGCGGCCGTGGAGCGGGACCGGGCGCGGCTGCGCGAGGCCCTGGACCTCCTCACCCAGGCCCTGGCCCTGCACCGCGAGGGCGAGTCCGTGCACGGCGAGGCGTGGACCCACTTCCAGCTCGGCCAGCTGAGCCTGCGCATGGGTGACGTGCCGCGCGCCGAGTCCGAACTGCGTGAGGCCCTGCGCCTGTACGGGCGCACGCGCGACACCCGGGGTGAGGCCTGGGCGCTGACCCAGCTGGCGCGGGCCCGGATGGTCGACGGCGACCCGTCGTCCGCGGTGGACGCGCTGCGCCAGGCGGCCTCCCGGCACCGCGACAACGAGGACTCCCGTGGCGAGGCCTGGACGGTGTACTACCTGGGCCAGGCGCTGGAGGAGACGGGCCACCTCGACCAGGCGGTCCGTGAGCTGGAGCGGTCCCGGACGATGTTCTCGCGGATCCGCGACGTCTACGGTCTGGCGTGCGCCCGTCACCATTCGGCGCGGGTGACCCGTGACCAGCGGGCCGCGCAGACCGGCTCGCTGCGGAACTCGGGGTTCGCCCGGCAGCTCCTGGTGGACGCCCGTGCCGACTTCCAGCGGATCGGTGTGGCCCACGGCGAGGCCTGGACCTGTCTGGAGCTGGCGGTGGTGGACGCGGGGAACGCCCGTACGCAGCCGGCGCTGGTCCTGTGCGACGAGGCGGCCTCGCTGTTCGCGTCCTACGGCGACCGCCGTGGCGAGGACTGGGCCCGCTTCCTGCGCTGCACGCTCCTGCCGTACGCCTCCCCCGGCGGGGTCGAGGTGGGTACGGCCGTGGCCCAGGAGGAGCTGTCCCAGCTGACCCGCTCAGGTCACCCGGCCCGCGACGGCAAACTGGACGACTACATCGAGGCGTACCAGCTCCTCCTGGAACGCGGAGCCGACCTGGAGGCCGGCTGGCAGGCGTGGCGCCTGGGCATGGTCCCCAACCGCCACGCGCGGGAGGTCATGGGGGTGGCGGTCACGGCACAGCGCACGTAAGCACGCCGCCGGGTGGGCGTCCAGCGCGGCAGCAGGTCTGGTACCCGGGGTTCCCCCGCGGGGCGAACCCCGGGTTTGACCGACCCGATGACACCACCGAACCGGACCACCCACGCCGGTCGCCGCCCGTCGACCCACCCGTCCGGTCTCGGCGGACCGACACCCGGACGACCTGGCGTCCGGCGGTCAGCAGCCAGCCAGCCGGTGCCGGCGACCCGACAACCGACGCCGCGCCTTCGGCACCCGGCGGCCGACAACCAGCAATCCGACGACCCGCTTCCGGCCACCGGCATCTGGCGGCTGGCGGCTGGCGGCTGGCGGCTGGCGGCCCGATGGTCCGCCGTCCGCCGTCCGAGGCCCGCCTCACACGACCCGGTTGTCCGACGCCCCCGACGACCGGCATCAGCATCGGCATCCGGCTCCCCAAGGGTCCGCGCCCGGCAACGTCCAGGGCTGGATCGTCCATCGACGCGGCACCCGACAAACCAGCGCCAAGCGGTCGGCAACCCGCGTCCGACCCCCCGGCATCCGGCATCCGGCATCCGGCATCCGGCATCCGGCATCCGGCATCCGAGGCAGACCTACTGTGCGGCCGACCGACGCCTCGACAACCGGCATCGGCATTGGGCGGCCTGCCGGATGACCGGGCGCCGGGCGGCCGGCAGGCGGCAGCCGCCAAGGATCAGCCCTTCGCCGGCGAAGCCTTCCCCCCGGGGCCGGTCGGCGCCCTGTCGGAGGCCGGGGCCTTCGGGTCGGTGTCCTCCTTGAAGTCGACCTTGCCCATGTGCCGGTTCATCGACTTCATGAGGCCCCATACCGCCAGGGCCATCACCGCGAAGACGATGAAGCCGAGGACACCGGGGGTGACCTTGTTCTCGTCGACCTCCTTGGCGAGAGGGACGAGGTGCGTCAGTGCCAGGCTTGCGCTCATGTCAGGCATTGTCGCGGATGCCCGCGAAGAGGTCGTGCTCGGGGAGGGACGTATCGACGAGGGACTTCGCCAGCTCGTACTCCTCCGTCGGCCAGATCTCCTGCTGGACCTCCATGGGAATGCGGAACCAGCCCCCGTCGGGGTCGATCTGCGTGGCGTGCGCGATGAGCGCCTTGTCACGGATCTCGAAGAAGTCCGCGCACGGCACGTGCGTCGTCAGCGTGCGCTCGACGTGGTCGGACTCCTCCCACCGTTTGAGCCAGTCCCCGTACGGCGACTCAAGCCCCCGGGCCAGCAGCGCGTTGTGCAGCGCCTCGGTGCGCGGGCGGTTGAACCCCTGGTTGTAGTAGAGCTTCTGCGCCCGGAAGGCCGGGCCGAACTCGGACTCCGGGTACTTCTGGGCGTCGGCCGCACCCTCGAACGCCACCATCGAGATCTTGTGGGTCATGATGTGGTCCGGGTGCGGATACCCGCCGTTCTCGTCGTAGGTGGTGATCACCTGCGGACGGAAGGCGCGGATCTTGCGGACGAGCTCACCGGCGGCCTTGTCGACGTCCTCCAGCGCGAAGCACCCGTCGGGCAGCGGCGGCAGCGGATCGCCCTCGGGCAGGCCGGAGTCGACAAAACCGAGCCACTCCTGCTTGACCCCGAGGATCTCGCGGGCCTCGTCCATCTCCTTCCTGCGCACCTCGTGGATGTTCTCCTCGACGTACTTGTCGCCCTGCAGCTTGGGGTTGAGGATGGAGCCACGCTCCCCGCCGGTGCAGGTCACGACCAGCACGTCCACCCCCTCGGACACGTACTTCGCCATGGTGGCCGCACCCTTCGACGACTCGTCGTCGGGGTGGGCGTGAACGGCCATCAGTCGCAACTGATCAGTCAAAACTCAATCCTCAGCAAGTCGGCGCCCCAATGTGAAACGGCGCGGTCGGCGCTTCTATAGTGACCGAATCGGCGGGCGAAAAATTCCGGGCCCTGCCCCGCGTACCCGCCTCGGAGAGGACGATCATGAGTACGGTGCAGCTGCCCGAGGGCCGGTACGGCCGCTCCGCGGACGAGCGAGCCGACCGCAAGCTCAAGGTCATCGGCTCCGTGCTCGGGGCGGCACTGCTCGTGCTGGTCGGCTACTTCGCCTTCCACTACGTGGCCGGCAACAAGATCAGCGCCGAGGTCATCAGCTTCGCCGCCTCGGACTCCGCCGTGAAGGTGCACCTGGAGGTCCGCAAGGACTCGGGGGTGACGGGCTACTGCACGATCCGCTCCCAGGCCGAGGACGGCGCCGAGGTGGGCCGCGCGGACTTCCGCTTCGACCAGGACGCGAACCGCGTCGACAAGGTCCTCACCCTCCGCACGACGGCCCCCGGCACGACCGCGGAGCTGCTCGGCTGTCACGCGAACTGACCGCGGGACGGGCCCGCTTCGGGTCCCGCCCGGCCGTGCGGGGCCCGGCTACGCCGGACCACGCCCGACACCGACGTACGCCGAGTACGACAACTCCGCACTGACCTGCGTGGATGTAATTCTGCGGGCTTATGTCCTCCCCCTTCCGGCCGTGAATTGTTAGGCTCGTGGTTTCGCCCACCCGAGAAGGAACATTCTTCTGGGTAGGGCGATGCTTTGTATTCCCAGTACCTACGAGGAGCACCTGTGACCCAGACCAGCGAGAACGTCACCTGGCTGACCCAGGAGGCGTACAACCAGCTCAAGGCCGAGCTGGATCACCTGTCTGGTCCTGCGCGCACGGAGATCGCCGCCAAGATCGCGGCCGCGCGCGAGGAGGGCGACCTGCGCGAGAACGGCGGGTACCACGCGGCCAAGGAGGAGCAGGGCAAGCAGGAGCTGCGCGTGCGCCAGCTGACCCAGCTCCTGGAGAACGCCAAGGTGGGCGAGGCTCCGGCGGCCGATGGTGCGGTGGCGCCGGGCATGGTCGTGACCATCGCCTTCGACGGCGACGAGGACGACACGCTCACGTTCCTGCTCGCTTCGCGTGAATACGCGAGCACCGACATCGAGACGTACTCACCGCAGTCCCCGCTGGGCTCCGGTGTGAACGGCAAGCGGATCGGCGAGGAAGCGCAGTACGAGCTGCCGAACGGCAAGCTCTCCTCGGTGAAGGTCCTCGAAGCCAAGCCGTACTCCGAGTAACTCCGACCCGCGCGCGGCCCCGCCCGCGCGGTGTCCTGTCCCAGCGTCGCCTTGTCCCACGCGTCGCGGCCTTGTCCCTGCGTCGCCCTGTCGAAGCCCCCGGTGCCCACGAGCGCACCGGGGGTTTCGCCGTTCGTCACGTCGTCGCACCGGCGCGTACCCACTCGCCCCGGCGCCGCTCGCTCATGCCGACGCCGAGCGGTACTTCCGCACCGCCAGGGTCCGGAAGACCACGATGATCAGGACCGACCAGATCAGCGAGGCCCAGACGGGGTGCTGCATGGGCCAGGCGTCCGACGGTGAGACCCCGGGGTTGCCGAAGAGCTCGCGGCAGGCCTGCACCGTGGCGCTGAACGGGTTCCAGTCGGCGATGTGCCGCAGCCAGGGCGTCATCCGGCTGGAGTCGACGAACGCGTTCGAGATGAAGGTGACCGGGAAGAGCCAGATCAGCCCGCCCGAGGTGGCCGCCTCCGGAGTGCGTACCGACAGGCCGATGAGCGCGCCGACCCAGGTGAACGCGTACCCGAGGAGGAGCAGCAGGCCGAAGGCACCGAGCGCCTCGCCGATCCCCGCGTGCGTGCGCCAGCCGACCAGCAGGGCGACCAGGGCCAGTACGAGCAGGGTGAGGGCCGTCTGGACCAGGTCGGCGAGTGTGCGCCCGGTCAGCACCGCGCCGCGCGCCATCGGCAGGGAACGGAACCGGTCGATGAGCCCCTTGTGCATGTCGTCCGCGATGCCCGCTCCGGCGCCCGCGGTGGCGAAGGTGACGGTCTGCGCGAAGATGCCGGCCATCAGGAACTCGCGGTAGGTGCTGGCGTCGGTGCTCCCGCCGATGTTCATGGAGCCGCCGAACACGTACGCGAACAGCACCACGAACATGATCGGCTGAATGAGTCCGAACAGGATTATCTCGGGGATCCGGGTCATGCGGATCAAGTTCCGCTGGGCGACGACCAGGGAGTCCCGGACGGCCTGGCCGAGGGAGCCGCCCGGGACCGCGGTCCGCACGGCGTCGGTGACGATGCTCACTGGGAAGCCTCCTTCTTGCGCTCGTGGTCCTTGGGCTCGGTGGCGCCGGGCGCGTCGCCGGTGCCCTCGTCCCGCTGCTCGGCGAGGTGGCCCGTCAGGGACAGGAAGACGTCGTCGAGGGTGGGGCGGCGCAGACCGATGTCGTCGATCTCGATGCCGCGGATGTCCAGCTCGCGGATGACCTCCGCGAGGAGCTTCGCGCCGCCGGTGACGGGCACGGTGAGCCGGCGGGTGTGCTCCTCGACGGTGGTCTCGCCCTTGCCGAAGCCCCGCAGGACCTCGGCGGCGGTCGCGATGTGCTCGCGGTCGTGCACGACGACCTCCACGCGCTCGCCGCCGGTACGGGCCTTGAGCTGGTCGGAGGTGCCGCGGGCGATGACCCGGCCGTGGTCGACGACGCAGATGTCGTGCGCGAGGTGGTCGGCCTCTTCGAGGTACTGGGTGGTCAGCAGCAGCGTCGTACCGCCCGAGACCAGTTGCTTGATGACCTCCCAGAGCTGCTGGCGGTTGCGCGGGTCGAGGCCGGTCGTCGGCTCGTCCATGAACATGACCGGCGGCGAGACGACGAGCGCGGCCGCGAGGTCGAGGCGTCGGCGCATACCGCCCGAGTAGGTCTTCGCCGTGCGGTCGGCGGCCTCCGTGAGGTTGAACTGCTCCAGCAGTTCGACGGCGCGGGCCTTCGCCTGCTTCGACCTCATCTGGTAGAGCCTGCCGACCATCTGGAGGTTCTCGCGGCCGGTCAGATACTCGTCGACTGCGGCGAACTGGCCGGACAGGCCGATCGAGCGTCGTACCTCGTTCGGGTTCTTCAGTACGTCGATGCCCGCGACGACCGCCTTGCCGCGGTCGGGGCGGAGCAGGGTGGTGAGGCAGCGGACGGCGGTGGTCTTGCCCGCTCCGTTCGGCCCGAGGAGGCCGAGGACCGTGCCCTCCGGGACATCGAGATCGACGCCGTCCAGAGCCCTTACGTCGCCGAAGGTCTTCACCAGGCCTTCGGCGTAGATGGCGCCTGGCATAAGAGTCCCCCCAGTGGTCGGGTGTCCATCGGAAAGTATGTGAGAAGTTCGAGCGAGGTGATGAGTTTCACCTACTTTGCCCCACCTGGGCGAGCGAATATCCACACAGGCGGTCGGGGCATCAGTGACGAGAACCACACCATAACGCGATGTATCGCGTTTCCTCAAGCAGTTTTCCGCGCGTGTTTCGCGCTCCCCGGGTCAGTCGATGACGGTGTAGCCGGCCCGCCGCAGCGACGCGTTCACCTCGGCGCAGTGCCTGGGCCCCTTGGTCTCCAGGTGCAGCTCGACCTCCACCTCGGTGAGCCCGAGCCGCGGATCGGTCCGTACGTGGCTGACGTCGAGGACGTTGGCGTCCGCCGCCGACAGCACCCCGAGCAGCGTGGCCAGGGCGCCGGGCCGGTCCGTCAGCCGCAGCGTGACCGCGAGGTAGCGGCCGTTCGCGGCCATGCCGTGGCGCAGGATGCGCTGCATCAGCAGCGGGTCCACGTTCCCGCCGGAGAGCAGCGCGACGACCGGGCCATCGAAGGCGTCCGGCTCACTCATGATCGCCGCGACCGGGCTCGCCCCGGCCGGCTCGACGACCAGCTTGGCCCGCTCCAGGCAGAGCAGCAGCGCGCTGGAGAGCGCGTCCTCGGAGACCGTACGGACCTCGTCCACCAGGTCGCGGATGATCCGGAACGGCACGTCCCCGGGCCGTCCGACCTTGATCCCGTCGGCCATCGTCGCCGGGTTCTCCACCGACAGCGGGCGCCCGGCCGCCAGCGAGGGCGGGTACGCGGCGGCGCCCGCCGCCTGCACCCCCACGATCCGCACGTCGGGCCGCAGCGCCTTCACCGCGACCGCGACGCCCGCGGCGAGCCCGCCGCCGCCGATCCCCACGACGATCGTGCGCACCTCGGGGCACTGCTCCAGGATCTCCAGGCCGACCGTGCCCTGCCCCGCGATGATGTCGGGGTGGTCGAAGGGGTGGATGAGGACGGCGCCCGTCTCGGCCGCGTACTCCTGCGCGGCGGCCAGCGTCTCGTCCACCACCGTGCCGTACGTACGCACCTCGGCGCCGTAGTGCATGGTCGCCGCGACCTTCGGCAGCGGGGCGCCCGACGGCATGAACACCGTGGAGCGCACCCCGAGCAGGGAGGAGGCCAGTGCGACGCCCTGCGCGTGGTTTCCGGCGCTGGCCGCGACGACGCCGGCGGCCCGCTCCTCGGGGAGGAGCCCGGCGATCCGCACGTACGCGCCGCGCAGTTTGAACGAACCCGTGCGCTGGAGGTTCTCGCACTTGAGGTGGACGGGCGCCCCCACCAGGCCGGACAGATGCCTGCTGCCCTCCATGGCGGTCACCCGTGCCACGCCCGAGAGCATCTTCTGGGCGCCCCGCACATCGTCGAGGGTCACCAGCGGCGAGGAGTCAGCCGTCGAATAGCTCATGACCACCAGTCTCGCAGTTCACACCGAGCCCCATCGGTCGTGACCACCGTCCGAGACCGGGTTTGTCCAGCGCCCGTACGGCCCGCCCCCCGTCCGCGTACTCTGTCCCCCAACCCAGCCCCACGCATGAATAGAGCCCCCGGCCATGCCCACAACACCTGGAATGTCGATGGACATGACGACCGTCGGTGACACCGGTCTTCTCGAAACCCTGCAGCACGAGGTCGCGGTGTTCGCACGCCGTGCCGAACAGACCCGGCTCGGCGGGGTCGGCCAGGTGCGCAACTCGATGGACCGCGCCGCGTACCTGCTGCTCAACCGCCTCGACAAGGAGGGGCCCATGGGCGTCAAGGCACTCGCCGCGAGCATGGGCATCGACTCGTCGACGGTCACCCGGCAGGTGGCCCCGCTGGTCGACACCGGACTCGTCAAGCGCACCTCCCACCCGGAGGACGGGCGGGCCGTGGTGCTCCAGCTGTCGCCGCGCGGGCTGTCCCGGCTGGACGAAGTACGGTCCTCCAGGCGCCAGTTGATGGCCGATCTCACACAGGAGTGGTCGCCCGAGGAGCGCGAGGCCTTCTGCGCGCTGCTCACCCGCTTCAATGTCGCGCTCTCCACCCGGATGTCCGCGTCGCCGTCCGGGGACCCGGCCGCGGAGGCCCCGACACCGTCCTGACCGGCCGTCCCGGCGCCCGCCGCCGCTACCGCCACCCACCGGCATCCATCGGCACCCATCGGTCGGCCGCTCCATGACCGAGGGCGCCGCTCGGGACGCTCACCGTGCGGTCTCCCCCGCGGGCTCCCCGCGGACTCCTCTCGCCCTCTTGACCGGGGCCCGCGCCTGGCCTCATATGAGACCGGGTCCTGATGTACGCGACGGTGCCGCGCGTACGTCGACGGGGCCCGGTTTCCCATCGGCGGGAGGCGCGGTGCGAGAGCGGCAGGCGTCCCGGAACGCCCGCCGTGCCCGGGAGTTCGAGGCGTTCGTCGCGGGCGCGGCAGGGCGACTGCTGCATGCCGCCACACTGCTCACCGCGGAGCCCCCGAACGACAACCCGCGCGCGCGGCGCCTGCTCACCGCGGCCCTGGCCCACACGTACGCCACCTGGGACCGGCTGCACGGCGAGGACCCGTACAACAGGACCCGGCAGCAGTTGGCGGTGCGCTTCGCGCGCGCGGCGTGGCATCAGTACGGCGCGTTCGGCTGGGCGCGCCCCCGGAACCGCCCGCACCCCGACAGCGTCCTGCGCTGCCTCACTCCCCAGGAACGGCTGATCCTCGTACTGCGCATGTACGAGGGTGTCGCCGAGGAACAGGCCGCGGCGCTGCTGGGACTGCCCACGGAGCGGGTACGGGCCATCTGTGCGCGTGCCATGGCCACGCTGCTGCATCCGCCGCGGGACGCCGCCCCGCCGGTCGCGAAGGTGGTGCCTTCATGAGCCCCGTCAGCCGCCGGGAGGCCGATGTCCGGCGCATTCTGGAGCAGCCGCAGCCGCCCGTACCGCCGGAGCTGTACGCGGAGGCGGTGCGCAGGGGCGGGCGGATGCTGCGCCGTCGCAGGGCCGCCCGGCGGCTGATGTGGCTGGTGCTGCTCGCGGCGGCCGTGGCCTTCGTGGTGTGGCTGTCGACCGCACAGCCGTGGGTGGAGCCGCCGTCGGAGACGACTCCACCGCTGACGGGCTGGTGAGACCGGGCGCCGACGCGGGCCGGGGCCCGCGTGAGCCTCTTATCCCAGGGCCTGCTTGAGGTCCTCCAGGAGGTCGTCGACGTTCTCGATGCCCACGGAGAGGCGTACGAGATCGGCGGGGACCTCCAGGAGGGACCCGGCCACGGAGGCGTGCGTCATGCGTCCCGGGTGCTCGATCAGGGACTCGACGCCGCCCAGGGACTCGCCCAGGGTGAACACCTTGGCGCGGTTGCAGACCTCGACGGCCGCTTCCTCGCCGCCCTCGACCTGGAAGGAGACCATGCCGCCGAACGCCCTCATCTGCTTGGCGGCGGTCTCGTGACCGGGGTGCTCGGGCAGGCCCGGGTACAGGACGCGCGTCACGCGCGCGTGCCGGGTGAGCATCTCGGCGACCTTGGTGGCGTTCTCGCTGTGCCGGTCCATGCGGACGGCGAGCGTCTTGATGCCGCGCAGCACCAGCCAGGAGTCCATGGGACCGGCCACCGCGCCCATCGCGTTCTGGTGGTAGGCCAGCTCCTCGCCGAGCTCCTGGTCGGCGACCACGAGGGCGCCGCCGACGACGTCGGAGTGGCCGCCCATGTACTTGGTCAGCGAGTGCACGACGACGTCCGCGCCGAGCGCGAGCGGCTGCTGGAGGTAGGGGCTGGCGAAGGTGTTGTCGACGACCAGCTTGGCGCCGGCCTCGCGCGCGACGTGCGAGAGCGCGGCGATGTCGGTGATGCCGAGGAGCGGGTTGGAGGGCGTCTCCACCCACACGGCCTTGGTCTTCGGGGTGATGGCGGCCCGTACGGCCGCGGGGTCGCTGGTGTCGGCGACCGACCACTCCACGCCCCACCGGGAGACGACCTTCGCGAACAGACGGAACGTACCGCCGTACGCGTCATTGGGGATGACCACGTGGTCGCCGGGGCTGAGCAGCGTACGCAACAGGCAGTCCTCGGCCGCCAGTCCGGACGCGAACGCGAGCCCGCGACGGCCGCCCTCCAGGGCCGCGAGGTTCTCCTCCAGGGCGGTCCGGGTCGGGTTGGCGCTGCGGCTGTACTCGTAGCCGCCGCGCAGACCGCCGACGCCGTCCTGTTTGAAGGTCGAGACCTGGTAGATCGGCGGGACGACCGCTCCCGTGAGGGGATCGGCGGTGTTGCCCGCGTGGATCGCGACGGTTTCGAAATGCTGGCTGATGTGCCTGTCGTTCATGAGCACCGAGGGTAGTGCGCTCGCGGGGTCGGTGACGGCCAATGAGGGTACGGACGGCCGGCGGACTGCTGACGGGCGAGGTTTTCCACAGGAGAGACCGACCTGGTTCGCCAATTGTCGGGCCCGTCTGGTTCGCTTGTGGCATGGAGATTCTCTGGGTCCTGATGGCGCTGCTCATGATCGGGTTCGCCCTCGGACCGATCATGATGCGCAGGCGTGCCGGCGGTATCCAGCAGGTCGCCCCCGGCGACCCGGACGCCGCCGACCCGGCGAACTACGGTTTTCTGCGTCAGGAGGAGCTGGACATCCGCATGCCCGGCCCCGACGAGGACCTGCTGGAGGTCCTCGACCTGGTGCAGCGCACCCAGGACCACCGCGCGGCGTCCCAGCTCCTGTCCGGTACGGAGACGGAGGGCGAGCGGCGCTGGCAGCGCGTCCAGGCCTTCGCGGGCGCGGCCTCGCTCGAACTGCAGCAGCGGCCCGGCGGCGTGAGCGACAGCCCCGGCGGGCAGTGGCTGCGGGTGTGGCGGGCCGAGAACCCCAAGGACGCGGGCGGCGCCGCCGTGCACGCGGAGTTCCTGGTGCAGCAGGCGTGGCGCACGTCGTCACCGGGCACGGACGAGTTCCGGATCATCATGGAGGAGGCGCGGTCCGCCTGCGGTGACGCGGCGCTGCTGGCTCCGGGTGACCCGATCCCGTACATCGTCGAGCTGTCGGTGGCGCGTGGGCTGGCGTACTCCCAGCCGGAGTTCGAGAAGCTCTGGCTGAAGATCCTGGACCGGGCGCCCGCGCACATGGGGGCGCATCTGGCGGCGCTGCACTACTGGTGCGAGAAGTGGCACGGCTCGCGGGAGACGGCGTACTCGTTCGCGGAGGCGGCCGCGGCGCGCGCCCCCCAGGGCTCCCTGCTGGCCGCCATGCCGCTCTTCGCGGTCTTCGAGCATCTGCCCGAGGTGAATCTCGTCAGCGGCTTCTACCAGAGCGAGGTCGTGACCAAGGCGGTGCACGGCGCGCTCTACGCGGTCCACTCGGCGCGCTCCGACGACCCGATGCTCGCGCACGTCCGCCATCTGCTGGTGTTCTTCCTGGTCCGCGGCGAGCGCTGGTCGGAGGCGATGGGCCAGCTGGTGCACGTCGACGGCCACGTCGGCGCCCTCCCCTGGACCCTGACCCGCGACCCGGCCGCGGACTACGCGGTGTACCGAGCGCTGGCGGTAGCAGGCTACGAGGCGAACGGCGGCAGCCCGGCAACGCTCCCGCACTGAACCACGCCCCGCGCCTTCAGGGGCGCGGGGAACGGCGCGAGCCGGGAGGCGATGCGCAGGGGCGCAGCCCCTGCGCATCCAGGGGCGCGGGGAACTGCGCGACCAGCCACACACGACCCGCAGCCTCCCGACCCGCCAGAGGCTTGCGCAGGGCCGCAGCCCCGCGCATCCAGGGGCGCGGGGAACTGCGCGACCAGCCACACACGACCCGCGGGGTCAGCCCTCCGCCCGAGCCGGCAGCCGCCACCCCGCCCGCGGGAAGTGGCAGGTGTATCCGTCCGGATACCGCTGCAGATAGTCCTGGTGCTCGGGCTCGGCCTCCCAGAACGGGCCGACCGGCTCCACCTCGGTCACGACCTCACCCGGCCACAGCCCCGACGCGTCGACGTCCGCGATCGTGTCCTCGGCGATCCGCTTCTGCTCGTCGTCCACGTAGTAGATCGCCGAGCGGTAGCTCAGCCCGATGTCGTTGCCCTGGCGGTTCTTGGTGCTCGGGTCGTGGATCTGGAAGAAGAGCTCCAGGATCGCGCGGTAATCGGTCTTCTCGGAGTCGAAGAGGATCTCGATGGCCTCCGCGTGCGTGCCATGGTTGCGGTACGTCGCGTTCGGCACGTCACCCCCGGTGTATCCGACCCGGGTGGCCGTCACGCCGGGAAGCCGGCGGATCAGCTCCTCCATCCCCCAGAAGCATCCGCCCGCCAGTACGGCCCTCTGCGTCTGCCCAGCCATTGCGGCCCTCCCATGTTCGTCAGCTCATCACTCGGGTTACCGGCCGGCGTGCACACCGGCACCCGTACCCACCCCCCTCAACGCGCGAGGGCTCCAGGCGATTCCGGATGCGGGACCGGATGCGAGGTCGGACCCGGGGCCGGACGCGCGGCCGGAGGTTCAGCCCAGCCGGAACAGCTTTTCCGCGTTCCCGGAGGCGATCCTGACCCGGTCCGAGGGGTCGGGGACGGCGGCGAAGAACTGCTGGACGGCCGCCGCGTCGGGCCGGTGGAAGGGGTAGTCCGTGGAGAACAGCACCCGGTCGGCACCGGTGAAGTCCAGCGTGTGGCGCAGCAGCCGTTCCTGGAGCATGCCGCTGCCGGTGATGTGGATGTTGGTCCTGATGTAGTCCGAGACCCGGCGTTCGAGGTGCTTGGCGACGTTGGAGAGGCTGTCGACGCGGTCGGTCCAGAACAGCAGCATCTCGCCCCAGTGGCCGAGGACGAGCTGGAGGTCGGGGTGCCGGTCGAAGACGCCGCGCAGGATCAGCCGCAGCGCGGACAGTCCGGCGTCCATGTGCCAGCCCCAGCCGAAGCTCGCCAGCGCGAGGTCGGTCAGCGGGTCCAGCCCCCGGTAGGCGGCGTCGCGCAGCTCGTTCGAGGGGATCTGCGGGTGGATGAAGACGGGCTGGTGCAGCCGGGCCGCGGTGGCGAACAGGTCGTCGTAGGCGGGGTCGTCCAGCGTGCGGGAGCCGGTCCGTCCGTGGACCATCGCGCCGACGTGCCCCAGCTCGGTGGCGCACCGTTCGAGTTCCGCGGCGGCGGCCTGCGGGTCGCCGGTCGGCAGGGTGGCGAACGCGCGGAAGCGGTCCGGATGCGCCCGCACGGCGTCCGTGACCTCGTCGTTCGCCTCCCGGGCCAGCGCGACGGCCTCCGGGGCGGGCAGTGCCTGTGTGGCGGGCGTGACGACGGAGAGGATCGAGAGGTCGATCCCCGCGGCGTCCATCGTCTCGATACGGCCCTGGCCGATGTCCTCGAGCCGGGCCCGGTTGTCGCCCATGGTGTTGAAGGCGACGCTCTCGTCCCGCGCTCCGTCGGGGAGGCGGTCGAGCGCGTCGCGGATGGTGACGCTGTTCCAGTGCTCTTCGATCGCGATGATCTTCACGTTGCACGTTCCCGGAAGTCGAGTCTCGATTTCTTGGATCAGAGCGGCCATGACCGCCGGCGGACCACTCGGCCACGAGTTCACTCATCACCTGTTGAGTGAAAGCTACACGCTTCGGCCGCCGTTCGCTCAACAACGGTAGAGTGAGTGGCGTGAGCGACGTGAGCGAGCCGAGGAGCAGGGCCCAGAAGCGAGCCGCGACCGCACAGCGCATCCTGGAGGCGGCGCGTGCGGAGTTCGGAGAGCGCGGCCTGGAGGCGACGACCATCCGGCGCATCGCCCAGCGCGCGCAGGTGGACCCGTCCCTGGTCATGCAGCACTACGGGTCGAAGGCGGCCCTCTTCGCCACGTCCATCGAGATGGGCGAGTCCGCGCCGGCGGAGGTCAAGGCCCATCTGCACGACGTGCTGGACGTCCGGATCGGGGCCCTGCCGCCGGAGACCAGGGCTCTCGTGCGGTCCATGCTCACCGCACCCGAGGCGGAGGCCGCCATGGCCGCGTTCCTGAACGAGCGGGTCGCCAACCTGAGCGGGGCCATGGGCGGCGAGGACGCCGAGCTGCGGGCGGCACTGATCGTCAGCAGCATCCTCGGACTCACGGTCGCCCGTCACTTCCTGAAGCTCGACGCGTTCGCCGAAGCCTCCGACGCCGACATCGCCCGCGTCGCCCGTCCGTGGATCACCACGGGAGTGGACCCCACCGAGGGAGATCGCCCCCCGCCCTCAACCGAATCGGCCTGAGCGCGCCGGCCGACCCCGGATCAGCCCCAGACCACCCGGCCATCCCGAACGTCCGCGCGCCGCCCACGCGTGAGCACACGAGGAACACCGCACCACCAGGAAGAGTGGCACCGGCACGGCCTCGCCCCTTGCCGGAGGCCCCGACGGGCCACTGACGCCAAGCCGCCGAGCTGTGCTCTGCGCAACCGCCCCGTCGCGCTACTCCACCTCGATGCCGAAGTCCTGGACGAGTTCCTCCAGGCCGCCCGTGTAGCCCTTGCCGCCCAGGACGAAGTCCCAGTCGCCGTTCGCCCTGCGCCGGAAGGAACCGAGTACCAGGGCCGTTTCCAGCGGACGGCCGTCGGAGACGTCGAGTCGCCCCAGTTCGGCCAGCCCCGGGTCGCGCAGGCGGATGCAGGCATCCGTGAAACCAGTGAGGTCCGCGTCGGGGTTCACCTCCGGGTCGACGGCCGCGACGAGGACGAACCGGTCGGCCTCGTCCGGCAGCCCGTCGAAAGAGACACACATCGCGGCCTTGTCGGGTGCCGTGGGGGGAAGGGCACGTACGGAGCCGTCCGCGGTTCGGGGGTTGTTGAAGAAGACGAAGTGCTCGTCGCTGAGGACGCGGTTGCCACGGCAGACGAGAGCGCACACGTCCAGGGCGACGCCTCCGGTCCACGACATGCCCAGGACGTTGTAGTCGTCGGGCAGCCGGTCGCCCTGCTCGGGCGGTGCCGGCTGCGCCGGTGCAGAACGTCCGGCGCTTCCCAGGCGGCCACGCAGGCCATGGCGGTGCAGCAGGTCCACGAGTTCACTGCCCGCGATCAGTTCGAGCGGCTTTCCGTTGGCGAAGGTGTGGGAACCGGGGCCGAACCGCGACGTCGTCACCAGGACGCCCTTGTTGGCACCGGCGTCCTGCACCGTCCCGTACAGGTCACGTACGGCAGTGGGCGGCACCGTATTGCGGTAGCGCTTCACCTGCACGACGATCTTTCCGCCCCGGATCGGCGCCGGGTCCAGTGCGTCGACGTCCACGCCTCCGTCGTTGGAGCGCTGCGTGGTGACCGCCTGCATGCCCATGGCGCGAAAGAGGTCGGCCACGAGGTTCTCGAAGACGACCGGATCCATGTCGTAGAGGTCGGGTTCGTCATCGCTGCCGTGCGCGACGACACGGTTCCCGACATCCTGCGGCAGGCGACTCGGCCGTACCTGCGTCAGCTGATCGGGCCGGGGCGAGAGCTGGCCGCGCAGCGCGTCGGCCAGGCAGCTGCCCGCGTCCACCTGTGCCAGATGCAGGTCGCGGAAGGTCGAGCGTGACGTCATGACGGTGGCCAGGTACATGTGGCCCGGCCGGCCCGTCGTGGGGTCGTGTCCGTCCACGAACCCGTTCAGGGTCACCGACTCCAGCGCGCCCAGCTCATCCGCCGCGAAGAGCTCATGCAGGACGAGCAGCATGCACTGGGCGAGGACCTCCCGGTACAGAGCCCGACGCTGCCCCAGCGGACGGGCGGTCTCCCTGTCCTGGTCCACTCCCGACATATACCGAACGGTCTTGGTCTCGGGGACGACGTCGTAGGCGGGCAGCTCCCAGTCCAGCACCAGTTGCCGGGCAGCCGGGTCGTAGGCGGCCGCCACCTGGCGCGGAAACCCCTCCGGCCAGGCGGTCGAGGCGTAAAGAGCACCGGAGAAGTACTCGACCACCGACTCGGGTGCGCAGCGCCGTACGCCTTCGGTCACCTCAAGGATGCCGGCGTTGTGCCGGCGCACCTCGGCCAGCTGGGCGTCGGCCCACCGCTGGTACTCCCTGTGGTACGCCGCCAGTTGCTGCTGCCGCTGCCCCTCGGCCGTCTGGGCGGCGTGCCAGTCCTGCTCGAAACGCGTCCGCGCCTCGGTCTGTGACTGCGCCCGGCGACTGGCGGTCCACCCACTGTTCGCCTGTGCCTGGTACTGGTTCCAGTCCGGCATGGGTACGGGTCGCGCCAACGCCCCCGGAGCGAAGGCCTCGACCTCTTCGGATCGCAGCAGGGACGAGACCCTGAAGGCCGGAACCTGGCATCCGGCAGTGAGCAGGCCCTGCAACGAGGCGACCCGCGCGTCGAGTTCCTCGGTGCGACGCAGTGCCTCCGCCTGCCGATACTCACGATGCCCCTGGGCGACTCGCCGTTGATAGGCACGTGCTTGCTGAACTTGCTGTCTCTGCTGTCTGGCTTCGGCTTCCAGCTGACGCTGCTGCTGGCGTTGCACTTCAGCCCAGACGCCGACAAAACCGGCAGATCGACGACTCATGTGGTGCGGCCCTCCCCAAGGCGCTCTGGTTGTCCCCACAACCAGCTGTAACGGGACAACTCTAGCCAGCAATCACCTCCCCGCCTATCCAGGTGCCGAAGGCAACCTGTTCACACCGCCACCGCCACCGTCACCACCACGGACCCCGCCCCGTTCGGGCAGCCATCGACGGACGCCAGGTGTCAAGCATTTCAGCCACGTCCGAAAAGAACGGCGACAGCGCCCTCCCCGTCCTACGATCCCCCACATGCTGATTCGTCGGACATTACGGATGATCATCGTGTTCGCCATGGCCCTCGCCGGTGCGATCGGGGGTGGGTTGGGGACGGCGCAGGCCGCGGGGAGCCAGGTGTCGCAGGAGAGACAGCTGCTGTTCTACAACCATTCCTACGGAGTCCTCGACCGGGAGACCGCCGACGCCATCGAACACTCCGACTACCTGCGGGAGTTCGCCAACTTCCAGGTCCGCACCACGACCGGAGCCGACGGACAGACCTGGACCGGCCGCTATCTGATGGGCCGTGAAACCTACCTCGAACTGTTCGGCGTCGGTGACATCGCCGGTCAGGACGGCACCCTCGGCTCCGCCGGTCTGGGCCTGTCGACCGAGTGGGCGGGAGACCTGGCGACGGTCACCGAGCGGCTCAAGGACGAGGGGGTCGCCGACCCCGTCGAGTTCCTCCAGACGCGGGACTTCGGTGACGGCGTGCCCGTGCCGTGGTTCGACGCCGTCCTCACCGCCACCACGTACGACGCCTTCGGGGCCTGGGCGATGGAGTACCGGCCGGAGTACTTCGCCGACCCCCGCGGCAACACCGAACCGGCGAGTTCCCCCGGTGACGTCGGCCGGGAACGGTACCTGTCCGACGACTACCGCACCCACCTGATGCGTGACGTGACCTCCGTCCACCTCAAGGTCACCGAGAGCGACCTCGCCGACACCGTGCCGCTGCTGCGGGCCGGCGGGTTCACCGTACGGACCGGCTCGGACGGTGGCGTCGTGGCGGAGCGCGGCGGCACCACGCTCCGGTTCGACCCCGTGCCGCGCGCACAGGCGGGACTGCAGCGGGTCGACCTGTCACTCAACCGGCCCGTGAAGGACCGGCACGTGGAACAGATCGGCAACTCGACCCTCACCGTCGGCCCCGGCAGCCACGCCGTCTGGACGTTCCCCGCCAACGGCACCCGATAGCAGCCCGACGGGTGCGCCCCCTTCGTCGCAAGGGGGCGCACCCGCACGTCCGGCTGATCCTTCCAGGTCCCGCCACGTCAGCGAGGTACGCCTGCCTCGTCAAGGTACTGGTGCATGGCTTCCACGGGGAGGCTCGGGTTGCCGAGAGCCGCGGAGCAGGTCGCCGGTTTCCCGCAGCTTTCGAGAATGAGGCCGACCGGCAGCGCGGGGTGCGCGGCAGCCGTGGCACTCACCCGATCGTGGGGATCGGCGAGCAGCCGGACGAGGATGTCGACCGGCGCCTCGGGGTCCAGCCCCGCCAGCCGCCGCCTCTCCGGATCCAGGTCGTCGGCGAAACGTCGCGCACTGCCCTGCCGTGGAAAGTTCGGATGCCTCAGCAGAGCACCCCTGGTGATCACCTTGCAGTCCAGATAGGTCCGCAGCACCACCTCACCGCGCACGGTCGGCTGGTTCTCGCACAGCAACAGGCGTACGGGGTGGTCGTCGTCCTTCGAGAGCAGCTCGACGGCGTCGGCCGGCAGGTGGGGGCTGTGGGCGGCGCTGCGCCGTAGCAGCGTGTTGGCCGATCTGGCGCACCGCCGCAGGACATCGGGGTCGGTGCAGAGCCGCACCCAGTCGACCGGCTGGAGCCGGTCGGACGTGCTGATGGTGACGTCGATGGCGGCGCGTTCGGCCTCCGTCAGCTCGGGGCGCACCGATACCGCAAGCCGTACGCTACGCGCGGCGTCGTCCGCCAACGCCCGGACGATGCCGATGGGAACGTGGAGATTCGCCGCCAGTTCCCGCCGGTCCGCCTCCGCGGTGCTCGCCGCGAGCTGTTCGGCGGTCGCCGTGCTCATCGCACCGTGACGGATCACCTCGTGTCTGTCGAAGCCGCTGATGCTGATTCCTACGTCAAGAGGGGCGCGAGGGCCGAGAAGGAGGTCCGTCCAGGCCGCGTCATTCCGGCAGGCCTCCATCATGGCCGCCTGACGGACCTTGTCATCGGCGTCGTGGAGCAGGTCGCGTCGGGTGTCCTCGGACAGCGCGGCCCACCGGCGACAGGCGGCCCGTCGGAGGTCCGCGTCCGAATGGTCCGCGAGCCCGGCGACCAGGTCCGAAGCTGTGTCGTGGCAGAAGGCCACGCCTCGCCGGACCGTCGGTTCCGGATCGGCGAGCAGTCGCCGCTGGACGGGCAGCGGCAGTGGCGGCGTGGGGGTACGGAACCACTCGGGCCCGATGGCCAGAGCGAGGCGGACGCGCGGGTCCGGGTCGTCCACGAGCCTGGCGCGTTGCTCCGCCGGTATCGAGACGTTCTCGGCGAGCGCGGTCCGCAGCCTGCGGTCGGGGTGCGCGAGGACGGCGTCGATCACCTCGTCCGGCAGGGCTCTCCAGGCGACCGTGCTCCATGCCGCGTCGGCTTCTTCGCACAACAGCCTGATCAGGACGTCGGCAGGTGCCGCCGCATTGCGCGCGATCGACGTGACCGTCTCCCGGTGACCGCAGTTTCCGCACATGGTGCCCCCGTTTTCTCGCCGACGGCCGTCGCGGGCCCGCGGGTGTTAGTCCTTACGACGTCGCACGGTACTGCCGACCGGAGTCGGCCCGGTCGGCAGCGCGGCGCGTGGACCCACATGACCCACATGACCCACTGGACCCGCGGTCAGCAGTCAGCGGGCGGCGGCCTGTTTGATCAGTGTGGTCACCTCCGCCGGATGTGAGAGGTAGACGGCGTGGCTGGCGGTGATCTCGATGACCTTCGAGCCGGCCCGCTCCGACATCGTGCGCTGGGCCGGCGGCGGGATCATGTGGTCCTCGGTCGCGACGAGGTACCAGCTCGGCTTGACCTGCCAGGCCGGTTCCGTCACGGCGCCGTTGAGCGCGTCGACCCCCCAGGGAACCTGGGAGTCGGCCATGAACGCCGCCTGCTCGGCCGGCAGGTCGGCGGCGAAGGCAGCCGCGAACTTCTGGCGGTCCAGGAGCAGGAGGCCGTCCCTGGGCGGCAGGATGGGCGGGACCGCGGCGCCCGGCGGCGGGTCGGCGATGAGCGTGCCGACCGACTCCCCCTTGTCGGGCGCGAACGCGGCGAGGTAGACCAGCGACGCCACCTTCGAGTGGGTGCCCGCCTCGGAGATCACGGCACCGCCGTAGGAGTGGCCCACCAGGACGACCGGACCGTCCTGGTCGTCGAGGACCATGCGCGTCGCGGCCACGTCCCCTTCGAGCGACAGGGTCGGGTTCTGGACGACGCTGACGTCGTACCCGTCCCGGGTCAGGAGGTCGTAGACCTTCTGCCAGCCTGACCCGTCCACGAACGCTCCGTGGACGAGGACGATGTTCCGCGGTTCCGAGCTCACAGTCATGAGTCCTCCTTCGGCGGCGGCCCGTTGCGGCCACGCGAAGCAAACTAGGGAGGGACGACCGTGATCGATACCGTCAAGTGGCGTAGTTCTGCGGCATGTTGTGCGTCACGGCCGGGTGGAGCCGCCTCCGCCTCCGGAGACGTGCGGGACCGCGGCGCCGGGGTCGACGCCCGCGAACGCCAGCCCGATCACGAAACCCGCCACCTCCTCCAGCTGGCGGACGCGGTCCAGCGTCCCCACGGTCGCCGGCACCGCGCCGACGTCACGGACCAGCTCCCCCACGGTGCCCAGCGCCGCCGCGTCGTCGCCGCACATCGCGACGGTCACCCGGGAGCCTTCGTCGCCGGGAGGCCTCGTCCACTGGCCGGCGGGGAAGAGGTGGAACGCCTTCACGACCCGGGCACCCGGCGCCAGCCCGGCGATCCGCCTCGCCATCGACGCGCCGTCGTCGATGAGGAGCGCCCCGACACCATGCGCGACCGCGTTCGTGGGGTCGATCAGCGGCGTCCCGTCGAGTACGCCGTCACCCTCGCCCGCCAGCCGCAGCATGTCCTCCACACCGTCCCACGCCACGGCGAGCAGGACCGCGTCGCGCCCGGCTGCCGCCTCACGCGGTGCGAGGCCCACCGCCCCGCGGCCCAGTCGCCCGGCGAGCCGAACCGCCCCGGCCCGCGACCGCCCGCCGACCGCCACCTCGTGCCCCGCGCGTACCCAGCCCGCGCCCAGGGCCGCCGCCAGTGTTCCCGTTCCCAGGATCCCGATGCGCATCGTCGTCGCCGCCTCTCTCAAGCAGTCACAAGGACCGACCAGTTGCGCGGCTACGGTAGGCAAGGCGATACGCACCGATCGGTGCGTGACCGACGCGCGACGATGGGCGGCGAGATGACTGATCACGGAGCCCACCGATACGAGCTGGTCGCCGACTGCCCGCTGCGTGCGGCCACCGATCTCTTCGCCCACACCTGGGATCCCGTCGTCCTGGCGGCTCTGGGCGCGGAACCCCGCAGACGCCGCGAGCTGCGCGCCGCGATCGGCGGCATCAGCGACAAGGTCCTGACCGAGGCCCTGCGCCGTCTGCTCGCCTTCGGCCTGGTCGAACGCCACGCGCACGCCGAGGCGCCGCCGCGCGTCGAGTACGGCCTGACCCGCCTGGGCCGGAGCCTGGTCGAGGGCCCGATGACGGCCCTCGGCGCCTGGGTGGTGGAGCACGGCGACGAACTGCTCGAAGCCCAGGAGGCCTCCGAAGTCACTCGGAGGCCCCCTGGCTCCGCGCTGCCGCTCGCACTGCCGCCCGCACTACCGCCGCGTCACTCGGCGGGCTTGTAGAAGGCGTACGTGGCGGAGTACTGGACGCTGGTCTGGCCGGTGCCCGTGCACGCGCCGGCCGGGGCCACGCCGCCGTCGGTGCCGAGGCGCTGTATGTAGGAGACGTCGGCGAAGACCCCCGTACCGCGCGTGGCGGTGGACTTCAGCAGCAGCTCGGGGATGGTGCCGGGCTTCGGCGAGTTGGCCACGGCGGTGGCGTTCACCGCGCTGCCGTCCACCGTGGACACCCAGACGGGGCCGCGGGAGTGCAGGGCGACGGTGCGGTGGGAGCGGTCGCCCTTGGCCCAGAGGGTGGCGGCCGGCTCCAGCAGCGTCCAGGCGCCGTCGGCGCAGGTGTAGGTCTGGACACCTGCGGCGGAGAAGACGCCGGTGAGCCGGTTGCCTTCGGGAACCGCCAGCGCGGCGGGGACGTCGAGGCCGGCGGATGCGGGCCGCGAGCCGGCGGCCTGGGCGGCCGTCACGCCCGAGAGCGTGCCGACGGTGACGGCGGCGAAAGCCGCGGTGGTGAGGACAAGACGCTTGGCGAGCTTCATCGGGTGTGTCTCCAGAATGATTCTGAACGAGTCCGGTCGAGCGCGCGGCACGTGACGCCGGGGCCGCCCTGACCTGACCGGGAGAGCTCCCGGCGCGGATCGCCACGCCTCAGAGAAGGGAGTACCACCACGGTTCCGGCCCGGCGAGGGCCTGGAGGGCACCCGGGCGGTCACACCCGGGCGGACTCGGGGACGCTCGGCATGCCCTCACGGCACCGGCGTCAACTCACCCCAGCTCAGGGCCAGTTGGTGTTCATTACATCGAGTCTGGCCCGTCAGCGGGTACCACCCCGCTCCCGTACGGACGCGTGAGGATCTCCAGGCTGTGACCGTTCGGGTCATCGAAATACGTGCCGCGTCCGCCGTCGTTCGTGTTGATCTCGTCGACCCGCCGGTGGGACGGATCCGCCCAGTACGTGAGGCCGGCGTCCTGGATGCGCGCGAAGATCGCGTCGAAGTCGTCCTCCGAGACCAGGAACGCGTAGTGCTGGGGCTGGATGGCGCCGACGGTGTCCATGTAGTCGAGGGTCACGCCGTTGGGGATCCGCACCGGGACGAAGGGGCCGTACTCGGGGCTCACCTCCAGACCCAGCAGATCGGCGAGGAACCGGGCCGACGCCTTCTTGTCATGGGCGGCGACGATCGTGTGGTTCAGCTCGACGGTCACAGGAACCTCCTCGGCCGGACAACTCGGCAGCTCGACAACTCGGTAACCCGGCAACTCGTCACTCGCGGGCCACCCCACGCTTACCAGTCGGCCGACCCCCGCACCACTGGGAGCGGGCTGCGGCCCCGGTTGCTCAGGGGCGCGGGGAACTGCGCGGCCGGCCGCAACCGACCCGCAGGTGCACGACGAGGCACGCAGCCACCCAGCCCCCTGCCTCCCCTGCCTCCCCTGCCTCCCAGTGGAACTAGATCGTCGCGGCGTCGATCACGAAGCGGTACCTCACCTCGCTGCCCAGCACCCGCTCGTACGCCTCATTGATCTCAGCCGCGCTGATCAGCTCGATCTCCGCGCCCAGCCCGTGCTCCGCGCAGAAGTCCAGCATCTCCTGGGTCTCCCGGATGCCGCCGATGCCCGACCCGGCAAGCGTCTTGCGCCCACCGATCACCGAGAACAGGTTCAGCGAGACCGGCTCCTCGGGCGCGCCCACGTTCACGAACGCGCCGTCCGACCGCAGCAGCGCCAGGAAGGCGTCCAGGTCCAGCGGAGCCGACACCGTGGACAGGATCAGGTCGAACGTCCCACGCAGTTCCTCGAACGTCTTCGGGTCGCTGGTCGCGTAGTAGTGGTCGGCGCCCAGCTTCAGCCCGTCGTCCTTCTTGCGGAGCGACTGCGACAGGACGGTCACCTCGGCACCGAGCGCGTGCGCGATCTTGACGCCCATGTGACCGAGGCCGCCCATGCCGAGGATCGCGACCTTCTTGCCGGGGCCGGCGTTCCAGTGCTTGAGCGGGGAGTACGTGGTGATGCCGGCGCACAGCAGCGGCGCGGCCACGTCGAGGGCCAGGCCCTCGGGGATCCCGACGGTGAAGGCCTCGTCGACGACGATGTGCGTCGAGTAGCCGCCGTACGTGACCTCGCCGGCGTGGTCGACGGCGTTGTACGTGCCGATGTTGCCCTGTACGCAGTACTGCTCCAGGCCGGCCTTGCAGTTGTCGCACTCGCGGCAGGAGTCGACCATGCAGCCGACGCCCACGCGGTCACCGGCGGTGAACTTGGTCACCCCGGAGCCGACCTCGGTGACGATCCCGGCGATCTCGTGGCCGGGGACCATCGGGAAGATGGCCTCTCCCCAGCCCTCACGGGCCTGGTGGATGTCGGAGTGGCAGATACCGGCGAACTTGATCTCGATGAGGACGTCGTGCTCGCCGACCGGACGACGCTCGATGGTCGTGCGCTCCAGCGGAGCCTTGGCGGCGGGCGCGGCGTATGCGGCGACAGTGGTCATGCGGGGGTTTCTCCTCAGGAGGGACTGCGCCCCGGCCTGTCATCCGGCCGGGTACGGCGTCCAGCCTGCGCCGTTTGCCCGTCCTCACCCAGACCACGCCTTTTCGTACGTCCACTGGTCCTACTACTGATAGGGGCAGGTTCGTATGCGTACGACCGTGAATACTGAACGTATGGATCCACAGCTTTCTCAGGAGCCGGCCGGCGAGGAACCCGGACAGGATCCGGGGCGGCGGCTGGACCGGCGCGCCGAGCTCAGCGAGTTCCTGCGCACCCGCCGGGCGCGGCTGAAGCCGGAGGACGTGGGGCTGCCGGACTTCGGGCGGCACCGCCGGGTGCCGGGGCTGCGCCGCGAGGAGCTGGCGCAGCTCGCCGGGGTGTCCGTGGCGTACTACACCCGCCTTGAGCAGGGCAACGGGCGGAACGTGTCGGCGGAGGTGCTCGACGCGATCGCGCGTGCTCTGCGGCTGAGCGGGGCCGAGCACGCGCATCTCACGCACCTCGCGAAGCCCAAGCAGCACAAGAAGAAGCCGTCGGCCCGGCCGCAGCAGGTGCGGGTGGCGATGCGGGAGCTGATCGACACGTTGGACACGGTGCCGGCGTACGTCGTGGGGCGGCGCTCGGAGATCCTCGTGTGGAACCGGATGTCCGCGGCCGTCTTCGGGGACTGGGCGCAGATGCCGGCGCGGGAGCGGAACTGGGCGCGGATGGTGTTCCTCAAGCCCGAGTACCGCGAGCTGTTCGTGGAGTGGGAGCAGAAGGCGTCCGACATGGTGAGTTTTCTGCGGATGGACGCGGGGTGCCATCCGGACGATCCGCGGCTGTCCGCGCTCGTCGGGGAGCTCTCCGTGAAGAGTGAGGAGTTCCGGCGGCTCTGGGCGACGCATGACGTCAAGGAGAAGAGCCATGGGCTGAAGCGGCTGCGGCATCCGTTGGTGGGTGAGCTGACGCTCTCGTTCGAGACGTTCAAGCTGGTCGACGACGAGGAGTTGTCGATGGTCACGTATCACGCGGAGCCGGGGTCGCCTTCGGCGGAGGCGCTGCGCTTGCTGGCGAGTTGGGGTACGGATGCGGCGTGGGCCGGGGCGGTGGCGCCGCGGGCGTGACGGCGTCCGGTGGGTGCGGGTGCGGGTGCGGGTGAGTGGGGGCTGATCGCGCAGTTCCCCGCGCCCCTGGAAGGCGGGGCTGCGCCCTCGCCCCCCCAGGCCGTCCGGCACCCGCCGGTCACGTGTGGCTGGGCGCGCAGTTCCCCGCGCCCCTGGGGGGTGGGGCTTCGCCCCTACCCCCGGTTTTAGGTCGGTGTGGGGGTCAGGGGGTCGTCGCCCGTTGTCCGGCGTGTTTGTCGTTCCGCTTGGGCGGCGAATGCCGAGCGGAACTCCGGGTCCGTCGGCAGGTCCGCCTCGTCCGCCGCGTCCTGGAGCAGGTTGACCCAGCGGCGGCGCTGCCGCTCCGTGATCTCCCTGCCCAGGTGGACGGCGGCCGCGTGGCCGTGACCGCCGTCCGGTGTGTCGGAGTGGCCCGGCGGGCCGTCGAAGACCTCGCCGAGCCAGCGGGCGGCGCGGGACGCGTCCTCGGCGGTGAGTCCCTCGAAGACGGGGGCCAGGACGTCGTCCTTGAGGACCTTGTCGTGGAAGACCTCGGTGAGGCGGGCGAAGGCCTCGGCGCCGCCGGCCAGGGCGTACAGCGTGGGCACGGCCGCCCCCGTGCCCCGTACCGCCGTCGGCGTGTAGTGGCGGGTCTCCTCGACGAACCGGTCGAAGGGGCCGACCTCGGCGGCGAAGTCGGTGGAGAGCTCGGACTCGCGGAAACCCTCGACATGGTCCTCGGTGGACGTCCAGGTGACGCGGAGCACGAAGTGCTCGAAGTCGTCCTCGCAGCGGGCCAGTTCGTAGTCGACGCACTGGGGGGCCGCCGCCAGCTGCACGGCGGCCCGGGTGTACGCGGCGAGGAACTGGGCCGACAGCTGCTCGGGGATGAGGTACCGGGTGTACTCGATGGTGTGCGCGGTCATACCCCGCGCCTACCCCGACGGCCCGCCGATAGCTGTGGCTCCGGCCCTGTGGCTCAGAGCAACCGGCTGTCGGCGGGCCGTCCTGGCTCACTTCCCGTAGTACGCGTTATAGATCGAGATCGTCGACTTGTTGCCCTTCTTGTCGGCGATCTTGGCGTGGAACGAGATTCCCTTGCCCTTGGCGGGGTTCGTCACGGGGATCTTGCCGTTCTTGACGGCGACCTTCTTCCAGGTCTGGCCGTAGTCGTACGACAGGTACACCGCGAGCGACTTGAGGTTCTTGCCCGCGGCCGAACCCTGGACGGTCACCGGGACGGAGACCTTCTTGCCCGCCGGGGCCCGGCTGTCCAGGCCGACGGCCGCCTTGAAGCGGACCGTGGACGCGGGCAGCTCGGCCAGGTCGGCCGTCTTGGAGCGGAAGGTCCAGCTGGCGTCGATCCGGGTGGATGCCGCGGCGACCTTGACGCTGCGCTTGACCGAGCTGGTCAGCTTGTACGCGGCGTCACCCGCCGGGACGGTGAAGGCCTCGCCGGACAGCGGGTCGCTGTTGGAGCCGACCTTGACGCCGTCGCGGTAGAGGGTCGTGGTGACCGACGAGTAGACCGAGGAGCCGATGTGGGTCCTGCCGTCGGAGAACAGCGGCACGAGGCCGTAGATGCTGTCGCCCTCGCGGTAGAGGCCGAGGCCCAGGTCCGAGCTGATGCGCGGACCGAAGACCGCCGTGTTGAAGGTCTTCTCGTACTTCTTGCCCGCGGTGAGGGCCTGCGCGCTGTCCAGCGAGTAGAAGGCCTCGTAGATCGGGAACCCGTCCTCGTCGACACCGCCGCGCTGCTCGAACTGCGGCCCCCATTTGACCTTGTCACCCGTCGACACGTACAGCGTCCGGGAGCTGGGCAGCTTCTGCTCGACGGGGACCCCGATGGTGTAGTCCGTCTCGAACTCGCCCACCGGGACGATCGCGCCGGTCTTGCCGGACGACGAGGCCCCCAGGTGGTTCTTCACCGTGGCGAACTCGCCCGCCTCGTAGTGGCGGACCTTGTCGCCCTGGAACCGCTTGACCTGGGCCGAGGTCGCCACGTCGTACTCGGCGTTCGCCCCCTTGGCCCACTGGCCGCCCCAGGTCTGGGTCAGACCGGTGACGTCCCCGCCGAGGTGCGCCACCCGCACGTCGGCGAACGATTCGAGGCCCACGCCGACGCTGAACGCGGCGGGGTCGTAGAAGTAGGAGACCGACGCGGACAGCGGCTTCGCCGAGGCGTCCGGCACGGTGAAGCGGGCCGCCTTCGTCGTACGGGCGTCCAGGGTCACCGAGACATCCTCGGTGACGTTCAGCTTGGGCTGGAGCAGCCAGTCGAGGCCGCCGTCGAAGGTCCCGAAGTCCTTGACGATCCAGGCGTCCAGCAGGTATGTGCCCTTGGGCACGCGCAGGCTCACCGTGCCGTCGCTCTCCGGCACGGCGAAGCGCCGGTCCTTGCCGAGGCCCGCGTAGCCGACCAGGTCGGTGAGGTAGCCCGTCGCGGGCAGGCCGTCGCGGCCGATGTGCTTGAGCGTGACGTCGTACGACTCCAGCTCGCGCTGCACCGCCGCCGCCGTGCGTACGCTCTGTCCGCCGCCGGTCGCGGTCACGTACGCGGAGTAGGTGCCGTCGACCGTGCCGCCCAGCCTGGTGTCGGCCGTGAGGTCGGCGGAGGCCGTGCCGCCCGCCGGGACGGTCAGTGTCCGGGCGCCGAGCGTGAAGAAGCCGGCCGGCGCGGTCTGCCCCTTCGGGTCGGTGGCCGTCACCGCGAGGTCCAGCGTGACGTCGGCCGTCCCGAGGTTCTTGTACGTGACCTTCTCGGTGACCGGGGTGTCGTCGGTGTGCGGCCACTGCTGGATGCCGAAGCTCACCGACGAGGGGACGGCGACCACGGTCTGCTCGATGGCCTTGTCGACCTGGACACGGCCCGAACCCTGCTGGAACGGCGTGTACGCGCCGCCCTTGGCGGAGCCGGTCAGCGCGCCCTTGAGCTCGGTGTACGTCCAGTCGGGGTGCTGCTGCTTGAGGATCGCCGCGGCGCCCGCGACGTGCGGGGTGGCCATCGACGTACCCGAGATGGTCAGGTAGCCGGCCGGGTTCTCGCCGACCTCCTGCGCTATGACGCTGCCGGGGGCCGCGGCGGCCGTGATGTCCACGCCGGGCGCGGTCACGTCGGGCTTGATCTGCCCGTCGAGGCCGGGGCCCGTGCTGGAGAACGGGGCCAGGGTGTCCGTGTCGTCGACGGCGCCCACGGTGAGGGCCGCCTCCGCGCTGCCCGGGGAGCCGATCGTCTGCTCGCCGAACTCACCGTCGTTGCCCGCGGCGATGGCGAAGAGGATGCCCTTCTCCTTGGACAACTTGTTGACCTGGGCTTCGAGCGGGTCGATGTCGGGGGTGTCCCCGCCGCCCAGGCTCAGGTTCACCACGTCGGCGCCCTGCTCGGCCGCCCAGTCCATGCCGGCGAGGATGCCGGAGTCGTCGCCGAAGCCGTTGTCGTCGAGGACCTTGCCGTTGAGCAGGTCGGCACCGGGCGCGACGCCCTTGTACGTGCCGGCCGCCTTGGCTCCCGTACCGGCCGCGATGGACGCGACGTGCGTGCCGTGGCCGAACTTGTCGCTCGCGTCGGCGGCGGTGGAGAAGTTCTTCTCGGCGACGACCTTGTTCTGGAGGTCGGGGTGGGTCGAGTCGACACCGGTGTCCAGGACGGCGATCTTGGTGCCCTTGCCGTCGTACCCGGCGGCCCACGCCTTGTCGGCGCCGATCTGCGGAACGGACTTGTCGAGGCTGGCCTTGCGGACCCCGTCGAGCCATACGTGCGCGATGCCCGACGCGGTCTTCGCGCCGCTGTCCGCCTGCGTGTCGGTGACCGCCGCCCACAGCTCGGACACGTCGTCCCCGGGTGTCAGGACCGCGTCCGCGTTCAGGGACTTGAGGGTCCTGCGGACCTTGGTGTCACCGGCGTCGCGGACGTCCGCCTTCGCCGCGGCTGCCGCGCCGCGGTAGCCGACGATCACCTTGAGGCCCTGCTTGCGGGCCGTGCGGCCGGCCGACTTGTTGAGTTCGGTGACGTCGAAGAGCCGCTGGTCGAGCTTGCCTTCGGCGATCAGCCGCGCGGCGTCGGCCGGTACGACGAGGGTGTGTCCGGCGGCCTTGCTGATCCGGACGGGTATCTTCTCGCGGCCCTTCGCCCGCTCCAGGCCGACGGCGCGGCCCTTGGCGTCGACGAGGACGCGGTCGCCGGTTATCAGGGTGACGGGCTGCTTGGGAATGTTCTGTGACGCCGTGTCACGTGCCGCGTCACCTGTCACTCCACCTGTCACGCCACGTGTCGTGTCATGAGCCGAGTCGGTGTCCGTGCGCTGTGCCTTCGCCGCCGCCGGGCTGGTCATGCCCGCCGCCAGGGCCACGGCTGCCGCCGCGGCGATCGTGGCCACGCACGCTCTTTTCAGTTGGCTGCGCAAGTCTCCCCCAGGAGAGCAGGTCCGGAGTGAATCCCCGTTCATCCGGCCGGGGGACATCCCGTACGTGTGATCGCGCGCGACCCCCCGGAATACTCAGTATGCCGGGGGGCTAACGGGTGCTCAATAGTGTGGCTGGAGTTAAGAGTTGATGTTCTCCTTGACGGTGATCTTTCCCTTCCGGATCGTGGCGACCCGCGGGGCCTTCTTCGCGATGCTGGAATCGTGCGTGACCATGATGAAAGTGAGCCCGTACTCCTTCCACATGGTTTCGAGTACGTCCATGATCTCGTCGCGCATGGACTCGTCGAGGTTTCCGGTCGGTTCGTCGGCGAGCAGCACCTTCGGCTGCTTGACCAGGGCGCGGGCGATGGCGACGCGTTGCTGCTGGCCGCCGGAGAGTTCGGCCGGCAGGTGACCGAACCGCTCGGCGAGGCCGACGGACTCCAGGGCGGCGGCGGCCCTTTCCCGCCGCTCTTTCACTTTGACCTTCAGTGGGACGAGGGCCGTTTCGACATTCTCTTGGGCGGTAAGGGTGGGAATGAGGTTAAAACTCTGGAAAACGAATCCGATGTTCTCGCTGCGTACGTTCGTCAGCTTGGTCTCGGACAGTTTGGCGAGATCTGTTCCGTCGAGTTCGATACTGCCGGAGGTGGGGCGGTCCAGACCGCCGAGCATTTGGAGAAGTGTGGACTTGCCGCCGCCGGTGGGGCCCTGGATGACGAGTCGGTCGCCGTCTCCGATGGTCAGGTCGACGCCGGCGAGGGCGTGGACGGTGTCTTTGCCCCGGCGGTATTGCTTGGTGACGCTTTTCAGTTCGTACATGGTGGGGCTCCTGGGGGTTCGCTCCGCGGGGTGCTCCGCGGGTTGGGTCGGGAGGCTGCGTCGGCGGGTGCGGGTTGGTTGTGGCTGGGCGCGCAGTTCCCCGCGCCCCTTGAGGGCGGGGGGTGATCGCCGTGTGACGCCTGCGGGTTCGTTGCGGCTTGGCGCGCCGTTCCCCGCGCCCCTTGAGAGCGGGGGTCATCGCCGTGTGACGCCTGCGGGTTCGTTGCGGCTTGGCGCGCCGTTCCCCGCGCCCCTTCGGGGCGTGCCGTTCCTCCTGTTACTCGACTCGGCGCAAGGCGTCCGCCGGGCGTAGGCGGGAGGCTCGCCAGCCGCCGAACGCTCCTGCTATCAGGCCGCCGGCCACCGCGAGGCCGACCGCCACGGCGATCGTGTCGAGGGCGACCGGCGCGGTCAGTGCCACGTCGAGGGCCTTGGACGCCGCCTGGCGGCCGGGGCCGCCCATACCGCCGCCGCCGGGACCGCCCGCTCCGCCGCCCGTGGAGCCCAGTTCGGCCTGGAGCGTCGGGCTGATCGCGGTGACCGCGTACGCGCCGCCGAGGCCCAGCGCGATACCGAGGACGCCGCCGACGAGGCCGTTGACGACCGCCTCCCCGACGACCTGCCGGGTGACCCTGCCGGACTTCCAGCCCAGCGCCTTGAGCGTGCCGAACTCCCGTACCCGGCGCGAGACGGCCGACGAGGTGAGCAGTCCCGCGACCAGGAACGCGGCCACGAGCACCGCGATCGACAGCCACTTGCCCACGTTCGAGGCGAGGTCGGAGGCGGTGGACAGGGAGCCGGAGACCGTGTCGGCGAGGTCGGCGGAGGTCGTCACCGTCGTACCCGAGATGTTCTTCTGGATGGTCGACTTGACCGCGTCGATCTGCTGCGAGTCCGCCGCCTGGACGTAGATCGTGGTGACCTTGTCCTTGGAGTCGCTCAGCGTCTGCGCCTGCTTGAGCGGGATGTAGAGGTTGGCCGCCGCGTCGCCGCTGTCGGGTGTCGCGAGGCCGATGACCTTGTACTTGACGCTCTTGACGGTGACGGTGTCACCGAGTGCGAGCTTCTTCTCCTTGGCGTAGGAGGCGTCGGCGACCACGACCTTCGCGTCGGTCTCGGAGGTCTTGAAGGTACGGCCGCTGGTGATCTTCGAGGAGGTCAGCGGGCCGAGCGCGGGCTTGGTGACGTCCGTGCCGTAGACGGAGTAGTTGTTGACGTCGAAGTCGGCCCCACCGCCCTCGACACGGCCCTGCGGGGACTGTTCGGCGCCGGAACCGCCGCCCTGCCGGTTGCCGCCGCCCCCGTTCTGCTGCTGGTCCTGCTGGAACTGGCCCCGCTGGAACTGGCCGCTGACCTTGACGACCTGGAGGCTGAGCCCGCCGACGGCGTCCGAGACGCCCTGCTGCGTGTCGACCTCGGAGACGGTGCCGGCGGCCAGGGTCTGGAAGCCCTGCACCATCACGCGGTCGCTGCTCTGCTCCTCGTCGGAGTCGCTGTCGCGGGCGTCGAACTGGAAGCGCGGCCGCTCGCCCGTGCTCGACTGGGCCTGGGCCGCCTTGGTGACCGTCATGTCCGTACCCAGCCCGTACAGCGACTGGAGGACCTTGCCCTGCGCCTTCTCCATGCCGGACGACACGGAGCTGACCACGATGACCAGGGCGATGCCCAGGGCGAGTCCGGAGGCGACGACGAGCGCCGCCTTTCTGCGGCGGCGCAGTTCGCGCCTCAGATAGGTGAAGAACATGGCCGCAAGGTAAGGACAGCGTGTGATGACGGGATAAGCCCCGCATAAGAGAAGGATGAGAAGAAGGACGAGAAGGCTGTGCGGAGCCCGGAACGCTCCCCTGAAACGCTGTGAATCCGCCGGGGTGCCGCGGAAGAACGCCGAGGGCGGCCGCTCATGACGAGCGACCGCCCTCGGGGCGAAGCGTGTTCAGGTCGGACGACTCGGCCGCCTGCGCGGGGCCGAACCGTCCGTGCGGGTCAGGCGGCCGAACCGGCCTTCCACGCCGCCCAGTCCAGGTTCCAGCCGTTGAGGCCGTTGTCCGGGGCGACGGTCTTGTCACCGGTGTTGCGCACGTCCACGACGTCACCGACGATCGAGTGGCTGTAGAACCAGCCGCCGGGGCTGTTCGTGTCGTTCGCGCCCTTGGTGTCCGCCAGGCCCACACAGCCGTGGCTGGTGTTGACGCTGCCGAAGATGGACTTGGCACCCCAGTAGTTGCCGTGGATGAACGTGCCGGAGTTCGACAGACGCATCGCGTGCGGCACGTCCTTGATGTCGTACTCGCCCTTGCCGTCGTCGTCCGTGAAGCCCACGGTCGCGCCGTCCATCCGGGTCTCCTTGAACTTCTCGGAGATCACCATCCGGCCCTCGTACGTCTTGTTCTCCGGCGAACCCGCGGAGATCGGGATGGTCCTGATGGTCTTGCCGTCCTGCGTGACCTTCATGGTCTTGGTCTTCGCGTCGACGATCGAGACCTGATCGCGGCCGATCTTGAAGGTGACCGTCTTCTGCTGCACGCCGTACACGCCGGAGGCACCCTCGACACCGTCGAGGTTCAGCTTCAGGGTGACGGTGCTGTTGCCCTTCCAGTAGTCCTCGGGGCGGAAGTCCAGGCGGTTGGCGTTGAACCAGTGGCCGACGACTTCCTGGCCGCTGGTGGAGGAGACGGTGATGCCCTTCTGGACGTCCGCCTTGTTCGTGATCGCCTTGTCGAAGTTGATCGAGACCGGCATGCCGACGCCGACGGTGGAACCGTCCTCCGGCGTGAAGTTGCCGATGAAGCTGTTGGCCGGGGAGACCGTCGTGAACGACGAGTTCTCGTGGGCGGCGCGGCCGTCCGAGTCCTCGGCCGTCGCGGCGATCTTGTAGGAGGTGGCACGCTCCAGCTGACCGCTGGGCTTCCAGCTCTTCTTGTCCGCGGATATCTCGCCCTCGACCGCGGCACCGGCCGCCGTCGTCATCTTCACCTCGGTCAGTGTGCCCTTGGTCACAGTGACCGCGGCGGCGCTGTTGATGGAGGCGTTGTCGGACCTGTTCTTCGGTGTGATCTTGATCTGGGCCTCGGACGTCTTCTTCGCCGCCGCCTCGTCGACCTTGGACTGCGACGAGCCGTCACCTTCGCCCTTGGGGTTGTCGTCGCCGCCTCCGCTGCACGCAGAGAGCACCAGCACCCCGCCGAGCAGTGCGGACGCGACCGACAGACCCTTGCGCCGCTTACTGTCCGTCATCACACGCTTCTCCATCGTTGCCGAATCCCCAAAACCCGAGAGTCCCCGTAACACTTCAACGCTACGACCGGTTCGTTCCGTCCCATATCCATCTCGGATGTGGGGCACGCCACGTCGCTCCACGGGGATACGCCTGGTGCGGGTGTCGGTCACTGCGCCCCATGAGACGACAGAACCCCGGGTGGCGGTTGCCGCCCGGGGTCACATTCTCCCAAGCGTTATGAGCCGGCCACCACTTCCCGGTCCGAGGTGTCATCATCCTCGTCCAGGTCCCAATCCGGCGAATCCGGGTCGTAGTCGATCACTTCACTGCTCCACGAGGCCTGCGCGAGTTCGACCCCGGGCACGTCCCCGACCAGGTCAAACGGGTCGACCAGGTACGCGAGGGCCTCGGCCGTGTCTTCCGTCACGGTACTCTCGGCACTGACCCGCTCGTCGGCCGGGATGTCGGGATCCTCGGCGACACGGGCCAGTGCCGCCTTCGTGAGGGCGCTCTCGTCGTCGACCTCGATGACCAATTCGACGCTCAACCGTACAAAACGTGATGTCTCAGGTGTGCTCATACGTGGGAGCGTACGACTCATGGCCACCGTGACTTTCCCGTGACCCGCACCTTTCACTAACATCGCCCCACACGGCCAATTCGCCAGCGTCACAAGGGGATCGATATTCCGTGTCCGCACGTCGATCGTTGCTGACCGCCACCGCCGCGGGGACCCTGCTGGGTGCCCTGTGGTTCGTCCCGTCCGCCAACGCCACGGACGACAAACCCGCGCAGCACCGCACGCAGACCACGACCACCACGGTGCTCAGGACCGCGGCACACACCGCCGACTCCTCCGGCACCTTCCAGACGTCCGGGGAGGCAGCCGAGCAGTCCTCGGGGACGAGCGACGAGGCCCCCGCCGGAACCCACACCCGCCTGGCCGACACGGGAAGCTTCGACACGACCCCGTACGTGGCAGGCGGCACGCTGTTCCTGAGCCTGGGAGCGGGGTTCGTGGTCTATTCGGTACGCAGGGAGCGCATGACCGAGTTCTGATCGACCCCCGCTTCTGAGCGCCCCCCTCCGCTCGGCCGTACGACGGTCCTCTCCCCCCTCGCGTCGCCCTGCCGCACACAGCTGGATGTCAACGGCTTCCCGGACACATACCGGTCCTGGTACTGGTCCTGGTCCTGCCCGGGTCGCCGACCGCACTCCCCAGGCAGGACGCCGCCCTCTTGAAGATCACTTTTCTGGTCCACAACGCCTATGCCATCGGCGGTACGGTCCGCTCCACGCTCAATCTGGCCGGCGCGCTGGCCGCGCGGCACGAGGTGGAGGTCGTGTCGGTCTTCCGTACCGAGGAGAAGCCGCTGCTCGGGGTGAGCGGCAAGGTCCGGCTCGTACCGCTCGTGGACGAACGACCTGACGCGCCGGCGTTCGACGGCGGACATCCCCTCGCGGCCCGGCCCTCCGCGCTCGTGCCGCCCACCGAGGTCCTCGCCCATCGCTACTCGGCGCTCTCGGACGAACGGCTGCGCGGATTCCTCGACGGGACCGACGCCGATGTCCTGGTCGCGACGCGTCCCGCCCTGGTCGTCCTGCTGGCCGAGCACGGCCCGGCCCGCCCGCTGCGAATAGGGCAGGAGCACCTGTCGTACGACAATCACGTCCCCGGGGTACGGGCGGCGCAGGACGACGCGATCGGGCGCCTGGACGCCTTCGTGACCGTCTCGGCCCAGGACGCGGCCGATCACCGCGCGCACTTACCCGGCCTGCGGACGCGTATCACCGACATACCGAACGCGGCGCCGAGGCCGAAGGCCGCACGCTCCGACCTGGCGGCCCCGCTGGTGGTCGCCGCCGGGCGGCTGATGCCGGTCAAGCGCTACGACCTCCTCATCGACGCGTTCGCCGAGGTCGTCGCCGTACGGCCCGAATGGCGGCTGCGGATCTACGGACAGGGGCCGGAGCGCGCCGCCCTGCGGGCCGCCGTGGACGCCCACCGGCTCAACGACCGGATACTCCTCATGGGGCCGCACACGACCATGGAGACGGAGTGGGCCAAGGCCTCCGTCGCCGCGGTGAGTTCGGACTGGGAGTCCTTCGGCATGACGATCCTGGAGGCCATGCACGCCGGGGTCCCGGTCGTCGCGACGGACTGCCCGCACGGCCCCGGCGAGATCATCACGCACGGCCATGACGGTCTGCTCGTGGAGCCCGGGGATCCGAAGGCGCTCGCCGCGGGGCTGCTGCGGCTGATCGAGGACGCCGACCGGCGGCGGTCGATGGGCGAGTCCGCCAGGGCGACCGCTCAGCGGTTCTCCCCGCAGAGGATCGCGGCCGAGTACGAACGCCTCATCGCCGAGCTGCGGGAGGACCGGACCTCGACGGCGGCCAAGGCCCGCCGCCGCGTACGCCGGATGTTCGGCACGCTGCTCCCGACGCGGGCGCCGTCGCCCGGCGCGAGCGCCGCGCACCCGCCCGCGGCTCCGGTCCCGGCCGACCGCCCCTCAGACCCCTCGCGCCCCCAGGGGCCGCCGCGTCCGCTGCGTCCGAAGGGCCGCTGCACCACCGACTCCACCGGTGGCATACGCGTCGCGGTGAACCCGTCGGGAGTCTCAGGTGACGCTCTCGCGCTCCTCCTGCGCCGGCGCCACGGCGACGACGAGGTGCGCGTTCCGCTGCGACCGCCGAGCGACCCGAAGTCGCCCTGGACGGCGGAACTGACCCACCGACAGCTCACCCTGGGCGAGGGACGCTGGGACCTCCACGTCGAGCGCGCGGCGGACGGGGCACTGCGCCGGATCACAGCCGGACTCGTCGAGCAGCGCGGGCTGCTGAGCGCGGAGCCCGCCGCGGGCGAGGCGTTCGCCTGGTGGATCCCGTACGCGACCAAGGACCGGTTTCTGGCGCTGCGCGCCTTCCGCCGCCCCGCCCACGCGGAGGCCACGGCCCTGCACACCGACGACGACTCACTGTCCGTGCACGGCGTGTTCTACGGGGCCACGCTCGGCCGGGGCGCGGCGCTGACGGGCGTCTCCCGGGACGGGACCGCGTACGACTTCGAGGCGCCCGCGGTCTCCGACGGAGGCCGGACGTTCCGGGCACGGATCACTTCCCTGCCCCGTCCGGAGGGTGTGGAGAAGTCCTTGTGGGACCTGTTCGTACGTCCCGCCACTGCCGCCGACCCCATACGCGTGGGGCGGATCGTCGACGACATCGTGGACCGGAAGGGGACGGACAGGCACCCGGCCACGCCGCTGGGAACGGGAGCCGCGGCGGACCGGCCCGTGCGGGCCCGCTTCTTCTTCACCGTCACCAACGACCTGGCGATCAGCGCGACCTGACGCGCCGGGTCGCCGTGGGTCAGGCCGACCGTCGGCCGCCGCCCTGTCCACCCCGCGTCCCGCGGTTGCCCGCGCCCGCCGTACGCGTTCCCGTGCCCGCGCCGCCACGGCCGCGCGTGCCGCCACCGACACCGCCGCCCGACCTGCTGCCGCCTCCGGACCGCGCACCGGCCGAAGCCGCTCCACGGCCACCGCCGCCGCCACCGCCACCGCGCCGTGCCCGGGGCTTGCCCTGCGACTGCTGGGCGACCGCGGGTTCCGGTACGGGGATGACGACCGGGACGCCGGAGGGCTCGCGCGCACCGGTGATCCGTACGAGTTCGTCGTCGCTGGACTTGATACGGGCCGTGTGCGGGTTGATCCCCGCGTTGGCCATCAGCTGGGTCATCTCCCGCTTCTGCTCCGGCAGGACCAGCGTGACCACGCTGCCGGACTCTCCCGCGCGGGCGGTGCGGCCGCCGCGGTGGAGGTAGTCCTTGTGGTCGGTGGGCGGGTCGACGTTCACGACGAGGTCGAGGTCGTCGACGTGGATGCCGCGCGCCGCCACGTTGGTCGCGACGAGGGCGGTCACCAGACCGGTCTTGAACTGGTCGAGCGTGCGGGTGCGCTGCGGCTGGGAGCGTCCGCCGTGCAGCGCGGAGGCCCGTACGCCACTGGCGAGCAGCCGCTTGGTGAAGCGGTCCGCCGAGCGCTTGGTGTCGACGAAGAGGAGCACGCGCCCGTCACGGGCGGCGATCCGCATCGCGACGGCCTTCTTGTCCGTCTCGTCGGCGACGTGCAGCACGTGGTGCTCCATCGTCGTGACCGCGCCGGCCGAGGGGTCGACGGAGTGCACGACGGGGTCCGTGAGGTACATCCGCACGAGTTTGTCGATGTTCTTGTCCAGCGTCGCCGAGAACAGCATGCGCTGGCCGTTCGGCTCGACCTGGTTGAGGAGCGCGGTGACCTGGGGCATGAACCCCATGTCGGCCATCTGGTCGGCCTCGTCGAGGACGGTGATCGCCACCTGTGCGAGGGTGCAGTCCCCTCGGTCTATCAGGTCCTTGAGACGCCCCGGTGTGGCGACGAGCACCTCGGCACCGCGCCGCAGCAGAGCGGACTGCTTGCCGATGGAGAGCCCGCCGACGACGGTCGCGAGCCTCAGGTTGACGGCCGTGGCGTACGGCGTGAGCGCGTCGGTGACCTGCTGCGCCAGTTCACGCGTGGGGACCAGGACGAGCGCGAGCGGCGCCTTGCTCTCGGCGCGCCTGCCTGCCGTACGGGCGAGCAGCGCGAGGCCGAAGGCCAGCGTCTTGCCCGAGCCGGTGCGGCCCCGGCCGAGGATGTCGCGCCCGGCGAGCGAGTTGGGCAGCGTGGCGCCCTGGATGGGGAAGGGGTCGGTCACGCCCTGGGCGCCGAGGGTCTTGGTGAGCGCGGCGGGCATGTCCAGCGCGTCGAAGGACTCGACGGAGGGCAGTGCGGGCGTGAGCGTCTGCGGCAGGGCGAACTCGCGCGGCACGGTGGACTGCACGGACGGCTTCTTGCGTGCGCCGCTGTTTCTGCCGCCGCCGTTCGCGGAGGCCGCCGGGCCTGCGCCACGTGTGCCACGAGAGCCGCGGGTACCCCGGGAATTCGCCGGGCGTGCGCCGGCGGGTCGTTCAGGACGTTCGGATCGAGTCATGCTGGATCTGGAATTCCTTCCTGGGCCGCACGGTCTCCCGTGCTTTCACGGTTTCCCGTGCTCTGGGACACACGGACAGCACAAGCCGGGGCCCGCACCCAAAGGTGCGGGCCCCGGCTCGCGTGGTGCGCGTCCCGGAATTAGGCGGGGACGATGTTCTCCGCCTGGGGGCCCTTCTGGCCCTGCGTGACGTCGAAGGAGACCTTCTGGCCCTCCTGCAGCTCACGGAAGCCAGAGGTGGCGATGTTCGAGTAGTGGGCGAAGACGTCGGCGCCGCCGCCGTCCTGCTCGATGAAGCCGAAGCCCTTTTCCGAGTTGAACCACTTCACGGTGCCAGTAGCCATGTCATTTCTCCTTGGATAGGTGGCTCCCATCCGGAAATGACCGGACAAACAAAACGCGCCTGAGAGAGGATTCCTTTCAGGCGCACAAAGTTAATGGGTACCAAAAACGTTTCGCTATGAACCCTAGCATACGCGACCCGGCCACCCTCAGAGCAGCGGTCCCGTGACCGGCTCCACGGCCGCGACCAGGTGTCCGGCGCGCACGAAGGCGTCCGCCGCGGCGAGGTCCGGGGCCAGGAACCGGTCGGGTCCCGGGCCCGCCACTCCGGCGGCGCGGGCGGCGGCGATGGCGGCCCGCGAGGCGGGCGCCGGGGTGAGCCCGGTGCGCAGTTCGACGGCGCGCGCGGCGGCGTACAGCTCGATGGCGACGATCCGGGTCAGGTTGTCGACGGCCGTACGGAGCTTGCGGGCGGCCGACCAGCCCATGGAGACGTGGTCCTCCTGCATCGCGGAGGACGGGATGGAGTCGGCGGAGGCCGGGACGGCGAGCCGCTTCATCTCGCTGACCAGGGCGGCCTGCGTGTACTGGGCGATCATCAGGCCGGAGTCCACGCCCGCGTCGTCGGCGAGGAAGGGCGGCAGGCCGTGCGAGCGGTTCTTGTCGAGGAGCCGGTCCGTGCGGCGCTCGGTGATGGAGCCGAGGTCGGCCGCCGCGATGGCGAGGAAGTCCAGCACGTACGCGACCGGGGCGCCGTGGAAGTTGCCGTTCGACTCGACGCGCCCGTCGGGCAGGACGACCGGGTTGTCGACGGCGGAGGCCAGCTCGCGGTCGGCGACCAGCCGGGCGTGGGCCATGGTGTCGCGTCCCGCGCCGGCGACCTGCGGGGCGCAGCGCACCGAGTAGGCGTCCTGGACCCGCGGGGCGTCGTCCTGATGGTGTCCGGTCAGTTCCGAACCCTTCAGGACGGCCAGCATGTTGGCGGCGCTGGCGCTCTGGCCCGGGTGCGGGCGGATGGCGTGCAGTTCGGGCGCGAGGACCTTGTCGGTGCCGAGCAGCGCTTCGAGGGTGAGGGCGGCGGTGACGTCGGCGGACTTGTAGAGGGTGTCGAGGTCGGCGAGGGCCATGATCAGCATGCCGAGCATGCCGTCGGTGCCGTTGAGGAGGGCCAGGCCCTCCTTCTCGCGCAGTTCGACGGGCTCGATGCCGTGCGCGGCGAGCAGTTCGCCGGCCGGGCGGACGACGCCGTCGGGGCCTTCGGCATCCCCCTCGCCGATCAGGGTCAGGGCGCAGTGGGAGAGCGGCGCGAGGTCGCCGGAGCAGCCGAGCGAGCCGAACTCGTGGACGACCGGGGTGATGCCGGCGTTGAGGACGTCGGCCATGGTCTGCGCGACGGACGGGCGTACGCCGGTGCGGCCGGAGCAGACGGTCTTCAGCCGCAGGAACATCAGGGCCCGTACGACCTCGCGCTCGACGTGCGGCCCCATCCCCGCGGCGTGCGACCGCACGATGTTGCGCTGCAGCTGCGCCCGCAGCTCCGGGCTGATGTGCCGGGTCGCGAGGGCGCCGAAGCCGGTGGAGACCCCGTAGACGGGCTCCGGTTTGGCGGCCAGCGCCTCCACGATCTCGCGGGCCGCGGCGAGCGCCGCCACCGCCTCACCGGAGAGCTCGACCCGGGCGCCGTCGCGTGCCACGGCGAGCACGTCGGCCGCGGTGACACCGGCCGTCCCCACCACCACAGTGTGCATATCCATATTCAGGATCGTACGCAGTGAATGCGGCGGTGTCACTAGTGGGTACCGGCACCCCGAAGGGGCGCGGGGAACTGCGCGCCCAGCCACGACGCACCCGCAGACGACTCACCCGCAGGACGCCGCACGGCCCTCCAGCGAGGCTCACCGGCGCCCACGGAACCTCCGCCGCTCGCCCGCCGCGGGCGGCGGCGCGTCGGCGAGCCGGACGACCGGATCGTCCGGCCCCTCCCGCCCCGCGACCACGGGCTTCGCGGACCGTACGGCCTTGGCCCGGTACTGCGCCGCGTCCGCGAGCCGGAAGAGGCGCCGGGCCGAGCGCACGGGCCCCAGCGGATCCCCCGTCGAGGCCACCCCGCACGCCACCCCCTCGCCCAGCTCCAGCCCGGCGGCGCGGCGGCAGAGCTCCTCGGCGACGCGGACCACCTCGTCGGCGGCGGGGCCCACCGCGAGCAGACAGAACTCGTCGCCGCCGAGGCGGGCGGCGAGCGTGCCGGGGAGCATCGCGCCGCACAGGGACAGCACCGACCCGAAACGCTCCAGGAGCCGGTCCCCGACGGCGTGCCCCTGGGTGTCGTTGACGCGCTTGAGTCCGTTGAGGTCGCACACCACGAGGCTCACGACCACCCCCTGGGCTCGGTGGCGCTCGACGGCCTCGTCCAGGCTCATGTCCACGGCCCGGCGGTTGGCGAGGCCGGTGAGCGCGTCGGTGAAGGCGAGCCTGCGGGCCTCCTCCAGCCGTTCGGTCTGCGCGATCCCGGCGGCGACCACGGAGGCGAGGACGGTCGCGAAGTCGGCGTCGGCCCGGTCGAAGACGGGGGCGCCGACCGGGCGGGCGACGTACAGCTCCCCCCAGGCGCGGCCGTGCAGGACGATCGGCGCGACGACACAGCAGCCCCGCTCGCGCCGCCTCAGAGCGGCGACCCGCTGGTGGCAGTACTCGGCGCGCCCCTCGGCCGGTCCTTCCGCCGTCTCGACCCAGGCGTTGGGCCCGCCACCGCCCACCCAGCGCTCGTGCAGGAACTCGGTGATCTCGGGGAACTGGTGCACGGGGTACGCCTCCTGCTCCGGGAACTCCTCCTCGCCCCGGGCCCGGTCCCCGGTGTTCACCAGGACCCGCAGCCGCCCCAGTTCCCGCTCCCACACGGACAGCGCGGCGAAGCTGCCGCCCAGCGCCCGGCGGGCCCCGGCCGCCGCCGCGCGCCACGACTCCCGCGGGGCGTGCGCGGCGGCCATGCCCTGCGCCAGCGCCACCACGGCCCTCAGTCGCACATCGTCACCACCCATCACACTAGGTTAGGTAGTTTTGTATGGTTTTGTGCTGTCGACGCGACGAACAGGGGCGGCCTGGAGCGAGTGGGCCTTTCCCCCGGGACGACGGGCTGGGATGATCGGCCACGGAAGTTAACTCGCGTTAACCGGGAGGGTGTCATGGCGGAGCAGGGCGCGGAGCGGCGGTTCGGGGAGTACGTGGCGGTGCGCAGCCACGCGTCGCACGTCGCGGAGCTCACCCTGGACCGGCCCAAGGCCATGAACGCCGTGTCGTCCCTGATGGCCCGCTCGATCGCCGCGGCCTGCGAGGCGCTGGCCGCCGATCCGGACGTACGGGTGGTCGTGCTGACCTCGACCCACGAGCGGGCCTTCTGCGTCGGCGCGGACCTCAAGGAGCGCAACTCCCTCACGGACGCCGAGCTGCTCCGGCAGCGTCCGGTGTCGCGGGCCGCGTACACCGGTGTGCTGGAGCTGCCGATGCCGACCGTGGCCGCCGTGCACGGCTACGCGCTGGGCGGCGGCTTCGAGCTGGCGCTGTCCTGCGACCTGATCGTGGCGGACGGCACGGCGGTGGTGGGCCTGCCCGAGGTGTCGGTCGGTGTCGTCCCCGGGGGCGGCGGTACGCAACTGCTGCCGCGCCGGGTGGGTGCGGCGCGGGCGGCGGAGCTGATCTTCTCGGCGCGGCGGGTGGAGGCCGTGGAGGCGAAGGAGCTGGGGCTGATCGACAGCCTGGTCGCGGACGGGTCGGTCCGCGAGGAGGCGCTGGCGCTGGCCGGGCGGATCGCGGGGAACTCGCCGGTGGGGCTGCGGGCCGCCAAGCGGGCGCTGCGACTGGGGCACGGGCTCGATCTCCGCACGGGCCTGGAGATCGAGGACGCGGCGTGGCGTTCGGTCGCGTTCTCCGGCGACCGGGTGGAAGGGGTGGCGGCATTCAACGAGAAGCGCACCCCCCAGTGGCCCGGCAAGTAACCACTCACCGCCTAGGTACCCAGGGGCGCGGGGAACTGCGCAATCTTCAGGGGCGCGGGGAACTGCGCAATCTTCAGGGGCGCGGGGAACTGCGCAATCCTTGACCTTCGCGACGCAGCGAACGCCGCGCCCCCACCACCCGGGGGGCGCGGGGAACTGCGCGACCAGCCCCCACCGGACCCGCAGACGACACACCGCGCGCACAATCAACCGCGGCGACTCATCAGCCAGGGCTCCACCACACCCAGCCCACGAACCGCCCGCTGCCACATCGGCTGAAGCGCGAACCGGTACGCCGGCGCCTCCTCACCCTCCTTCTCCGCCGCGGCAGCCTCCTCCGCGGCCACCGCCTCGGAAGCGGGCGCATCACCCGTCCGGATGAGCTCCTCCGCGAACGCCCCGTCGACCAGCACCCCGTCCTTGGGAGCTATCGACGTCAGCCGGGACGCGAGGTTCACCGTCGTACCGAACACATCCCCCATGCGAGTGGTCACCGTGCCGAAGGCGATGCCCACCCGCAGCTCGGGCATCGTCTCGTCGTTGGCCATCGTCTCGATCAGCCGCAGCGCGATCTCCGCGGCCAGGCCCGCGTCGTCCGCCGCGTACAGCACCTCGTCGCCCAGGGTCTTGATCAGCCGCCCCCCGTGCGCGGCGACCAGGTCGGCCGCGGTGGTCTCGAAGGCCTCCACGAGCTCGCCGAGTTCCTCCTCCTCCATGCGCCGGGTCAGCCGCGTGAAGCCGACGAGGTCCGCGAAGCCCACGGCCAGCCGCCGGTCCACCATCTCCTCGTCGTCCGCGGCCTGTACGACACGGCCGGTCGCGGCGGCCAGCTGACGCCGCCACACGTAGATCAGGAACTCCTCCAGCTCGGGCAGCAGCAGCTCGATGAGGGGGTACGTGACCTCGGTGCGCGTCATGCCCGGCTCGGGAGGCTCGGTCAGCCCCTCCAGGAAGGAGTCGATCTGCCACTCGGCCAGCCGGGCGGTGGTCTGCCCGGTGGAACGGGCCACCTGGACCGCCATCGCCTCGCTGAGCAGTCCGGCCTCGACCAGACCGGCCAGCCGGCGCAGGGCCAGTACGTCCGCCTCGGTCAGCGCCTTGGCCTGGCCGATGTCGGCGAAGCCCATGGCCCGCCAGAACCGGGAGGCCAGTTCCATGGAGACACCCGCGCTGCGGGCCGCCTGGAACGGGGTGTAGCGCCGCTCAGCGCCGAGGATGAGCTGTTCGAGCCGCAGCGCCAGCGGATCCTCGTCGGACTCGGCGTCGGGCTGGTCGGCGCGGCTGTCCTGCGCGTCCACTCGGTTCTGTTCCTCTTCCGCCACGCGCGCGTGCGCCTCCGCGCGGTCGACTCGCGTAGCCGCCGTGGCCGCCGTGGCCGCAGGGTCGGCGACGGACCCGGCGGCACGCCCCGGCTCGCCGTCGGGGGCGGGATCACCCGTGCCCGAACCGCTGTCGTCGACCGTCACGCCTGCTGCCCTTCCGATCTGCCGCGGTCAGGTATCGACCGGCCTCAACTCTACGGCAGGTGTGCCGTGGCTCACTCCCGTCCGGCGAGGCCGGACGGCCCGTCGGCCCACTCCCCGCACGTACGTCACACGTGCGTCACCCGTACGTCCGGTGGGCCGCTCCCAGTCGTACGGCCCCGCCGCGCCCCTTGCTCACCACCAGCGCGAACCACAGGAAAGACACAGCAGGAAAAGACACAACAGGAAAGACACGGGGGAGCCCCGCCCGTCACACCGGACGCAGGTGCACGATGTCCCCGGCCCCCACGGGCTGCTGCATGCCCTCCTCCGTCGCCAGGACCAGCCGTCCGTCGCCGTCGACGGCGACCGCCTCCCCGGTGATCGACTTCCCGCCGGGCAGCTCGGCCCGCACCTCGCGCCCGAGCGTCGCACAGCCCGCCGCATAGGTGTCCTGGAGGCCGGACGCGGCGGGGTCGCCCGCCACACTCCGCCACTTCTCGAACGACTGTTCGAATGACCGCAGGACGGTCCGCAGGATCGTGTCCCGGTCCGTGGTCGTCGCTCCCGCGAGGGCGAGCGATCCGGCGCCCGGCACGGGCAGTTCGTCCGCGCGCAGCGTGACGTTGACGCCGACCCCGACGACGACCGCGTCGGCCCCGGCCCGCTCCGCGAGGATGCCGCCCGCCTTGCGCTCCGCGCCGTCCACCGTCACCAGCAGGTCGTTGGGCCACTTCAGCGCGATGTCCGTACCGGCCGACCGCGAGAGCCCCGTCGCCATCGCGACACCGGTGAGCAGCGGCAGCCAGCCCCACCGCTCGACGGGGACCTCCACGGGCTTCAGGAGGACGGAGAAGAACAGACCCGAGCGGGCGGGGGCCGTCCACCGCCGGTCCAGGCGCCCCCGCCCGGCGTCCTGCTCCTCGGCGACCAGGACCGTGCCCTCCTCCGCCTTGCCGTCCGTGGCGAGCGCGACGAGGTCGGAGTTGGTGGAACCGGTACGGGCCACCACCTGGACGTCGGACCACAGACTCCCGCTGCGCACCAGCGCGCGGCGCAGCGCCACGGCGTTGAGCGGCGGACGGTCCAGGTCGGACCACCGGTTGCGGTTCGCGTTGCTGTTCGCGTCTGAGTCATCTCGCGGCGTCATGCAACCCACCCTAGGTGTGGTAAACGCCGCACTGCCGAACGGTAGGCACAGCACTACGCTACGGATGAGTAGCCAACCCCCCTTCTGAGCACGACCTCGTTCGTCAACCCTCACGTCCCCACTGAGCAGGCAGGGAGCCGCATCCCGATGTCCGAGCCGGAACAGCAGCACGAGACCGACATCCACACCACCGCGGGCAAGCTCGCGGACCTGCGGCGCCGCATCGACGAGGCGACGCACGCCGGCTCGGCGCGTGCCGTCGAAAAGCAGCACGCCAAGGGCAAGTTGACGGCTCGCGAGCGGATCGAGCTGCTGCTGGACGAGGGGTCCTTCGTCGAGTTCGACGAGTTCGCGCAGCACCGCTCGACGGACTTCGGCCTGGCGGACAACCGCCCGTACGGGGACGGGGTCGTGACCGGTTACGGCACGGTGGACGGCCGCCCGGTCGCCGTGTTCTCGCAGGACTTCACGGTCTTCGGCGGGGCCCTCGGCGAGGTCTTCGGCCAGAAGATCATGAAGGCGATGGACTTCGCGCTCAAGACCGGCTGTCCGGTCATCGGCATCAACGACTCGGGCGGCGCCCGTATCCAGGAGGGCGTCGCGGCGCTCGGCATGTACGGCGAGATCTTCCGCCGCAACACCCATGCCTCGGGTGTGATCCCGCAGATCAGCCTGGTCGTCGGACCGTGTGCGGGCGGCGCCGTCTACTCCCCCGCGATCACCGACTTCACGGTGATGGTCGACCAGACCTCGCACATGTTCATCACGGGGCCCGACGTCATCAAGACTGTCACCGGTGAGGACGTCGGCTTCGAGGAGCTGGGCGGCGCGCGCACGCACAACGCGACCTCCGGCGTGGCCCACCACATGGCGGGCGACGAGAAGGACGCGATCGAGTACGTCAAGTCGCTGCTCTCCTACCTCCCGTCGAACAACCTCAGCGAGCCGCCCGCCTTCCCCGAGGAGGCGGACCTGGCGCAGACCGACGAGGACCGCGAGCTCGACACGCTGATCCCGGACAGCGCGAACCAGCCGTACGACATGCACACGGTGATCGAACACGTCCTGGACGACGCCGAGTTCTTCGAGACGCAGGCCCTGTTCGCGCCGAACATCCTCACCGGCTTCGGCCGGGTGGAGGGGCACCCGGTGGGCATCGTCGCCAACCAGCCGATGCAGTTCGCGGGCTGCCTGGACATCGACGCGAGCGAGAAGGCCGCGCGCTTCGTGCGCACCTGCGACGCCTTCAACGTCCCGGTCCTCACCTTCGTGGACGTCCCCGGCTTCCTGCCGGGCGTCGACCAGGAGCACACCGGCATCATCCGCCGCGGCGCCAAGCTGATCTACGCGTACGCCGAGGCGACCGTCCCCCTCATCACGGTCATCACCCGCAAGGCCTTCGGCGGCGCGTACGACGTGATGGGCTCCAAGCACCTGGGCGCGGACCTCAACCTCGCCTGGCCGACCGCCCAGATCGCGGTGATGGGCGCGCAGGGCGCGGTGAACATCCTGCACCGGCGCACCATCGCGGCGACCCCCGAGAGCGAGCAGGAGGCCACCAGGGCCCGCCTCATCCGGGAGTACGAGGACACGCTCCTCAACCCCTACACGGCGGCCGAGCGCGGTTACGTCGACGGTGTGATCCTGCCGTCCGACACCCGCTCCCACGTCGTACGCGGTCTGCGGTCGCTGCGCAGCAAGCGGGAGTCCCTGCCGCCGAAGAAGCACGGCAACATCCCCCTCTAGCCCGGCACACCCCCTCTAGTCCGGCTGGGAGCCGTCATGAACATCAAGGTCGTACGGGGCAACCCGACCCCCGAGGAGCTGGCCGCCGCACTGGCAGTGGTCCGGGCCCGCGCCGCGGCGGCAGCCACGTCCCCGCCCGGCGCGGCGCAGGAGCAGGAGAGGGACGCGTGGTCCGACCCGTCCCGCGTGGCCCGGACCCGCCTGCCTGCCCCGGGCCCGCAGGCGTGGGTCCACTCCTTCCGGCCCCGGTAGACAGGTCGCCGACGGGGGCGCAGCCCCCTCCCGGGGGCGCGGGGAACCGCGCGACCGGCCCCCACCGGCCCGCGGTCAAAGAACACGCGCGACGACTTCGGCCATCACCTGATACCCCGCGTCGTTCGGGTGCAGGTGATCGCCGAAGTCGTACGCGGCACTCAACGCGTCCGCCCCGCCATCGCCACCGTCGCCGGCCAACGCCCGGTGCAGGTCGGCCACCGCGTCGTACTCCCCCGAGCGGCGGACCCATTCGTTGAACTCATGGCTCACCTTCGCCGCCCGCTCCCCCCAGTGGTCGGACCCGCCGAAGGGCAGCAGGGTCGCGCCGACGACCCGCACGCCACGGCCCCGGGCCTGCCTCAGCAACTCACGGTGCCCGGCGACGAGTTCGCTCGCCCCGACGACCGGCGCGGGCCGATACGTCGGCTGGTCTTCCGTCTCGCTGAACCCGATGTCGTTGAGCCCGAGCAGCACGACGAGGGTGTCGACGCCGGCCAGGGAGAGCACGTCCCGCTCCAGCCGGTGGACACCCTTCTCCCCGTACCAGGCCGAGTCGTTGAGCAGCAGGTTCCCGCCGATGCCCGCGTTGAGGACGGGGCGCCCGGTGTGTGCGGCGAGGGCGTCGGACCACCGGCGGTCCGCGCCCGGCGTGGACCCGAACCCGTCGGTGACCGAGTCGCCGAAGAGCGCCACGCCGTCGGTGCGCCCGGCCAGGACCTCGACTCCGGACAGGAAGTACCAGGACTCGGTGGTGTCGTCGAAGCCCGTGCCCCCGGTGTCGTCCAGCAGGTCGCCCGCGCCCCGGTAGCTGGTCGCGAAGGCCTGCGCGTGGAAGGTGGCGGGCCCGGTGACGGCGTCGAGGTGCAGGGTCACGGTCACCGATTCCCCCGCCTCAAGGGCGAGTTCGGCCGCGTCGCCGACGATCTCCCCGCGCGCCGGGATCTCGGCGGACCCGGACCCCGCGAAGGTGAGCCGCCGGACCGAGTCGGGGTGGACGGCGGCGCCGGGGGCCGTACGGGCGAGGGTCGCGCCCGCGATCCGCAGCGGCGAGGTCCCGTACGCGTTGCTGAGGCGGATCCGGACGCGGTCGCCGCCCGCGGTGAGGCGGACGGCCTGACGCAGGGAGTGGCGCCAGAAGCCCTCCTGCGACCAGTTGGGGGTGAAGCCGGTGCTGGGCGACTGCGGAGCGGCGGCCCAGGCGGCGGTCCAGGGGGTGGTGAACACAGCGATCCTTCCTAACGGGACAGAAATCCCTTTAGTGATGCCGGGAACGCTAACAGAGACCCAGTCACTAACGGAACCATGGCCCCATTTACTCAAGATGAGTACGCGTACTCAGGCGTCCGGAACCGCGCCGGAGTGACGATCGGAGACATGTTGTGGTCCGACCCGGAGAACGAGCCGCCCAAGGAGCTGCGCGACATGCAGAACATGTTGCGGCGGCTCGGCGTTCTCATCGCGCTGGCCGTGGTGTGCGCGATGGTCGTCCTCGGCCTGATGTGAGACCGGGCGATACGGGTCCGGCCTGACGTCGGCACCTGACGCGGCAACGGCCTCGGTACGGGTCCGGCCTCGGTACGAGCCGCCGTGGACCCGCCGATACGCTGACCGTATGACTGATCAGCCACGCCGCAGGCTCGTCCTCGCCTCCCAGTCCCCCGCCCGGCTAGGACTGCTGCGGCAGGCGGGGCTCGACCCCGAGGTCGTCGTCAGCGGGGTCGACGAGGACGCGGTGAGCGCCCCGACCCCCGCCGAACTGGCGCTCGCGCTCGCCGAGGCGAAGGCCTCCGTGGTGGCGGCGCGGCCCGAGGTCGCCGGCGCCCTGGTGATCGGCTGCGACTCGGTGCTCGAACTGGACGGCGTGGCGTACGGCAAGCCGGCCGACGCCGAGGAGGCGACCACGCGCTGGAAGTCGATGCGCGGCCGGGCGGGCATCCTGCAGACCGGCCACTGCGTGTGGGACACGGCGGCCGGCCGTCACACGTCGGGGGTCGCGTCCACCGTCGTCCGCTTCGGCGAGCCGACCGACGCCGAGATCGCCGCGTACGTCGCCACGGGCGAACCGCTGTACGTCGCCGGGGCGTTCACCCTCGACGGCCTCTCGGCCCCGTTCCTGAACGGCATCGACGGCGACCACGGCAACGTCATCGGGATCTCGTTGCCGCTGGTCCGCCGCCTGCTGGCCGAACTGGGCGTCGGCATCACGCAGTTGTGGGCCCCGCGCGAGAAGTGACGCGCGGGCGCCGTCAGGAGGCCGAGGGCGCCGGGGGCGGAGGCACGACACCGCCTCCGGCACCCTCATGGCCGCCGGGGCTCCCGGGGTCCGTGGGCCCCGCGGGGTCCGCGTCCGGCTTCGCGTCGGACACGTCGCCCTCCCGGCGGTCGTACGTCATGAAGATGAGCACGATCAGCCCGAGCACGACCATCATGAAGGCGAACGCGCCCCAGCCCACCAGGCCGACGGTGAACGCGCCGAGCAGGGCGTGCACCACCGCGGCGCTGATCAGCAGGATGCGCCCGATCCCGGCGGGCGCGCGGTCGCGCAGGGCCACCCGCAGGGCGACGAAGGCGCAGAGCGCGAAGTAGAGGCCGAAGACCAGCCCCGCGACCTTCGAGGACGTGGACATCACATCGGGGTCGAGGCCCGCGAGGGACATGTCCTGCCGGTCGACCACGACTCCCATGAACCAGTTGACCAACGCGATGCCCACCGCCTCCACGAAGAGCACGATCGCGGTCACCCACGCCACCGGTCTACGGACCACCGGCCCCCACCCACTTTCGACTTCCGCCCGAGCAGGGCTGCTGTTACCTCAAGTACGTTCGAGACAGCCAGCACGCTACTAACGAGTAAACCCAGGGACAAGGGATTCGCCGATGGCAAAGAATCGTTGGGCCATTCGTAGGGACCCCACAAAGAATCGGAGTGTCGCGCGGCACCCTCTCACAGAGACCTTGACCACACCGGAGAGCTAGGGTTCAGGGAAAGCCCCACGCATACCCAGGTGCGACAAGGGATTTCGCGGGCGGGCAGACCTTGCATCACGCTCCGTGTGGGCAAGCTCACCATCGGGGACGGGTCGAAACGACGTGTCGGCAGTCCCTAAACTCGGCTTGTTTCAAGGAGAGGGAGCCAACGTGCGCAAGGTGTTGATCGCCAACCGTGGCGAAATCGCTGTTCGTGTCGCCCGGGCGTGCCGAGACGCCGGTATCGCGAGCGTGGCGGTGTACGCCGAGCCGGACCGGGACGCGCTGCATGTGCGGGCCGCGGACGAGGCGTTCGCGCTGGGCGGTGACACCCCCGCGAGCAGTTACCTCGACATGGCCAAGGTGCTCCAGGCCGCCAAGGACTCAGGGGCGGACTCGATCCACCCCGGATACGGCTTCCTCTCGGAGAACGCCGACTTCGCCCAGGCCGTCCTCGACGCCGGGCTGGTCTGGATCGGCCCGCCCCCGCAGGCGATCCGCGACCTCGGTGACAAGGTGGCGGCCCGGCACATCGCGCAGCGCGCCGGCGCTCCGCTGGTGGCCGGTACGCCGGACCCGGTGGCCGGTGCCGATGAGGTCGTCGCCTTCGCCGAGGAGCACGGTCTGCCCATCGCGATCAAGGCGGCGTTCGGCGGTGGCGGGCGCGGTCTGAAGGTGGCCCGCACGCTGGAGGAGATCCCCGAGCTGTTCGACTCGGCGGTGCGCGAGGCCGTCGCGGCCTTCGGGCGCGGCGAGTGCTTCGTGGAGCGCTACCTCGACAAGCCCCGCCATGTGGAGACGCAGTGCCTGGCCGACTCCCACGGCAACGTGGTGGTCGTCTCCACCCGTGACTGCTCCCTGCAGCGACGCCACCAGAAGCTGGTGGAGGAGGCGCCCGCGCCGTTCCTCTCCGACGCCCAGGTCGCCGAGCTGTACGCGTCCTCCAAGGCGATCCTCAAGGAGGCCGGGTACGTCGGCGCGGGCACCGTGGAGTTCCTGGTGGGCGCGGACGGCACGATCTCCTTCCTGGAGGTCAACACCCGTCTGCAGGTCGAGCACCCGGTCACCGAGGAGGTCTCCGGTATCGACCTGGTCCGTGAGATGTTCCGGATCGCCGACGGCGAGGAGCTGGGGTACGACGACCCGGCGCTGCGCGGCCATTCCTTCGAGTTCCGCATCAACGGCGAGGACCCGGGCCGGGGCTTCCTGCCCGCCCCGGGCACCGTGACCAGCTTCGCCCCGCCGTCGGGTCCGGGTGTGCGCCTGGACGCGGGCGTGGAGAGCGGCAGCGTGATCGGCCCGGCCTGGGACTCCCTGCTGGCCAAGCTGATCGTCACCGGCGCCACCCGGGAGCAGGCGCTCCAGCGGGCCGCCCGCGCGCTGGAGGAGTTCACCGTGGAGGGCATGGCCACGGCCATCCCGTTCCACCGCGCGGTGGTCACCGACCCCGCCTTCGCCCCGGAACTGACCGGCTCCGCCGATCCGTTCACGGTCCACACCCGCTGGATCGAGACCGAGTTCGTCAACGAGATCCCCGCCTTCACCGCTCCCGGGGACTCCGACACGGACGACGAGCCCGGCCGTGAGACGGTCGTGGTCGAGGTCGGCGGCAAGCGCCTCGAAGTCTCCCTGCCGGTCTCGCTGGGCATGTCCCTGGCCCGTACGGGGCTCGCGGCGGGCGCCCGCCCCAAGCGCCGCGCGGCGAAGAAGTCCGGCCCGGCGGCCTCCGGCGACACCCTCACCTCGCCGATGCAGGGCACCATCGTGAAGGTGGCCGTCGAGGAGGGCCAGGAGGTCAAGGAGGGCGACCTGATCGTCGTCCTGGAGGCCATGAAGATGGAACAGCCTCTCAACGCCCACCGTTCGGGGACCGTCAAGTCCCTGACGGCCGAGGTCGGCGCCTCCCTCACCTCCGGCGCGATCATCTGCGAGATCAAGGACTGACCCGGCCCGACCAGCCGAGGCGCCCGCCGCAGCCAGGAATACCCTGACCGCGGCGGGCGCTTCGGCTTGTGCCCCTGGAAGGGGCGCGGACTGTGACATGGTGCGGCTCCGCCGTGTGGGCGCGCCCAGCCACGACGCACCCGCAGCACCCGGCCGGCCGTCACCGGGCGGACGAGTCGGTCGTCGGCCCGACCGCCGGAGGCCGACGCCGACGCCGACGCAGCAAAAAGAGGGCAGGTAGGACCCATGGCCAACCCGCCGGGAGGCAGGCGCGCGGACGCCCGCCGCAACCACGCCCGCCTGGTCACAGAGGCCCAGACCGCGTTCGCGGAACACGGCGCCCACGCCTCTCTGGAGGACGTGGCGAAACGCGCGGGCGTAGGCATCGGCACCCTGTACCGGCACTTCCCGAACCGCCACGCGCTCCTGAGCGCGGTCTTCGCGGACGCGGTGAGCGACCTGCTGGACCGCTCACGCGAACTGCTCGACGCCCCGGACCCGTGCACGGCACTCGTGGCCTGGCTGCGCGCCGTCATCACTCATGCGAGTGAGTACCGCGGGCTGTCGCGCGCGCTCATGTCGGCCTCGCACGACGACGCGTCGGCGCTCGCGCGATGCAGCGGCCCGATGCGTGAGGCGGGCAGCGCTCTCCTCACCCGGGCGCAGCACGCAGGCGCCGTACGGCCCGGTGTGTCCATCGTGGATCTGCTCCAGCTGACCAACGCGATCGCGCTGGCCGCCGAGGAGACCCCGGGCGACCCGGAGCTGGCCGACCGTCTGCTGGCACTGACCTTGCGGGGCCTCAAGCCCTGACACCGCTCCGCGGTACCCCACGGCGCTCCGCGTGCGGCAGGGCCGGTGTCAGCGCGGGCTGGAGACCCCTCAGCGTCTGCGCAGGTCGGCGACGCGCGCCCGCTCGCTCTGGGACTGGTCCCCGAGAACGGCCGCGGCGCTGCGCAACTGGGGCCCGTTGCCGGGCACCGGGCCACGCCGGGGGCCGGGCACCGGTACGTCCCGGCGTGACGACTGGCGCCCCGCCGGGACCGTATCGCTGCCCGAACCGCCCGCTCCCGCCACCGCGATCTGTACGCCCTGATCGGCCAGGGCCTGCAGTTCGGTGGCCGCGCGGTCGTCCTGGGCCGGTGGCTCGTCGGTGACCAGGCGGGTGATCACATCGGTCGGCACCGTCTGGAACATCGTGTCGGTGCCGAGCTTGGTGTGGTCGGCCAGGACGACGACCTCGGAGGCCGCCTGGACGAGCGCGCGGTCGACGGACGCCGACAGCATGTTGGAGGTGGACAGGCCGCGCTCGGCGGTCAGTCCGCTCCCCGACAGGAAGGCCCGGGAGACGCGCAGCCCCTGGAGGGACTGCTCGGCCCCGCTGCCCACCAGGGCGTAGTTGGAACCGCGCAGGGTGCCGCCGGTCATCACGACCTCCACACGGTTGGCATGGGCCAACGCCTGGGCCACCAGCAGGGAGTTGGTGACGACGGTCAGCCCCGGCACCCGCGCGAGCCGGCGAGCCAGCTCCTGCGTGGTGGTTCCCGCCCCCACCACAATGGCCTCGCCTTCTTCGACGAGGCCCGCGGCGAGGTCGGCGATGGCCGTCTTCTCAGCGGTCGCGAGATGAGATTTCTGCGGAAAGCCGGACTCCCGCGTGAACCCGCCCGGCAATACCGCACCGCCGTGCCGGCGGTCGAGGAGTCCTTCTGCCTCCAGTGCGCGCACGTCCCGCCGTACGGTCACTTCGGAGGTCTGGACGACACGGGCGAGCTCACGGAGCGACACGGCTCCATTTGCTCGCACCATTTCGAGGATCAATTGGCGACGTTCTGCAGCGAACACGAAACTGACAGTAACCCCAACGACCATCTGCTTTCAGCAGTTTGCGCCGAATAGCAGAAGTTGTTCGCATGGCGGGTTCCCGAGTGGTATACGCGCCTAATCGCCCCGCCTATGCCCCGCGAATGGTCCGCGACTCCTCGTGACCGACCCCTGCCGTCCCGGGCCCGTTCCCGGTGGCCGAGGGCCGCCGATCCCTCGTGACCAGCGGAAACCAGGGGAACCCAGGGGAACCACCCGTCACCCCGGGCGCCGCGCGGGCGTCTCAGGCCTCGCCCGCGGACTTCCGGGTGTGGAGCTGTCGTGCCACCTCGGCGATCGAACCCGACAGGGACGGGTACACCGTGAACGCCTTCGCGATCTGTTCGACGGTCAGGTTGTTGTCGACCGCGAGCGCGATGGGGTGGATGAGTTCGGAGGCGCGCGGTGCGACGACCACACCGCCGACGACGATCCCGGTGCCGGGGCGGCAGAGGATCTTCACGAAGCCGTCCCGGATGCCCTGCATCTTGGCGCGCGGGTTGCGCAGCAGGGGCAGCTTCACGACCCGGGCGTCGATGACGCCGCCGTCGACGTCCGACTGCGAGTAGCCGACGGTGGCGATCTCGGGGTCGGTGAAGACGTTCGACGACACCGTCTTGAGGTTGAGCGGGGCCACCGCGTCGCCGAGGAAGTGGTACATGGCGATCCGGCCCTGCATCGCGGCCACCGAGGCGAGCGCGAAGACCCCGGTGACGTCACCGGCCGCGTACACGCCGGGCGCCGTGGTCCTGGAGACCTTGTCGGTCCAGATGTGCCCGGACTCCTGGACCTTGACCCCGGCCTCCTCCAGGCCCATGCCCTCGCTGTTCGGGATGGCGCCGACGGCCATCAGACAGTGCGAGCCGGTGATGACGCGGCCGTCGGCGAGCGTCACCTCGACCCGGTCCCCGACGCGCTTGGCGGACGCGGCGCGCGAGCGGGCCATGACGTTCATGCCACGCCGCCGGAACACGTCCTCCAGGACGGCCGCCGCGTCCGGGTCCTCGCCCGGCAGCACGCGGTCGCGGCTGGAGACGAGCGTGACCCGCGAGCCGAGCGCCTGGTAGGCACCGGCGAACTCGGCGCCGGTGACACCGGAGCCGACCACGATGAGTTCGTCCGGGAGCTCGTCGAGGTCGTAGACCTGGGTCCAGTTCAGGATCCGCTCGCCGTCCGGCTGCGCGTCGGCCAGCTCGCGGGGGTGCCCGCCGGTGGCGATGAGCACGGCGTCGGCGACGAGCGTCTCCTCGCTGCCGTCGGCGGCCCGTACGACGACCTTGCGCGAGCCGTCCAGGGCCTGCATGCCCTCCAGCCGTCCACGGCCGCGCAGCACCCGCGCCCCGGCACGCGTCACGGAGGCGGTGATGTCGTGGGACTGGGCGAGCGCGAGCCGCTTCACCCGGCGGTTGACCTTGCCGAGGTCGACACCGACGACGCGCGCGGGCGAGTCGATGTGCGGGGTGTCGTCGGCGACGATGATCCCCAGCTCCTCGTACGACGAGTCGAAGGTGGTCATCACCTCGGCCGTCGCGATGAGGGTCTTCGACGGGACGCAGTCGGTGAGCACCGACGCCCCGCCCAGACCGTCGCAGTCGACGACGGTCACCTCCGCGCCGAGCTGGGCGGCCACCAGTGCCGCCTCGTATCCGCCGGGTCCGCCGCCAATGATCACAATCCGAGTCACATACTCCATTGTCCCGCACGCTTCAAGATGCTTGCGCCCCGGGGCCTCCGTCCGGGTGCCGCGGTGAACCGCGGGGACGCGACCGGCGCCCGTCCGGCGCCCGGCCGGTGGGGGTTCCGGGGCTCCGGTTACGGGAGATGCGTATGCGTCGCCTGCCGTACCCTCGGTCCCATGTCGCTCTACGCCGCGTACGCCGGCAATCTCGACCCGCGGCTCATGACGCGCCGCGCACCTCACTCGCCGCTGCGCGCCACGGGGTGGCTCAACGGCTGGCGGCTGACGTTCGGCGGCGAGCACATGGGCTGGGAGGGCGCGCTGGCGACGATCGTCGAGGCCCCGCGTTCCCAGGTCTTCGTGGCCCTGTACGACATCGCGCCCCCGGACGAGGAGTCCCTGGACCGCTGGGAGGGCGTCGGCCTCGACATCTACCGGCGGATGCGCGTACGGATCCACACGCTGGAGGGCGAGGACTCGGCGTGGCTCTACGTCCTCAACGGTTACGAGGGAGGGCTTCCCTCGGCCCGCTACCTCGGCGAGCTCGCGGACGCGGCGGAGTCGGCGGGCGCCCCGCACGACTACGTGATGGAGCTGCGCAAGCGCCCCTGCTGACGGCTCCCGCGGCTCTTTCGGCGGAAACGACAAGACAACGATCGCAAACCCGTGACCATCAACATCTACGCGCGTAGGCACTAACCGGCTACCCTCGTGCGCGTGAACGCATCTCTTCTTCCGGACGACATCCAGGGCGACCCGTACGCCGCCGCCGACGCCGCCGCCGCGCGCCTGCGGGAACTCTCGGGCGCCGAGACCCATGACGTCGCCCTGGTGATGGGCTCCGGCTGGGCGCCGGCGGTGGACGCCCTCGGCGCCCCCGATGCCGAGTTCCAGGTCACCGAGCTGCCCGGTTTCCCGCCCCCGGCGGTCGAGGGCCACGGCGGCCAGGTCCGCTCGTACCAGACCGGCGACAAGCGCGCGCTCGTGTTCCTGGGCCGCACCCACTACTACGAGGGCCGCGGGGTCGCAGCCGTCGCGCACGGCGTCCGCACGGCCGTGGCCGCCGGCTGCAAGACGATCGTGCTGACCAACGGCTGCGGTGGTCTGCGTGAGGGCATGCGGCCCGGACAGCCCGTTCTCATCAGCGACCACATCAACCTGACGGCGACGTCCCCGATCGTCGGTGCGAACTTCGTCGACCTGACGGATCTGTACTCGCCGCGGCTGCGGGCGCTGTGCAAGGAGATCGACGCGACGCTCGAAGAGGGTGTGTACGCGCAGTTCCCCGGCCCGCACTACGAGACGCCGGCGGAGATCCGGATGGCTCGGGCCATCGGGGCGGACCTCGTCGGGATGTCGACCACGCTGGAGGCGATCGCGGCGCGGGAGGCGGGGGCGGAGGTGCTCGGGATCTCGCTGGTGACGAACCTCGCCGCCGGGATGACCGGGGAGCCGCTCAATCATGAGGAGGTGCTTCAGGCTGGGCGGGACTCCGCCGCGCACATGGGAGCGCTCCTCACTCAGGTGCTGGACCGGTTGTAGGGGTCCGCCCCTGGGGAGGCCGTCCCGGCTTGCCCTCGGGGGCGGGTGCGGGTCCGGTGGGGGCTGGTCGCGCAGTTCCCCGCGCCCCTTGAAGGCGGGGCTTCGCCCTCGCCTCCTGGGTCCGTCCTGCGGGTGCGGGTCCGCTGTGGCTGGTCGCGCAGTTCCCCGCGCCCCTGAAAAGCGGGGCTGCGCCCCGGCTTTTCAGCGCCGCCCGGCCGGGGGTTGGGGTTTTCAGCCCGTCCGGCGTTTGAGGACGAGGCCGTTCAGGCCGATGCGGGGGTCTGGGGGCGGAGCCCCCAGGGACGGGACGGGTAGGGGCGGCGGGGGCGAGAAGACCCGGGTACACAAGTACGCACAGACGACGAGAAGAGAGGTCGACCCCTCGTGCAGGACGAACTCATCACTCGGGCCAAGGCATGGCTGGCCGAGGACCCCGACCCGGAAACCCGCGAGGAACTCGCCAAGCTCATCGCCACCGAGGACACCGCGGAGCTCACCGCGCGCTTCGCCGGCACCCTCCAGTTCGGCACAGCCGGCCTCCGCGGTGAGCTGGGCGCGGGCCCCATGCGGATGAACCGCTCGGTGGTCGTCCGCGCCGCCGCCGGCCTCGCCGCCTACCTGAAGGCGAAGGGCGAGACGGACGGCCTCGTCGTCATCGGCTACGACGCCCGCCACAAGTCCACCGACTTCGCCCGCGACACCGCCGCGGTCATGACCGGCGCCGGCCTGCGCGCGGCCCTGCTCCCCCGCCCCCTCCCCACCCCCGTGCTCGCGTACGCCATAAGGCATCTGGGCGCGGTGGCGGGCGTCGAGGTGACGGCCAGCCACAACCCCCCGCGGGACAACGGCTACAAGGTCTACCTCGGCGACGGCTCCCAGATCGTCCCCCCGTCGGACGCCGAGATCGCCGCCGAGATCGCCGCGGTCAGGAGCCTGGCCGACGTGCCCCGCCCGGACTCCGGCTGGCAGACCCTCGACGACGGTGTCCTGAACGCCTATCTGGAGCGCACGGACGCGGTCCTGGCCGCCGGCTCCCCGCGTATCGCCCGCACCGTCTACACGGCGATGCACGGCGTCGGCACGGAGACCCTGCTCGCGGCGTTCGCACGGGCCGGCTTCCCCGCGCCCGTCCTCGTCGCCGAGCAGGCCGACCCGGACCCGGACTTCCCCACGGTCGCGTTCCCGAACCCGGAGGAGCCGGGCGCGATGGACCTGGCCTTCGCGACGGCACGCGAGAGCGACCCCGACCTGATCATCGCGAACGACCCGGACGCGGACCGCTGCGCCGCGGCCGTCAAGGACCGCGAGGGCAGCGAGGCCAGCGGCGGCTGGCGCATGCTGCGCGGCGACGAGGTGGGCGCGCTCCTCGCCGAGCACCTCGTCCGCCGGGGCGCACGCGGCACCTTCGCGGAGTCGATCGTCTCCTCCTCCCTCCTCGGCCGCATCGCCGAGAAGGCGGGCCTGCCGTACGAGGAGACGCTGACGGGCTTCAAGTGGATCGCCAAGGTGGCGGATCTGCGGTACGGCTACGAGGAGGCGCTGGGCTACTGCGTCGACCCCGACGGCGTACGGGACAAGGACGGCATCACGGCGGCGCTCCTCATCACGGAGCTGGCCTCGGAGCTGAAGGCGGAGAACCGTACGCTCCTGGATCTCCTCGACGACCTCGCCGTCGAACACGGTCTGCACGCCACGGACCAGCTCGCGGTCCGGGTGGAGGACCTCTCCCTGATCACCGACGCGATGCGCAGGCTGCGCGAGCGGCCCCCGACGCAGCTCGCGGGCCTGCCCGTCACCGGCGCCGAGGACCTCACCCGGGGCACGGACAGGCTGCCGCCCACGGACGGCCTGCGCTACACGCTCGACGGCGCCCGGGTCATCGTCCGCCCGAGCGGTACGGAGCCGAAGCTGAAGTGCTACCTGGAGGTCGTGGTGCCGGTCGGCACCCACGACGGCCTGCCGGCGGCGCGCGCGAAGGCGACGGAGCTGCTGACGGCGATCAAACGGGACCTGTCGGCGGCCGCGGGTATCTGACCGGCGCAACCAGGCTCCGCTCAGCCCCACACCACCAGCACCGCCGCCCACACGAGCGCCAGCACCAGGGCCAACGGCCACAGGGGGCGGCCCCGTTCGGGCGCGGTGCTCTCGCCGGTGGGGCGCAGCGCCGGGTCCTTGCGCATGGCCGACAGTTCGGCGGCGAGCGCGTCGTACGGATGGACCACGCCTCGCCGTCGCTCGAACCACTCCCAACGCGGCGCCGCGACCGACCAGTTGTCGTCCCGCCAGCGGAGCTTCAGCTCGAAGGACCGGCGGCGTACGGAGCGGATGTCGTCCCAGGGGACGTGCCGGGGGCCGCGCAGTCCGGTGACCCACAGGCCCGAGCGGTCGGCCGTGATGCGCCAGGCGAGCTTCACCGGGACGCGGACGGCACCGTAGATGCCGAGCGCGGCGACCAACCCCAGTTTCCAGGACGGCAGTTCGGCCTCGGTGAATCCGCCCCAGATGAGCCAGGCACCCCACTGCACCAGCAGCGCGGCGGCCACCCAGTCCAGCCAGCCCGCGCTCCAGCGGCGGACCGGGGCGGGGGCGCGGTCCACGGCCGACTCCCTTGCCTGTTCCTCCAGTTGACGGCTCTGCTCCTCGCGGGCCTTCTCCTTGGCGATGTGCCGCACACCGGCGCTCGGCGACAGGGGCCGTACGGGGCCCGTCGACCACTCCGTCAGCGGCGGCTGGTCCGGGTCCTCGTCGGCGCTGAGGACCACGACCTCGGCCCCGTCGAACGGGGCACCGAAGAGGACGGCCTCGCGGAACGGCCCGGGGATGTCGTCGTCCACGGCGTCGAGGAGCCGCTCAAGGTCTTCGGCGGCGTCGACGGAATCGGCGTCCGCATCGGCGTCGGCGTCCGCGTCGGTAGGGGCGTCGAGGGCGTCCGGCGCGGCCTCCGCGTCGTTCTCCTCCTCGGACTCACCGTCGTACGAGGTCAGGTCCACCGTGAACAGCGGCCGTGTCGCCGCGAGGTCGTCCGCCGCGTACACCTCCGTGGTGCCCTGCGCGTCGTCGCGTACGAGGACGCGCAGTACGGGTACGGGGTCCCGGCGCAGCGCGGCGGCCCGGTGGCGGCCGAGCCACGCGGAGGCGAGGGCGGTCACGCCGAGCCCGGCCAGGTAGAAGGCCATGATCCAGGAACCGCGCTGGTCGTCGACCGTGCCCCAGAGCCCGGCGGTGGCGCCGGTGGCCACGCCCAGCCCGAGCACGACGAGGCCGAGCGGGAGCAGGAAACGGCCCCTGCGCAGCGGGGTGTCCGCGTCCGGGATCCGTGCCGTGCCGTCGCCCGCGGCTTTCAGGGCCCGCTCCAGCTGGGCGCCGCGGGCCCGCAGGCGCACGGCGACGACGGCCCAGGAGGCCACCACGACCAGCACGCCGAACGCCGTCACGGGCCACGGCTGCGACGGTGCCTCCACGGCGAGTGCGAGAAGCAGGGCGGGCGCACCGGCCCAGACCAGTTCGGGGCGGGCGAGCACCCACAGGACGTACACCGCGAAGCCCGCCGCGACGAACGGCCACAGTCCGCCGAGCATGGCGGCCCAGGCGCACACGCAGAGCGCGAGGGTGGCGACGGCGCCGGCGATCGACCTGCGCACCCGCAGGAACGTCCAGCGCGGCGGCAGCGCGGCCGACCAGCCCGCGGCCTGCCCTGCCGTCCAGTCCCGGCAGTCGTCGGGTATCGCGGTCACGGGCAGTCGCAGCGGCTCGTCGTACGACACATGCACTCCTGGATCGCGTGGGAACGCCGGTGCCGACACCGACGCGGGCACCGGTGGTGACACTAGCGACCGGAACGCCCCGCCCAGGCCGGCGGACGCCCCGGCCCCCGGTCGGACAGGTGCCGCCCTCTCGTACGGCCGAGGGCGCTCATCTCCTCAAGCCGTACGCACCGGACCCACAGGTTCTCCCCACCGGGGGCCCGCATCCGGCCACGCCCCGGGCCGACCGCCGGGGCTGGGCCCAGCGCCGCTTCCGTCGTACCGCCGCCCGTCAGCCCACTGCCAGCAGGATCGCCAGCAGCACGGCACCGGCCGCCACGGGGGCCGCGATCTCGTACGCCCACCTCACCGACACCTCGCCCTGGGCGTGCGGGTCCTTGGCGCGGGCGTCCAGGAGTTCGCGCAGCTCGGCCATGATCTGGTCGCCCTGGGCGCGTACGGGGCCTTCGGGCACCGGCGCGGGATGCGGGAGCGGGGCCCGTCCGCGCCGGGCGCCCGGCGCGTCGCCGCGCGCCTCCTTGCGCGCGGCCCTCTTGCGGCCTCGCAGGGAGACCGGTACGGCCCACACCTGGTACTTGGTGCCGGACTTGTCGAGCACCTCGTTCGAGTAGCCGGACTTGAATCCCTCGACCGTTCCCCAGGGCAGCGTGATGATCCGGAAGGGGTTACGGACCCGCAGCCGCTGTTCGTTCGCGAAGACGGCCGGGCGCAGGGTGAAGGCGGAGACCAGCGGTACCAGCAGGAGCAGCGTGGCCAGGGCCAGCCATGGCGTCCTGCCCTCGCCCGAGACCAGCGCGTCGGTGCCGAGCCAGCCTGTGATCGCGAGCAGCAGTACGCCGCCCGCGACGCCGGAGGGTGACCGGTAGACCCTGTCCTTGAACTGGGGGCCCGGGACCTCGGAGGTCTCCGGGACCTCCGGACCGTCCGGGGTCTCCGCAGTTTCCGGGGTCTCCGGGGTCTCCGGACCGTCCGGGGTCTCCGGGTTGTTCGGCGCGTCCGGTACATCCGGTGTGGGTGGCTGGTGGTCCGGGGTCGTCATGGTCCCGATTCTGCCCGACGGCTTCGATGCGGCCGTTCGTCGGGTTGTCGCTCCGCGGGGGTGCCGGTGGTTGTCTGCGGGTGAGTGGGGGCTGGGCGCGCCGTTCCCCGCGCCCCCTGCGGGGCTGACACCGGCCGCCCCGTGCGGGCGCGTTTGGGCTTAGCGCGCCGTTCCCCGCGCCCCTTACGGGGCTGGCACCGGCTACCCCGTGCAGGTGCCTAGGGGCTTAGCGCGCCGTTCCCCGCGCCCCCTGCGGGGCTGACACCGGCCGCCCCGTGCGGGCGCGTTTGGGCTGGGCGCGCCGTTCCCCGCGCCCCTTACGGGGCTGGCACCGGCTACCCCGTGCAGGTGCGTGGGGGCTTAGCGCGCCGTTCCCCGCGCCCCTCACGGGGCTGGCACCGGCTACCCCGTGCGGGTGCGTGGGGGCTTAGCGCGCCGTTCCCCGCGCCCCTTACGGGGCTGGCACCGGCCGTTCTGTGCCCCTTGCGGGGCTCCCCCGTGGCGTCGTGTTCGGGGGTGTACAGCCGCTACGCGCGTAGATATGCTCGTCTGGTGACCATGCCCACCACTGCATCCCCCGCAGCTCACGCACTCGCGATCACGGACGTGACCGCGTCGGACAGCGCGTTGCGCAGCTTTCTTCACGGGCTGCCCGGCGTCGACGCGGTCGGCCTGGAGGCTCGCGCCGCCTCGCTCGGGACCCGTTCCATCAAGACGACGGCGAAGGCGTACGCCATCGACCTCGCCATCTCGATGGTCGACCTGACGACACTCGAAGGCGCGGACACCCCCGGCAAGGTCCGCGCGCTCGGCGCCAAGGCCGTCCACCCGGACCCCACGGACCGTACGGCCCCCACAACCGCCGCCGTCTGCGTCTACCCCGACATGGTGACCGCCGCCAGAGAGGCCGTCGCCGGCTCCGGCGTGAAGGTCGCCTCGGTCGCGACCGCCTTCCCGGCCGGCCGCGCCGCGCTCGACGTGAAGCTCGCCGACGTGCGGGACGCCGTCGCCGCGGGCGCCGACGAGATCGACATGGTCATCGACCGCGGGGCGTTCCTGTCCGGCAGGTACCTGAAGGTGTACGACGAGATCGTCGCCGTGAAGGAGGCCTCCGGCGCCGCCCGCCTGAAGGTCATCTTCGAGACCGGCGAACTGTCGACGTACGACAACATCCGGCGCGCGAGCTGGCTCGGCATGCTCGCGGGCGCCGACTTCATCAAGACCTCGACCGGCAAGGTCGCCGTCAACGCGACACCCGCGAACACCCTCCTCATGCTGGAGGCCGTCCGCGACTTCCGCGCCCGGACCGGGGTCCAGGTCGGCGTGAAGCCCGCCGGCGGCATCCGCACCACGAAGGACGCCGTCAAGTTCCTGGTGCTGGTCAACGAGACCGCGGGCGAGGACTGGCTGGACAACCACTGGTTCCGCTTCGGCGCGTCCTCGCTCCTGAACGACCTGCTGATGCAGCGTCAGAAGCTGGCCACCGGCCGCTACTCCGGCCCCGACTACGTGACGGTGGACTGATCCACATGGCTTCCGCAATGGCTTCCGCATTCGAATACGCACCGGCGCCCGAGTCCCGCTCCGTCGTCGACATCGCGCCCTCCTACGGCCTGTTCATCGACGGCGAGTTCACCGAGGCCGCCGACGGCAAGGTCTTCAAGACGGTCAGCCCGAGCACCGAGGAGGTCCTCTCCGAGGTCGCCCAGGCGGGCGAGGCCGACGTCGACCGCGCCGTCAAGGCCGCCCGCAGGGCCTTCGAGAAGTGGTCCGCGCTGCCCGGCTCCGAGCGCGCCAAGTACCTCTTCCGTATCGCCCGGATCATCCAGGAGCGCAGCCGCGAACTGGCCGTCCTGGAGACGCTGGACAACGGAAAGCCCATCAAGGAGACGAGGGACGCCGACCTCCCCCTCGTCGCCGCGCACTTCTTCTACTACGCGGGCTGGGCCGACAAGCTCGGCCACGCCGGGTTCGGCACGAACCCGCGTCCGCTGGGCGTCGCCGGCCAGGTCATCCCCTGGAACTTCCCGCTCCTGATGCTGGCGTGGAAGATCGCCCCGGCCCTCGCGACCGGCAACACGGTGGTGCTGAAGCCCGCCGAGACGACCCCCCTCTCCGCCCTGTTCTTCGCGGACATCTGCCGCCAGGCGGGCCTGCCCAAGGGCGTCGTCAACATCCTGCCGGGATACGGCGACACGGGCGCGGCACTCGTCGGGCACCCGGACGTGAACAAGGTGGCCTTCACCGGCTCCACCGCCGTCGGCAAGGCCATCGCGCGCCAGGTGGCGGGCACGAAGAAGAAGGTCACGCTCGAACTCGGCGGCAAGGGCGCGAACATCGTCTTCGACGACGCGCCCATCGACCAGGCCGTCGAGGGTGTCGTCACGGGCATCTTCTTCAACCAGGGCCAGGTCTGCTGCGCGGGCTCCCGGCTGCTGGTCCAGGAGTCGATCCACGACGAGCTGCTCGACTCCCTGAAGCGCAGGCTCTCGACCCTGCGCCTGGGCGACCCGCTCGACAAGAACACCGACATCGGCGCGATCAACTCGGCCGAGCAGCTCGCGCGCATCTCCTCGCTCGTCGAGCGGGGTGAGGCCGAGGGCGCCGAGCGCTGGTCCCCGGCCTGTGAACTGCCGTCCGCCGGCTACTGGTTCGCCCCGACGCTCTTCACGAACGTCACCCAGGCGCACACCGTCGCCCGCGACGAGATCTTCGGCCCGGTCCTGTCCGTCCTCACCTTCCGGACCCCGGACGAGGCGGTCGCGAAGGCCAACAACAGCCAGTACGGCCTCTCGGCGGGCATCTGGACCGAGAAGGGCTCCCGGATCCTGGCGGTCGCGGGCAAGCTGCGCGCGGGCGTCATCTGGTCCAACACGTTCAACAAGTTCGATCCGACCTCGCCGTTCGGCGGCTACAAGGAGTCGGGCTACGGCCGCGAGGGCGGTCGCCACGGCCTGGAGGCGTACCTCGATGTCTGACAAGCCGAAGAAGACCGAGAAGACCGAGAGGTCTGAGAAGACCGAACGAACCGAACAGGCAGGGCAGCGGCGCCTGAGCGTCTTCAAGACCTACAAGCTGTACGTCGGCGGGAAGTTCCCGCGTTCCGAGAGCGGCCGGGTGTACGAGGTGACGGACCCACAGGGCAAGTGGCTGGCCAACGCGCCGCGGTCGAGCCGCAAGGACGCCCGTGACGCGGTCGTCGCCGCCCGCAAGGCGTTCGGCGGCTGGTCCGGCGCGACCGCGTACAACCGCGGCCAGATCCTCTACCGCGTCGCGGAGATGCTGGAGGGTCGCAGGGACCAGTTCGTACGGGAGGTCGCGGAGGCAGAGGGCCTGTCCACGTCCAGGGCGGCCGCCCAGGTGGACGCGGCGATCGACCGCTGGGTCTGGTACGCGGGCTGGACCGACAAGATCGCCCAGGTCGTCGGCGGCGGTAACCCGGTGGCGGGCCCGTTCTTCAACCTCTCCAGCCCCGAGCCGACGGGCGTGGTGACGGTCCTCGCCCCCCAGGAGTCGTCCTTCCTCGGGCTGGTCTCGGTGGTCGCCCCGGCGCTCGCGACCGGCAACACGGTGGTCGTGATCGCGAGCGAGCGGTCCCCGCTCCCCGCGCTGTCGCTGGGCGAGGTCCTTGCCACCTCCGACCTCCCGGGCGGCGTGGTGAACATCCTCTCCGGCGGGACGGCGGAGATCGCGGCACCCCTGGCCGCGCACCAGGACGTCAACGCGATCGACCTCGCCGGCGCCGACGCGGCCCTCGCGAAGGAACTGGAGGTCGCGGCCGCCGACAACCTCAAGCGGGTCGTCCGTCCACAGCCTGTGGATTACTTCGACACGCCCGGCATCGAGCGCCTCACGGCCTTCCTGGAGACGAAGACGGTCTGGCACCCGACGGGAGCACTGGGCGCGTCCGGCTCGTCGTACTAGGCCGACCCGCCCGTGCGGCCGCACCAGTACGGGAGAGCCGCGCTTCCCCACCGTCCGGGGGAGGCGCGGCTCTCTCTTCCGCCCTCACACGTGTCTCGCGGGCCCGTAGGGGGCGGGTCAGGCGCCCAGCAGCCCCGTCACCTGGCCCACCACCGGCACGGCGCCCAGCGACTGGGCCTGGGCGACCGGCGCCGTCAGCATGGTCGTGGCCACCGGCGGGAAGTCGGCCACCTGCGTGCCGAGGCCGTTGTCCAGCGGGTCGACGCCCGTGCCCGCCAGCGGGTTGGGCTTCAGGCCCGCGACCGGACCGGTCACGTATCCCACGGTCCCGGTCACCGCCTGGAGGCCGGCCTGCGGGTCGATGTTGCCCAGGGAGGTCGGCCGGGTGCGGATCACGTCCGCCACGGGGTCGGTGTCCGCCGCCGCGGAGGTCGCACCGGCGCCCACCGCGATCCCCGCGATCGACGCGGTGGTGAGGGCCAGCACCGCGCGCCGGACGGTCGGGGACTGGGAGGCCGAGTGTCGTGCCATGGCTGCTGCCACCTTCTGCCGCTTTGGGTAATCAGGTCGACACACAGGGTAGTTGAGGTGGGACGTGCACTCCAAAGACGACCCGCGGACTCGGCAGGGCGCGCATGATGCCGCACACTGGTGTCTCGTGAGTTCACCTCTCCCGAATTCCGCGACAACCGCGCGCGTCGTACTGCTGTGCGGCCCCTCCGGTTCCGGCAAGTCCCTTCTCGCGGCCCGCTCCGGCCTTCCGGTGCTGCGGCTCGACGACTTCTACAAAGAGGGCCACGACCCGACGCTGCCGCAGGTGGCGGGGAGTTCGGACATCGACTGGGACCACCCGCTGTCCTGGGACGCGGACGCGGCCGTCGCGGCGATCGCGGAGCTGTGCGGGACGGGGCGTACGGACGTTCCCGTGTACGACATCTCCCTGAGCGCCCGGACCGGCTCGGAGAGCGTCGACTTCGGCGGGGCGCCGGTCTTCATCGCCGAGGGCATCTTCGCCGCGGAGATAGTGGAGCGGTGCCGGGAGGCGGGGCTCCTGGCCGACGCGCTGTGCCTCAGCCGGGGCGCGGTGACCACGTTCCGCCGGCGGTTCCTGCGGGATCTGCGCGAGGGCCGCAAGTCCGTGCCGTTCCTTCTCCGGCGGGGGTGGCGGTTGATGCGGGACGAGCGGGCCATCGTGGGGCGGCAGGTGGCGCTCGGCGCGTACGCGTGCGGGCGGGACGAGGCGTTGGCGCGGCTGGCTGCCGCCGAGGGCTCCGCGCGGGAGGCCGACAACGATCTGCGGGTGCGTGGGGGCTGAGCGCGCCGTTCCCCACGCCCCCCAAGTGCGCGGGCCTCAAGTGCGCGACCCTTGAGGGCGCGGCCCTGCGAGGCGGCCCCGGAGAACAGAGAAGCGGGGCTGGATGGACCCCCCGGCCCTCCAGCCCCGCTTCTCCTTGTGCTCCCCCGTGGTCCCCCGTGACCCCGTTGACTCCCCCGAGTCGTCCGCCGCCTCCCCCGAAGTGACGGACACCCCCCCTCGTGCGGTTCGCCGCCTCCCCCGAAGTGGCGAACCTCTCCCCGTGCTGTCCGTCGCCTCCCCCCGGAGTGACGAACCTTTCCCCCGTGCCGTCCGCCGCCTCCCCCGAAGTGACGGACGTCCCCCCGCAGCCTTCAGGCGACAAGCTCGCCGAAGGACTCCTCCTCGTCACGGCCGAAGCTGAGGACGTCGTCCTCGCGCAGCCGGCGGAGCGACCGCCAGATGCTGGACTTCACCGTGCCGACGCTGATGTCGAGGATCTCCGCGATCTCCGGGTCCGTACGGCCCTCGTAGTACCTGAGGACCAGCATGGTGCGCTGGAGTTCGGGGAGCCGGGCGAGCGCCTGCCACAGGACCGCGCGCAGCTCGGTGCCGCGCATCGCGTCCGTGTCGCCGACCGTCTCCGGCAGCTCCTCGGTCGGGTATTCGTTCAGCTTGCGGCGGCGCCACGCGCTGATGTGCAGATTGGTCATCGTGCGGCGGAGGTAGCCCCCGACCGCGGCCTTGTCACTGATGCGGTCCCACGCCCGGTAGGTGGAGAAGAGGGCGCTCTGCAGCAGGTCCTCGGCCTCGAAGCGGTCACCGGTCAGGTGGTAGGCGGTCGCGTACAGGGAGGCGCGGCGCTCCTGGACGTAGGCGGTGAACTCCACCTCCGACGCCGAACGACGCTCCCCCGTGGCCTCCCCGTACGCCGCCCCCGTTCCCCCGTGGGCGACCCCCGTACCGCTTCCCCCCGCATATGCGTCAACCACCGTCATGTACGACCCGGTGTGCTGACGCCCGGTGCCGCGAGCGCACCCCCGCCCGCTCACGGCACCGGACTTCTCCGTGCTCCTCGTGACGTCGTGGAGCCGCGTGACAACTGCGCCAGTGCTGTTGCTGGTGCTGTGCAGCGTGTTCATCTCGCGCCCCCCGTCGTGGAGTTCCGGTACTTCTCTTACGTCGCTGTGGTGCTTGTCCCGGTGCTTCCTTGCCTGTGACCAAAAGCTTGCCGGGGCCACTTCATGACGGTGTCCGCCGACTGTCACAGGCCTGTCACAGGGGTCCGCCCCAGGCAGCCCACAGACCGGTCACAGAGAAGCGTCGTACGACTACGCATCCGGCACAGTCGCCGCCCGTCGTACGCAGGACATGTGAGGGAGCGCTCCAACAGTCGATACCCGCCCATGTCATGGGACAGAATGACGTCTGTGCCTTCCCTGTTGCTGATCGAGGACGACGACGCCATCCGGACGGCCCTGGAGCTCTCACTGACGCGCCAGGGACACCGGGTGACCACCGCTGCGACCGGTGAGGACGGTCTGAAGCTGTTGCGCGAGCAACGGCCCGATCTGATCGTCCTCGATGTGAACCTGCCCGGAATCGACGGATTCGAGGTGTGCCGACGCATCCGGCGCACCGACCAGTTGCCGATCATTCTGCTGACCGCGCGCAGCGATGACATCGACGTCGTGGTCGGTCTCGAGTCCGGTGCCGACGACTATGTGGTGAAACCGGTGCAGGGGCGGGTGCTCGACGCCCGGGTCCGGGCTGTGCTGCGGCGCGGCGAGCGCGAGGCGAACGACTCCGCCACGTTCGGTTCGCTGGTGATCGACCGTGCCGCGATGACCGTGACGAAGAACGGCGAGGACCTGCAGCTGACGCCCACCGAGCTGCGGCTGCTCCTGGAGCTGAGCCGGCGGCCCGGTCAGGCGCTGTCCCGGCAGCAGCTGCTGCGGCTGGTGTGGGAGCACGACTACCTCGGTGACTCACGGCTCGTCGACGCGTGTGTGCAGCGGCTGCGCGCCAAGGTGGAGGACGTGCCGTCCTCGCCGACGCTGATCCGCACCGTGCGTGGGGTCGGCTACCGGCTGGACTCTCCTCAGTGACAAAACCGCAGGCCGAACTCCGCGGCTGGGCCGCGGCACGCAAGGCGGTCATGGCGGGCCTGCGCTTCACCAGTCTGCGGCTGCGGCTGGTCGTGGTGTTCGGGCTCGTCGCGCTCACCGCCGCCGTGTCCGCGTCCGGGATCGCGTACTGGCTCAACCGCGAGGCCGTGCTCAGCCGTACGCAGAAGGCGGTGCTCGGCGACTTCAAGCAGGCGATGCAGACCCGCGCCAGCACGCTGCGCCAGCACCCCACCCAGGACGATCTGCAGCGCGCGGCGGGACAGATGGCGAACAGCAGCCAGCGCTTCAGCGTGCTCCTGATGGCCGAGGACGAGAGCGGCAGGACGGTCCGCGGCAACTCGGACCTGGACACCTTCACGCTGGGGGACGTACCGCGGTCCCTCCAGAAGGCGGTCAACAAGGAACAGAAGATCTCCTCGAACAACGAGTACGCGTACCACCTGTACTGGCAGCGGACCACGCATGACGGCAAGCCGTATCTCGTGGGCGGCGCCAAGGTGATCGGCGGCGGTCCGACCGGGTACATGCTCAAGTCGCTGGAGCCGGAGGCCAAGGACCTCAACTCGCTCGCCTGGTCGCTGGGGATCGCGACCGGGCTCGCGCTGATCGGCTCGGCGCTGCTCGCACAGGCCGCCGCGACGACCGTACTGAAGCCGGTGCACCGCCTCGGCATCGCCGCGCGGCGGCTCGGCGAGGGCAAGCTCGACACCCGGTTGCGGGTCTCCGGCACGGACGAACTCGCCGATCTGTCCCGGACGTTCAACCGCACGGCGGAGTCGCTGGAGAAACGGGTCGAGGACATGAGCGCCCGTGAGCAGGCGTCCCGGCGCTTCGTGGCGGACATGTCGCACGAACTGCGGACACCGCTGACCGCGATCACCGCGGTGACCGAGGTCCTCGAGGAGGAGCTGGACGCCGAGACGGGCAGCGTCGACCCGATGATCGAGCCCGCCGTACGGCTCGTCGTCAGCGAGACCCGGCGGCTGAACAACCTCGTGGAGAACCTGATGGAGGTCACCCGCTTCGACGCGGGCACCGCCCGGCTGGTCGCCGACAACGTCGACATCGCCGACCAGATCACCGCGTGCATCGACGCGCGCGCCTGGCTGGACGCGGTGGAGCTGGACGCCCGGCGCGGCATCATGGCGCTCATCGACCCGCGCCGCCTGGACGTCATCCTGGCGAACCTGATCGGCAACGCCCTCAAGCACGGCGGCTCCCCGGTCCGGGTGTCCGTGCGCGAGGAGGGCACCGACCTGATGATCGAGGTCCAGGACCACGGCCCCGGCATCCCCGAGGACGTCCTGCCGCACGTCTTCGACCGCTTCTACAAGGCGAGCGCCTCCCGGCCGCGCTCCGAGGGCAGCGGCCTGGGCCTGTCCATCGCCCTGGAGAACGCCCACATCCACGGCGGCGAGATCACCGCCGCGAACTCGCCCGAGGGCGGCGCGGTCTTCACGCTGCGGCTGCCGCTCGACGCCTCCGAGCCGATGGACCAGGACGAGTCCGGGGACCCGGACCTGACCGACGCGGACATCGACGCCGACGCGGGCACGGGCTCCCGCTCCGGCTCCGGCTCCGGCTCCGGTCGCACCGAGGGGGGCGCGTGATGGTGTCCATACGGAACGCGCGGGACGCCTGGGGCGTACGCGGCGGGGCTCGTGGGACCGGCGGGGCTCGTGGGGCCGGTACCGCCCGTGCGGCCCGTCTCGCGCTCGCCGTGCCGCTGCTCGCCGTGGCGCTGGCCGGCTGCGGTATCCGGGCGACGGAGGTACCGACGGAGTTCGGTCCCGCGCCCTCCCGGATGCCGTGCGCGCTGACCGGCCCCGACGTCGGTACGCAGTCCTCGCGCGGCATCCTCGTCCAGGTCTTCCTCATCTGCTCCTCCCAGCTCGCGTCGGTCGACCGGACGGTGCGCATCGCGGCGGGGCCGGCGGACACGGACCGGGTACGCGCCGCACAGGCGCTCCTCGACGAGCTCTCCCGGTCCCCGTCGGACGCCGAGAAGCAGGCGAACTACTCGACGACCGTGCCGAAGGCCCTGAAGGTGACCGGCCCGCAGCGCACCGACCCGGCCGACGCGCTTCGGCTGAGCACGGCGCCCGAGGACCTGACCACGTACGCCCTGGCGCAGATCATCTGCACCTTCAGCGACTCCGAGGCCGCCTCCGACGACGGCACGGTGACCCTGGGCGGCCCCGGCAGGGAGGCCGCGCGGCGCTACGAGTGCACGGAGGCCGTACGCACCCGGCCGGGCACCCAGACCCCTCCGTCGACACGGACCGACGAGACCTGAGGGCAGCGGGGGCGCCTCGGTCCGAGGCGGGGTGTGGCGCATGCCTCACTCGTGCGGACCATGCGACGCCGTCACACGGAACCGATCCTGCCGGTGGTCGCGTCTTGGGGTTCGTGCAGCGTCAAGGCTTGTACGGCGAAACCGCCGTGATCCGCGTCCGTGCGACGGGAGGTCTCCTCCTCGTCGCACATCTCGCGCTTGTTGCCTGGTTCGTGCTGCGCCCCCTGGACGTGCCCTGGGTGAGCGCCGCGAACCTGCGTCCGTTCGCCAGTATCAGGGCCGATCTCGCGATGGGCCCCGGGGCGGCCGCGCGCGCCCTCGGCAAGGGCCTGCTACTGCTCGCCCCGCTCGGGGTGCTGCTGCCGATGGCGGGCGGCAAGCTCGTCGTGTCCCCTCTGCTGTCCCTGCTGCGCACGGTCACGGCCGGTGCGCTGCTGTCGCTGGGGATCGAGCTGGCCCAGACCGGGGTGCCCGGCCAGGTCGTCGACGTCGACTCGCTGCTGCTGAACACCGTGGGGGTGGCGCTGGCCCATCTGGCCGTCGTGCCCGCCGCACGGGCCGTACTGCGCCGCCGGGTCGAGACGCACCGGCGGGCCGCCGCGCTGCGCCGCAGGGAGGCGGCCGCCGCGGCCGAAGCGGCGACTCAGGGTCTGACCCCGACGATTCCCAGGGTCGGGATCGCTCCCTAGAGCGACGCCCCCACACCGTCGGATCCGTACCGTGGATGTCAGACGAGGCGGCCGCACCGGAAGCGCCGCACGGAGAGCACGAAGGTCCCCGGAGGCCCGGGGCCCGACCGCTCGGAACCCGTCTGACGACGCTCACGAAGGAGTCACGATGAACCGCCTTGCCCGCCCCACCGACGGCCGGATGATCGGCGGAGTGTGCGCTGCGCTGGCTCGGCGCTTCGGCACCTCCGCGACCACGATGCGCGTGATCTTCCTGCTGTCCTGTCTGCTGCCCGGCCCGCAGTTCCTGCTCTACATAGCGCTGTGGATCCTCTTCCCCTCCGAGGGCAAGGCGTCCCGCACGGCCTGGTGACGACGACACGCACATCCACGCGCATCCACGCGTAGCACTGTCACCGCCCATGCCGATGGGGCGCACCCGAGCGGGGGTGCGCCCCATCGGCGCGTACGCGTACGAGGACGGCGGGGCGAAGCCGCCGCGCTCCGGGCCTCAGCCCAGCGGAATGCCGTTCACCGGCAGGCCGTGCGTGGGGAGGCCGAGGCTGCCGACGGGCAGGCCGCCGAGCAGACCGGCGACCGGCGCGGTGGGACCCTCGGCGAGGAGGTTCGCCACGGCCGGCTTGGCGGCGGCGACTCCGCTGCCGAGCGCGTTCTGCCCCTGGGTGAGGGACTCGCCCGCGCCGGGCAGCGTCTTGGCGACCCCGTCCACCGGCAGCGTGCTGGTGGCGGTGGAGAGCACCGGTCCGGCGTCCGGGAGGGCCGGGGCCGCGTCGGCGGCGCCCGCTCCGGCGGCGGCGAAGGCGGCACCGAGAGCGGCGACGCCGAGGGTCTTGGCAGCAGACTGCTTCATCTTCGTCCTTGCATGCTGTGACGGGGATTTGAGCGGTCCAAAACGGTAATCACGTGCGAGCCCGCTCCGCAAACATCCAAAAGCGGCCGAGTCGTCACCACCCGGCCGCTCCCGTCCTTCCCCTTCAGTCCTTTTCTTGCACAGAACCGCTGGTGGAGGCGGTCTGCTGGAACAGCCATTCGGACTTCAGTTCGGCGTAACCGGGCTTGATCACGTCGTTGATCATGGCCAGTCGTTCATCGAAAGGAATGAATGCTGATTTCATCGCATTGACTGTGAACCACTGCATGTCGTCAAGCGAATAGCCGAAAGCGTCGACAAGGTGCTCGAATTCCCGGCTCATGCTGGTGCCGGACATCAGCCGGTTGTCGGTGTTCACGGTGGCCCGGAAGTGCAGTTTCCGCAGCAGCCCGATGGGGTGCTCGGCGTACGAGTCGGCGGCGCCCGTCTGCAGATTGGAACTGGGGCACAGCTCCAACGGGACCCGCTTGTCGCGTACGTAGGAGGCGAGGCGGCCCAGCTTCACGGAGCCGTCCTCCTGCACCTGGATGTCGTCGATGATGCGCACGCCGTGGCCCAGCCGGTCGGCGCCGCACCACTGGAGCGCCTGCCAGATGGACGGGAGCCCGAAGGCCTCGCCCGCGTGGATCGTGAAGTGGTTGTTCTCCCGCTTCAGATACTCGAAGGCGTCCAGGTGACGGGTGGGCGGGAAGCCGGCCTCGGCGCCCGCGATGTCGAAGCCGACCACGCCCAGATCGCGGTAGCGGTTGGCGAGTTCGGCGATCTCCAGGGAGCGGGCCGCGTGCCGCATCGCGGTCAGCAGGGCGCCGACCCGGATGCGGTGGCCGTTCTCCCGGGCGATCCGCTCGCCTTCCCGGAAGCCCTCGTTGACGGCCTCGACGACCTCTTCGAGCGTGAGCCCGGCTTCGAGGTGCTGCTCGGGCGCGTACCGCACCTCCGCGTAGACGACGCCGTCCTCGGCCAGGTCCTCGGCGCACTCGGCCGCGACCCGGACCAGCGCCTCACGGGTCTGCATGACGGCGCAGGTGTGCGCGAAGGTCTCCAAGTACCGCTCCAGGGAACCGGAGTCGGCGGCCTCGCGGAACCAGACGCCCAGTTTGGCGGGGTCCGTCTCCGGAAGGTTCGTATAGCCCGCGGCGCGGGCGAGGTCGACGATCGTCCCGGGGCGCAGCCCGCCGTCGAGGTGGTCGTGCAGCAGGACCTTCGGCGACCGGCGGATCTGGTCCGAGCTCGGGGTGTTCTTGGTCTGGCTCGTCATCTCCGCACCCTAACGCCTACGCGCGTAGATATCTCGTCGCCCGGATCCGTCGATATGTAACGGTGACCGTGCGGACCAGTGGCGTACACCATCACTTCTGACACTGTTCTGTCATGGCACAGCAAGCGACGCCGGTGCGCACGGCCAGGCTGGGGCGGGCACTGGGCACGGAGCCGACGGCGGTGAGCGGCGTGGTGCTGCTGCTGCCGGGCGGCGAGGAGACCTCTGCCCGCAGACCGTCACCGATGATGGCGGCCGCCTCCGTCCGGGCGCTGGGCCGCCGGCTCGCCCGCGCGGGGCGGGACGACGGGCTGGTCGTGCACGTGGTGCACTACCGGTACCGCGGCTGGAACGGGAGCGAGGCGCATCCGGCGCAGGACGCCGCGTGGGCCGCGGACGAGGTCGTGCGGCGGTACGGGGACGTGCCGGTGTGCCTCGTCGGCGTCGACATGGGCGCGCGGGCCGCGGTGCACGCGGGAGGCCACACCGCGGTCAGCTCCGTACTGGCGCTGTCCCCCTGGCTGCCCGAGGACGACGTCGCGGCACCGCCCGAACCGGTGAAGCAGCTGGCGGGCCGCCGGGTCCTGATCGTCCACGGCACGAACGACGAACGGACCGACCCCGAGCTGTCGTTCCGCCTCGCGGCGAGGGCGAAGAAGGCGAACCGGGACATCTGCCGGTTCGAGGTCCACTCGGACCGGCACGCGCTGCACGCGTTCCGGGACGAGGTGTACGCGCTGGCACAGGACTTCGTGATGGGCACGCTGTTCGGCCGGGCCTTCGCCCGCCCGGTCGAGGACGCGCTGGCGGCACCACCGCCGCTGGGGTTACGGATGCCGCTCGCGTCGGGCTTCGGGCGGTCGCTTCGCCGTTAGCGCGTGGCCCTGCCGGGGTGGGAGCGCGTTCGGGTCAGCGGTTGCCGGTCGGCTCCGACTGCGGCCCAGGCTCCCACCGCGGCTCCGGCCCCGGCTCACGCGTCGGCTCCCGCGCCGGCTCACGGGCGGAGTTCAACGGTGCTCCGAACCAGGTGTGCAGCGCGGCGCGCAGAGCGTCGGCGTCGTCCGGCTCGTGACCGGTCCATGCGAGGTGGCAGTCGGGACGCAGCAGCAGGCCGGTCGCGCTCGTGCCCTCCGCCTTGCCGCTCACGACGTCCACCCGGTCGTGCCAGGGCTTCGCCGCCGCCGCGAAGTCGCCGCACAGGTCCAGCAGCAAGGGCCGGGCAGTGGTGGTCAGTTCGGCCAGCCGGCGGGTGCCCGTCGCGGTGTGGACCACGAGGTCGGGTGCGAAGCCCTCGGTGGTTCCGGCGAGCAGGTGGGCGATGCGTCCGGTGCCGTCGGGTGAGGCGAGCAGGTCGCCGAAGACGGTCCGCAGGGCGCTGACCTCCGGTCCGGGGCGCATCAGCGCCGACTGCGACAAGGTCGACGCCACGACGCGTTCCGCGACCGGCCGGCGTTCTTCGTCGTAGGTGTCGAGCAGACCTTCGGGGGCCCACCCGCGCACCGTGGCGGCCAGCTTCCAGCCGAGGTTGACCGCGTCCTGAAGGCCGAGGTTGAGTCCCGGTCCGCCGATCGCCGAGTGCACATGGGCCGCGTCGCCCAGGAGCAGTACCCTCCTGTCCCGGTAGCGCTCCGCCAGCCGGGTGTTGCCGCCGACGAGCCGGCGGAGCAGGTGCGGTCCGTCCCCCGCCGGCGGACCCAGCGGCACCGGGACGCCCAGCACGCGTTCGGCGCTGGCCGTCATCTCCTCGAAGGTCATGGTGCCGGTGTGCGCGTCCGGCGTACCGGTCTCGGTGGTGTTGAGGACAGGCTCCCGGCCGGGCAGCAGGCCCCAGGCAATCGTGCCGTGCTCCGTGCGCACGTACTGCAGGGGCGGCAGGGTCCCGTAGCCGGGAACGCGCAGGCCGCCGTCCGGGCCGAGGTGTTCGTCCGCCACGGACACCTGGGCGGAGCGGGTGATGAAGTCGTCCGTGGTCACGCCCGGGAAATCGATGCCGGACTGGCGCCGCACCAAGCTGTGCCCTCCGTCGGCCCCTATCAGGTAACGGGTGGTGAGGGTCCCACCGTCGGCGAGAGTGATCCGGACGAGGTCGTCGTCCTGGTGCAGGCCGGTCACCTCGTGCCCCGTGCGGAGGTCCACGCCGAGCTCCACGGCACGTTCCGCGAGGACCCTTTCGATCCGCTCCTGCGGTGCCGGGAGCAGGCTCACGGGGTTGTCGGCGAGGTCCGCGAGGTCCAGCGTGAACGCGCCGAACATGTAGCGGGGCGCGGGCCGGGGCGGTTCGCCGGAACCGCTGATGCGTGCGTAGAGGCCGCGGCGGTCGAGCATGCGCACGACCTGGCCGACCAGGCCGTTCGCCCGGGGCTCGGTCTTCGGGCCGGTGAGACGTTCGAGCACGACCGGACGCACCCCGGCCAGGGCCAGCTCGCAGGCGAGCATCAGTCCGTTCGGACCGCCGCCGACGATTACCACATCAAGCATGACGATTCTCCTTCACGAGGCAGGGAGGGGCGGAGGCCGCGAGGAGCGGCCCCTGCCCGGGACGGTGTGGAGGATGTACGAGGCCTGGGACGGCATGGCGGACCGGCGGACCCGACCGGCGGAACGAGTTACGGAGCGAGTTTCGGAACAGGGAGCCCTGTGGAGACCGTCCGGAGAGCCCGGGTCAGCAGGGCCTCCATCGACTCGTCCGTGCCGCCGTGCACGAACAGTTCAAGGGCCACGTTGCCAGCGGCCATCACGCTCGCGGCCACCAGGCGGGGGTAGAGATCGGACCCGGGGTCCATCCCCGTGCGGTCGGCGATCGCCGCGGCGAGCTCCTTCTCCGCGATCTTGCTGGCACGCAGCATCTCGGCCTCCAGCGCGGGTTCGGCCAGCATCACCCGCAGGCCGGCCACCCACTCGTCGGGCTCCTGCGGCGGCATGTGCTCCACCTCGGGACCGCGCTCCAACTGCTTGAGCGCCGCACGGGTGACCGCCTCCCACAGGGGCTCATCGGGCGGTCCGTGGCGCAACTCCGCCGCGAGCCGCAGGGAGCGCCGAAGGTAGCGGAACGCGATCGCCTCGGCCTTGCTGGAGAAGTAGTTGTTGTAGGTGCGCGGCGACACTCCCACCGCCGCGGCGATGTCCTCGACCTTGACCGCGCTCAACCCGTGCTCGACGGTGAGCCGGATCGCGGCCCAGCTCAGCGCCGCGCGGGTGGCTTCCTTCTTCCGCTCCCGAAGACCGCTCATGCGCACCACGGTAACAGAAACTGCGCGTCACGCAAATATGCGTTTCACGCAATTTCCCGACCGGGGTAGCTGGGCCGGGTGGACTTTCCCTGATTCACGCCACTCGGCCCGGCCGCACGCAAATACGGTGCCGAACGGCAGGGACGTACGAGTACGAGTACGGGACTCAGCGACACAGCGGGACGGCGGAGGCACCTGAGATGACGCAGGCGGACGTTGACACGGAACGGCTCAAGAGCGAGGCGGACGAACCGGGTTGGGAGGTCGACCCGGACGACGACTGGGGCGTGGCGGTCGTCACCACCGTGGGGCGGCAGTTGAAGCTGCGCCGGGAGGCGAAGGGCATGCGGGCCGCCGAGTTCGGGAAGGCGGTGGGGTACGGAGAGTGCCTGGTCTACAAGATCGAGGGAGGCAGACGCATCCCCCGGGGCGAGTATCTGGACCGGGCGGACGAGGTGTTGGGGGCGGGCGGGCTGCTCTCGGCGATGAAGGCGGACGTGGCGAGGGTTCGGTACCCGAAGAAGGTCCGGGACATCGCCAACGCCGAGGCGAAGGCCGTCGAGCTGCAGCTGTACGACCCCCTCAACATCCACGGCCTGTTGCAGACCCCGGAGTACGCACGCGGGCTTCTGCTGATGCGGCGCCCCGCGTACACGGAGGACGAGGTGCGGCAGTTCATCGCCGCACGCGTGGCCCGCAAGGCGATCTTCGAACGGGACCCGGCACCCGAGCTCAGTTTCGTCGTGGAGGAGTGGACGCTTCGACGCCCGCTCGGCGGGAGGGCGGTGCTGCACCGCCAGCTCGAACATCTGCTGGACGCAGGGCAGTTGCGCAACGTCGAGCTACAGATGATGCCGATGGACCGTGAGGAGCACGCAGGAGTGGACGGCAAGATCGAGGTGCTGAAGTTCGCTGACGGCTCGGCCGTGGGACGGTCACCGGTCGTGGCCGGCGGCCGATCGGTCTCCGAGCCCAGGCAACTCCGCGTTCTGGAACTGCGGTACGGCATCATCCGGGCTCAGGCGCTCACCCCCCGTGAGACCATGGCCTCCATCGAGCGATTGCTGGAGGAAACATGATCCGCAACACCTCGGCCGGGAACCCCTCCGACCTCACGTGGTTCAAGAGCAGCTACAGCAGCGGTAGCGAGGGCGACTCCTGCATAGAGATCGCCACCGCCCCCGGAGCGGTCCACGTGCGCGACTCCAAGAACCTCGCAGGCCCTCGACTCGCGCTCACGCCGCACGTATGGACGGACTTCGTGACGTACGCGTCTGGGAGCTGACCGCCGTACGCCTCCCGGCCGAGCACGCCTACGCGCCCGCGCGACCGGGGACGACGGTTGGCCGACCGTCTCTCGTGAAGTGGGCTCCGGCCGCTCGGTGACGTACGCGGGTCTCGCCTGACGGTTCGCACGGAAGGGGCGGCGCTCGTCAGCGCTGCCCCTTCCGGCTCTCCGCCCCCCCGGGCCTGAAGTGCCCGAGGGCGCCCTCGCACGTCAGGGGCGCCAGCCGTCGTTGATGCGGCCCTGCTGTACCCGGGTGGTGCCGCTGCACGTCCCGGTGTCGGGGTCGCCCCAGATCTTGATGGCGTCGGCGTCGTTCGCCCAGGTGGTGCCGTTGGGGTGGGTGTAGTTGCCGAGGTTGACGGCGGTGTTCCGCGGGATGCAGATGTACGCGTCCGGGGAGGCGCCCTGGTCGATCAGCCAGACGGAGTCGTCGTTACGGGTGTTGACGACCGCGTCCGCCCGGTTCCCGCCACCGATGATGGGCTGGTAGGTGGTGTCCTGGTAGTAGCTGAAGATGCTGCCGCTCGAGTAGGAGCCGTCGTACAGACACACGCGCGGGTACGAGCAGCCGTACATGCTGGTGGCGGAGGCGGGCGAGGCGCTCATGGTCACGGCGCCGGTGGCCAGGGCGGTGACGGCGAGAGCGGTGGCGCCCAGGCGGGTACGTATCGCGCGGAGGGTCATGAGTTTCCCTTCAATTGAACGAACCGCGAAAGCAGCGGAAAGAACGACGGACGAACTTCTCTTCCTTCATTCGGCGCGCCCTTGTTCCTCATTCCTCCAGGAACGACGGCCTCACCCGTGGACTTTAAGGTCGCCGCGAGCATCGGACTTTGTCGGTGGTGCAGGAAACTTTGTCAGTGGCGCACCGCCTCAAGGTGACGCCGCATCAGGAACGCGTCAGGTCAGGGGCCTGCGTGTGCGCGTCGAAGCCGTTGCGCCGCAAGAGCGAATCCTGCCAAACTGACGTCAGGAACCGTCCACGTAGAAGGGTGTCTTGTGGGGCAACGGGGCGAGGTTTTGGCAGGCCGGCTTTATGACCGATACAGACGAGAGTCCACCTCATGAGCCCGGTCCTGGACACCGCGCTCATGCCACCGCAGGACCGGAAGGAATTAGTCCGGAACGCGGTGTGGGAATCCGTGGTCGCGGTCGATATCGACCACCCTCTGCCGGCCGAGGACATCTCCGTCCGTATAGGGCTCGGCGCCGTCGGGCCTCTCAGGATCTGTTCGGCGCGGGCGACCGCCGTCACCATCCACCGGACGGAGCAGCTGGCCCGGGTGGACGAGGAACCGCTCGTGTTCCTCGGTCTGCAGATGACGGGCACCAGCCTGGTGGTGCAGAACGGCCGCGAATGTCTGCTGAGACCCGGGGACTTCGCCGTCTACGAGTCGACCTCTCCCTACACGCTTCTCTTCGACGAGGGAGTCGACCACCACTTCCTCCGCCTCCCCCGCGCGGCGCTCGCGCTCCCCGAGCGGTTGCTGCGGGACGCCTCCGCGATCCCCCTGGGCCCCGGCAACCCCGTCGCGCGCCTCGCCTTCACCTACTTCTCCCAACTGGCCGTCAGCGACGAACTGCGGCAGGGCGCGCATGCCGACGCCGTCGTGGCACCCAGCATCGAACTGCTCCGCGCCGTCCTGACCTCCCAGCAAGGCGACACCGGTCGGGCCAGGGCCTCGTTGGAGGCGACGCTCAGTCTGCGGATCACCCACTACATCCGGGCACACCTGGCCGAACCCGATCTGTCGGCGGCACGGATCGCCGCCGCGCACGGCATCTCCGTACGCCACCTCTACGCCGTGCTGTCCCGGTCGGGCATCAGCCTCGGAGACTGGATCCGCACACATCGCCTGGCCGAATGCAGACGGGAGTTGGCGGGCCCGAACAGCCGGCTGCGGACCATCGCGGCGATAGGGCGGAGCTGGGGCTTCCTGGACGCGACCCATTTCAGCAAGGTGTTCAAGCAGACCTACGGAATCTCGCCCCGCGGCTGGCGCGACCAGAACCGCCCCCGCTCCTCCGTGTGAGGGTCTGCCGCTGCGCTCCACCCCGCCGAGGTGGCGCGAAAACGCTCTGTGGGTCACGTCGGCCCGGACCGACGTGACCCACGGGTGCAGTGGCTCTACGGCTTCAGCACTGGCGCAGGCCGGGAGCCGGGTCCACGCCGGTCTTCAGGGAGACGGCGGGGACGTTGCCCCACTGGCCGTTGTCGAGCTGGGTCCAGTACCAGATGTCGTTCTGGCCCTGGTGGGGGTCGCCGTGGCCCCAGCACACGAACCAGTTGAACCCGGTGGTGAGCGTGCCGCGGGTGGCAGAGCGGTACGAGCGGTCCGCGTACCCCTTCGCCCCCACCGCGTTGCCGCAGTACAGCCGGCCGTCGGAGCGGACCCCGCACTCGGCGGCGTGGGCGGTGGTGGCGGGCACGAAGAGGGCGAGCAGGGCGGAGGTGACCAAGGCGCTCAGCGCAGTGGTCATGCGTCGGGTATTCATGATCCATCCAACGGTTCGGCCCGAGCGAGGTAACGCCCAATCTCGGCCACCGACGTCCGTGATCGTGCGCCCTCGGTCGGCACGTCTTGTCAGCCGTCAGTCGTCCGTCGGACTAGTCAGCCGAACTCGTCCGTCGAAACACGTCCGTCGAACCGCTCAACCGTGCTGCGCCGCGGCACTTCCCCCGAGCCGCCACATCTCATAGTTCCCGCATTCCGCCGTGACCTGGGCCGTCGCCTGCGCCGCGGCGAAGAAGTCGTCGACCACCGGCGAGGTGCGCGATGCCGCCATCGCCAGATACACCTGGTCGGGCGCGAGTTCCGGAATGGGCACGTAACTGATGTCCGGATGCGAGTAGAACACCGTCGCCGAACGGGCCAGGAACGAGATGCCCCGCCCGGCCGCGACATGTTCGAGCGTCTCGTCCACCCCGCGCACCCGGTACCCGGCGTTGGGGTGCCGACGCCTGGTGGGCTGCGTGCTCGGGTCCGCGTTCCAGACCAGCGGCTCGCCCGCCAGGTCGACCTCGGTGACCTCCTCCTTGCCGGCCAGCCGGTGGCCGGCGGGCAGCACCGCCACTCTCGGCTCGGTGTACAGCGGGATGACGCGCAGGCCGGTCTCCTCGATGGGCAGCCGCACATAGCCGACGTCGATGCGGCCGTCGAGCAGCATCGCGGCCTGGTCGTCCGCCTCCAACCGCTGCACGTCCACCAGAACGTCCGGGTGCCGGGCGGCGAACAGCTCCACCGCGGGGGCGACCGCGATGCCCGCCCGGAAGCCGACCATGATCCGCCGGCTGCCCCGCGCGGCCACGGTCACCCGGTGGCGGACCGCGTGCGCGGCGGCCAGCAGCGGGCCTGCGTCGGTCAGCAGCTGCCTGCCCGCGTCGGTCAGCGCCACGCCGTGGCGGTCCCTGGTGAACAGCGGGGCGCCGAGGTCCTGTTCCAGCGCGCGGATCTGACGGCTGAGCACCGGCTGCGCGATATGCAGCTCTTCGGCGGCGCGGCCGAAGTGCAGCCTGTCGGCGACGGCGACGAAATAGCGCAGTTTACGCAGGTCCAGATCCTTACGCGGGTCCAGATCCATGGAACCTCCCCGGTCCGGTGATGCCTCCAGGGTATCGCAACAGTTGAAAGAGGTCTTGGACACCGGCTCAGGCCACTGGCACATTGAATGCATACCGCCCTCGCGGGGCCGGAGCGAATTCGCCGAAGGTTATTCATACAGGAAATTCGCACACGGAATTCGGTACAGAAATCAATCTCCTGAAGGAGCGCCGAGAACATGACGACTGTGGCATTCATCGGAAGCGGATCCATCGGCACCACCATCGCGCGGCTCGCCGTCGAGGCCGGGCACCGGGTCGTGCTCAGCAACTCGCGCGGGCCCGAAACACTCGCGGACACGGTCGCGGACCTGGGGTCGCCGGCGTCCGCGGCGACGAGCGCGGAGGCCGCGGCGGCCGGTGACATCGTCGTGGTCTCGGTGCCCGTCAAGGCGTTCCCCGACGTGTCCGCCCTGCCGCTGGCCGGGAAGACGGTCATCGACACCTGCAACTACGGCCCCGAGCGTGACGGACACGTCCCCGAGCTCGACGGCGGGTCGCTCACGTCGAGCGAACTGCTGCTGCGGTACCTCCCGGACGCCGTCGTCGTGAAGGCGTTCAACAACATCTACTACGAGCACCTGCGCTCGCTCACCCGCCCGGCGGGGGCGGCCGACCGCTCGTACCTGCCGATCGCCGGGGACCCGGAGCCGGCGAAGGCAGCGGCGGCGAAGGCGGCGGTGACCGCGTTCATCGAGTCCATCGGGTACGGCGTCGTGGACGCGGGACCGCTGGCCGACGGCTGGCGGCAGGCGACGGGCACACCGGTGTGGGGGACCCCCTACGGGGCGTTCTCGGACGCGAAGGGCCTGCCGGTCGGCGAGGACGCCATCCGCGCCGCACTGGCCGCCGCGACGCGGTGACGCGGTGACCTTCACTCCGGGAGCAGATTGCCCCTCTTGGACAGGAGGAACTTCTTGAACGCCGTCACGGGTGCGGTGTCCGGATGGCCGTCCAGCCAGGCCACTCCGATCTCCCGGGCCGCACGCGGGGCCGTGACCGTCAGTTCCACCACTCCCGGGCGGGCCACCGCCGGCGGTGGCAGCAGGGCCACTCCCAGGCCCGCCGCCACCAGGCCCCGCAGCGTCTCCGCCTCCTCGCCCTCGAAGGCCACCCGGGGCCGGAAGCCCGCCTGCCGGCACAGGTCGTCCGTGATGCGGCGCAGGCCGTAGCCGGGTTCCAGGGTGACGAACGTTTCGTCCGCCGCCTCGGCCAGCCGGATGCGGCGGCGGGACGCCAGGCGGTGGTCGGCCGGGACCACCAGGCGGAGTTTCTGTTCGTCCAGGCGGCGGGCCACCAGGTCGGGGGCGTCCGGGACGGGTGAGGTGAGGCAGAGGTCGAGTTCGCCGGAGCGCAGGCGCTCGATCATCGCCTCGCCGTAGTTCTGGACGAGACTGAAGCGGACCCTGGGGTGGTCCACGCGGAAGGCCCGGATCAGGGCGGGCACCGTCTCGGAGCCCATGGTGTGCAGGAAGCCGAACGCGACCTTGCCGGTCGTCGGGTCGGCGTCCGCCCGTACCTCGTCGGCGGCCCGCTCGATCTCGGCGAGGGCCCGTTCGACCGAGCCGAGGAACGTACGGCCTGCCGCGGTCAGCGAGACCGTGCGGCCCCGGCGGGCGAAGAGGTCCACGCCCAGGTCCTGTTCGAGGCGGACCATCGCCCGGGACAGCGTCGACTGCGGGACCTGCATCTCCTGCGCGGCCCGCGTCACATGCTCGGTGCGGGCGACCCCGGCGAAGTACGCCAGCCGCGGGGCCAGCAATCTCGACATGCCCACGATGTCTTCCGTGTCACCGGACGGTGACAGGCGACTCTCTGACCTCTGCTGATGCGTCACGGGAACGATTATGGCAATTCCATGCATTGGACGGATGAAAGGGAGGTCTTTAGGTTCGAGGCATGCCTTCCGCCAGTACCGGGGCGTCCACCACCGTGGTCGCCCCCTCCGCCGCCACTCCCGACGTCCCCACCCGCCCCGACGTCCCCACCGTGCCCGTCGACTCCCGGCTGACCCCGGGCGGGCCCGGCTACCGGCGGATGAGCTTCGCGCTCTTCCTCGCCGGTGTCGCGACCTTCGCGCTCCTCTACTCCACGCAGGCCCTGCTCCCCCTGATCTCCGCCGACTTCGGGGTCACGGCCGGCACGGCGAGTTGGACGGTGTCGGCGGCGACCGGCGCGCTGGCCCTGTTCGTCCTGCCGCTGAGCGCGCTCTCCGAGCGGTTCGGGCGGCGTACGTTGATGACGGCGTCCCTGGCCGTCGCCGTGGTCGTCGGACTCCTCGTGCCCTTCGCCCCGTCGGTCGGCTGGCTGATCGCGCTGCGGGCGGTCCAGGGCGCGGCACTGGCCGGTGTGCCGGCCTCGGCGACGGCCTACCTGGCGGAGGAGGTACGGCCGAAGATGCTGATCGCCGCCATCGGCCTGTTCGTCGCGGGCAACAGCATCGGCGGGATGAGCGGCCGTGTCGTCTCCGGCTGGATCGCGCAGGAGTGGGGCTGGCGGGTGGCCGTCGGAGTGATCGGCCTGATCGCGGTGGGCTGCGCGGTGGCCTTCCGGCTGCTGATCCCGGCGCCCCGGCACTTCAGGACCGGTTCGCTGCGCCCCGCGGTGCTGGTCCGCACCGTCCGCGGCCACCTCGCCAACCCGCTGCTGCGCAGGCTGTACGCGATCGGCGCGCTGTTCATGACGGTGTTCGGCGCCGTCTACACGGTGATCGGCTACCGCCTCTCCGAGGCCCCCTTCTCGCTCCCCCAGGGTCTCATCGGCTCGATCTTCCTCGTCTACCTGGTCGGTACGGTCACGGCGTCGACGGCCGGGAAGCTGGTGGACCGGCTCGGGCGGCGCGGCGCGCTGTACCTGGGAGGCGGTACGACGGCCGCGGGGCTGCTGCTGTCGCTCGCGGACGCCCTGCCCCTCGTACTGCTCGGTCTCGTATTGATCACTGCGGGCTTCTTCACCGGGCACGCGGTGGCGTCCTCCTCGGTCAGCCACACGGCGAAGGAGGGCCGCGCACAGGCCTCGGCGCTGTACCAGTCCTTCTACTACCTGGGGTCCAGCGCGGGCGGCACGCTCGGCGCGGTCGCCTACCACTCCGGCGGCTGGGCCGGGACGGTGGCCCTGGGCCTGCTGGCGGTGTTCGGCGTCGGGGCGATCACCCTGCTCGGGTCGCACGCGGCCCGCGCGCAGCGGCGGCCGGTGGCCGTGCCGCACTGACACACCTCCCGGGGGCCAATCGCGGTCCGCCCGGGGCCAACCGGCGAACATGCGCGTGCAGGTCAGGACAGCAACTGTCCTGACCTGCACGTTTTCCAGCTCGGGGGGCCATTGTCAGTGGGCTGCGGTAGCTTCCGAAGTGCCGGCGCCGCAATGGGGCGGCGCGGGCGCGACGGACAAGGCCGCACAGGGGTGGGTTGGCTATGAGCGACGGTACGGCGACGGTGGACGACCTGGACGTCCGGCTGGAGAAGCACCGGGTCGAGCTGACGGGGTACTGCTACCGGATGCTCGGCTCGTCCTTCGAGGCCGAGGACGCGGTCCAGGACACGCTGGTGCGGGCCTGGCGCAGCTACGACAAGTTCGAGGGCCGCTCCTCGATGCGTTCGTGGCTGTACCGCATCGCGACGAACGTCTGCCTGGACATGCTGACCGCGGGCAACAAGCGGGCCCGCCCCATGGACCTGACGGACTCCACACCGCTCGCGCAGGCGGCCCTGACCCCGCGCCCGGACCACACGTGGCTGGAGCCGATGCCGGACGCGCGCGTGCTGCCGACCGTCACCGACCCGGCGGAGGCCGCCGTGGCCAAGGAGTCGGTGCGCCTGGCCTTCATGGCAGCGCTGCAGCAACTGCCGCCCAAGCAGCGGGCCGTGCTCATCCTGCGCGAGGTCCTGGCGTGGAAGGCGAGCGAGGTCGCCGAGCTGCTCGGCACCACGGTCGCGTCGGTGAACAGCGCGCTCCAGCGGGCCCGCGCCACGCTCTCGGAGAGCGAGAGCGTGGCCTCCCGGGCGGTCACCTCGGATCCGCTCGACGAGGAGCAGCAGAAGCTCCTGGAGCGCTACGTGGCCGCCTTCGAGGGGTACGACATGGCGGCGTTGACGGCGCTCCTGCACGAGGACGCCATCATGACGATGCCGCCGTTCGACCTGTGGCTGACCGGCCCCGCGGACATCACGGGCTTCATGGCGACGCTCGGCGCGGCCTGCGCCGACTCCCACCTGGTCCCGGTCGCGGTGAACGGCCTGCCGGGCTTCGCCCAGTACAAGCCCGACCCGGAGACGGGCGGCCGTACGGCGTGGGCCGTGCAGGTCCTGGAGATCTCAGAGGGCCGGATCACCGGGTTCCACTGCTTCCTCGACACGGAGCGGTGGTTCCCGCTGTTCGGGCTGCCCCTCCACCTCGAAGCGGAGGCCGACCAGGGCGAGTAGCGCGCGCAGTGCGGGGTCCGGGTCGCGCAGTCTGATCCGGCCCCCGGCGCGACGGGCGGCGAGTTCGAGGCGGGCCAGTACGTCGACGGTCGTCAGCCCCGGTGGTCCGAGGCCGGCGACATCGCAGACGACGACTCCGGCGCCGCTGCGTCGCAGCCGTGCGCGCACGTCCTCGCACAGCCTCGGCACCTCGTCTCGGGCGACGGGGCCGGGCAGTACGAGTACGGCGGGTGTCATGGCGTCCACGTGCGGTAGACCGGACGGCGGCACGGAACTCATCGCACCCTGCGGCGAGCCGGGCCGGACCCCGGTACCTGGCCGACGGCGTGAACGGATGCTACGTTTCATGTGGCTAGCCACATACAAGCATCCCGCACAGGAGCAGCGAATGACCGAGGCCGAGGCCACGTCGAGGCCCCCGAGCGCCGCGCGCGACGGGCACCTCAGTTACGCCATCTTCCAGCTCGCCCGCGCCCACCGCGGCCACGCCGCCACGATGCTCCGCGCCATGAGGCTGCACCCGGGACAGGAACTGCTGCTGATGCAGCTCTTCGACCGCGACGGCCAGACCCAGTCCGAACTGCTGGAGAGCGCCGGCCTCGACCACTCCACCGTCTCCAAGTCGCTGCGCCGCATGCAGGAGGCCGGGCTCCTCACGAGGGAACCCGCCGCACACGACCGGCGCGTCATGGTCGTCCATCTGACCGACGCGGGCCGCGCCCTGCGCGCGCCCATCGCCGACATGTGGCGCACGCTGGAGGAGATCTCCGTACGCGATCTGACGGCGCAGCAGATCGAGGCGTTCACCGCGTCCGCGTACGCGATCGAGCGGTCGGTCAGGGACCACGGCCGCCAGGCGCCCGCGGACGAGTAGCAGGTCACGCCCCGTGGCGCCGGGGTGCCGGCCGTCGCACAAGGTCACATTGACCTGGGCATGTCCGACCCCGGAGGGTTGGGTGTATGCCCCATGAATCAGTACCCCTCGCTCGACCGACACCGGACCGGCGCCGCTCCCCCGCCGGGCTTCCCCGGGGGCTCCGGGAGGTGCCGTGCAAGGGGTGCTGAGCGGCTTCGCGGTCATCGCCGTCGTCATCGGCGTCGGCTATCTGATCGGGCGGCGGGGTTTTCTCGGCGACAACGGCCGGGAGGTACTGACCAAGCTCGCGTTCCATGTCGCCACACCCGCGCTGCTGTTCACCACGCTCGCGCGGGCCGACCTGTCGGTGATCCTGTCGAGCCGGCTGCTGGTGACGGCGGTCAGCACGCTCGCGGTGGCGGGGGTCTTCGTCGCGGTCGGTGCCGTACGCCGCTGGGGTGTGGGCCGTACGACGATCGGCGCGCTGTGCTCCAGCTACGTCAACGCAGGCAACCTCGGTATCCCGATCGCCGTGTACGTACTGGGCGACGCCTCGCTCGTGGCCCCGGTCCTCCTCTTCCAGCAACTCGTGATGACCCCGGTCGCCCTGACGATCCTCGACCTGTCGGGCCCCGGTGAGAAGCCGTCCCTGTGGCGGCGGGTGACCTCCCCGGTCCGCAACCCCATCGGGATCGGCTCACTGTCCGGGGTGGCCGTCTCGGCGACCGGTCTGAGCGTCCCCGGCCCCGTCATGGACCCGCTGACCCTGATCGGCAACATGTCGGTGCCTGCGGTCCTCCTGGCCTTCGGCATCTCCCTGTGCGGGAGCACGATGCCGGGCCGCGGCGCCGACCGGACCCCGGTGCTGCTCTCGGTCGCCCTGAAGTCGGTGGGCCAGCCCCTGGCGGCCTGGGCCCTGGCGGCGGGCGTCTTCGGTCTGCGGGGCGAGCCCCTGCTCGACGTGGTCGTCACCTCGGCCCTGCCGGCCGCGCAGAACCTCTTCACGTACGCCTCCCGCTACCGCGTCGGCGAGGTACTGGCCCGCGAGTCGATCCTGCTGTCGACGATGCTGGCGGTGCCGGTGCTGGTGGTGATCGCGGCGCTGCTGGGGTGATGGCCGGGTCAGCCGACGGGAAACTCGCTGGTGTCCGGGTCGAGGTCGACCGGCTTCGGCAACGGACAGTCCCCGAGGAACGCGTTCATGAGGTGATCCAACATGCCGAACGGGACCGGCGGGCGTTCACCGGTCCCGTTCACCCGAATGGGTAAACCGCAGGTCAGGCGATGCGTTCCAGCACCACCGGGGTCGCCGTGAAGGGGGTGCCGGGGGCCGCCACGTCGTACGCGCCCTCGACCGCCCGCAGCGCGTACTCGAAGCGTTCCGGGGTGTCCGTGTGGAGGGTGAGGAGCGGCTGGCCCTCGGTCACCGTGTCGCCCGGCTTGGCGTGGAGTTCGATGCCCGCGGCGGCCTGCACCGGGTCCTCCTTGCGCGCGCGGCCCGCGCCCAGACGCCAGGCGGCGACGCCGATGTCGTACGCGTCCAGGCGGGTCAGTACCCCGGTGGCGGGGGCCTTGACCACGTGCTGCTCGCGGGAGACGGGCAGCGGCGCGTCCGGGTCGCCGCCCTGTGCGGCGATCATGCGGCGCCAGACGTCCATCGCGGAGCCGTCGGCCAGCGCCTTCGCCGGGTCGGCGTCCTTCACGCCCGCCGCGTCCAGCATCTCGCGGGCCAGCGCCAGGGTCAGTTCCACGACGTCGGCCGGACCGCCGCCCGCCAGGACCTCGACCGACTCGCGGACCTCCAGGGCGTTGCCCGCCGTCAGGCCCAGCGGGGTCGCCATGTCGGTGAGGAGCGCGACCGTGCGTACGCCGTGGTCCGTGCCGAGCCCGACCATCGTGGCGGCCAGTTCGCGGGCGTCCTCCAGCGTCTTCATGAAGGCGCCGGAGCCGACCTTCACATCCAGGACGAGCGAGCCCGTGCCCTCCGCGATCTTCTTCGACATGATGGAGGAGGCGATCAGCGGGATCGCCTCGACCGTGCCGGTCACGTCCCGCAGCGCGTACAGCTTCTTGTCCGCCGGAGCCAGGCCGTCGCCCGCCGCGCAGATCACCGCGCCGACCGAGTCCAGCACGGCGAGCATCTCCTCGTTCGACAGGGCCGCGCGCCAGCCCTTGACCGACTCCAGCTTGTCCAGGGTGCCGCCGGTGTGCCCCAGGCCCCGGCCCGAGAGCTGCGGGACCGCCGCGCCGCAGGCCGCCACGAGCGGAGCCAGCGGGAGCGTGATCTTGTCGCCGACGCCGCCCGTCGAGTGCTTGTCGGCCGTCGGGCGGGACAGCGACGAGAAGTCCATGCGCTCGCCGGAGTCGATCATCGCGGCCGTCCAGCGGGAGATCTCCCGGCGGTTCATGCCGTTCAGCAGGATCGCCATGTTGAGGGCGGCCATCTGGTAGTCGGCGACCTCACCGCGCGTGTAGGCGTCGATGACCCAGTCGATCTGCTCGTCGCTGAGCTCGCCGCGGTCCCGCTTGGCGCGGATGACGGAGATGGCGTCCATCGACAACGAGGTCATGGCTTCCCTTCAGTAGTGCAGCGGCCCCCCGGAGTCCCCAGGGGGCCGCCCGTGATTTACCTGGTGAGGTGCTCCGGCCCGAAGGCCTGCGGCAGCATCTCGGAGAGCGGAAGGAGCCCGGCGGGGGTCTCCAGGACGAGATCGGGCCCGCCGAACTCGTACAGCAGCTGGCGGCAGCGGCCGCACGGGACCAGGATCTCGCCGTGGCCGTCCACGCACGTGAAGTGCGTGAGCCGGCCGCCCCCGGTGTTCTGGAGCTGCGAGACCAGGCCGCACTCGGCGCACAGACCGATCCCGTACGAGGCGTTCTCCACGTTGCACCCGGAGATCACCCGGCCGTCGTCGACCAGGGCCGCGACACCGACCGGGTAGCCCGAGTACGGGGCGTACGCGCGGGACATGGCCGCGCGGGCCGCCTCCCGCAGGACCTCCCAGTCGACGGCCCCGGCCTCGGCCCGGCCGGCCGGCGTCACTTTCCTTGCCCTCGTCGGTAGGGCATGCCGTCCGCCTTCGGCATCCGCAGGCGCTGCGCGGAGAGCGCGAGGACGAGCAGCGTGACCACGTACGGGGTCGCGGTGACGACCTGGTTGGGGACCTCGTTGGTGGTGGTGTACCAGAGGAACACCAGCACGCCGACGACCGCGGTGATCGCCGCGGGCACGTACCGCTTCCGCCACACCAGGTAGGCCGCGCCGATGATCAGCAGCAGCGCCAGGAGCAGCAGCAGCGCGTGCACGTTGGTGCCGCCGCCGCGCAGCTTGAGGCTGTCGGTGTAGCCGAACAGGCCCGCGCCCAGGGCGAGTCCGCCCGGCATCCAGTTGCCGAAGATCATCGCGGCGAGACCGATGTAGCCGCGGCCGCCGGTCTGGCCCTCCAGATAGATGTTGGAGGCGACCAGCGAGAGGAAGGCGCCGCCGAGTCCGGCGAAGCCGCCGGAGATGATCACGGCCAGGTACTTGTACTTGTAGACGTTGACGCCGAGCGACTCCGCGGCCACCGGGTTCTCGCCGCAGGAGCGCAGCCGCAGCCCGAAGGAGGTGCGCCACAGCACCCACCAGGTGAGGGGGACGAGCGCGACGGCGATCACGGTGAGCGGCGACAGGTCGGTGAAGAGTCCGCCGACCAGGCCCGCGAGGTCGGAGACCAGGAACCAGTGTTTGCCGTTGAGGGTCTGCAGCCAGTCCGAGAGACCCGGGATGTCGAAGGTGCCCAGCGAGTCGACGGGCGGCGACTGCTTCGACGTACCGCCCTCCTCGCCCTCGAAGGCGAAGGTCGACAGATAGCGGGTGACGCCGAGGGCCAGGATGTTGATGGCCACACCGGAGACGATGTGGTTGACGTTGAAGGTGACGGTGACGACCGCGTGCAGCAGGCCGCCGAGCGCGCCGCCGATGATGCCGAACGCGATGCCGGTCCAGGGGCCCCACTGGAAACCGGCCCAGGCGCCGAACCAGGTGCCGAGGACCATCATGCCTTCGAGGCCGATGTTGACGACGCCCGCGCGCTCGGCCCACAGACCGCCGAGACCGGCGAGGCCGATCGGCACGGCCAGGCGCAGGGCGGTGGACATCTGGCCGGTCGAGGTGATGCCGTCCGCGTCGGTGACGAGCCGGACCACGGAGACCAGGACGAGCAGCCCCGCGATGAGCAGGAGCAGGACCGGGAGCGAGATACGGCGGCGGCCCCGGGCGGGCTTCGGCGCCTGCGGCTTGGCGACGGTAGAGGTGCTCATCGGGCAGCCACCTCCTTCTTGGCGTTGTGGTGGGCGGCGGCAGCGGCCAGTTCCGCTCCGACGCGCCGCTGCTGGCGGCGCAGGCCCCAGACACGTACGGCCTCGTAGGAGACGACGACCGCGATCACGATGAGGCCCTGCATGATCACCGCGATCTCCTTGTCGTACGCCACCGGGGTCGCGTAGTCGAGAGCGGGCGAGGCCTTGTCGAGGAACGCGATGAGCAGGGCGGCGAAGGCGATGCCGACCGGGTTGTTGCGGCCGAGCAGCGCGATGGTGATGCCGGTGAAGCCGAGGCCCGTCGGGAAGGACAGGCTGTAGGTGTGGACGTCGCCGAGGAGGATGGGCAGGCCCGCGAGGCCCGCCATGCCGCCGGAGATCAGCATCGCGGTGAGGACCATGCGCTTGGCGTCCACGCCGGAGGCGGCCGCCGCGGACTCGGAGGCGCCGGTGGCGCGCAGGTCGAAGCCGAAGCGGGTGCGGTTGAGGACCAGCCAGTACAGGACGCCCGCGAGCACCGCGATCAGCGTGAAGCCGTAGATCTCGCCCGCGTCACCCATGTCGAAGCCGGGGAACCAGCCGGACTCCTTCATCACGCCGGTGGTCTGGTTGTTGCCGAGCGGCTTGCCCCAGACCTCGGTGAGGGTGAGGTAGCCGATGAGGCTGGTGGCGATGGCGTTGAGCATGATCGTCGCGACGACCTCGCTCACCCCGCGGGTCACCTTGAGGACACCCGCGATGCCGGCCCAGAAGGCACCGGTGAGGACGGCGATCAGCATCAGGAACGGGATCTGCAGGGCGGCGGGCAGCGACACGTGCGCGCCGACGACCGCGGTCATCATGGCGGCGAGGCGGTACTGGCCGTCGACGCCGATGTTGAAGAGGTTCATGCGGAAGCCGACGGCCACCGCGAGGGCGGCGAGGTAGTAGACCCCGGCCTGGTTGATGATCAGGACCTGGACGTCGGCGAACCCGGCCTGCTCGAACATCAGCGTGTACGGCTCGATCGGGCTCTTGCCCGAGGCGAGCAGCACGAACGACGTCAGCACCACGGCCGCCACGAGCGCGATGACCGGTCCGGCCACCGCGAGGAGCACTCGCTCCTTGTCGAACTTCTTCATCGGGCCTCGTCCTCCGGGGCTGCCTCTGCCTGGCTTGCCTGCTGTTCGTGCGCCACGTGCTCCAGGTGGCCGGAGGCGGCGCCGGTCATCGCCGAGCCCAGCTCCTCGGGAGTGATGGTCGCCGGGTCGGCGTCCGCGACGAGCCTGCCGTCGTAGATCACCCGCAGGGTGTCGGAGAGGCCGATCAGTTCGTCCAGGTCGGCGGAGATCAGCAGCACGGCCAGGCCCTCGCGACGGGCCTCTCGGATCTGGTCCCAGATCGCAGCCTGCGCGCCGACGTCCACCCCGCGGGTGGGGTGGGCGGCGATCAGGAAGCGCGGCTTGTGGCTCATCTCGCGGCCGACGATCAGCTTCTGCTGGTTGCCGCCGGACAGGGAGGCCGCCGTGACGTCGATGCCGGGCGTCCGGACGTCGTACTCCTCGACGATGCGGCGGGTGTCGGCCTGCGCTCCCTTTATGTCCAGCCAGAAGCCCTTGGTGTTGGGCTTCTCGGTGACGTGGCCCAGGATGCGGTTCTCCCACAGCGGGGCTTCCAGGAGCAGACCGTGGCGGTGGCGGTCCTCGGGGATGTAGCCGACGCCCTGCTCGCGGCGCTTGCGGGTGGGCCAGGAGGTCATCTCCTCGCCGATGAAGCGGAGGGCACCCGAGTCGGCGTTCTTGAGGCCGATCAGCGCGTCGACCAGTTCGGTCTGGCCGTTGCCCTCGACGCCCGCGATGCCCATGACCTCGCCGGCGTGGATGGTGAAGGTGACGTCGTCCAGGACGCGCTTGGCGTCGCCGCCCGCGGCGTCCGCGAGCGGGCCGGCGGTCGCGGATCCGGCCGCCGCGGTCCCGCCGGCCGCCCCCGCCTCGCCGAGGGAGGCGCCGCCGCTCGCGTAGACGGTGAGGTGCTCGACCTCGATCACCGGCTTGTCGGTGACCGTCGACTCGGCGGTCTCCGGGGTGGGCAGTTCGCTGCCGACCATCATCTCGGCGAGCTGGCGCGAGGTGGTCTCGGCGGGCACGGCCGTGCCGACCGTCGTACCGCGCCGGATGACGGTGATCTCGTCGGCGACGGAGAGGACCTCGCCCAGCTTGTGGGAGATGAAGATGACGGACAGGCCCTCGGCCTTGAGCTCGCGGAGGTTGTCGAAGAGCGCGTCGACCTCCTGCGGCACGAGGACGGCGGTGGGCTCGTCCAGGATCAGGATGCGGGCGCCGCGGTAGAGGACCTTGAGGATCTCCACACGCTGGCGGTCGGCGACGCCGAGGTCCTCGACGAGGGCGTCCGGGCGCACCCCGAGGCCGTACCGCTCGGAGATCTCCCTGATCTTCTGACGGGCCGCGGCGCCGATGCCGTACAGCTTCTCGCTGCCCAGGACGACGTTCTCCAGGACGGTGAGGTAGTCGGCCAGCATGAAGTGCTGGTGGACCATGCCGATGCCGCGCGCGATGGCGTCGGCGGGGCTGGCGAAGGCGACCTGGTCGCCGTCGACCGCGATGGTGCCCTCGTCCGGCTTCTGCATGCCGTAGAGGATCTTCATCAGGGTCGACTTGCCCGCGCCGTTCTCGCCGACGAGGGCGTGCACGGTGCCCTTGCGGACGGACAGGTGGATGTCGTGGTTGGCGACGACACCGGGGAACCGCTTGGTGATCCCCGTCAGTTCGACCGACACGGTCGTCCCGGGCGACTCGGTGGACCCGGCAGGCCCGGTCGGCGGCGCGGCGTGCGGGGGGCCCGGAGGGCTGCTGGACGCGTCGATGGCGCACTCTCCTCTTGGAAAAGGGGGCCTGTCTACGCGCGTAGCGCCCCTACTTCGACTACTTCTGCGGAGTCGAGCGTTCCAGGCATGTCCACATCTACCGTGGCCTACTGGACATCCCTGGATCATCCGCCGCGCGAACGGGGCGCGAGAAGAACATCCTTCCCACACCCCGTTTTCGCGACCGTAACGCTGCCATTACAGCGCCCGGTTGACCATGCCTACGAGGGCCTACTACGAGGTCTTGACCTTGATCGTGCCGTCGTTGATGCCGTCGGTGGCCTTCTTCAGGGCCTCCTGGAGCTTCGCGTTGCCCTTGAACTCCGGGTTCGAGTCCGCCAGGCCGACGCCGCCGGACTTGAGGGAGGCACGCACGACACCGGTCGCGGGCTTGCCGTCCTGGACCGACTTCGCGAGGTTGTAGACCGCGCCCGCGACGTCCTTGGTGGCCGAGGTCAGGATGTACTGCTTGTACGCCTTGAGGGCGTCCTGGCTGTACTGGTCGGAGTCGACGCCGATCGCCCAGACCTTCGCGGCGGCGGCGGCCTCGATGACACCCTGGCCGGACAGGCCCGCGGCGTGGTAGACCACGTCGGCGCCGTCCTCGACCTGGCCCTCGGCGGCGGTCTTGCCCTTGTCGGGGCTGGCGAAGCCACCGTCCTCGGCCTTCTCGGTCAGGTACCGCGAGACGACCTTGACCTTCGGGTTCGTGGCCGCGACGCCCTGCTTGTAGCCCGCCTCGAACTTGTGGATCAGCGGGTTGTCCACGCCGCCGATGAAGCCGACGGTCTTGGACTTGGTGGTCAGGGCCGCGGTGACGCCCGCGAGGTAGGAGGCCTCTTCCTCGTGGAAGACCATGTCCGCGACGTTCTTCTTGTCGATCGTCTCGTCGTCGACGATGCCGAAGGTCGTCTTCGGGAACTTCGCGGCGGCCTCGCCGACGGCCGTGGCGTAGGCGTAGCCGACGCCGATCACCGGGTTGTAGCCGGACTTGGCCAGCGTCTCCAGGCGCTGCACCTTGTCGGCGTCCGACTCGCCGTCGGTGGGCTCGACGGCCTTGGAGCCGTACTTGAACTCACCGGCGGCCTTCTCCATGCCGGCGGTCGCGGCGTCGTTGAAGGACTGGTCGCCCTTGCCGCCGACGTCGTACGCGAGGGCGATGCCCTTGCTCTTTCCGTCCCCACCGCTGTCCGCGGCGTCGGTGGACGTGCCGCCGCAGGCGGCGAGGGCGGCAGTGAGGGTAGCGGTCGCAACGCCCGCAACAGCGATTCGGGACACCCGGCGCATGGAACGTGACTCCTTAGTGCAAGCGCCCATACCAGGCGCAGGTTCCGCCGCAGCGTAACGCGCGTAGACCGGACGGAAAACCCCTTCTGTCCGGTCCGTTATCGAGCTGTGGCCACAGATGGCGTACAGCCTACGGAACGGTGTCTGCCCCTGCGGGGCTTGGGCGGGTTCTTGGGTGCGACCCGGTGGGGGCTGGTCGCGCCGTTCCCCGCGCCCCCCTGCGGGGCTTGGGCGGGTTTGTTGGTGCGGCCCGGTGGGGGCTGGTCGCGCAGTTCCCCGCGCGCCCCTGCGGGGCTTGGGCAGGTTTTTGGGTGCGGCCCGGTGGGGGTTGGTCGCGCAGTTCCCCGCGCCCCTGGGTAGGCGGGGGTTCAGCGGCGCTGTCGGGTGCGGGTGCGTTGTGGTTGAGCGCGCAGTTCCCCGCGCCCCTGGGTGGGTGGGGGGTGAGGTTCGATGATGGGTACGGGTGCGTTGTGGCTGAGCGCGCAGTTCCCCGCGCCCCTTGACGAGTGGGGGTTGGGGTCGGTTGCCTGGTGTAGGGGTGTGGCGGGATGTGTGGCCGCAGCGTACGACGACTCCCACCCACCTCCACGAACGTGGCCGGCCCGACGCGTTTCCGGCTGCGGACGCACGTCCCGACACGCCCCCCACCCGCACCCGACCACCAGCCTCCACCCCCACCCACCTAGGGGCGCGGGGAACTGCGCGACCAGCCACGACGCACCCGCAGACAAACAACGGCCCAAGCCCCGCAGGGCACCGCGCGCCCAGCCCCCACCGGGCCCGCAGACAAACAACGGCCCAAGCCCCGCAGGGCTAGGCCGTCTTTACCGTTACCTTGCCGGTGACTATGTCTTCCTTCGCCTTGTCGACCGCCTCGGCGACCTCCGTCATCGCCCGGTACTTCGGGTTCGCGTCGGAGAAGCCCACCCCGCCGCTCTTCAGGTCACCCCGGTGCTCACCGGACAGCGGCTTGCCGTCGACCACCGACTTGGTCACCTCGTAGACCGCACCGCCGACATCCTTGAGCGCGGAGCCGAGGATCCACTCCTTGGACGCGGCCAGGGCCTTCTGCTTGTACTGGTCCGAGTCCACACCGATCGCCCAGACCTTGTCGGCCGCGGCCTCCTGGATGACGCCCTGGCCCGACAGACCGGCCGCGTGGTAGATCACATCCGCACCGGCCTCGATCTGCCCGCTGGCCGCCTCCTTGCCCATGCTCGGGTTGGCGAACCCGCCGTCCTCGGGCTTCTCCGTCAGGTACCGCTTCTCGATCTTGATCTTCGGGTCGACCGACGCGACCCCCTGCACGAACCCCGCCTCGAACTTGTGGATCAGCGGGATGTCCACACCGCCGATGAACCCGACGTGGTCCTTCTTGCTGGTCTTGGCCGCCGCCACACCGGCCAGGTAGGAGGCCTGCTCCTCGGCGAACACCATGTCGGCGACGTTCTTGGCCTTCACCTGGGCGTCGTCGATGACGGCGAAGGTGATGTCGGGGTACTTGGCCGCGACCTCCTTGACCGCCGGGGCGTAGATGTAGCCGACCCCGATGATGGGGTTGTAACCGGCCTTGGCCATCTGCGTCAGCCGCTGCACCTTGTCGGCGTCCGACTCGCCGTCGCTCGGCTCGATGTCGTTGCCGCCGATCTTGAATTCCTTCCGGGCCTTCTCGAACCCGGTGAAGGCGGCGTCGTTGAAGGACTGGTCGCCCCGGCCCCCGATGTCGTAGGCGAGCCCGATGCCCTTGCCCTGGTAGCCGGACCCGGATCCCGAGTCGGAGCCGGAGTCGCTGCCCGACGACTCGTCGCTGGTCTCGCCGCAGCCGGCAGCCGTGAGGACGACGACCGCGACGGCGACAGCGGCTTGGGAAAGCCTAGTTCTCCGAGAAATCCCGCGCATGAGAGAGCACCCCTTACGTTCCCCAACGGCGCCGTTGCCGACGCTGACTGCGGCGCACAGTAACGCGCGTAGAAGAGGAGGGGAACGGGGTTCATCGCTGCCGTTATCGATTCGTGCCGACGGCTGGTTACGAACGTCCGCCGCCGGTTACGTACGAGTGACACAAGGGGGCGAAAGGGTGCCTACCGGGGCACCCTTTCGCCCCCTCCTCACGTCGGCCGCGTCAGCCTCGTCGGCCCCGGCGTCAGTCCCGGTGTCAGGTCCCGGCGTCAGTCCCGCGTGTCGAGCAGCGCCGCCGCCGTGAACAGCTCCACGCCCACCGTGATGGCCGCCTCGTCCGCGTCGAAGTTCCCCTGGTGGAGGTCCCGCACCGTGCGCTCGCCCGGCGTCCGCACACCGAGGCGGGCCATGGCGCCGGGCACCTGCTCCAGGTACCAGGAGAAGTCCTCGCCGCCCAGGCTCTGCTCGGTGTCCTCCACGGAGTGGGCCCCGAGCCGGGCGGTCATCGCGGCGCGCAGCAGATCGGTCACGTCCGGGTCGTTGACGACCGGGGGCACCCCGCGCACGTAGTCGATCACGGACTTGGCCCGGTGGAGCGTGGCGACCTCGTCGATGGCGGCGTGCACCAGGTCGGGCGCGGCGCGCCAGGCGGCGAGGTCCAGGCAGCGCACGGTCCCGGAGAGTTCGGCGTGCTGGGGGATCACGTTGCAGGCGTGGCCCGACTCGATGCGTCCCCAGGTCAGGGAGAGCCCGGAGCGCGCGTCGACCCGCCGGGCGACGACGGCCGGCACGTCGACGGCGACCCGCGCGGCGGCGGTGACGAGGTCGGTGGTGAGGTGGGGCCGCGCGGTGTGCCCGCCGGGTCCGTCGAGGGAGACCTCGACCCGGTCGCAGGCGGAGGTGATGGGCCCGTAGCGCAGGCCGATGCGCCCCGCGTCGACCTTGGGGTCGCAATGGACGCCGACGATGCGTCCGACGCCGTCCAGGCCGCCGCTCTTGATGACGTCGGGGGCGCCTCCTGGAAGCACTTCCTCCGCGGGCTGGAAGATCAGGCGTACGGCCCGGTCGAGGAGGCCCTTCGCGTGGAGGTCCGCGAGGACGAGTCCGGCCCCGAGGACGACGGTGGTGTGCACGTCGTGCCCGCAGGCGTGGGCCCGGTCGGGCACGGTCGAGCGGTACGCGCACTCGTCCTTCGTGTCCGGGATGGGCAGGCCGTCGATGTCGGCGCGCAGGGCGAGCATCGGGAACGCCGGGTCCGGTACGCCGATGTCGCAGACGAGCCCGGTGCCCGTGTCGAGAACGCGGGGCCGCAGGCCTGCCCGCTCCAGCCGCTCCTTGATCGCGGCGGTGGTGCGGAACTCCTGGTTGCCCAGCTCCGGGTGCATGTGCAGATCACGTCGGAACGCGACAAGTTCGGCGCGCAGCGCCTCGGGCAGCGTGCCGGGAAGCAGTGCTTCCCCGGGCGAGTCGGCCTCGGGCTCTCGGTACATCAGTTGGTTCACCCTCTGAAGGGTAGGGCGACGCGACGGCCAACTGACCTACGATCAACAAAACTTCAACCCGATTGAGGCAGAAAACCTGTCCGCGTGGCGCTTAGGAATTGACTGGCTTGGGTACACTCGCCCGGCTTCTCCAGGGTGCTGGGTCGTGAGCCGGGCCCGGAGGGACCTGGATGCGGTCTTCCCTCTCCGGGACAACCTCCGAGCGACGCAGCCTGTTCCCGGGTCCCGGGAACAGGCTCTCTACGCATACCACGCATTCGGGCCGTCGAACGGTTGCGTTCACCGGCCGGACAGGGTGATTCAGGTGGCCGTGACCGCCGGCAGGCGGTGGACGTCGCGGGCCGTGCCGGTGACGCCCGACAGGAAGCCCTGGGCTCGGGGAGAGGCACCGTCCGTGAGCCAGGCCGGGTCGATGTCGAGGACGGCGACCTTGACGTCCGTGCCGGCCAGGGCGAGCGGCAGGGTGTGCACGACCGTCGAGGGGAAGCTCAGGATCGTCCGGCCGATGGGGCCGCGCCGGGCGATCAGCTCCAGGGGGAGGTCCGGGCGGACGATCTCCAGGCCGGTCTCGACGGCGAGGCGGTGCAGCTTCTCGGGGCTCTCCCTGCGGTGGGCGAAGTAGCGGGTGGCGCCGTAGGTGCCGGCCAGTGACTGCACGGCTTCGAGGTAGCGGTCGGGGTCCACGACGCCCGTCTCCACCAGGGACGTGCCGACCAGGTCGGCGCCCTTGGTGATGCGGGGCGGCCCGAACCGCGCGCGGGTCCAGGCGAAGTCGTTGGCCGTGATGTCGACGCCCTCGGGCGTCTCGGTGATCGGCATGGAGGAGAAGACCTCCACGCGCCGTCCGGCGCCGGGGGTGAGCCGGCGGCGGGCCCGCGCCGAGACCGGTGCGAAGACCAGGTCCCGGGGCCCTGGGCGGCCGCCGCGCCGGTGCCAGCGCACCAGCCGTTCACCGCGTGCGAGCTGGGAGACGAACTCCATGGTCGCGGTCCCGTCGTCCACGACGACCAGGTCGCGGGCGCGGGTGATGGTCAGCAGCAGTTGCACGTACCGCGAGAAGGGGTCGCCCATCACGATGCGCTGTGCGCGCCGCAGCAGCGGGGCGAGTCCGCCGACCGTGTGGAAGGGCGCGCTCGCGCCGCCCCTCGCCTCCTCCCACCGCACTTCGTACCCCTCGTCCCGGGCCAGCTCGGCCATGCGCCTGAGCTGTCCCCGGGTCATCGGGTCGGTGGGCGACAGGACGACGAGGGTGAGTCCGGTGCCGGCGTCGCCGGGTCTGGCGTCCACCGATCTGCCGGGCCTGCCCGAACCGCCGGGCTTGCCGGAGCGGCCGAACCGGCCCGTTCCGCCGGGCCTGCCGGCCCCCAGCTCCGGACCCGGGGGTCCGGAGGTCTCTCCCGTGGTCCTCAGGGCGGCTGCCCTGAGGGCGTGCGCGTGCGCCCACTCCAGGACGTTCAGGAGCTGCACCGGGCTTTCGACGAAAGCCAGGGTGGCGGGTGACTGGGGGCCGGTGGACCCGGCGTGGGGACTCATCGACGTACGACCGTCGCTTCCCTGGATTATTCGGAAGGGGTGGGAGTGGCTCAGACCGCGACCGGCTCGCCTGCGGCGGCGGCGATCTCGGCCTCGGCGACGACGCCCGAGACACGGCGCAGCTTCTTCATCGGGCCCAGCTCGGACTCGTAGACCTTCTTGACGCCGTCACCGAGGGAGGCCTCGATGGTGCGGATGTCGCGGACCAGCCGGGTCAGGCCCTGGGGCTCGACCGAGGCGGCCTGGTCGGAGCCCCACATCGCGCGGTCCAGGGTGATGTGGCGCTCGACGAAGGTGGCTCCGAGGGCGACCGCGGCGAGCGTGGTCTGCAGGCCGGTCTCGTGGCCGGAGTAGCCGATCGGGACGTTCGGGTACTCGGACTGGAGGGTGTTGATGACGCGGAGGTTGAGCTCCTCCGCCTGCGCCGGGTAGGTCGACGTGGCGTGGCACATCAGGATGTTGTCGCTGCCGAGGACCTCGACCGCGTGGCGGATCTGCTTCGGCGTCGACATGCCGGTGGAGAGGATGACCGTGCGGCCGGTGGCGCGCAGCGAGCGGAGCAGCTCGTCGTCGGTCAGGGAGGCGGAGGCGACCTTGTGGGCCGGGACGTCGAACTTCTCCAGGAAGGCGACGGCCTCGGTGTCCCACGGGGAGGCGAACCAGGCGATGTTCTTCGACTTGGAGTACTCGTCGATCTGGCGGTACTCGTCCTCGCCGAACTCCACGCGGTGGCGGTAGTCGATGTAGGTCATCCGGCCCCAGGGGGTGTCGCGCTCGATGTCCCACTGGTCGCGCGGGGTGCAGATCTCCGGGGTGCGCTTCTGGAACTTCACGGCGTCGCAGCCGGCTTCGGCGGCGGCGTCGATGAGCTTGAAGGCGTTCTCCAGGTCACCGTTGTGGTTGATGCCGATCTCGCCGACGACATAGACGGGGTGGCCGGGTCCTGCGGTCTTCGAACCGAAGGTGCGCAGACGGGAGTTGGTGCTCATGGTGAGGGAGTTCCTTAACTGTCGAGGGAGTCGAGAGAGGGGCCGAGGATCCAGCTGGCGATCTCTCGGATCGCGCCGTCGCCGCCGGGGACGGTGGTGACCGCGCGTGCGGCGCCGCGCACGACGTCGTGGGCGCTCGCGACCGCCACGGGCCAGCCGACGAGGGCGAAGCACGGGAGGTCGTTGACGTCGTTGCCGACGTAGAGCACGCGCTCGGGCGCGATGCCCTGTTCCTCGCACCACTGCTTCAGTGCGAGATCTTTCCGGTCGATGCCGTGCAGCACGGGGATCTTGAGCTTCCGTGCGCGGGCGGCGACGACCGGGTTCTGCTCCGTGGACAGGATCAGCATCGTGAGGCCGCTCTTGCGGAGGGCCGCGATGCCGAGTCCGTCCCCGCGGTGCACGGAGACGAACTCCCGTCCGTCGGAGTCGATCAGCACCCTGTCGTCGGTCTGGGTGCCGTCGAAGTCGAGGACGACCGCGTCGATGTCGTCGGCGGTCGGGAGGGCGCCGGGCCGGTTCGCGTCGAAGAGCGGCGCGAGGGCGCGGGCGCGGGCGAGGTCGTGCGGGTCGTCGATCTCCAGGACCCGCGCGGGGTCGGTGCGGACGAGTTCGGTCCGGCCGAAGAAGCGGTGCTTGTGCTCGCGCAGGCCCGCCGCGTCCATGGCGTAGGCGGCGCCGGTCTCCAGGAGGTCCTGGGGCCGGTCCTGGCGGCGGGGGCGGAAGGACTTGTCGTGGTTGACGCCGTAACCGCCGTCCGTGACCGCGGGGTCGGCGACGGTGGTGCCGCCCGCGACGGAGCGGGTGCTCCCGGTGTCGACCACGGCGGGATCGTCGTCGGCGTCCCGCCAGATGAAGCCGTGGAAGGCCGCCACGGTCAGCGCGGTGTCGGCGCCGTTCTCCACGACCGCGCCCGCCACCCCGTCGATGTCCTCGCGGACGATGAAGGGGCTGGTGCACTGCACGAGGAGTACGGCGTCGACGGCGGAGCCGTGCAGTGCCTCGTGGGCGTCCATGGCGTGCAGCACGGCCGCCTCGGAGGTGGCGGTGTCGCCGGCGATGGCGGCGGGCCGCAGCACGACCTCGGCGCCGGCCTCGCGGGCGGCGGTGGCGATCGCCTGGTCGTCGGTGGAGACCACGACGTCCGTCACCAGGCGGGCTGCGCGGCACTCGCGCACGGCACGGGCGACCAGCGGTACGCCGCCGACGGGCAGCAGGTTCTTGGCGGGGACACCCTTGGAGCCGCCCCGCGCGGGGATCACGGCGAGCACCCGCCGCACCGGTTTCACCCGCCCCGCCGCCACCGGTCCCGCTTCCGAGTTGGTCATTGGCTGTACTCCTTGGTCGACGATCGCGTGGCGCGCCCGAAGGGGCGCGGGGCCGTGCCGATGACGGCCGCGCCGAGTGGGCGCGACCGGCCACCACGGGCCCGCAGGTTCAGGACGGCGGCAGGGCCCCGGTCCTCCGGCGTGGCGGGGCTCACAGCTCCCCCATCCGCCGGATGACCGGCGCCACCCGCTGCACCCCGTGCCGGTAGGCACCCCGCGCGGCCCGCCGCACGATCTGCCGCACGGGCCCCGGCTCCCGGTCGGCGTCGGGCGCGCCGGGCAGCGGGCTGCCGTCCGGGGCGAGGTGGTGGCGGGCGAGCACACCGGGCAGGTAGCCGGGCGCGGTGACGGGCGTGTAGTAGGGGGCGAGGGCGGGGAGTTCGCCGCCGCCGAGCAGTGCGGCGATGCGCTCGCGGGCCGCGTCGAAGGCCGTCTCGTACGAGCCGTCGGCGGCCACACCCTGCCGGGCGACCCAGCGCGCGTCGGGCGTCGGGACGTGCCCGTCGTCCAGCTGGTCCCAGGAGGCGAGGCAGCCGGAGCCGACGAAGTGGTGGTTGCCGAGCGACTCGCGCACCCCGAGGTCGGTGAGGACGACGGTGGGGATCCGGCGGTGCAGGGACTCCAGGGCCGCCGTGGAGCTGACGGTGACCAGCAGGTCCGTACGGTCGAGGACCTCGCCCATGTGCCCGTACACGAGGCGGAGGTTGGCGGGCAGGCCGCCCGGGATCCGCTCCGCGAGGCGCTGGTAGGGCTGCTCCTCGATGTGGGTGGTGTGCTCGCCCGGCCTGGACCGCAGCTTCAGCAGGACCTCGCGGTCGGGGTGCAGCCTGGCGTGCTGGACCAGCCGGTTGAGCAGGTACGTACGGTCCTTGCGGCTCTCCGGTACGGAGGGCTGCGCGGCGAAGACGACCGTGTACGGGTCGTGCTTCTCGTACGTGTCGCCGCCGAGGAACGGCAGCGCGACCTCGGTCACCGCGGAGGCGTCGGCGCCCACTCCCTCGTACACGGCGGTGAAACGGTCCGCGTCCTGGCGGGAGTTGGCGAGGACGAGGTCCGCGCCGTGCCGCAGCAGCAGCCCGTCGGCGAGCTTCTCGTAGACGACGCCGACATAGCCGGTGACGACCACGGGCCGCTTGGCGCCGCTCGTCGCGGCGCGCTCCCGCCACTGGTGGGAGAGCCCGTGGAGCATCGCCTGGACGCCGCCGCCGACGAGGGAGAGCACGACGACGTCGTACGCGGCCTCCTCGCTGGCCATCTCCCGCAGGAACTCGGCGGAGGTGACCTCCTTGAGGGAGTCGGCGCGGACGCCGACCTCTTCGAGCTGGCGGGCGGTGGGGGTCGCACGACCCCGCAGGAGGTAGCCGTCGAGCCTGATGTCCGAATCGGCCGGTGCGATACGGTTCGCGGTGAGCGCGCCCCATTTCCACCGGGTGTCGGAATCGGCGAGGACGGCCACTCGCAGGGACTTCGTGGTACTTGCTGGCACACCGAAGACGCTAGGAAGCCATTCCGATCACTGGCCCAACCCAAATACAACAAAGGGTTAACAGCACACCGACGAATGGCGACCCGGGCTCCGATCGGCATACAAAAAGGCTGGGTTCACCATTCCGACACGTGTCGTTCACCTGGCATCTCACCAACGGTCAAGACGAATGCCGGGCCGCCGCCTAACGTCACTCGGGTGGTCAAGCTCTCCGTCATCGTGCCGTTCTACAACGTGCAGCAATATGCACCCGACACCCTGAAGAGTCTGCGCGCGAACGCGCGTGACGACTTCGAATTCATTCTCGTCGACGACTGCTCCCGCGACGAGACGCCGGACATCCTCGCGCGCGCGGAGCGCGAGCTCCCGGGTGCGGTGCATGTCAGACACGAGCAGAACGGAGGGCTGGCCACCGCGCGCAACACAGGCATCGACGCGGCGCGTGGCGAGTACCTCACGTTCCTCGACGGGGACGACTGGCTCGCCCCCGGTTACTACGAGCAGCTCCTCGCCGCCATAGAGGGCCTGGGGTGCGACTTCGTGCGCACCGACCACGTCCAGTGCACCGCGCGGGCCCGCACCGTCCACCGCGTGCCGCACGGCAGGCGCGGCGTCGTACTGGATCCGCGTGAGGCGATCCTGCCGGCCGACCGCTCCACCTCCGTCGACTACGCGTACGCGTGGGCCGGCATCTACCACCGCAGGCTGGCCGACCGGGGCCTGCTGCACTTCACCGACGGGCTGCGCACGGCCGAGGACCGGCCGTGGATCTGGAAGCTGCACCGGGAAGCGGAGTCGTTCGCCACGGTGGGCCTGCTCGGGGTGTTCTACCGGCGCGGGGTCGCCTCCTCGCTGACGCAGATCGGCGACGTACGGCAGCTCGATTTCATCCGCGCCTTCGACCAGGTCGTCGTGGAAACCGCGCAGGACCCGGACGCGGACAAACTGCTCCCCAAAGCCGTACGTACGTATTGCGCGATTATTTCTCATCATCTTGGATCCATGGAAAGGTTCGAGCCGACGGTGGCACGGAAACTGAAGTCGATGAGCGCCGCGGCACTGCGCCGTATGCCCCAGAGCGTCCTCGACGAAGCCCTCGACTCCATGGACGTCCAGCGCGCCACCCGGCTGCGCCGGCTGCGCCGCCGTCCCGCCTCCGCGGGGGTCGCCGCGTGACCACGCAGATCTTCCTGGCGTCGACGCTCTACGGCACGGCCACGCTCGCCGCGGCCCTCGACGCCGACTGCTTCGCGCCCGCCGACCGGCGCATCCTGCTCGTCTGCAACAACGCGACGACACCGGAGACGACACCCGGGGTCGACGAGATGCCCGGCTTCGAGCAGCTGCGCGGGCGGTTCGACGACATCGTGTCGTGGAACGAGACCATCTACCCCTTCCACCCGGGCGGCTGGGCCCCCCGGCTCGACGACGTCCCCCTGTGGGAGCGGCATCTGCGGCTCGCCTGGGGACTGGGCGAGGACCCCGTGGAACTCGCCGTCGAGTCGATCCAGGTCAACCCGGCGCTCGGCGTCACACAGATCTTCACCGGCGCGCCCGTCACCGTCTACGCCGACGGCCTGATGAGCTACGGCCCCACGCGCAACAAGCTCGACCCGCTGGTCGGCACCCGGGTGGACCGGCTGCTCCACCTCGACCTGGTCCCGGGGCTGAAGCCCCTGCTGCTCACCGAGTTCGGCGTGGCGCCGGAGATCGTGCCGACGGACGCGTTCGTGAAGGTGCTCGCCGAACTGGTCGACACGGGTGACGCGCTGCCGTCGATCGACGAACCGGCCCTGCTGCTCGGCCAGTACCTCTCCGCGCTCGGCATCCTCACCCCCGAGGAGGAGGAGAACCTCCATGTGCGGATGCTGAGGGGGGCCGTCGAGCTCGGCCACACCCGGGTGGTCTTCAAGCCGCACCCCTCGGCGCCGTCCCGCTGGACCCGCGACCTGGAGAAGGAGGCCGAGAAGCTGGGCGCCGACCTGACGGTCCTCGCCACCCCGGTCCTCGCCGAGGTCCTCTACCAGCGGATGCGTCCCGCCCTGGTCGTCGGCTGCTTCTCCACGGCACTGCTCACGGCCTACGCGCTGTACGGCCTGCCGGTCGCCCGCGTCGGCACCGAGCTGCTCCTCGACCACCTGACACCGTACGAGAACAGCAACCGCGTCCCGGTGACGGTGGTCGACGCGCTGCTGCCGGACCTGGCCGACCGCGAGGCGGTCACCGAGCAGCGCCGGGGCACCGACGAGAAGGTCCTGACCGAACTCGTACGCACCGTCGGCTACGCGATGCAGCCCAAGATCTACCCGGACCTGCGCCCCGCCGCCGAGGCCTATCTGACGAAGCACCTGGGCACCTACACCTGGCGTTATTTCAAGCGCAAGCGCCTCACCTCGCTCGCGCTGCCCGGCGCGGTCCCGGCGCAGCTGGCGTTCCTCCCGCGCAACGCGACGGTGCGCCGGGTGGCCCGCCGCGCACGCTCGATCAAGAGGGCCGTACGCGGCTGACGCCTTCGGCCCGGCCGAGGCGGGGCGGGGCGGGGCGGGGTGTTACGGGGTGTTGTTGCGGTGCGGTGCGAAACAAAGGCATGAGAACGAAAGGAGAGGCACGGGCGAAACGGGGAGCAAGGATAACGGCGGGTGAATTCATGGGGTCCGAACGGGGAATCGTCGGCTCTTCAACCAGGGCTTACCTGTGCGTCGCACTAGTGTGCTTATGCGTCAACTGAGGCCTTCCTGTGGCCCCGGGTCACGGAAACACCACGGCCCGCAGTGCGCATAAACCACTGACGGCCGTTGAGGGGAAACCCGTGACCGAAACCCCCGAGGACACCCGCGCGACATCCGTGGGCACGCTGACGCGCACCGTCCTCCCGACATCCGAACCCGCCCCGCCCCTCCCACCGGAACCGCCGCAGCCGAAGCCGCGGGAGAACCGGCTGCGCGCCCTGGACGGGCTGCGGCTGATCGCCGCGCTGATGGTGGCGGCGTACCACTACGGCGGCCGCGGCGGCGAGGTCGGCAAGGCGTGGGGCAGCTCGCCGCAGCTCCAGTTCCCCACGCTGCACACCTGGTTCGCGTACGGCTGCCTGGGCGTGCAGATCTTCTTCGTGATCAGCGGCTTCGTGATCTGCATGAGCGGCTGGGGCAAGCCGCTGCGCTCGTTCTTCGCCTCCCGGGCGTCCCGGCTGCTGCCCTCGTACTGGGCGGCGGTCATCCTGGTGACCGCGGTCTTCGCGCTGCCGGCGGTGGCGTACAAGGCGGTCTCGCCGAGCGACGCGCTGCTGAACCTGACGATGATGCAGCAGCCGCTGGGCGCGGACCGGGTGCTGGGGGTCTGCTGGACGCTCTGGGCCGAGGTCCGCTTCTACGCGCTGTTCGCGCTGTGCATCGTGCTGCCCGGGGCGACCCGGCAGCGCGTCATCCTCTTCTGCGCGGGCTGGACCCTGGCCTCGGCGATCGCCGAGGCCGCGAACGAGCCGCTCCTCGACCTCGTCCTGATGCCCGAGTACGCGCCGTTCTTCATCGGCGGCATAGGCCTCTACCTGGTCCACCGCAACCGGCACGACGCACACGCCTGGGGCATCGTGCTGGTGAGCTGGCTGATCGGGCAGCACTACGCGATGCGCGGACTGTGGCACGCGCCGAACCCGGACTTCTTCTCCTACCGCAGCTCGTTCGGGATCGTCCTCGTCGTCACGCTGGGCTTCGTCGCCGTCGCCGCGATCGCTCTCGGCTGGCTGAACTGGGCGAACTGGCGCTGGCTGACCTTCGCGGGTGCTCTGACGTACCCCTTCTACCTGGTGCACGAGCACCTGGGCTGGGTCGCCATCGAGACGTTCCACCGGCGGCTGGACATCCCGTCGTACGGGACTCTGCCCCTGACGGTCCTGTCGATGCTCACCCTGGCCTGGCTGCTCAACCGGTTCGTCGAGAACCTGCTGGCACCACGGCTGCGCTCGGCGCTCCTGAAACGGCACTGACCGACCGCGGGGCGCCGGTGGGCCGACCGGGTGGCCGGACGGCGGTATCGGCCTCCCGGTGAACTCGCGGCGACGGTCGTGCGAACAGTGTTTCCGACACCCAAGGTCCAGCTGTAAATCGAACCTAGTGTGCTGTGTGCTGATGTGGCCGAATGCGTACGGAGTTGACCGTACGTGTGCGGTCTCAGTGGTACTGCCATCACCCGGAGGGGGGAACCGAGGCGCAGACGCGGCGTACGGGGCGTCGGTACTCCCCCTTGCGTATCGGATGTGCCCGGCCAACGGGCGATGCGACGAGTCATGCACCGCACCCGACGCACCCGATATCTGTGGGGGTCACAGAGCCATGCGCACACTGCTCACCACCAAAGTCGCCCGGCGCACGCTGCGCCCGATCGCCGATCTCATCGATCAGCGCATCGACCGGCGGATCCGGCACTCCCTCGCGGGTGACACCGAGAAGGGGTCGCGCGAGCTGGCCTCGCTGCGGAACCGCCAGCGCCCGCTCGAACTGCTGCTGGACGGAACCGGGCGCGGTGTGTCACGGCTCCCCGCGCAGGTCCACCTGGACCGCGCGATCGCCGAGTTGGCCTCGGTGACCGGGGACAGGACCGGCGCCGAGCGCAACATCGCCCAGTCGTTCCGCCTGCTGATCGCGCTGGAGTCGCTCGGGGTCGGCCGTATCGCCGGCGGCACCATGAACATCTGCGGCAAGCTCTCCGCCGTGCCGCTGCTCGATCCGCCGAACGACGAGATCCTGGAGATCGGCACCCTGTACGGGATGTTCGGCGCGGCCCTGATCCGGATGATGGAGCGCTCGGGGCGCGACCCGCACCTGACGATCGTCGACCCGCTGGCGGGGCTGCAGCTGCAGCCCGGCACGACCGAGGGCGCCGATCCGACGGGCGTGCCGGTGCGCGGGGCGGCGGTGCGCACCAATCTGAGCCTGGTGGGCGCGGCGGGTGCCGCGGCCCGGGTCCAGCAGGGCTTCTCCGAGGACCCCGAGGTACGCGCCCTGGTCGCCGACCGCAGTTACGGCGTGATCATCGTCGACGGCGACCACTCCGCCGCGGGGGTCGGCGCGGACCTGGAGTGGGCCGAGCAGATCGCCGCCCCCGGCGGCATCGTGGTCCTCGACGACTTCGGCCACCCCAAGTGGCCGGGCATCAAGGAGGCCTACGAGAAGCACATGGCCACCGACACCCGCCTGAAGTTCCTCGGCCAGGTGGCGAACTCGGGCTACTTGCGCGCGACGTGAACCCTGCCGGGCGGGCAAGCAGGTATCCGGTGGCCTGGTGGCCCGACGGGACCACCAGGCCACCGGGCCTTCGGGCTGGCAGACCACCAGGCTGCCCGGCCATCAAGCTGCCGCGCCGACGCACCGCCGAATTGCTGGACTGCCGGATCGCCGGACTACCGAGCCGCCGGCCACCAGGGTCATCGGGAGCGACGAAGCCATTCCGGTTCGCCGAGGCAGGCCCATCGGGGCCGCCGGGTCGCTGGTCGCGTCACGTGTCGAGTCGGCGGGGGAACCGAGGCAACGGCCGAGGCCGCCACCCCCCACAGGAGAGGCCCCGGCCGTCGCGCGGCACGGGCCGCGCGGCGGCCCGTACTCTGCTCAGCGCCGACGGTGCGTTTTGTGTCACACCCCCTGCCGCAACGAGTTAGTTGCAAGTTGTACGGACATGGACGCGCCCCGGTTTCAAGCCGTAACGTGCATTTCGCGCCGGATGCGGGGCAGGACCGCAACCATCGACCGAGAGACCACGACGGAGAGAACCCGGTCCGCGAGAGCGGTGCCGGCCGGGCGCAATAAGGGGCGCGGTGCTGGGGGACGACGCGGAGCTGACCGCCGCGGTGCTGGCCGCACAGTACGGGGACGAGACCGCGTTCCGGACTGTCTACCGAGCTGTGCACCCACGGCTCCTGGGATACGTACGGACGCTGGTCGGTGACCCGGACGCGGAGGACGTGACGTCCGAGGCCTGGCTGCAGATCGCCCGGGACCTGGAGCGGTTCAGCGGAGACGCCGACCGGTTCCGCGGCTGGGCCGCCCGGATAGCCCGCAACCGCGCGCTCGACCACATACGCATGCGCGGCCGGCGCCCCGCGACGGTCGGCGACGAGGGCGAACTCACCGGCAGGGCCGCCGAGTCCGACACCGCGGGCGAGGCCATCGAGGCCCTCGCCACGGACAGCACCCTCTCCCTCATCGCCCAGCTCCCGCAGGACCAGGCGGAAGCCGTCGTGCTGCGCGTCGTCGTCGGCCTCGACGCGAAGACCGCGGCGGACACCCTCGGCAAACGGCCGGGCGCCGTCCGCACGGCGGCGCACCGCGGTCTGAAACGCCTCGCGGAGCTGCTCGGCCCGGATGCGGAATCCACGAGTTCCCTGACCTCGGTCCCCCCACAGAGACCCCCGCACGCGGAACCGCGTACCCGCGCGGTGACGTCCGCAGGTGTGACGCATACGCCTTCGCGGACGCAGAAGGACATGTGATGGCCGACAAACACTGTGTCTCCCCGGGGGGCGACCCCTGGATCTCCGACCGGTGGCTGGACCGCGACGCGGCGGAACGACTGCTGCGCGGAGAGCCGCTCGAAGCCGTCGACGCAGACATCCGGGACCGGGCCGACCGGCTCGCCGAGGCGCTCGGCTCCCTGGGCGCGCAGGTCACGCACAGCGCGCCGGCCGATGCCGAACTCCCCGGTGAGGCCGCCGCGTTGGCCGCTTTCCGCACGGCGCACACCGGCCGGAGCGCCCAGCGGATCCGCAGCGGCGAGACGGCGGGCGTCGTCCCGTCCGCCGGTACACGGCCCTCCGCGGCAGCCATGGCCCCGAAGGACGCAAGGACCTCGAAGACCTCGAACGGCCCCTTGGACGCGGGGCTCGTCCGTATCGGCCGCTCCGCCACGGACCGCCGCGTCGCCTCCCTCTGGGGCCGGCCGGTCCGTTACGGACTCGCCGCCGCGCTGGCCGCGGGGATGATCGGCGGGGTCGCCGTGGCCGCGACCGCCGGTGTGCTGGCCTTCGGCGGCGACCACGAACCGGAACCGGGCGCCTCCGCGACGGCCGCCGTCACCCCGGACCGCCCGCTCCTCACACCGTCACCCCGCGAGAGCCACGGCGACGACGACGCGCCACGCCCCGAAGGCAGCGCCGGCGCTTCGGCGGGCGAGAGCCCCGCGCCGCGCGGCGAGGCACGCGAGGACACCGGTACGGGCACGGGCGCACAGCCCGACCCGGAGGGCACCGGGCACGAGGGCCGGTCCGGTCAGCGCTGGGCCAGGCTCGCCTCGGCCTGCCGCGACTACCGCGACGGCCACCTCGACCCGGGGAGCAGACACACCCTGGAGGATGCCGCCAGGGGCGCCGAGCAGGTACAGAAGTACTGCAAGGTCATCCTGAAGGACTCGAACGTCCGCGACTCGGACGAGGAGTGGGGCGACCCCAGGTCCGGGCACGGCGACAGCGGCGGCGACGGCCGGGACGGGGACGACCGCGGTGGTGACGGCCGCGGTGACGGTGAGAGCGGCGACGACGGCAGCGGTGGTGACAGCGGTGGCGACGGAGACGGCCCCGGCGACATAGGCACGGGCACGTTCCGCGGCGACACGGACGCGGTGACCCCGACCCCGCGGATCAGCGCCCTGACCGTGCAGGAGTCCCTGCCCGCCGTGCCGTCATCGGCGACTCCCCGCGTCTGACCTGCGACTTCGGGCCGGCTTCGGGCCGACTTCGGACCGGCTCCGTTCCGTCTACACGCTTCTGCCGTACCGGTGTGACATTTTCAGCCGCCCGGACGCAGTAGTAAGCAGCCGACTGGTCATCGGCTGTCGCACGAGCCGGGGTTCCCCCCGTACCCACGGCTCGGCGCACAGAGTGCGGGCGGGACACGTTCCCCCGGTCCCGCCCGCACTCGCACACTTCTTCCCGCGCCTGCGCCTCACCAGTAGACGACGACCTTGTCCCCATTCCTGACCTGCGCGAACAGTGCCGAGATCTTCGCCTCGTCCCGGACGTTCACACAGCCGTGCGAGGCTCCGTAGTAGCCCGTCGCCGCGAAGTCCGCGGAGTAGTGGACGGCCTGCCCGCCGCTGAAGAACATCGCGTACGGCATGGGCGAGTCGTAGAGCGTCGACACATGGTGGCGCGACTTGAAGTAGACGTTGAAGACGCCCTCGCGGGTGGGTGTGTACTGCGCGCCGAAGCGCACCTCCATCGTCGAGACCGTCCGCCCGTCGACCATCCAGCGCAGGGTCCTGCTGGTCTTGCTGACGCACAGCACCCGGCCCGTCAGACAGCGCGGGTCCGGCTTCGCGGCCGGCTGGCCGCCGGACGCGTACAGCTCCCACTTGCCCGGCTCGTGGGTCATCCGCAGCAGCCGCTGCCAGGTGACCGAGTCCGTCGTGCCGGTCTCCGGCAGGCCCCGTTTGCCCTGGAAACCCCTGACCGCGTCGACCGTCGAGGTGTCGTACGTCCCCGTCGGGCCCTCGTAGAGCCACAGCACCTGGCGCAGCCTGGCCTGCAACTCCCTTACCTCGCCGCCCCGGTCGCCCGGCGACCAGAGGACCTCGGGCGGGGGCTGCGGGACGGACTTCGCGGACTTCGCGGGCTGCGGAGGCCGCGACGGCTGTGACGGCCGCGATGGCCGCGACGGCTTCGCGTCGTCGGCGGAGCGGCCGGCCGACGACGACGCACCGGCTGCCGACGACGGACCGCCCGACGGTGACGTCCCGGCGGCCCGTGGCTTGCCCGTGGCCGGGTCGACGGTCTGGACGGTGCATCCGCTCACCACGGCGAGCGCCGCCGTGACCACCATCGCCGTCGCCGCCGTGGCCGCCGCGGCTGATCTCCGCATGCCTGATCCACGCATTTGAACCCCCACCTCCGCCGCCCCCGCCAGAGATGGTTCCCCCGTGCGCCCGCTCACGAACCAGACGGCACCGGCGGGCTCCCGACGGCCCGGCCCGACCCGGTGACGGCGCCCGTGCGGGTCGCGTACTCGCTCAGGCCCTCGGCCGTCGTACCCGCCCAGCCCACGTACCCGTCGGGGCGGACGAGGAACACCCCGGTGCCGTACGCCTCGTACGCGGGGTACCGGACCGTGCGGATGCCGGGGAGGTCCGGTACCTGCGCGTCCGTGCCGACCGTGAGCAGTGTCCAGTGCGGGCCCCGGAAGGTGTCGAAGAGCCGCACCCCGCCCCGGGTGCCGTCCGGTGCGCGGTCGCCCGCGTGGAGGGCCTCCTCGGGCAGGCCGTCCCGGGTCTCGACCGCCAGCGAGGAACCCCGGTAGCCGAGGCCCAGTTGCTGGGTGGCCGCGCCGCGCCGGAGTTCGCCGCGGTGGATGCCCGTGGACAGGCCCAGCATCTGCGCGGCGACGGGCAGCCGCTCCTCCTCGTACGAGTCGAGCAGGGCGGCCGGGGCCTCCCCCCGGAGGACGGCCGTGAGCTTCCAGCCCAGGTTGTACGCGTCCTGGACGCTGGTGTTGAGGCCCTGGCCGCCGGCCGGCGAGTGGACGTGGGCCGCGTCGCCCGCCAGGAAGACCCGGCCCTGCCGGAAACGGTCCGCCATCGCGGCCCGCGGCCGGAACTCGGAGGCCCAGCGGACCTCGGTCACGTCGTCCGGGGCGAGATGCGTCCGCGTGGCGACCAGTTTGCGGATGCCCTCCAGGGACAGGTCCGGCTCGGCGGACGGGTCGGCGAAGCCGGCCGCCAGCTGGAAGTCCTCGGTGTGCGGGAGGGGGCAGATCCCCAGGAAGCCGCCCCGCAGGCCCCGGCTGCCCCGGCCGCCCTGTTCGCCGGTGCCCTCGGCCGCGTCCTCGACGGGCGGGAAGAAGTGCCAGTTGTCGCGGTCGAGGCCGGTGACGCGGATGTCCGCGACCAGCGCCGGAGCCGGGTCCACCGTCTCGCCGGTCATGCCGATGCCCAGGGAGCGCCGCACCGCCGAGCGGCCGCCGTCCGCGGCGACGACATGACGGGCCCGTACGGGGGCGCCGGAGGCGAAGCTCGCCGTCACACCGTCGGCGTCCTGGTCGAGGCCCACCAGCTCCCGGCCGAAGGCGACGTCCCCGCCCAGCTCCTTCAGGCGGGCGTACAGGATCTCCTGCGTCCGCCACTGCGGCACCATCAGCGCGAAGCCCGCGTACGGTTCGGCCTCCGTCGCCGCCACCTCGTCGAACATCCGGTGCTCGCCCTGCCGCTGTCCGTCCTTCCAGATCATTCCGACGGGGTACGTGCCGCCGCCCGCCAGGAGCGCGTCCAGCACGCCCAGGTCGTCGAAGACCTCCTGGGTGCGGGGCTGGATCCCCTTGCCCCGCGAGCCGGGGAAGAGGCCGTCGGACCGTTCCACGACGAGCGCGCGGGTGCCCCGCCGGGCGAGGTCGACGGCGAGCGCGAGTCCGGTGGGGCCCGCGCCGACGATCAGCACGTCCGGGTGAGTGGCCATGGCAAGTCTCCTTAACGTCGTTAAGTTCTCGGGTGCCCCCAGAGTGGCCTTAACGCCGTTAAGCTGTCAAGCGTGAACACCGAACGCCGAGCCCCCCTCGACCGCAAGCGCGTCGCGGACACCGCCCTGGACCTGCTGAACGAGGTCGGCCTCGACGGCCTGAGCCTGCGGGCCATCGCCAAGGAGCTGGACGTCAAGGCGCCCGCTCTGTACTGGCACTTCAAGGACAAGCAGGCGCTGCTCGACGAGATGGCGACGGAGATGTACCGCCGGATGGTCGCCGCGGTCCCGCTCGACGCACACGACACCTGGCAGGAGCGACTGCTCAGGTCGAACCGCGGTCTGCGCGCGACGCTGCGCCGCTACCGCGACGGCGCGAAGGTCTACAGCGGCTCCCGCTTCACCGGGGTCGAGCACGGCGAACAGATGGAGGAGACGCTGCGCCTGTTCACGGCCGCCGGCTTCACCCTCGCCCAGGCGGTCCGCGCCGCCTCGACGGCGTACCTCTACACGCTCGGGTTCGTCACCGAGGAACAGGGCGTCGAGCCGCTGCCGGGCGACCGCCGCGAGGGGTACGACATGGCCGAACGCGCCCGTCTGATGGCCGACTTCCCCTTGTCGGTCCAGGCGGGTGCGGAGCTCTTCGCGGACTACGACCGGCACTTCGAGGAGGGGCTGGCGCTGGTGATCGCCGGGATCGAGACGGCGTACCGCACCGGGTGAGCCGGAGCCGGAGCGGCCCTGGCCCACTCACCGGGACTTCGGGACCTTCGTGTTCTTCGGGTTCTTCGCGCCGGCCGTGCTCTTCGGGTTCTTCGCGCTCTTCGGGTTCTTCGTGGAGCCGTTGCCCTGGGTCTTGGACGGCTTCGCCGATGTCGCCGGCTCGGCCTTGTCCGCGTTCTTCTTCTCCTTCGCCTCCGCGGCCCGCGCCAGCACACCCGCGCAGTACGCCTCCACTCCGTCCTCGCCGCCCGCCGCCCGGATCAGCCGCTGCCAGGCGGTCGAATTCAGGGCCTTGCCCCGTCCCTTGACGGAGTCGTACGCACGGCAGTGGGCCACGGTGTCCTGAGCGGTGGAGGGGCGGCCGGGCGGACCGCCGGAGGCGGTGGCGGAACCGTCGGGCCGCCCCGGTCCAAAGGGGCCGGACGGACCGGGCGCACCGGGCCCGGTGTCGGCCGGGGCGCTGCTGGACGGCCGGGGCCGATCCCGCTCGTGCCTGTCGTCGTCCGGTCCGGAGCCCGGTCCCGAACCGATGGCCGCCAACGCGACCCCGCCGAGCGTCACGCTCGCCGCCAGCGCGATCAGCGTCGCCCGCACCGGCCGGCCGCGTCGCCGTTGGGCCTCGGGCCGCCAGTCGTCCCCCCGCCGGGAACGGGCCGCCGCACCGTGCGCCCCCGCGTCCCGTGCCTCCCGGAACGCGGCCAGGGCCCGCTTCTCGCCGCCGGGGTCCACCGCCGCGCCCCGGCCGGTGGCGGCGAGCAGCGCGCCGAGGGCGGGCGGGACCTCGAACAGGGGATCACCGCCCTGATCGCCCGGGTCACCCTGGTCGGCCTGGCCGGCCGGCCCGGAGTGCCCGGAGGCTGCGGAGTCCGCGGAGGGTGCGGAAGGTGCGGTCCGGTGGTTCGGGCGGGCGGCGTCGCCCTCTCGTTCACCCATGTCCGCACCCACGTCCGCATCCACCCTCGCCGCCCAAGGACCGCCTGTCGTTCATCCCGACTCCCCCAGCGTCCCGGGCCCGTCTTCCGTCACACCCTCGGCCGTCACACCCTCGGCCGCCGCGCCCTCCGCGTCGAACCGGTGGGCCAGCCGCTTCAGGCCCCGGTACGCGGCGGTGCGTACGGCGCCGGGGCGCTTGCCGAGGACCCGCGCGGACGCCGGACCGTCGAGGCCGACGACGACCCGCAGCAGCACGGCCTCGGCCTGGTCGCGCGGCAGCGTGGAGAGCAGGTCGAGGGCGTACTGCGTGCCGAGCGACTCCAGGGCCTGGTCGTCCGTGCGCTGCGCGGCAGGGAGGTCGAACAGCGACTGTTCGACCTCGGAGGCCCGCGGCCGCACCTTCAGCCGCCGCAGATGGTCGAGGGCCCGGTGCCGGGCGATGGTCGCGGTCCAGCCGCGGAACCCCGCCCCGTCCCCGCGGAACCGCCCCAGGTCACGGGCTATCTCCAGCCACGCGTCCGACGCCACGTCCTCCGCCTCGCCGCCGACCAGCCCCCGCAGATACCCGAGCAGTCCGGGCTGCACGATCCGGTACGCGACCGCGAAGGCCTCCTCGTCCCCCTGCTGCGCCCGCGCGACCGCCACACCCAGGTCCCCGTCGGACGACCGCACGCGGCGGAACTCCCCTCCCTGGCCCAGCACTTCCTTCGTACGCACCGGAGCACGCATCGCCGTACGCGCCACCGTACGCACCTCACACCCTCAAGGTCATCTGCGCCGGACGGCGCGGAAATGTCACAGCCCGTCAGACATGCCGCCCTGACCCACGATCCCGGGGAGCCCGGCCCGTGCCCGCCCGTGCAACTGCAGATACAACGTGCGCAAGGACTCCCGCTCCCCCACCTCGAACCGCTTCACGACCTTGCCCAGCGGATTCCACACCCGCCCGTCCGGCATCCGTACGCCCACCGGCTGGCCGAACAACTCCCGCTGTTCCTGGTCGAACTCGATCCACGCGGCGCCGGCCCGCCGCACCAGCACCTCGCCCGCGTACGCCCCGAGTCCGAACAGCACACGCCCCACGGCCGTACGGTTCCGGCCGCTCTTGCGCAGCCCGTCGACGATGAAGTCGACGACGCGCAGGCTCGTGACGGAGTAGTCCAACGGCAGCCGGTTGCGTGCCGTGACGTCCCGTACGAACTGCGCCGCGTGCTGTCGCATCCGCAGGTCGGCGGAGAGATCCCGGGGCGCGCGCGTGCGCTTCCCCGACTTCACGCTCGTCGTTTCCACCGCGTGCGCCCCCTTGTTCGGTTGGTTCGGTCGCGTTGTTCGGTCTGTTCGATCGCGTCCGGGCCGCGAGAGCCACGGCCGGTCCGCAACACCAAGCGGACGGGGCGGCTGGAACATCACACGCCACCGCAGTGACAAAGGTCACTGAGAAATTCACCGCAACCCGCACAACCATCCACCTCACCCAGCTGTCAGGACCGGCCTGAAGTGACGTACCGCATACCTGTGTTGGGTGATGCTTGGCCTGGAGTTGGCGCTGAATTAAGAAACCACTCCTGTGCCGGGTGGGTTTTTGTGATGCTTTCCTAGGGGTGGGACATTTGAGACGCGGGACGACCCATGCGTACAGACCGCTGAGTCTGAAGCGAAGAACGTGGCTGACGGTGGGAGCCGTCGTGCTGAGCGGGGCGGGTGCCGTCACCTACGCCGTCGCGAACCCGAGCGCCGAGCCGGCGGTGGACGCGGCGCGCAGCAAGCGGCCGGTGAAGGTGCACGAGCTCACGATGAGCAGCGACGGCACGGGCCGGCGCGAGGTGGAGCGGACGGGCACCGCGCAGTTCTCGCTGCTCGGCCTCTCCTGGACCGGCGCGAAGACCGAACTCGACGGCACCGCGCAGGTCCGCACCCGGGCCCTGGGCACGGACGAGTGGACCGGCTGGCGGAACCTGGATCTGGAACCGCACCCGGTCGACAAGGCCGAGCCGGGTGCCGAGGACGCACGCGGCGCGTCCGATCCGCTCTGGGTCGGCCCGAGCGACGGTGTCGAGGCACGGGTGGTGGCGGCCGACGACTCGGCGACCTCCGGTCTGCCCAAGGGACTTGAGGTCAGTCTCGTGGACCCGGGCGTGACCTCGGCGGAGGCGAAGAACAAGGCCCTGGGCGCGGCTCCGGGCACGGCCTCGGGTACCTCCATGGACAACGCCGCCTTCGTCGCGGAGGATCCGACGGGCTCGCCGTCCGCCTCCCCCTCCACGGCGGAGCCCGCCAGCACGGCGCCCACGAGCACGGAGTCCGCCTCCGGTGCTCCGGCGTCACCCACCGACAGTTCCTCGGAGAGCGCCCCGGCCTCCGCGACGGCCGACCCGACGCCCGCTCCGGTGCCGTCCCCGCCGCCGTCCACCGTGACCCGGCCGCCGATCGTCCCCCGCGCCCAGTGGGGCGCCGACGAGTCGACGGTCAAGGACCCACAGGAGTACATCGACAAGGTCAGCGCGGTCTTCGTCCACCACACGGTCGGCACGAACGACTACAGCTGCGCCGAGTCCCCGGCGCTGGTGCGCGGCATCATGGCGTACCACGTGCAGACCGAGGGCTGGAACGACCTCGGCTACAACTTCCTGGTCGACAAGTGCGGCCGGATCTTCGAGGGCCGCGCGGGCGGCGTCGACCTGCCGGTGCGCGGCGCCCACACGTACGGCTTCAACGGCGACTCGGCGGGCATCGCCGTCCTCGGTGACTTCGAGGGCGCCGCCGCCACCTCCACCACCCCGGCGCAGACCGCGGGCAAGCCGACCCGGGCCGCTCTGGAGTCCGTCGCGCGGGTCGCCGCGTGGAAGCTGGGCCAGTACGGCGTCGACCCGAGCGGCAAGGTCACCCTGACCGCCGCGGCCGACACGGGCGTGTGGAAGGCGGGCGAGCAGGCCACGCTGAACACGGTCTCCGGCCACCGCGACGGCTTCGCCACCCTGTGCCCCGGCAAGAACCTGTACGCCAAGCTGGGCGAGATCCGCCGGTACGCGTCGAGCCCCGGCAAGAACTCCGCGGTCCCGACCGCCGACTTCAACGGTGACGGCGTCAGCGACCTCGTCGCCGCCACGCCCAAGCAGGGCAGCGGCTGGCTCACCCTCGTGCCCGGCGGCCCGACCGGCCCGGTGTCCGCCGCGAAGGTGAAGCTCAACCAGGGCACCGCCAACGTGCCGGGCGCCGCCGAGTCGGGCGACCAGTGGGGCGCGGCCACCGCCGTCGGCGACATCAACGCGGACGGGTACGCGGACCTCGCGATCGGCGCGCCCGGCGAGGACGACACGACCGGCCACAAGGACCGCGGCGCGGTGACGATCCTGTACGGACCGAAGTTCGACCTCGGCGCCGACACCATGGCGCTGGGCGACGACTACGAGCCGTCCGGCGCGCGGTTCGGCGCGACGGTGGCGGTCGGCGACTTCAACGCCGACGGCAAGGCGGACGTCTTCACGGCAGGCACCGGCACGGGCGGCAACTGGGCGGCCCGGTTCGACGACGGTCACGAGGTCGCCGGTGACCTCACCGCCGCCGACGGCGCCCTCTCGTACGCGGACGCCACCTCCGGCGACTTCAACCGGGACGGCTACGCGGACGTGGCGCTCACGTACCTCGACCAGTCCGGCGTGGGCAAGGTCACCTGGTTCAAGGGCTCCAGGTCCCTCGGCCTGGCGAAGGTGTCCACGCTCTCCGTGAAGGGCGGCAGGTCCATCGCCGCGGGCGACGTGAACGGCAACGGCTACGACGACATCGTCATCGGCCAGCCGTACACCGCCGAGTCGGGCGCCAAGGCCGGCGGTCAGGTCACCATGGTCCCGGGCAGCTCCACCGGCTTCACCACCACCGGGATGACGACCGTCCACCAGGCCACCGCGGGTGTCCCGGGCGCCGCCGAGTCCGGCGACGCGCTGGGCTGGTCGGTCTCCGTCGGCGACTTCGACGCGGACGGGTACGCGGACGCCCTCGCCGGAGCCCCGAACGAGGACATCACCCGGACCACCAACCGCTCCAACGCCGGTTCGGTCTGGCTCTTCAAGGGCACCTCGGCGGGACTCACCGGCACCGGCTCGCTCTCCTACTCCCAGGACACGGACGGCGTCCCCGGCGCCACGGAGAAGGACGACAAGCTGGGTTCCTCGGTCTCGCTGACGGACTTCTCCGGCCACGGCCGCGCCCACCTGCTCGTCGGCGCCGAGGGCGAGGACGCGGGCAACGGCACACTGCTCTACCTGCCGAGCACGGCCTCGGGCGTCTCCGTCGCCAAGTCGGTGTACTACGGCGTCACCCAGCTGGGTACGGCGACGGCCGCGCGCCTCGGCCAGGTCCTGACCCCGTAGCGACGCGACCACCACGGCGCGGGTACGCGCGCAGGTGAAGGCCGGGGCCCTGTTCCGTACAGGGCCCCGGCCTTCCGCGTACCCGCTACCCGCGTAGCGTCGGTGCGTGAGGGCTTGTCAGTTCCGGCCGCGGGCGCGCCGGGACACCACCGCACGCAGGACGCGCCGGCCCTCGGTGGAGAGTTCCCACGCCGGGCGCAGACCGGCCGCGCCGTGGGCCGACAGCAGTTCGAGGATGCCGATCTGGCGGCGCAGTTCGGCGGCGACGAGGGGCGACATGTCCTGCGTACGGCCCTCGCGCAGGGCCGTCACCGAGGCCGCGTCGAAGGACGCGCCGTCGGGCCCCGCGGCGGCCGTGGCGTCGAGGAGCCGGTGGATCCGCAGCGCGGCGACCGAGCAGGCGTCGGCCCACTCCCGGAGGTTCTCCGGAGTGCGCTCGGCGGGGACGGCGCCGAGCATGCCGTGCGCCAGCGCGACGGCCTCGCCCTCGGCGGACGCGTCGCTTCCCGGGGCGCCGGTGACCTGGAGCTTGGCGCGCGCCTGCTCGACGCACGCGCCCCAGTCCCGGTCGCCCTCCTCGGACCCGGCCCCGGCAGGGGACTCCGCGAGGCTCGCCCACAGGGGCCGCAGGATCTCGTCGTCGCCGCCCAACAGGGGCACGCACCTGTCCAGGCACGCCAGACCGCCCGCCGCGAGACCTCGCTCGTCGGCCGCGGCGATCAGTTCCACCAGGCTCATCACGCCTCCCTCGATGGGGCCGCAGCTGATCGCTGAGCCCGCACTCCCCCTTACTGCGTGCGCGGCGGCCGGAACGTCACACATCCACCAGGCGACCTGCACGCCGCCTCTACACGCGTCTACATCGGGACGACCCCGAGCCGGTCCAGGAACCGGAAGAAGAGCATCTCGGCCGACGGGTCAGCGGCGGAGGTGAGCACGTCCAGGAGCCGGTCCTCGGACGCGTCACGGCCCGACTCGGCCGCCCAGGCGAGGGCCCGCGTGACGGCGTCGCGCGGTTCGAGGAAGAAGTCGTCGACGGCCAGGCCGTCCTCGTTCCCGCCCAGGTACCCGGCCATCGCGTCCCGGTCCAGACAGGTCGTCCAGGCCCCGCTGTCCGGCGCGGCCGCCTCGACGACCACGCAGTCGCTGTCCATGACGTAGCCGAAGAGCGCGGGCGCGCCCGTCTCCTCGGCCAGGTCGTTCATGTTCCCCACGTCCGAGGCGCCGCCGTCGGGAGCGTTCGGGTACTCCCACACCTGCCAGCCGTCCTCCGTCGTCTCGTGCAGGGTCATGCCCGACACGCCGGACAGCGCGCCGAGCTCCGCGAGCGGCCGCTCGCTCCTGCCCACCACGAAATATCCCCAGTAGCCCATGCCGCTCCCCCCGTGTGCCGGTTCGACCAGCGCCGAATACACCACACACGTACGACAGTTCGCCACTGGAACACGCCAGGCACCCTCAGCCCAGTTTGCCCGCGAGCCCCTTGAAGTCGGCCCACGACGGCTCGGGGGTGCGCGGGTCCCACAGCTTCTGGGTCAGCGCCCGCAACGGCATCCGGATGCCCGCCGCCACCTGGTCCTGGGTCTGGGAGCCCGAGAGGTCGCACCAGACGGCGAAGGACGCGCCGAGGATCTGGTCGTCGTACTCCTTGGAAACCGGCTTCGTGCCCCGTACGACGAGGGGGGTCCACTGCTCGTAGATGCGCCGCCCGTCCGGGTAGACGAAGGTGTTGGGCTGCCCGAGGACGTAGTAGAGGTACTCGTCGTTGTAGTTGAGCAGCTCGCGGCCGGCCCGCAGGTACTCGTCCGGCTCACGCGCGCCGATCTCCTTGCCGGTCCAGTACGCGACCCGCAGGTCGTCGTCGGCCTGGACGGCGCCCCCGGAGAAGAACCCGTCGTTCCACGCGCGCAGCACCCGGTCGTGCCCCCGCATCGTGTCCGCGCGGTCGTTGAGCCAGCCCGTCGCCAGGTCCGCGATGCCGGCGCCGGATCCGTACGCCTTCTTCGCCGCGGTGGCCAGCTGCGGGTAGGAGGCCGCCGGGTTCGCCACCGTCAGGGCCTGGTACTCGTCGGCGCCGAGGTGCCAGTGCTTCCCGGGGAACAGGTCGGCGTACTCGTCGAGGAGCTCGTCCACGATCTTCCCGGCGGCCGGCTTCGAGATGTCCATCGCGCCCCGGGAGGCGACGCCCTGCGTGTTGCGCAGCTGGAGGTCCGGGTGCGCGGCGATCACCGCTCCGAGGTGTCCGGGCGAGTCGATCTCGGGCACCACCGTGATGTGCCGGCCGGCCGCGAGCTTGACGATGCTCCGCACCTGCGCCTTCGTCAGGTGTTCCTTCGACACGATCTCGGGGTGCGAGTCGGAGGCTATCCGGAAGCCCTGGTCGTCGGAGAAGTGCAGTCCGAGCTGGTTGTACTTCAGGTCGCCCAGCTCGCGGACGCGGTCCTCGATCCACGAGGCGGTGAAATGCTTGCGCGCGATGTCCAGCATGAACCCGCGCTGCGGCTTGGCCGGCGAGTCCCGTACGACCCCCTCGGGCGCCGTGGCGTCCCCGTGGACCTCCTGTTTGAGCGTGCGGGTGCCGTAGAAGACGCCCGCCTCGGCGCTGCCGGTGATCCGCACCCGCCCGTCCTTCACGGTCAGCGTGTACGACTCCGCGTCGGCGTCCTCGTCGGTGAGGCCCAGCCCGACGTCCCCGGCGCGGGGCTCGCCGCTGCCCGCGTAGGTCAGCCCCAGTTCACCGGCGAGCAGCCGTCCCTCGTCCGCGAGCTTCTTGTCGCCCACGACCACGCGCCCGCCCTTCGCCGGACGCCAGCCGGGACCGCGGGCGGGCGTGTGGTCGCGCACGGCCGGGATCGTCTGCGGACTCTTCGACAGCGGATACGTCCGAGTGGGTGACGGAGTCGAGGAGGCCCCCGGCTCCAGGGCACCTCTCCCGCCGGAGGGCCGCCGGGACGAAGGGGTGTCCGAGTCGCCGCTCGGCCAGAGCCCGACGGTCAGCGCGGCACCCGCGACGACCGCCACGACGCCCGCGCCGACCAGCAGGGGCTTCCTGCCCGCCGACGACCGTTCCTTGCGCCTACGCCCGTTCACCACAGTCCACTCACTTTCCCGATACCGTCCCCGTGCGCTGTGCCTCCCTTGTGAACCTAAGCCCCGCCGCCCGGGGCCGCCGTCCACCTCCTGTCCTGAAACTCTCCCTTACGGGTGAAGTTCGGGCATCTGTCGGACAGCTTCCGTCAAGCCTCGATAGCGTGATGCCACACCTCTCACTTGATTTCCCTTCTGTCGCTTGATTCCCTGCCGAACCACGCGGGGCGCCCGTTCGGGCGCCGCAGAACCCCCCGCCGGCCCTCCGCCCCACCGACCCGCCGAGGAACCCACGCTGTCCGCGCACCGCCCGTCCCGCCGCCTCCCCGGCCAGGCCACCGCCCCGCCGCAGTCGACCGGATCCCACCCCACCGGCCCCACCGGCCTTGACCGGTTCAACGCCATGCCCGCCGACGAGGCCGAGCCGGCCCTCCTGGCCTGCTGCGGCAGCAAGCGCTGGGCCCGCCGCATCGCCGCCCACCGCCCCTACCCCGACCTGGGCTCCCTGCTGGCCGCGTCCGACGAGGCGGCGTACGACCTGACGCGCGGCGACGTCACCGAGGCGCTGGCCTGCGAATCTCTCACACTGCTCCCGGACGGCGCCTACTCGGCCGCGCACACCGCCCTGAGCGCCGCCCACGCGGCGTACGAGAGCCGTTTCGGCCATGTCTTCGTGATCTGCCTGGACGACACGGCCCCGGAGGACTCCCCCGACCAGGTCCTGGCCGCGATCCGCGACCGGCTGGCCAACGACCCGGACGAGGAGCGGGTCCTCACCGCGGAGGAACTGCGCCGCCTGGCCAGGGGCCGGCTGTCCCGTCTGGTGAGCGAGACCTGCGCCACGGCGGCCCCGTAGCCCCTGTCCCTCGTGCAAACCCCGCCCTCCGTGCAAACCCCGCCCCCGTGCGGGACCTCTGCCCGAAAACCGCCGGAAAAGCGCCCGTTAATAGCCCGTACGAGCCTGTTTGACTGCCACTTCGATCACATCGGCAGGCCCGCTGTGAACGTTCCGACAACACGTCGCTACGATGGCCGGGGCCGGTGGACCGTACCCGGCCGGGCCCGACCGACATCGAAGCCGGCAGGCCCCAATCCCCGCTCCCGGAGGGTTCTTCCGTGCCGGCTGGAACGCTGTACCGCGGCCGGGAAGGAATGTGGTCCTGGGTGGCTCATCGAGTCACCGGCGTCCTCATCTTCTTCTTCCTGTTCGTACACGTCCTGGACACCGCTCTCGTCCGTGTCTCCCCCGAGGACTACGACAACGTCGTAGCCACCTACAAGACGCCGATCGTCGCGCTGCTGGAGTACGGCCTCGTGGCCGCCATCCTCTTCCACGCGCTCAACGGCCTGCGTGTGATCGCCGTCGACTTCTGGTCGAAGGGGCCGCGCTACCAGAAGCAGCTGCTCTGGACCGTCGTCGGCATCTGGGTCGTACTGATGATCGGGGCCCTCTACCCCGTACTCGGCCACGCCGCTCGTGAAGTCTTCGGGAGCTGACGCGCAAGCATGTCGAACAACACAGTCACCACCGACACGACCGCGTCCGGCATCGGCCCCGTCGAGGGAGCATCCCTCTACGACGCCGACCACCCGGCGCCCCTGATCGAAGCCCCGCGCAAGCGGACCGCCAAGACCCCGAAGTCCACCCGTGGCAACTTCGAGATGTACGGCTGGCTGTTCATGCGGCTGTCCGGCGTCGTCCTCGTCGTCCTGGTCCTCGGACACCTGCTCATCCAGCTCGTCCTCGACGGCGGCGTCTCCAAGATCGGCTTCGCCTTCGTGGCGGGCCGCTGGGCCTCCCCGTTCTGGCAGGTCTGGGATCTGCTGATGCTGTGGCTCGCGATGCTGCACGGCGCCAACGGTCTGCGCACGGTCATCAACGACTATGCGGAGTGCGCGAACACCCGGCTGTGGCTCAAGGGCCTGCTCTACACCGCCACGGTGTTCACCATTCTGCTGGGCACGCTGGTGATCTTCACCTTCGACCCGAACATCCGCTAGGCACGGGGCTGCGAGAAACATGAAGATCCACAAGTACGACACCGTCATCGTCGGCGCCGGCGGCGCCGGCATGCGTGCCGCCATCGAGGCGACGAAGCGCAGCCGGACCGCCGTGCTGACGAAGCTCTACCCCACCCGCTCCCACACGGGCGCCGCGCAGGGCGGTATGGCCGCCGCGCTCGCCAACGTGGAGGAGGACAACTGGGAGTGGCACACCTTCGACACGATCAAGGGCGGTGACTACCTGGTCGACCAGGACGCCGCCGAGATCCTCGCGAAGGAGGCCATCGACGCGGTCCTCGACCTGGAGAAGATGGGCCTGCCCTTCAACCGGACCCCGGACGGCACCATCGACCAGCGCCGGTTCGGCGGGCACTCCCGCAACCACGGCGAGGCCCCGGTCCGCCGGTCCTGCTACGCGGCGGACCGCACCGGTCACATGATCCTCCAGACGCTCTATCAGAACTGCGTCAAGGAGGGCGTGGAGTTCTACAACGAGTTCTACGTCCTCGACCAGCTGATCGCGGAGGTCGACGGCGTCAAGACGTCGGCCGGCGTCGTCGCCTACGAGCTGGCGACCGGTGAGATCCACGTCTTCCAGGCGAAGGCCGTGATCTACGCGTCCGGCGGCACCGGCAAGTTCTTCAAGGTGACGTCCAACGCGCACACGCTGACCGGTGACGGCCAGGCGGCGGTCTACCGTCGCGGGCTGCCGCTGGAGGACATGGAGTTCTTCCAGTTCCACCCGACCGGCATCTGGCGCATGGGCATCCTGCTGACGGAGGGCGCCCGCGGTGAGGGCGGCATCCTCCGCAACAAGGACGGCGAGCGCTTCATGGAGAAGTACGCGCCGGTCATGAAGGACCTCGCCTCGCGCGACGTGGTGTCGCGGTCGATCTACACGGAGATCCGTGAGGGCCGCGGCTGCGGTCCCGAGGGCGACCACGTCTACCTCGACCTCACGCACCTCCCGCCGGAGCAGCTGGACGCCAAGCTGCCCGACATCACGGAGTTCGCCCGTACGTACCTCGGCATCGAGCCGTACACGGACCCGATCCCGATCCAGCCCACCGCGCACTACGCCATGGGCGGCATCCCGACGAACGTCCAGGGCGAGGTGCTGAGCGACAACACCACCGTCGTCCCCGGCCTGTACGCGGCCGGCGAGGTCGCGTGCGTCTCCGTGCACGGCGCCAACCGCCTGGGCACCAACTCGCTGCTCGACATCAACGTGTTCGGCAAGCGCGCGGGCATCGCGGCGGCGGAGTACTCCGCCACGGCCCCGCACGTCGAACTGCCCGAGGACCCCTCCTCGCTGGTCGTCGCGCAGATCGAGCGGCTGCGGAACTCCACGGGCAGCGAGCGCGTGGCGGACATCCGCCGTGAGCTGCAGGAGTGCATGGACGCCAACGTCATGGTGTTCCGCACCGAGCAGACGATCAAGACGGCCGTCGAGAAGATCGGCGAGCTGCGCGAGCGCTACCTGAACGTGTCCGTCCAGGACAAGGGCAAGCGGTTCAACACCGACCTCCTGGAGGCCGTCGAGCTGGGCAACCTGCTCGACCTCGCCGAGGTCATGGCCGTCTCCGCGCTCGCCCGCAAGGAATCCCGCGGCGGTCACTACCGCGAGGACTACCCCAACCGCGACGACGTCAACTTCATGCGCCACACCATGGCGTACCGCGAGGTCGGCGACGACGGCACCGAGTCCATTCGTCTCGACTACAAGCCCGTCGTCCAGACCCGCTACCAGCCGATGGAGCGTAAGTACTGATGGCAACCCCGACCCTGGACAAGCCGGAAGCGGCCGGCACTCCCGAGCCCGGCTTCGGCGACTCCCCGTACATCACGGCCACCTTCCGGATCCGGCGCTTCAACCCCGAGGTCTCGGCGGACGCGCTCTGGGAAGACTTCCAGCTGGAGATCGACCCCAAGGAGCGTGTCCTCGACGCGCTGCACAAGATCAAGTGGGACCAGGACGGTTCGCTGACCTTCCGCCGGTCCTGCGCACACGGCATCTGCGGCTCGGACGCCATGCGGATCAACGGCAAGAACCGGCTGGCCTGCAAGACGCTGATCAAGGACCTCGATCCCACCAAGCCCATCACGGTCGAGCCCATCAAGGGCCTCACCGTGCTCAAGGACCTGGTCGTGGACATGGAGCCGTTCTTCCAGGCGTACCGCGACGTCATGCCGTTCCTCGTCACGAAGGAGACGAACGAGCCGACGCGCGAGCGACTGCAGACGGCGGAGGACCGGGAGCGCTTCGACGACACGACGAAGTGCATCCTCTGCGCCGCCTGCACGTCGTCCTGCCCGGTGTTCTGGAACGACGGCCAGTACTTCGGCCCGGCCGCCATCGTGAACGCCCACCGCTTCATCTTCGACTCGCGCGACGACGCCGGGGAGCAGCGGCTGGAGATCCTCAACGACAAGGACGGCGTGTGGCGTTGCCGCACGACGTTCAACTGCACGGACGCGTGCCCGCGCGGTATCGAGGTCACGAAGGCGATCCAGGAAGTGAAGCGGGCGCTGATCACCCGCCGCTTCTGATCTGACGGCCGTTCCCGCGGCGGTTGTCGCCGCGGTCACCGCGGTCGCGTACGACGTGCGAGGGCCCCGCTCCGGTCGGAGCGGGGCCCTCGCACGTCATGCCTGACGCCGGTCATGCCTGACGCCGGTCACGCTCGACGCCGCGGCCTCAGCCTCAGCCGCGCAGCGGGCGGCCCTGCTTGTCGGTGCGCTCGTTGCTGGTGAGGAACAGGATGCCGTCGATCAGCGCCCAGATGCCCAGCCCACCGCAGGTGAGGAGCTGTGCGACACCGACGCCGACGGAGCCGACGTAGAAGCGGCCGATGCCGAGCCCTCCCAGGAAGATCTGGAGGATGCCCGCGACAATCTTCGACTTGTCGGAGTAGGGACGGCCCTGCGGGTCGACGCCGTACGGGGCCTGGGGAGTGGGGACGGTCATGAGACGTGCTCCTGAATGAATGTACGAGACCGGAACGGACTTGTTCCGGCGAGGCTCCAGGGGGACCTACGGCAGAGATCGCCAAAAGAGCGCGTACACGTCATCCCCCTGTGCCGTGTGAGCTTACGGAGACCTGTGGGGCATAAGGGAGGGGGAACGCCCGTTCGTTCCCGTCCCGTGACAAAATCCCGGTAAAGATGGTCCGTACAGCTAGCTGTCAGCGCTGGACATTACGGAGCACGGTCCACGCCACCGCCACCAGAAGCACCACGACCTGGGCACGCGTGCTCAGTTCGGGCCGCCAGCGGCGTCCGCGCAGCCCTTCCACCATCCAGCGTGTCAACAACGCGAGGGCGAACGGGGAGGCGAGCAGCAGCAGCCTGTTGTCGTACCACGCGGCGCTGAAGTGACCGTGCATCAGGTCGTACGCCATACGCGTGCCGCCGCAGGCCGGGCAGAGCCAGCCGGTGACGAACCGGAACGGGCACTGGGGCAGCAGGTGCCCCGGCTCGTGCGGGTCCGTGACGTACAGGTAGCCCGAGCCGACGACTCCGGCGACGAGCACCGCGAGGGGTGCCGCCGCCGGATGCCGCAGTATGCCGCCGCGCACGGAAACCGCCTCAGCCACGCAGGGGCCTGCCCCGGGAGTCCGTGGCGTCGTTGCCCGTCAGCAGCAGGATCCCGTCGATCAGGGACCAGATGCCGAAGCCGCCGCAGGTGAAGAGCTGAGCTATGCCGATACCGACGCTGCCCATGTAGAACCGCCCGATGCCCAGGCTCCCCAGGACGATCTGGAGGACACCCGCGACGACCTTCGACTTGTCCGAGTACGGGCGCCCGTAGGCGTCGTAGCCGTACGGGGCGTCGGGGTCTCCGGTGTAGGCCCCTCCGGGCGGGAACGCGCCGGGCGGCGGGTAACCGCCTGCGCCGGGCGGCGGGTAACCCCCGGTACCGGGCGGCGGGTACGCGCCGGACTGCGGGTATCCGTACTGCGGCCCCGACCCGGGCTGACCCGGCTGACCCGGACCGGGCTGCTGGTACGGGCCGGAGTTGGGCTGCCCGGTCGCGTACGGGTTCGCGCCGGCCGGGGGCGGAGTGCCGCCGGCCGGGGGCGGGGTGGCACCGGGGTTGGGGTAGCCGTAACCGGGCGGGGTGGCCCCGGAGTTCGGATAACCGTAGCCGGGCGGCTGGTTCGGGGGCTGCTGCGGCTGTTGCGGCTGCTCGGTCACGGTCGGTACTCCTGGGGACGGAAGGACGAAAGCACAGATTCAGTCGGTTCATCTTGCAGCAGGAACCCTGGAACAGAGAAGCCGGTCCGGCGGGCTCCGGGGGAGCTGGGAGCCCTGATGTCAGACGGTCGGGCTCTCCGGGGCCTGCGTGGTCGGGTCCTGCGTCATTCGGTCCCGCGTGATTCGGTCCCGCGTGGTCGGGTCCCGCGGCTCCCGCGGAGCCCGCGCCGTCCGGCGGACGGCGTCGCGGAGCCAGCGATGGCCGCCGTCGGCCGCGTGGCGCGGATGCCACGCCATGCCGATGGTCACCGGCGGCAGCGCCAGCGGGATGTCCAGGAGCCGCAGGCCGAGCGTGTCGGCGGCGTCCGACAGCGGGGACGGCAGCTCGCCCGCCAGGGCGACGGGGACGAGGCACACCACGTCGCTGCGGGCGGCGAGCGTCATCGCGGTCAGATGACCGGGCAGCACGACGGCGACCCTCCTGCGAAGGCCCAGCTCGGCCAGCGCGCCGTCCAGCGGACCGGTGAACCGGCCCCGGCGGCTCACCACCACATGGTCGGCCGCGGCGAGCCCTTCCGGCGTCAGGGGGCCCTCGGCAAGCGGGTGTTCCGGTCGCACGGCCGCCGCCATCCGCAGGGTGGCCAGCACTTCGACCCGGGTCTCGGGGTCGACGTGGTCGATGGAGCCGACCTCCAGGTCGATCCGCCCGTCACGGAGCGCCGGACCGGCTTCCAGCTCCTCGGTCCGGAACCGCAGGGACACCCCGGGCGCCTCCTGCCGGGCCAGCCGCAGCAGGCCGGGAGCCAGGGCCGCGCCGACCAGATCGGCCGCCTGGAGGGTGAAGGTGCCGCGCAGTGCGGCGAGATCGACACCGGTACCCGGCGAGAGCAGCGCGCCGACGCGGTGGACCACGGCGGCGGCCTCGTCACGCAGGGCCTGGGCGCGGGGCGTCGGCACCATGCGCTGCCCGGCCCGGACCAGGAGCGGATCCTGGAGGACGCGGCGGAGGCGGGCGAGGGTCCGGCTCATCGCGGCGGGGGACGTGTGCAGACGGGCGGCGGCGCGGGTGACGCTCTGCTCGGTCAGCAGGGCGTCCAGCGCGACGGCGAGATTGGCGTCGATGACGGGCTCTGAAGTGTTGCTGCTCATGGGCGTGATTCCATTTCAGGCAATGATCCCGTGCTGAAGTTCCCATTGTGGCAACACTGGTGGCGTCCACAGGATGGGTACGTCCCGATCCGGCACGACCCACGAGGTTTCCATGATCGTCATCACTGCTCCCACGGGGAACATCGGCCGCCATCTGCTGCCACTGCTCCTCGACTCCCCCGACCACGACGAGGGGCTGCGCGTGATCGTGCGCGACCCCGCCCGGCTTCCCGACAGCGTGCGCGAGCGGGTCGAGGTGGTCACCGGCTCGCACGGCGACGCCGATGTGGTCGACCGGGCCTTCGAGGGCGCGGACGCCGTGTTCTGGCTCGTCCCGCCGGACTCCTCGCGGGCCCCGCAGGACGCCTACTCCGGTTTCTCCGCCCCGGCCGCCAAGGCCCTCGCCACCCACTCCGTCGGCCATGTGGTCGGCGTCTCCGCACTCGGCCGCGGCACGCCGCTCGCCGGCCGCGCGGGACTCGTCACCGCCACGCTCGCCCTGGACGACCTCATCGCCGGCACCGGCGTGGCCTACCGGGCGCTGGCCAACCCGTCCTTCTTCGAGAACCTGCTGGAGGAGGCCGGCTCGATCCGCGAGCGGGGCGTCTTCACCGACACCGTGGCCGCCGACCGCAGGGCCCCGCTCGTGGCGGTCGCCGACATCGCGGCCGCTGCCGCCGGCCTGCTCCTGGACCGCCCGTGGTCCGGCAGCGGCAGCGTTCCGGTACTCGGCCCGCGGGACCTGTCGCCCGACGACCTGGCCCGCGTCATGACCGAGCAGTTCGGCCGCCCCGTGCGCTACGAGCGTCAACCGCTCGACGAGTTGCACACCGCCCTCGTCGGCTACGGCCTCGACGAGGCGTTCGCGCGGGGCGTCGTCGACATGAAGCGGGCCAAGGACGAGGGCCTGGACGCGGGGGTGCGCCGTACGCCGGACACCGCGTCGCCGACCACGTTCGAGGAGTGGTGCGCCGGAACCCTGAAGCCGGCTGTCCTGGCCGGATGACGCGCCGTCCCGCCAGGAAATCGACGACTCCGACCATACCGACGGTGCCGACGGTACCGACGATGCCTGACACACCAGAACCGTCCGCCGCTCCCGATCCGGAGGAACCCGTCGTGCCCACCGAAGAGACCGCACCGCCGGTCACCGCGTTCATGCTCATCAAGACCAGGCCCGAGTGGCTCGCCATGACACCGCGAGAACGACTGGACGCCTTCACCGGCCAGGTCCTCCCCGCCATCGAGGCCAGGACGTCCGGTGTCCGGTCGCGCTTCTACGACACGGAGTTCTACTCGACGCGCGTCACCGACGTATGGGTCTGGGAGGCCGACGACCACGACGCCTACCAGCGCCTCATCGACGCACTGCGCGAAACCCCGTTCTGGGACCACTACTTCGAGGTCGTCGACCTCCTGGTCGGCACCGAGAACGGCTACGCCCGGACGTACGGCTTCGACCCGGTCGCCACCGTGACCACCAGTTAGAGCAGGCGGAGCGGCCGGAGGTAGTGCCTGCGGTACCTGGGGGTGGGCAGTGCGTGGGTTGGTGGGACCCATGGCGCGCACGGGAATCTGAAGCCATGACGCGACGACGCACGGCAGTAGCCATTCCCACGGTCCTGCTCGCTCTCAGTGCCGCGGTGGCCGGAGTGGCGGTGGCTACTCCGGCCACCGGAAACACGGGGAACACGGGGAACACTGAGAACACGGGGAACACGGGGAACACGGGTAAGAGGCCCGCGACTTCGACATCGATACCGACAGCCAGTGTGGTCGAGGCCATCGAGCGCAGCGCCCACCCACTGCGCGGCACGAACCCCGAAGGCAGCCTCCGGGACCTGGACGCGCTGGGCCGCATGGTCGAGGACGCCCAGGTGGTGGGCCTGGGCGAGGCCACGCACGGCTCGCGGGACTTCTTCCGTATGAAGCACCGGGTGTTCCGTTACCTGGTCGAGGAGAAGGGGTTCCGGTCCTTCTCCCTGGAGCTGCCCTGGAGCAGCGGGCTACGGGTCAACGACTACGTACTGAACGGCGAGGGCGACCTCGACGACATAGCGCGGGACGAGTTCCAGGGGACGTACCGGATCTGGAACAACCAGGACTACCGGGACCTCATCGAGTGGATGCGGGAGTACAACCGCCGACACCCCACCGACCCGGTGCAGTTCATGGGTGACGACATGGGATACGCGGGGCCGGAGCTGTACGACCGGGTGAGCGACTACGTGGCCCGCAGCCACCCAAGGCTGAAGGCACGCGTGGCCGAGCTGTACCGCGGCCTGCCGCCGACCACCGACGCCGCCACCTACTACGACGCGTACCTCCAACTGCCGCTGGCCGAACGCAAGGAGCGGGCGGAGCGGACGGGAAAGGTGTACGAGCTGCTGCGCGAACAGGGCGCGAAGGCCGGAGCCGGCGTCGGTGCCGGCGGCGGCGGAAGCGACCGGCAGGAGTACATCTGGGCCGTACAGCACGCCAGGGCCATCCATCAGATGGCCGAGGGGTTCTCCTTCGACATCGCCGACGAGTCCCAGGTGGTGGCGATGATGAAGTACCGGGACCAGGTGATGGCCGCGAACGTGGCGTGGTGGCACCGCCGCACCGGGGACCGCGTCCTGCTGTCCGCGCACAACACGCACGTGTCCTACGACTCGTTCGACGAGCGGTACCCCAAGACACAGGGGGCGTTCCTGCGGGACACGCTGGGCAAGGACTACGTCAGCGTCGGCTCCAGCTTCTACCAGGGCTCCTTCAAAGCCTTCGGCACCGACGACAACGTGATGCGCACTTACAGCGTGGGCGCCGCGAGGCCGGACTCGAACGAGTACACCCTCGACAAGGCCCGCCAGACCGACTACATCCTGGACATGCGTACGGCCCCCGACTCCGCCCGCGCGTGGCTGGCCACGTCACGCCCCACATGGAACATCGGCGCAGGCTGGCCGGACCCCACGGAGTACAAGTCGGCCCCCGCCAAGGCCCACGACATCCTCATCCACCTGAACGACGTCGAGGCGACGACGTACTTGGGCACACCCTGACCCTGTTTCGAGCTCGAAGCACCGTCATCCGTCGTCCATCGTCCAACGTCCATCAGGAGCTGACGGGTTGGCTCGTCAGCGCCCCGTTCCGGTCCATGTGGGCGTATCCCCATTCGCACAGCGGCCTCAGCGCGTCAGCCAGACTCGAACCGAACGGTGTCAGGGAGTATTCGACGTGAGGGGGAAGCGACTGGAAGTCCTTGCGGACGACGATGCCGTCCGCCTCAAGGTCTTTCAGCGCACCGATCAGCACCTTCTCGGTAATGCCTTCGACGAGGCGGCGCAGCTGGCCGAACCGCTGGGGGCCGTGCACGGCGAGCTGCCAAAGCACCAGGAACTTCCACCTTCCCCCGATGACGGACAGTGCGGCGTCCAATCCGCAGTAGAACCCACGCTCAGTCATCTGGAAATACCCTTCCGTCCGCCACCGCCTGAAGGCACCTACTCCAGAGTAGGTACTTTTCCGGCGGAAGAGGACTTGTCGTTGTCGGCGTCGGCTGCTGCTACGTCGTCGTCGGCCGATAATCGGGGTGAGCCATCGGACCGGAGCCGAGGACTCATCCGTACATGACTACGCTTCGGCGGCGTCAGCGCAGGGTGGCGACCTGGTCGACGGTGAACGGGATCAGCGTCTCCGTGTCGCCGGCGAGGACCTTGCGAGCCCACTCCGGGTCGGCGATCAGGGCCCGGCCGATCGCGATCAGGTCGAACTCGTCCCGCTCCAGCCGGTCCAGCAGGTTCTCGATGCCCGCCACCCCGGTCCGGCCCCCGCTCTCGAACCCCGGCTTGAACGCCTTGTCCAGGCCGACGGAGCCGACGCTGATGGTGGGCCTGCCGGTGAGCTTCTTGGTCCAGCCCGCGAGATTGAGGTCCGAGTCCTCGAACTCCGGCAGCCAGTACCGGCGGGTGGAGGAGTGGAAGGCGTCCACCCCGGCCTCCGCGAGCGGCGTGAGGACCGCCTCCAGCTCCTGCGGAGTGGTGGCCAGGCGCGCGTCGTAGTTGTTCAGCTTCCACTGCGAGGTGCGGAAGACGATCGGGAAGTCGGCGGAGACGGCCTCCCGGCAGGCGGCCACGATCTCGGCGGCGAAGCGGGTGCGGGAGACCAGGTCACCGCCGTAGCGGTCGGTGCGGCGGTTGGTGCCCTCCCACAGGAACTGGTCGATCAGAAGGCCATGGGCGCCGTGCACTTCGACGCCGTCGAACCCGGTGCGCTCGGCCGCCGCGGCGGCCTCCGCGAAGGCGGCGATCACCGCGTCCACGTCGTCCTGGAGCATCGGCTCACCAGCCGGGGCCCCGTCCAGCCCTATCCCCGACGGGCTGACCGTCGGGGCGTCAGGGAACGGGCCCGCGCCTTCGGGACGCTGCACCCCGACGTGGCAGATCTGTGCCAGGATCCGGCCGCCGGCCCGGTGCACCTCCGCCACCACGTTCTTCCAGCCCGCCAGGGCGTCCTCACCATGGAACAGCGGCGCCGTGACGCTGTCTCCCGCCGCATCGTGACGGACGTAGGTCCCCTCGGTGACGATCAACCCGACCCCACCGGCCGCCCGGCGCGCGTAGTACCGCGCCACATCGGCACCGGGGACGCCGCCCGGCGAGAAGTCGCGCGTCATCGGCGCCATGACGATCCGGTTCGGGACGGTGAGCCCGCGCAGGGTGAACGGGCGAGACAGGGTCTGAGCCGCGCGGTCGGCGGCGGCAGCGCTGCTGGCAGGCACGTGAATACTCCTCGAAGCAGGACGACGTTCCACGGAGGACCGGCTTTCGGAGAGGCCGGAGCTTGAGGGCTGGGCCGGTTACCTACGTTGAAGCCGAGGAAACATGCCATTCCTTCCCACTGGCAAGTACCTACTTTTTTGTAAGTGTCTCCAGGCAGGACGCAGCACTACCGATGGTTGGGGGGCCGGCGGAAAAAATTCCGGTTCGAGAAATTCCGACACCCCACAAACAGCGTGACCGAGAAGGCCCCTATAGGCGTGTTCAAGGAACTCGAATCTGAAATCGGCCTCATTCAACATCAGCGCTGCCACCAGCAGTCCCACCGGACACTTTCCGACCCATGCTGTACGCCGTCGACACACCGACCTGTCCACCATCACGCGCCACGCCCGGTTCCCTGTTTCTCCTGTCCCCCTCGGATACGGAAATTAACGGCCTGAACCTGCCGAACGGAGTCGAGGTTCATCGAGGCGTCCTGTCCACGCCCTACTGAACCCCCCGTTCCACCTCCACACTCCGAACCGGCGCTGCTACTTGAGGTGGAGGGCCGGCATGAGCATCGACGAGGAACGTCTGGGCTATGACGCGGCCATGAAGGAGGCCCACTTCATCGCTGCTCCACTGCTGACCGCTGCCGCGCTGTCCCTCGCGGGAGTCGTCGGCGGAGCGGACAAACGGTTTCTCTGGCCCGGCCCCACGCTCCTGCTGCTCGTGGCCACCGCCATGACTCTGCTCGCGAGCATGCAACTGAACTACTACGCCCGCCAGTTCCTGTTCACCTACCGGGAACTGGAGCAGAACTGGATCGACCACGTCGACAAGTGGCACAACAGGGCGGGCGATCCAGAGTTGCGAAAGGTCCTGCTCCCCAAACACAACAAAGCTCAAGTCAGGTACAAGAAGTTCGCAAGTCGCGCGGTGCACACCTACAACGCGGGAACTCTTCTGCTCGGCTTGGGTATCGCCGCGTCGCTCGCTCCGCCCGGTGACGGAAAACAAGCACTGTGGCGGTGGACCGCCGCGGGGTTGGTCGCAGCCTGCACACTCGCGGAAGGAGTGTGGATCGTCCGTATCTACAAGGAATAGAGCACGGACCGACCGAAGGGAGAATCCAGATGCTGCACGATGTCATACTCCCAGGACTGCCACCTCCTATATGGCCAGCTAAATGCCGGGGATGCGGTGCGAAGATCATCGGGCATGATGAGGTGCTGCCGAACGAACTCGAAAAGCTCTACGCCAAGGCAGTCGCCGGCAACACCACCGCTCTTCGAAAGCACCTCGCGAAATACGATGCGGCGGTGGTCATGCACGATGACGATTGCAGGATTCGGAACCTGCCGACCAGCGTCCTCGTCCACCACATCACAACGGACGAGGCAATCGAGTGGCACGACAAGATCCAGGCAATCCTGAACCCTCCACAGCCGACGCCCCCTTTCGAACCATGACCTACGCTTCTGTGGCACCGTCAGCATCATCCGTGTACGAGCCACGCGGCACCCCGTGCTCGTACGGCTGATCCGGCACCCCCTGCCCCGCGAACAGCCGCGAGACCCGTGTGAAAACCTCCTGCTCCTCTTCCCTCTCCGCCGGCAAGCGGTGGTGCAGCGCGTCCAGCAGGTCGAAGCGATGCAGGTCGAAGACGACGTGCATCAGCCCGGAGTACGCCTGCGCCGCGGTCACGGCGCCCTTGTACGCGACGGCCGCGAGGACGAGTACCGGAACACAGAGCCACCGCACCCCCGGCTCGTCGGACAGTCCGACGCCCAGGACCACCGCCGACGCGAGGAAGCTCCAGCAGAGGTTGACGGCGGTGTCCAACGCGTCCCGCGTCGAGCGCAGGGCCTGCGCCATCCGATCCGAGACCTGCATGTAGATGCGCGGCCAGGAGGAGAGCGTCGTCAGGCCGTAGCGTTCACCGGCGCTCAACTCCCCCGCGCGCAGGGCGTTGCCGAGGGCGGTCGGCAACAGGACATCCACCGGCGGCCGGGCGGCCAGGCGGCGCCGGGCATCGGCGGCGACCGGGCCCGGACGGGCGGCCTTGGCTCGGAGCGCACGGTGACGGCGGCGCTGGATCTCCACCAGAACACCCGCGAGCCCCGCGGTGGCGGGCCACCTGTCCCAGTACCCCTCCAACACCCGCACCGCCCTGACCTGGAACGGATGCAGCAGCAGGGCGAGCAGACAGACGCAGGCGGTGATCCCGAGAAGGTTGCCGGTCCAGTCGCCGGCCGACGAGGGGAGGGCCGAGCTCCAGTCGCTGCGACCGTCGTAGCTCCCGGCGCGCGCCAGCACCCATACGCAGGTGACGAACAGCGCGCTCGGCACGAAGCCGACCGTCAACAACCGTCGCACCAGCCCCGCCTTCCCCCAAGTCACCTCGAAGAATCACAAGTATGAATCGAACAGTCCAGTCCAGGACAGGTTTCACGCCGCTCCCCACCAGCCGGAGAACCGACTGAGTCAGGTATCCCGTCCAGCGGCGGCAGTCATCAGCTGTCGCTGCCGACGTGGCGGCGGATACGGGTTGCTGTCCCACACGCTGAGCCGCAACCGCCCGTCGAGCCGTACGAGCCGTACGGAGACGGAATCCCGTGTGCAGGCGTGGGAGTTGGTGACCAGCTCCGAGGCGACAAGCTGCGCGTCGCCGAGCACGGCGGAGGCCCGTCCGCTGCCGGGTGAGCACGGCCCGCACATGGGCACTTCGCACGGATCCTTGTCGCAGACATCGTGTCCCGCGCGACCCGGGACGCCGACGGCGCGCGATGGTCGAACGTCGAGCACCGGGCCACCCCGAACACCCTCGAACCCCACACAGGGTGGGCGATGGGCAACGCAGGCATCGTGCGCGAGCTGCTGCGCCACATACGTATGAGCCGAGGGGCTGACGCGACATACGCCTTCACCTGGCCGGACCAGCCAGTGGCCGGTCAGACCGTTCTCCCCGTTCTCCCGGTGCTCCCTGTGCCCCCGGGCGACTAGGGCGTGTCCTGTAGGTCGGCAGGGAGCCCTTTGATCGCCAACGAGCGTGAACACATCTCGAAATCCATCGCGGCGGTCACCACCGATTCGGATATCGGTGCTGCGCTCACCGTTCGGTCGTCGGCCGACGACCGTCGGCCGTCGGCCGACGACCGAGCCGTCCACCGCGTGCGCCCGCCGTTATCATCGGCCGGTGATCGGCAACCTTGAGTCGTTCCAGGACGAGTTGGCGGCCAGCGGGTTTCCGCCGCTGGTCAACAAGCTGGCCGGGGCCGGCTTCCGAGGTCGGATCGCCACCTGTGACCTCGGCCCGCTGCGGCTGGTCTCCCTCGACACACCCGAGAGCGCCTGCATCGGGCGGGAGCGCGACGCCTCCGACGGCGAGCACCTGGCGGTCAAGGTGATGACCCGGGGCCGGACGCGGATCGAGCAAGGCCGCGGCGACGCCGAACTCGGGCCGACCGACCTGGTACTGCTCGATCCCACACGTACGCTCCGGTTCGAGAGCACCGCAGCGACGCACGTCACCATCCTGGTTCCGCGCCGGGAGCTTCGGATCCGGCCCGCGCAGCTCGACCGGCTCATCGGCGTACGCATCGACGGCAGCCACGGCCCGGGGGCTCTCGTCTCCGTGCTGGCCCGGCAGTCGGCACGGTCGGCGACCGAGTTCCGCGAGGCGGAGGCGCTGCGGTCGGCGGCGGCCGTCGTCGAGCTGATCGCGGTCGCACTGGAAGCCCGGCTCGGCGACGAACAGCCGGCCCCGGACGAGTGGCTGCGGAGCCGGATCACCGGCTACATCGAGGCCCGGCTGGCCGATCCCGAGCTGTCCCCGCCCGGCATCGCCGCCGCCCACCACATGTCCGTACGCCGGCTGCACAAGCTGTTCGAGGACCAGCCGCTCACCGTCGCGGCCCTGATCCGCCGTCGCCGTCTGGAGCGCTGCCGGACCGAGCTGACCGGAAGCGGACGTACGGTCACCGCCGTGGCCGCCCGGTGGGGATTCTCCGATCCCACCCATTTCAGCAAGCTCTTCAAGGCGACATACGGCTACAACGCCCGCGCGCTGGTGACCAGCAACCGTGCGCGGACGACCAAGACGCGCACCGCCGGCCCGGACAAGGATGGTGGTGACCAAGGCAGCCAAGAGCAACAGGAGAAGTCATGGCGAAGGTAAACATCGTCCGCCCCGGTGAGGGCGAGATCCTCGGCAGCGGGGCGCAGCAGATCCGCATCCTGGAGAACGGCGAACACACCGACCACCGGCTGGGGTTCGCCGAGGTCACCATTCCGCCGGGCACCCCGAGCCCGTTGCAGCATCGCCACGCCCAGCACGACGAGGGCTTCTACGTGCTGGCAGGAACCTTCCGGTTCACCGTCGGCGAGGACCATTACGACGCCGGGCCGGGCACCTGGGTCATCGTGCCGACCGGGGCACCGCACACGTTCGCCAACATCGGCGACGAGAACGCCGTCATGCTGAACACCTTCACACCGGACCTGTACGTGCAGTACTTCCGCGACTTCAAGGCCATGATCGATTCCGGGCAGCCGGTCAACGCCGAGACCATGCAACCGCTCTGGAAGAACTACGCCACCGAGATCTCGGACGAATACGCCTCGTGAAGCGCAAGCGCGGCCGGTGACCGTCGTACTCGGTCGGCGTGACCATCACCGACGCCATCCACGCCGCGGTGCTCCGCATCCCGGCCACCGGCTCGACGGCCACCGTCTGAACGGCCGCCGTCTGGACGGTGGCCGTCTGGACGGTGGCCGTCGAGCCGGGCGGTGAGATCCGCGACGGAGCCCTTCGTCCACCGCCGGACACGCTCCGGCGAGGGAACGGTGAGTCATCCGTCAGCTGCTCCGGGCGGAGTCCGTCGTGGCAAGCACGTCACCGTTCACGCCCCCACCGGCCGGCGGACCGGTGTCCGGGGCGTCACGGAAGCGGCCCGGAGAAATACCGTGCTCCCGACGAAAGGCGGCACCGAAGTCGAACTCGGTGGAGTACCCGAGCTCGCGCGCGACGGCTGCCAACGGTGCGTCGCTCTCACGGAGCAGCCTCGCCGCCGGGGACAGCCGCACCCCGGTCAGGTAATCCCGGGGCGGCTTCCCGAGCATCCTGGTGAAGTGGCGGGTGAAGGCGGTGCGCGACATGCCTACGGCGGCACTCAGTTCGGAGACCCGCCAGGACTCGTACGAGGCGCTGTGAATGTGCCGCAACGCGGACGCGATCACCGGGTCGTCGACGTACGGGACGTCGGCGGTGCCGTTGTCCCGCAGCCACTGGCGCACCACGTGCACCAGCAGCAGGTCCGCCAGGGCCGAGCGGGCCGCGTCCGCACCGGGGCCGGTGCGGACAGGGCGTGTTCCGCCGCGTACGGAAGGCGGCGTTCATGGTGGCATTCACGCGCCCTGGACAGGGAATCTATGTGCCCGGGGTGCGCCACTCCGCCCAGACCTCCTTGCCGCCGCCGTTTCGGCGGCCGTTGACCAGGAGGTAGTGGCCCCACTCGTCGGCACACGCCTGCGTCAGCCACAGCCCGCGTCCGCTTTCGGCGTCCGGCTCCGGCCCCGTCGCGTGCCCCGGCCGACGCGGTGGTGGGTACGGGTTGCTGTCCCACACACTGAGCCGCAACCGCCCGTCGGTACGTACGAGCCTCACGGAGACCGAATCCCGAGTGCAGGCAAGGGAGTTGGTGACCAGCTCCGAGGCGACGAGCTGCGCGTTGTCGAGCACGGCGGAGTCCGTCCGGTGCCGGGTGAGCACGGCCCGCACATGGGCTCTGACGATGCCGGGCCCGAAAGGCGAGTTGGCGATCCGAAGGGCGTACTCCCAGTCACCGTCGAGCGGGGACGCGGCGACGTGCTTCAGGACGAGCTCGGTCATGGCCGTAACTCCTCTGTGTGATGCAGGGGTTGATAGGAAGTCGGGTGGCTCTGTCGCCGCTGCGAAGCGCTCCTACATCCTCGGAGGCACCCGGGGTAATCGACTGCACACACAAGGTAAGGCAGCAGCGCCTGGGCGCTGAACTGCGCAAACTGCGTGAGCGCGCCGGCCTCAACTCCCGCGTGGCGGGGCAGAAATTGGGTATTGACCCGGCCCGGATCAGCAATATCGAGTCGGGAAGGTTCGGCGTCAGCGCGGATCGCGTTCGAGCATTCGCCCATGGGTACGAATGCTGTGATGAGCCCTACATCGACGCACTCGCGGCCATGACGGGCGGACGCTCCCGTAACTGGTGGGACGACTACCGAGATCTCCTCCCACCGGTCCTGCTGGACCTGTCGGAGATGGAGGAGCACGCCACAGCACTACGTACGGTTCAGTTCACCCACCTGCCCGGCCTGCTCCAGACTGTGGGCTACGCGCGTCTGGTCTTCCAGCAGAACGTGCCCACCTTGCCGCCTCCGACCATCGAGCACCGCCTGTCCCACCGCATCAAGCGTCAGGGGATTCTCTACAGCGACACCCCGACGCAGTACGCCGGGATCATCCACGAAGCCGCGCTGCGTATGCGGTTCGGCGGGCCCGAGGTCATGCGGGAACAGTTGGCGCACATCGCGCAGATGAGTGAGCGTAAGGGGGTGACCGTCCTCGTACTCCCCTTCTCGGCAGGCATCTTCCCCGGCGCCGGCCAGACCGTGGTCATCGCCCACGGTCCACACCCGCAGCTGGACACCGTGCAACTGGACACGGAACACGGATCCGAGTTCCTGCACGCGGAAGCCCAGTTGGACAAATACCGAACGATCATGGGCCGCATGGAGCAACTCTCACTGAACGCCGCAGACTCCCGCGACTTCATCCACGGAATCATCGCCGATTTGTGAAAGGCCCCGTCATGACCGAACTCCGTTGGCAGAAATCCACCTTCAGCAGCGAGGCCAGCAACTGCCTCGAACTCGCCACCGCCCCCGACGGCACACACCGCCTACGCGAATCCGACAACCCCACCACGACCCTCACCCTGCACACCCCTGATCTGGCGTCCCTACTGGCGGCCGCGCGGCGAGGCATATCCGCGGCACGCACGGTCCAGGACATCTGAGCGTCGGGGCACCGGGTGAAGACAGACTCGACCGACTCAGCCCGTTGAAGCTGCCTCCCGAGACCTGATCCGCGCGATCATCAACGATCTACGAAAGGCTTCAAGTGCCCACCCTCCACTGGCAGAAGTCGTCCTACAGCAGCGAGGGAAACAACTGCCTCGAACTAGCCACCGCCCCCGACGGCACCCTCCGCCTCCGCGAATCCGCCGACCCCACCACGACCCTCACACTGCGCACCTCCGACCTGACCTCCCTCCTCGCAGCCGCGCGCCAAGACATATCCGCGGCTGGCCGCAAGGCCCGGGACACCTGAGCGTCGCAGTCACCAGCGACGGCAAACCCGACCGGCGCACTTCACATCCAGCGCGACTCCGGCGGCAGCCTCCGGCACGAGGTCAAGGGCGCCTGAAGAAACCCTCGTAATTTCGTCCGCCGCCTTCGCGGACTTCTCGACCGGGCCGAACTCGACGGGTCCGCTTCGACGCCTTCCAGTACTCGAGCGCCATCCCTGCTCCTGGATCAGGGCGTCGAACTCGTCGCGATCATGGAACTTCTCGGCCACACCCACATCGACGTCACCACCACCGTCCATCCCCGCGTCCGACTCCGCCTCCCGCTCGTCAAGAACCGCCCGCGCGACATCCAACACCGACCCGAAGTACTCGACGGCTTCATCACCGAGACCGGACTCGTGCTGGAGCCCTCATGACTCTGTCACCCCACCCTTTCAACCTCGGCGTCGCTACTGCCGTCAGGAGTCGGGCGGCTGGCGCTGGTGCCATTTCTCGCTCCGCCGGTCACCGCGGATTTTGTCGGGCCACCGTGTATGCGGTGGGGCCAGTGAGCCCTGTCCCTGTGCCGTCGAGCATGTCCAGGACCTCGAAGCCGGCGGCCTCCGCGTAGCGTTCGAGCTCCTGGGGGAACAGGACGCGTCTGCGGATCTCGTCTCGGGCCTCGTCGCCCGAGGGGAGCATCCAGTGCCGGTGCATGGTGTTGATCTGGGTCCGCAGATCCCACGTGTGGCGAATGGTGACGGTCGCGGATCCCGTCGAGGTGTCGACCGTGGCGGTGGTCGGCTCGGTCCTGGTGATCGGGGCGACGGGGGAACACAGCACGAGCAGCGCTCCCGGCCGGGCGTGGGACGCGAAAGTGGCGAAGACCTGGCTGATCGCCTCGTTGTCGTGCACGTAGGCGAGGCTATTGCCCATGCAGGTCACCACGTCCATGCGGCTGCCGAGTCGTACGGTGCGCATGTCGCCGGTGCGGATCTCCAGCCCGGGCCGGGCTTGATGGGCGTAGTCGACCATGCCGGGCTGGAGGTCCACGCCGATGCACTTGAAGCGTTTGGCGAGGATCTCCAGGTCGCGGCCGGTACCGCATCCGAAATCGACCAGGGTCCGGGCGTCCGGCCTGTGCAGCTCGATCAGGGTCTGGCACATTTCGGCGCTCGTGCTGTCGGACTGGACCACGTCGTAGAGTGCCGGATCGCGGTACAGGAGGTTGGTGGCTTCCACGTGCTCGGCTTCCGTGTCGGGGCTGGTCACATGAGGCTTCGCAGTCCGACCTCCAGGGCGAGCACATCGCACAGCAGGTTGGGGACGACCGACGCAGCGTGGGCGTCCCTCCGCGCCTTGGCGAGAGCCTTCCCATCAACGTAGCCGAGGTCCACCAGGATGGACTCTTTCAGCATGTCATCCAGTACGGGCAAACCGTAGGAACGCAGGCCCCTTTCCAGAACAGCCAGGAAGTTCTCCGGTTCGGCCGGCGCGGCCACCCACTCGGGTACCCCGGCCCGTCTGATCCGGTCGCGGAACAGCGCCTTGCCTCGCTTGTGCTCGTGCGGCAGCTGCTCCATGAACCGCACGATCCGTGGGTGCACGAGCGGGCTCACCGGCCAGATTCCGGCCCGGAGGAATCCGGGGTTGTGCATCCCGAACGCCATCAGGGTCGGTACGGGCAGTACCGGGATGGGTGCCAGATACTCGTTCACCTCGGCGAGTGCTCGGGCTGCCTTGACTCCGAGCCACGGTACGGGTTCGGGTGTCGGCAGTTCGGCCTGTGTCCTGGAGTGGTGGGCGTTGATCTCGTCGCCGCCGCTGCCGGTGAACATGACCTCGCACCGCCGTACGGCTGCCTGCTCGCGCACAACATCGAACGCCTCCTGATAGAAGGCTCCCGCCGGGTCGTGCGGCTTGCACAGATCGCGCACGCCTCCAGCGCAGAAGGGTGGGTGCTGCATGGCGGGGGTGGCCGTGTCCCGGAAGCCGCAGTGCTCGACAAGGGCCCGACGCCGCTCGCTCTGTTGCCTGCCGGTGCTTCCTCCCACCAGCAGGCCGAAGCTGTACACCTCGGGGAAGCGGGCTGCTTTCACGGCCAGGGCGACGTTCCCGGAGTCCGCGCCGCCGGACAGCTCAACACCCACACATCCAATGGCCGTCGGCGCCTGGCGGATCACGTCGGTCAGCAATTCATCCAGAGCCACGAGTGGATCAACGCCGGGCCGCAGCGTACGTGGCTCGAGTACGTGTTCGGCGGGGTCGGGATAGCGGATGCTGAGTCCCGAAGGGGTGAACGTGGCCGCTGCCCGTTCGGTGAGGCGGTAGACGCCTTGGAAGAGCGTCTCGGACGTGTAGCGGTGCTGCCTCGTCAGCGTGCGGGCGACGACCCGCGCCACCAGACGGTCGGCCCGCAGATACGGTCGCAGCAGTGTCAGGTCCCACGAAGCGTGCAGTTCGCCGGCCTTCTCTGTCAGATAGAGCGGGGCTGTACCGAAGACACCCGCCGCCAGGCGGGCTTGTCCGGGCTCCATGGTGAGTTCGACGAAGTCGGCCTCGTCCCGCTTGCACTCCTTCACCCGGACCCGTACGCGCGGCGCTTGGTCGTCGTCGACCTCCATGACCAGAGTGGACACGTTCGCGGGCTCGATCCAGCTCTCGCCGTTGATCCAACGGCCGCCCTGCGATCTCCACTTGGGCTCCTGGAGATCGGCCAGGCGCAGACGCATCGACAACATGTAGTCCCCTTCCGATGTCGTGCGGCGGGGCGGGGCCGCGAACGGCCCCGCCCCGCCCGGCGTCAGCCCTGGATCACTTGCTGCAGTGGTCGCCGTTGTTGTCGCCGCCGCCCGGCATCTTGTCGAGCAGCGCGGCCTCGATGGCCGGGACGCCGGTGGTCAGGTCTCCGGTGAACAGCTCGTCCACGTTCATCGTTTTCTCCCTTACGGTTTTCAGTGGACTCCGCAGCGGATGCTGCGGAGTTGGACCCGTCCGGCTGCCGGACCCTTGCGAAGAAGGCAGCCGGGCGGGGTGCCCGCCGCTTCCGGCGCGGGCCCTCCTCGTCACAGGTGGGGAGCCTGGATGCGTGACGGGGAGGAGTCAGGTGGGTGTGGATGCGGCGGCGACGCCCAGGACGAAGCCGACCAATCCCGAGATGGTGATGATCAGGAGTGGTCCGGCGTAGCGGCCGACGGCTGCGGCTAACCGGTTCACAGCCGCTCTCCGCGGCTGCGCTGGTTGGCCTCGCGTACTGCGACGCTCAGCTTCTCCGCTCCGTGCTCGGGCGTGGCACTGCCGTACTGCGAGCAGAGGCACGGCGAGAACCGGTTCGACCCCGGCGGCAGGTCCGCGCCCTCGTAGGTGTCGATCCTCAACACCCCGTCCATGCCCCGCTCCTCGGCCATCCGGGCCAGACGGGCCCGTGCTTCGCTTCTCATCCCTCAGCCCTTCAGACGACGGCTGCGGCGAGGACTCGCCGTTGCCTGCTGCCTCTACGCAACCGCACGACCACGCTCAGCGGTACCGTTGCCGCAGCACCAGGACTTGAAAGCCTTGAAAGTTCGCAAGTTCACGGGGAGTTGAGGGCATGGCCAAGCGTGAACCAAACGTGGCGCTCGGACGCCTGCTCGCCGAGAGCCGCTGGACTCACCGCCAGTTCGCACGGGCGGTGAACCGCGTCGGTACGGAGACCGGAATCCCCCTGCGTTATGACGAATCGGCGGTGAGCCACTGGCTCGGCGGCACCGTCCCTCGCGGCGCGGTGCGCGGATGCATCCTCGAAGCTCTCTCCCGCCGCCTCAGCCGCCCCGTCACCCATGCCGAGGCCGGACTGCCCATTCCACACGATCGCTCCTCCGCGGCTGCGGATACCGTGGAAGGAGTGATCGACCTGGGGAGGCTGGATATGGACCCGTCCCGCCGCAGTGTCCTGGGTGCCGGCCTGTTCTCCGTGGCCGTCACCATTCCCGGCTGGCCTGATGTAGTCGGGCGTGCCGATGTCATTCAGTCTGGCCGCACGAGTCGCATCGGCATGAACGAAGTGGACATGGTCGTCGCCATGACCGAGCGGGTCTCGGAACTGGACGACGAGTTCGGCGGCCGGCATGCACGTCCCATGGCGGCCTCGTTCATGGTCAACACCGTGGCCTCCTATCTGCGCGCCGACGCACCCGAGGGCGTACGCAAAGCGATGCTTTCCGCCGCCTCGGACCTGCTCTACCTGACCGGCTACATGGCCGTGGACGAAGGGCTGCACGGACTCGCGCAGCGCTACTACGTCAAAGCCCTGGAGCTGGCAGGCGCTGCCGAAGACCACCTGACGTACTGCACCACCCTGCGGGGCATGAGCGTCCAAGCAGTCGACCTCGACCACGGGGCGAAGGCCATGGAACTGGCCGACGCCGCTGCCGCCGCCTCCCCGAAAGCCGGCCCCCGGATGCTGGCCTTCCTCGTCGGCCAGCAGGCACACGCCGCCGCGCAGACCGGTGACCGTACGGGTGCGCTGCGCTACATCCGGGCGGCCGAGGCGGCCATGGACCGTGCCGAGTCACGCGGCAAGGCGTTCGGCTCGTATGACCCCTCTTCGCTCAACTACCACGTCAGCCAGGTGCGTTACGAACTCGGCGACAAAGCCGGAGCCGTCGAAGCCATGCAACAAGCGGACCTGCTCCGCCCCAGCGCGTACCAGCGCACACGAGTACACCGTCGCGGACTGTTGGCAGAGCGGCAGTTGGAACTCGGCCACCTGGAAGCGGCGTGTGCCACCTGGCACCAGGCCCTCGACGACTACCCCAAGGTGCAGTCCGGCCGCGCCGACGACCGCGTGAAGGCGATGTTCGGTCTCCTGCGCCCTCATCTGAAGAACGCAACGGTCCGCGATCTGTACGACCGAGTACGGACGATCGCGCCACCGTCGCTGGTCGCCTGATCCCCGTCGGACCTTCAAGCTCAGCCACAGAAAGTCAGCCACGACGGCGGGCTCGCCGAGAGATCACGCGCCACGTGTGCTTCCAGCAACCCCGCGCCGGCCTCAACCACGCCTCTTCCTTCCGTCACGGCATCCGCCCTGCTCCGGCCTGGCCGCTCGGCAGCGGGCTCGGCTGCTCGAACTATGGCCTGGCCTGTGACCGCACCCCTCGACGATCGCGGCTTCCGGCGGCCGCGACCTGACGAGGTGCTGTGCGGCGTTCGGCGGAGTCACTGAGTCGGCCTGGCGGCGCCGCTGCAGGCCGATGCGGCTGCTTCCGGGATCGGGTTCGGCTCGCTTGCCTGCCACTGCGCGCCGAGTGGCCGGTGGGCGTCGCCAGCGGGGCGGCAGACAGGAGCGGGCGGCGGTCACCGGCCGCCGGCGCGCGGCGGCCCGCGCAAGCGGGACGCCCTTCTTGATCAAGTAAAGAAATTCTGAACAGCTCTCCACAGGTCGTCGCCTGCTGCTGCGCCATGGCGCGGTTCAGGGTCAGCGTCGGCGTCGGGCCTCGGCAAGTCTGTCGCGCAGGAGTTGGGCCTTGGCGGCCTTCTCCTCGGGTGTGTAGTTGCCGCTGAGGCGTTTGCGTTGCTCCATGACGGCTCGCATCGCGTCCCTGTGGGCTGTGGCGGCTTCGAATTCGACGCTGGCCTTCGCGAAGCGTTCCTCGGCGGCCTCCAGCTCGGCCGCTCCGCCGTCTACGACCTCATCCGCACCCGCCAGCTCGCCTCCATCACCCTCGGCCGCGCCCGCCGCATCCCCACCCACGCGCTCAACGGCTTCATCCGCACCCGCCTCGACCAGGAAGCCGCCGCCTGATGACCACGCCCCGCGACACCTCCGCCTCCCGCCGCGTCCGAGCCAACGGCGACGGCGACGGCGACGGCGACGGCGACGGCGACGGGACTGTCTACCAGCGCAAGGACGGCCGCTGGGAGGCCGCCGGCTACGTCCTCGCCCCCGGCAACACCCGTCGCCGCGTCCGCGTCTACGGCACCACCCGCAAAGACGCTCTGGCCAAGCTCACCGAGAAGATCGCCACCAGCAACCGCGGCCTCCTCGTCCCCTCCGCTCAGAGCAGCGTGGCCGCGTACCTGACGTACTGGCTGGAGAACGTCGCCGTCCACCACCTCCGCGAGAACACCCACACCCGCTACACCACCTGCGTCCACCGGTACCTCATCCCCGGCCTCGGCAAGAAGAAGCTGGCCAAGCTCACTGCCAAGGACGTCCGCACCTGGCTCAACCAGCTCCGCGCCACCTGCCAGTGCTGCACGCGCGGCCTCGACGCCCGACGCGACCAGCCCCGCTGCTGCGCAGCCGACCAGTGCTGCCACAAGCTGCTCTCCCCGCTGACGCTCACCTACATCCACTCCGTACTCAAGTCCGCCCTGGAACACGCCGTCCGCGAAGAGGAGATCCCGCGCAACGTCGCCCGCAACGTCCGCACCGGCACCCCACTGCCCCGACGCGTCGAACCCCTCACCGCCGAGGAAGCCCGCCAGTTCCTCACCGCCGCCCAAGGCCACCGGCTGCATGCCCTGTTCGAACTCGCCCTCCACACCGGACTCCGCAAGGGCGAACTCCTCGGCCTGCACTGGGAAGACCTCGACCTTGACGCGGGCACCGCCGCGATCCGCCGAACCTTGCAGCGCAAGGCCGCAGGCGGGCTCACCACGCTGCCCACCAAGACGTGGGCCTCCGAGCGCCGCATCGCCCTCCCCACCCGCTGCGTCCAGTCACTGAAGCTCCAGCACGAACAGCAGAAGAGCGAACGCGAGGCCGCAGGTACCACCCGGCAGCACGACGGGCACGTGTTCACCACGGTGCAGGGCAGACCGATCGACCCGACCAACCTCACCCGCACCTTCACCATGCTCCTCCGCAAGGCCGGCCTCCGCCGCATCCGCTTCCACGACCTCAGGCACTCCACCGCCACCCTGCTTCTGGAACAGGGAGTCGAACTTGTCGTGATCAAGGAACTCCTCGGACACGCCCACATCGGCGTCACCGCCACCGTCTACGCCCACGTACGCATCCGCCTTCAGCGCGACGCCATCGACCTGCTCGGCCACGCGCTCGGCCGCCCCTGACAGCCAGACGGCGGCGGACACCACTGCGTCCGCCACCGTTGCCGTCAACTACTGCCGTCAGGCGGTAAATTAGCCCCGCCGCAGACAGCTCGGCGGGGCTAAAATTTGCTACTGGTCACGCTTCTTAGCAGCGCAACATCTACTAGCGGTCACCGGACAGCCGGGCAAGTACATCCGCAGCGAGCTCTGCTGAAGCGTGGTCGAGACCTACCGCCGCCGTTCCATCCAAACGTTCGGACATGTAACCGGCCATCGCAGACACTGCATCCGCAGAGGCCACGGGGGCGAGCCACCTAAGCCACTCGCAGACCATGCGCATTTGAAATTCCCTGAGAATTTCTACGCGGTCCAAAGGATCTGACTCCGAGGCCAGCTTGATCACCTTGAACGAGGCGGCAAGGCGATTGTGCGGCATATCGTGAGCTGAAAGAATCAGTCCGAGTTCATCAGACTTACCGAGATTGAAATTATCGGCTACTACAAACTGGGGCAGCGGGTAACCGTCCACGCTTGTCAGTGCTTGCCCGTCGCGTCCGGAATCGATAACTACGTCGACACGGGAAGCAATCCCGGGGTCATCGACAGCGACTCGGATGTGATGCACGCCAGGATCCCCGACGTTCTGCACGAAACGTGACACGCCGAGGATGTCGCCGACTCCGATGGCCCCGTCGTCGAGCACCAGGTCTCCGTCGAACAGGACGCTGCCCTCGGCCGGGCCAGCCCTGTTCCACAGCCTGACCCGGACCAGCCCCACCTGCGCACGTGCGGCGATCTGGACGTGACTCCTAGACGCCACCAGTGGCGCACCGGCCAACGCCAGGACCTCCTCCGGCGGGGCTGTCGATCCAATACGGATCACGCGATGGTTCAAGTAAAGCTCGGCACTACCAATGAGCATTTCTCCGCCAACTACTCAATCTGAGTTTGATGGTGCGCCCGGTCAGCGCCATCGCCAACCGAGCCGTGATTGCGCAGCATCTGCTGGGCTTTCGATACAGCAACCGCCTGAGTATCACTGCACGTTTCACAGTGAGGAAACAGGCTGCGCGGAAGGCTAGTCGGTCCAATTCCAGTAGACGGCTGGTGGTCACCCGTCATAGTCGGACTGCTCCCACCGCAGGAGTGGCATGGCCTTCCCTGCATGGCCGCACTCTGCTCCGAGGTAACTACCGGCCCGGTCGCAGGCACCGACCCATCGGCATGAGGGCCGACGCGCAGCGTATTCGCCTCCCTCTGACTCAGCGAAACGTTGCAATTGTGAACCAAGACCGGCGTGGCCCCCGCCAGCACATAGTACGTGTGCCGGGCAGGAAGCTGTGCTTCTTGCCCGGCTTTGCAGGAGTCGCCGACCTCCGGGGCTGCTTCTGCTGCCGCCTTCTTGGCCTTGGCGAGTTTGTCCCGAGCTCGCGCGAGTGCGGCGTTGGCCTTGCTGACCCGCTTGGTGGCGCTGATCATGTCCATCGCGCCACCGACGATGTCCCCGACGAGGCCGACGACCCGTTTGGCCAGTCGGGCTCCCTTGACCCGGTCCCAGGGGCCCCGTATTTCGCGAGCATCTTTCCGGCGATACCGCCGGCGAAGCTTCCGGCGATGTCGAGGAGGGTTTCGCCGCAGACACCCATGTCGCCGGATCGCCCTGCTGGGAGCTGGACTTGGCGCGGCTACGGCAAGGTCGCAGTCACCAGGGGCAGCACCCCGCTTCCCGGTTCTCTGCCGGGGAGCGGGGCTCCGTTCGCGTCAGGCGCGTCGGGTCACACCGGTTGCAGCTGTGTCCACTTCTGGGCGTTCGTGCCGTTGCACGTCCACAGTTGTAGTTGCGTGTTGTCCGCTGTCGACGAGGCGGGGACGTCAAGGCAGCGGCCCGACTGCGGGTTGCGGTAGCCGCCGTTGTGCGGTTCCCACACCTGGGCGCCCGTGCCGTTGCAGTCGTAGAGCTGGATCAGGGTGCCGTCGGTCGTGCCGCCGTCCGCCGCGTCCATGCACTTGCCGTAGATGCGCAGGGTGCCGTCGGTGCGCAGGGTCCACCACTGGGCGTTGGTGTTGTTGCAGCCGCGCGACTGGATGGGCGTGCCGTTGGCGGTCCTGGCGTGGTCGTCGTTCAGGCACTTGCCCGCGATGCCGGAGCGCACCACTCCGCTGGGCCCCGGCGCCGCAATCCAGCCCGCCGCGTCGGCGGCCCGGATACCGGCGTCGAAGGCGTCCGCCATCTTCTGGTGGCCGCTGTCGTTGGGGTGCAGCGAGTCCGCGAGGTCGGCGGTGGTCAGCCCGCCCATGTCGACGTAACCGACGTGCTTGCCCTGCGCCTGCGCGGCCTCGACGATCTCGGGCACCTGCCGGTTGAACGCAGGACGCAGGGGCTCCTCGACCGAGTGCGTCGACACGATCAGCGAGGCCAGCAGCACGGTGACATCCGGCAGGTCGGCGGTGATCCGGTCGACCAGGGCGCGCAGCCGGTCCGGGGCGGTCGCCACCTGGTAGTTCTGGTTCAGGTCGTTGGTGCCGATCATCAGGGTGACCACGTTGGGCCGGTACGTGGCCAGGACCGAGTCGGTGACGCCGGCGACCTGGTCGATGCGCCAGCCGCTGTGCCCCTCGTTGTCGGGGTCCGCCATGCTGCCGTTCTGCAGGCTGCCGACGAAGTCCACGGTGTATCCCGCGGCGGTGAGTCCGTCGCGCAGCGGGAGCCGGTAGCCGTTGCCGGTGCTGCTGCCCGCGCCCCAGGTGATCGAGTCGCCCATCGGCATCACCCGGAGGTCGGAGGTCGCGGCCGGCGCCGCCGCCGAGGCGGGGCCGGCTGTCGAGGCTGCGGCTGCCACTGTCGGGGCGCCGATCAGTCCGAGAATGGTCGCGGCCGCCGCCACGGCGACCGCGCGAAGTCTTCTCACGTCAGTACTCACCTTCCTGATCAATGGGTTCTCGGCCGGTGGGTCGAGTTCAAGAAAGGCAGGGGACTCAGGGAGCGATCGCTATGACCGCCTTGTTGTCCGTTGCCGTCACCTCGACCGTGAAGAGCTTGGTCGACGTGTCGTAGGCGACCGCGCCGACACTCCCCGTGGTGGCGGTCGCCGTCGGCTTGCGTGGGGCGTAGCCGTGCAGGGTCACCGGGCCCTCGCCCGCCGCGAAGGCGACGGTGGCCTTCACCGTTCCGTCGTCGGCCAGGTTCACGACGCGTTTGCCGCCGTGCGACACGAACTTCCCCGCGTCGCCCAGGAACGCGATGCCCGAGGGCCCGACCGGCGCGACGACCCAGTACGTACCGCTGGTGACGGTGGTGCTCACACTGCCGCCCGCGGCGACCAGGGTCCCGGTGCCGGCGTAGTAGTCGTAGACGTACGCCGCTCCGCCCACGCCCAGTGAGGCCAGGCTGAACGAGACGCTCTGGGACAGGCCCGTCGGCACGGTGCCCTGGGTGACGCCGAGCCAGTCGATGTTCGCGCCGCTCGACCCGGTGGCGGTGGCCCGTACGGTGTTCGCGCCCGCGGTGAGCGTCGCGGTCAGCCCCACCGCGCTCCACGACGACCACCAGCCGGTCGAGGGGAACGACAGGGTGCGGGCGGTGCCGTCGTTCACCGTCACGGCGAGCGGGCGGTCGGTGAAGGCGGCGTTCGCGTAGCGGAACTGGAGCGTGTACGTGCCCGCCGCGGGCGCCTGGACCGTCCACTCCACGTAGTCGCCGTCGGCGTGCTGGTAGTCGGCGAACCCGCTGCCGGTGTAGCCGGACTCGGCCGTGCTGACGGTCACCCCCGAGCGGGTCGTCGCGTCCTCCGCCTGGTAGATCCGCTGCGGTGCGCGGAGCTGCCTGGCGTACGCGAAGACGTAGCGGTACGTCAGTCCCGTCGCGTGCACGACGTGGGTGGCGGCGACCATGGCCGGCAGGTTCCCGGCCGCCTGCCCGACGTAGGTCGCGTCGGTGGGGACGATCGGCACGTCGGGCTTGACCAGGACCCCGTCGGGGCGTGCCACCTTCGACAGGTTGGCGGCGTTCACCTTGCCGAGCGCGTCCCCGACGCCGACCGGTCCTGCCGACAGGTTCGCCAGCAGTACGTTGTTCCGCTCGCCGCTCAGGAACACGTCGACCCAGGGCCACACGCCGAGGGAGCCCGCGAACTGCGAGTCGTAGAGGAAGTCGTCCCACTTCGGGCGGTCGAAGCGGTCGTCGCTCACTCGTATCGTCGTCAGGTGCGGGTAGCGCGTGCTCTGGAGGTAGTCGCGGGGCAGTGCCATGCAGTACTGGAGGTCGATGCCCTCGGCCGCGGAGTACCGGGCCATGTTGTCGAAGAACGCGTCGGCCTCGGTGAGGCTCGTGTCGGAGGGTTTGGCATGGGTGCAGAGCCAGTCCTGCTCGAAGACCTCGACTCCGCCCTCGCGCAGGTAGTTCATGACGCTCTGCCAGAACTCCGGGTCGATGACAACGTTGTTCGAGAACGCGTAGTCGTCGTGGTACGGGCTCGACGCGTCCATCCACCGGGCGTGGGTGACCAGCGGCATGCCCAGCTCCTCGCGGAACGCGGCCAGTCCGTCCGGGAACAGCTCCTTGTCCGCCTCGTACAGGTAGGTGCCGTCCTCGACGACGTTCCACTTCTGGTCCGGGCCCTTGGGGTACCACCAGCTGTCGAGCTGCATGTATCCCATGGGGATCTTCTGGGCCGCCCACTCGTCACGGACCGCCAGCAGGGTGCCCGTGTAGCCCTTCGACTCGTCGAACTTGTAGTAGTAGTCCGCGCCGTTGTCGGTCCAGTAGCCCAGCTTGTCGAGGATGACGCCCCGGTCGTTGGGCGGTGGGGTCTTGCCCGCAAGACGGGTCAGCGCGGTGCCCCACGCGCGGTGCGCGGCGCCGATCCCGGCCTTGACCGACAGGATCGTCCGGCGGGTGTGGCCGGCCGGCAGGGTGGTGATCGAACTGATCACGCCGACCGCTATCGAGCCGTCCGCGGCCTGGGTGGTCCGGGTGTTCTGGAACTGGCTCGCTGCCGACAGGAGGAAGGTGTTGGCCGAGTCGTCGAAGAACACCCACGGGCTGTCCGCCGCACTCTCGAAGCTGTTGAACTGGGGCCTTCCGAAGCACTCCCGGTGGCTCAACCGGTGTGGCAGGTCCGGGTATTCGGTGATCGTCGGGAACGGCCTGGTGTTGGCGCCGGCGTCGACACGGGTGTCGGTGAAGACGATGGCCGACGCGGCGTCGTACACACGGATGCCGCCCTGTCTCGCGCCCGACTGGAACGTGAACGTCGTCTCGGTGTACGCGCCCACCGCGTCCGAACCCGAACGGGTGGTGATGCCGGTCGCGGCCGAGCCGACCGAGCCGGCGAAGGTCCAGCCGAGCACGGTCGCGGTCACCTGCCAGGCGCCCGAGGCGTTCACGACGGCCCGCAGAGCCGTCGGCGCCGCCACCGCCGCGCTCGCCCGGCCCGCCACGCCTGTCAGCGGCAGCGCCAGGGCGGCGGATCCGGCACCGGCGGCCCTGATGAAATCACGACGGTTGAATCCGGTCATGGAGTGCTCCTCGTCTCGTTGCGGGGCAGCGGAAGGCGCGCGGCGGCGGCAGAGCGGTGGTGCTTCGCTGAGGTGCGGTGAACGGCGCACGCGGATTCAGGGTGCGCCGTGAAAGTGGTACGCCAAATGCGCCAGTACGCCAGTGCGGTAACTGCGCCCATTGGGTACGTGGAGAGGCCGTTCACCCAATGAGGGGGGCGACGTTCAGTGTGCTGGCGTCTCTCTTTTGAGGTCAACACCAGTGCCGAAGGTACTCGGACAGCAGTTCAGGTAGGTGAATGCCATTAGGCAATAAGGCGTCGAAACGCGTCGAAATAGGAACCCTGCCTCACCAAAACTTTACGTTGGAGACCAGGGTTCATATATGAGATCTCGCGAGGCGATCCGGGAATGCGCACCGCTGACACGGGACAGCCATGACCCCTCCGGTCGACGGCCGTCGACCGGAGGGGTCATGGGAGCGGTGGGATCCGATCAGCCCTGCATCGCGTCCCCCGAAGCACCCGGCCGTCGGTCGACGGCCGTCAGGTCGATCTCCACGTCGAAGGGCGCCGTGACTTTGAGACGGTCGTGAAAGATGCCGGTGAGGCCGTACGACTTCGTGGCGGGGTCGAGTTCATAGACGTAGACGACAGGGAGGCCCTTACCCTCACCTTTCTCAACCCGCCAGAAGTGCGGCACCCCTGCTGCCGCGTACTTGCGGGGCTTGACCTCGCGGTCCCTTTCGCGGGAGTCAGGCGAGACCACTTCGACCGCGAGCAGGACATCTTCAGGCCTGTGCCAGGTCTGGTCGAGATCCGTGTACGCATCCGCCGAGACCACCAGCAGGTCTGGTTCCGGCCTGTTCCGCTGGTCCAGCTTGACGGTGAACTCCCGAAAGACGTTCAGATGATCCGGCGCCTGACTCAGGAAGCTGTACTCCAGCAAACGCATACAGAACATATGAAATGCGGTTTGTGGACTCACGAAGACGAGACTCCCGTCGATCAGCTCTGTATGCGGCGGGAGGCCAGGAATCCGGTCGAGGTCGTCCGCTGTCCAACCCTCCGGCGGCGGGATCGGCCAGCGGTACGCCGACTCGTCGTCGAGCCCGTTCTCGAATGCGGCGCTCATCATTGCTCCCATGGGACAGAGTCTCGCCTGTGGGTTCAGCGTACCCAGGGGCAATGACAACCGGCTCAGCCGAACGAGTGACCGGCCCCCGCGGCGCCACACGAGTGACCGTCCCCCCCTCTCCCCCACCGCCTCCCCCGCCCGCTCCTTTCGGCGATCTAATCTGACGGAATGTCAGATGATGAGTCGCATGAGCTGCTCGGTTTCGACAACGTCCTCCTCCCCGTGGGCGACCTCGACCAGGCCGTGGACTTCTACCGGCGGGCCGGTTTCGCCGTCGGGTTCCGGCTCGACGAGGCCGGGATCGCGGGACTGAAGGTCGGCAAGGAGACGCCCGGCGTACTGCTGCGCCTGGAGGAAGCGCTCGGGCAGCGGCCGCCGGCCTGGGCCACGCCCCGGGTGTGGATCGAGGTGCGGGACGCCAGGGAAATGGCCGACACCCTCGCCGCCGCCGGCGTGGAGCCCCTCGACGCACCCCTGTCCGTGGCCACCGGCTGGACCGTCGAGGTCGCCGACCCGTGGGGCAACGTCATCGGCTTCACGGACTACTCCAAGCGACCGGAGCTGGCGCGGACCGACTGAGCCCCGGCCCGCCCCCCCCTGAGCCGCACGTCACACCCACGCACACCTCACCTCACTTGAACGTGTTCAAAAACAGGTCTACATTCTCTCTCGACAGCGTTTTTGAACGCGTTCAGAACTTCGGATCAGAAGATCAGAAGTTGAGAAGGGGCGGGGACATGGACCTCACAGTCGTTGCTTATGTCATATATCTGCTGATCAGCGTGGCGCTGACGGTCTGGGTGGCGCGGACCCTCAGTCACAACGGGCGCATCTTCCTGGCCGACGTGCTGCACGGGAACGAGAAGCTCGCGGACGCCGTCAACCACCTCCTGGTGGTGGGCTTCTACCTCGTGAACCTCGGTTTCGTGGCGCTCTATCTGAACCAGGACGACGAGATCGCCGACGCCCGCGGGGTGTTCGAGGCCCTGTCGACCAAGCTCGGCGTGGTGCTGCTCGTCCTCGGCGCCATGCATCTGGGGAACGTGTACGTGCTCAACAAGATCCGGCGCCGCGGCATGATGGAGCGCGAGCAGCAGCCGCCCGTGCCGCCGCAGGGCTGGGTCGCGCCGACGGCGGCCCGGTGACCTCGATGGCCGCCGTCGCCGGCCCCGACCGGGACGCCTCGCGCGTCCCGGTCCTCGGGCTCACCGTCCTGTACGACGCCCGGTGCTCGCTCTGCACCTTCCTGCGCGACTGGCTCGTACGGCAGCGCCAGTTGGTGCCCCTGGAGCTGGTGCCCGCCGGGTCCGCGGAGGCCGGGCGCCGCTTCCCGGGGCTCGACCACACCGCCACGCTGGAGGAGATCACCGTGATCGGCGACGCGGGCCAGGTCTACCGGGGCGCCGCCGCCTGGATCGTCACCCTGTGGGCGCTCGCCGACCACCGCCCGCTGGCCCACCGCCTCAGCACCCCGGCCGGGGCCCGTCTGGCACGGGGCGCGGTGCTCGCCGCCGCCAAGTGGCGCGAGGAACGGTGGGCCCGCCGGGAGGGTACGTGGGGCGGAAGTACGTACACCGGGGCCGACGGATGGACGTACGACCGGGCGGTGGGCTGGACCTACCACCCGCCCGCCTGCGACGGCGCCGCCTGTCCGCCTCGTTAGGCTCTGTCCCGTGCCAGCAGCGAATGACAGCGCCCCGAGGCCGTACGGCCCGCCGGACGATCCACCGGCCGGTCCAGCGACCGGTCCAGCGGTGTCCGAGGGCCCTGGCCCGTCGGTCCCCGCGCGTACGCCCGCCAAGAGCGAGCAGACCCGGGCCCTGATCCTGGAGACGGCGATGCGCCTGTTCCAGGAGCGGGGTTACGAGAAGACGACGATGCGGGCCATCGCCAAGGAGGCCGGGGTCTCCGTCGGCAACGCGTACTACTACTTCGCCGGCAAGGAGCACCTGATCCAGGGTTTCTACGACCGGCTGGCCGCCGAGCACCGGGTGGCGGTCCGCGAGGTCCTGGACCAGGAGCGGGATCTGGAGGCCCGGATCGCCGGGGTCCTGAAGGCCTGGCTGGACGTCGCCACGCCGTACCACGAGTTCGCGGTGCAGTTCTTCAAGAACGCCGCCGATCCGGACAGCCCTCTCAGCCCGTTCTCGCCCGAGTCGGAGCACGCGCGCGTGGAGGCCATCGGGGTCTGCCGCGAGGTGCTCACCGGGTCCAAGGCGAAGGTGCCGGAGGAACTGCGGGAGCTGCTGCCCGAGTTGTTGTGGCTCTCCCAGATGGGCCTGGTGCTGTACTGGGTCTTCGACCGCACCGAGGACCGTGAGCGCAGCTACCGCCTCGCCGAACGCGGCGCCCGTCTCACCTCGCTCGGCGTCTCGCTGGCCCGGTTCCGCGTGCTGCGTCCCCTGGTCCGTGAGGTGCACGAGCTGTTCACGGACTTCCTGCCGGGGATGACGAGTTCGCTGCCGGACCCCGCGAGGAAGCCGACGAAGCGCACGAAACCCGCGACGAGCGACGGCTGAGGCCGGTGGCGGTCCGCGCCGCTTTCGCGGGCCGCCACCGGGGTCTCTTCCTCCCGGGTCTCTTCCTCCCGGGTCTCTTCCTCCAGTGGGGCGCGGTCAGTTCACCGCGTCCACCTCGTCCTCCGCCAGCTCCACGTCGTACACCAGCGGTTCCGCGCCGACCATCACATGGCGGGCCGCGGACGGGCGGTCCTCAGCCGTGACGGCCAGCAGGTACGACCCCGCGGACGGCACCGAGACGATGTACGAGCCGTCGGCCAGCGACGTCACCCGGTCGAGCTGACGGCCGCCCTTGGAGAGCAGGGTCAGCGTGGCGCCCTCGACGGGCGCGCCGTCCGGGGTGCGGACGAAGCCGTGGATCACGGTGGCACCGCCGGCGCCGGTGTCGGCGTCGGGCACGCGCGCGGGGACCTCGGCGGCGACCGCCTCTTCACGCGGCTCCACCGCCAGGTGCGGCAGGCGCTTCTCCATCCTGGCGGGCAGCCACCAGTTGGAGTTCCCCAGGAGGTGCATCGCGGCCGGCACCAGGGCCGTACGCAGGATGAACGCGTCCAGGGCGACCGCCGCGGCGAGCCCGATGCCCGCCATCGCGCCCTCCATGTCACCGCTGAGCACGAACGCGGAGAACACGCAGATCATGATCAGGGCCGCGCAGTTGATGACCCGGCTGGTCTCGGCGAGGCCGACCCGCACCGCACGCGCGTTGTCCTTGGTGTGGACCCACTCCTCGTGCATGCGGCTCACCAGGAACACCTGGTAGTCCATCGAGAGACCGAAGAGCAGCGACAGCATGATGACCGGCAGGAAGGCGGTGATCGGCCCCTCCTTGCCGATGCCGAGGAGTTCCGTGCCCCAGCCCCACTGGAAGATCGCGACGAGCACTCCGAACGAGGCGGCGGCCGCGATCAGGTTCATCAGGGCGGCCGTCAGCGGCACCACCAGGGAGCGGAAGGCCACCATCAGGAGCAGGAAGCCGAGCGAGATGATCGCCCCGACGAAGTAGGGCAGCCGGTCCCCCGTGACGGCCGCGAAGTCCTTGAAGACCGCGGTCACTCCGCCCACATGGGCCTCGGCCCCGGACGCCGGAATCACTCCGTCCCGCAGCCGGTCGATCAGCTGGTCCGTCCTCTCGGACTGCGGTGACGTGGTGGGCACCACCTGGATCACCGTGATGCCCTGGGCGGGCGGCGCGGCGGCGGCCTGGGCGACCCCGTCGGTCGAGCGGATCGTGGCGACGAGCCCGGCCGCGTCACCGCCGTCCACGACCACCTGGAGCGGGCCGTTGAAGCCGGGCCCGAAGCCCTCGGCCAGCAGGTCGTACGCCTGCCGTGTGGTCGTGGAGTCCTGGTGGTTGCCCTGGTCGGTGGCGCCGAGGCGGATCGACAGAACGGGCAGCGCCAGGACCGTCATCACGACCAGGGCGCCGGCGGCGATGGTCCGCGGACGCCGCTGCACGTAACCTGACCAGCGGGCGGCCGGTCCGCTCGCCTCCTCCGGCTCCGGTCCCGCGGCGGCCAGCTTGCGGCGCTGCCTGCGGCTGAGCACGCGCATGCCGAGCAGCCCGAGGAGCGCGGGCAGCAGGGTGGTCGCGGCGAGCACGCTCAGCACGACCGTCAGCGAGGTCGCGACGACCACACCGTCCAGGAAGCGCATGTTCATCACCAGCATCCCGGCGAGCGCGATGCACACGGTGCCGCCGGCGAACAGCACCGCGCGGCCCGAGGTGTTGAGGGCCGTGACGGCGGACTCCTCGGGCTCCAGGCCACGCAGGATGCCCCGGCGATGCCGCGTCACGATGAACAGGGCGTAGTCGATTCCGACGCCGAGGCCGATCAACGAGCCGAGCAGCGGGGCCACTTCGGGTACGTCGGTGACATGGCTGAGCAGCGAGGTGCCCATCAGCCCTGTGCCGAGGGCCGCGACCGCGACGACGAGGGGCAGCAGCATCGCGTAGAACGAGCCGAAGGCGAGGAAGAGGACGACCGCGGCGGCGGCGATGCCGACCATCTCGGCGATACCGGTGGGCGGTTCCTGGATCCGGGTGATCGCCTGGCCGCCGAGTTCCACCCGGAGACCGGCGCGTTCGGCGTCCCGCGCCGTGTCGACGACGTCCTCCACGAGCGCCTTCGGCACCGCGTTGGCCTGCTCGGTGAAGGTGATCTGGGCGTAGGCGATCCGCCCGTTCCCGCTGATCTGCGCGGCCCCCTGGGCGGCGTACGGGCTGCTGACCTCGCCGACGCCCTTCATCCGCCCGATCTCCTGGAGCGCGGGCTCGATCCGGGAGCGTACGGACGTGTCACGCACCGTCCCGTCGTCGACCTTCCACACCACCGTGTCGACGTCGCCCGACCGCTCCGGGAAGGCCTTCTCCATCAGGTCGTACGCGCGCGTGGAGTCCGTGTTCGGAAGAGTGAAGGTGTCCGCGTAGTTCGTACCCGCGGCGGAGCCCGAGAAGCCGAGACCCAGCAGCGCCCCCACCCACAGCATCAGGACCACCAGCCGGTGCCGATAGCACCACCGTGCCAATGTCGTCACGCCTCAACACCCCTTTGTCCGTCGGTCGGTCAATCGGTCAGTCGGTCGGTCCCCCAGGTCCTGCGGCTCAGCATCGGGGCGGCGCGGTCCCCTGGACACGACCCGGCCATGACTCACAAGGAACTCCAAAGCGCGGGCCCGCTCCGTTGTCGGTGCTCGCGCCGATACTGGGGGCATGACCGCTCACGAGGGTGCGACCGTGCTGGTCGTCGAGGACGAACCGAGCATCGCGGACGTCCTGACCATCGCCCTGCGCTACCACCGCTTCGAGGTGATGACGGCCGGGACCGTCCGTCAGGCACTGACACTGGCCGAGCGCACCCGGCCGGACGCCGCGCTCCTCGACGTGATGCTCCCGGACGGCGACGGCCGGGCGCTGGGCCGCGAACTGCGCGAGAGACAGCCCGACCTGGCGCTGGTGTTCCTCACCGCTCGCGACGCGCCCACGGAGATCGTCGGCGCGCTCTCCTTCGGCGACGACTACATCACCAAGCCGTTCAACATCGACGAGGTGATCGCCCGCATCACCGCCGTCCTGCGCCGCACCCGCCCGGCCGACGTCCTCCCCGAGCGCCCGCCGCTGCGCTACGGAGACCTGGAGCTGGACGAGACGACGTACTCGGTGCACCGCGCGGGCCGCACGGTCGAGCTCACCCCCACCGAGTACGCCCTGCTGCGTTTCCTCGTGCGCAACGGCGGCCGGATCGTCCCCAAGGAGCAGCTCCTGCGGCACGTCTGGCAGTACGAGCACTCGGCGGAGTCGACCGTCGTGGAGACGTACATCAGCTATCTGCGGCGCAAGCTCGACGCCCTCGGCGCCCCGGTGATCACGACCCGGCGGGGCGTCGGATACGGGCTCGCATGATCCTCCGCCGCCGCGGACACGGCATCCACTCGCTGCGCGGCCAGTTGACCCTGGCCAACGTGGTGCTGCTGGCGCTCGGCATCGTCATGGCAACGGCGGTGAGCCTGATGGGCATGCGGTACTACCTGCTCGACCAGGTCGATTCGAAGCTGCTCGGCATGCGGGACTCGCTGGAGAGCACGCAGCTGACCGCGCGGCAGATCGACTCGCTGAGCGCGCTGGCCTTCCTCCGCGACGGGAAGGTGCCGGAGGCGGACGACCCGCCGACCGCGGACTCCCTCTTCGCGATCGTCGACTCGAAGGGCGAGCCCCTCAAGCTCAACACCCTCGCACCGACCCCGACCCAGCGGGCCCTCGCCTCCGCCGTGGGCGACCCGCGGCTGGTCACCGGCGACGCGGACCCGCGCGACGTGACGGTGGAGGGCACGCCGTTCCGGGTCGTCGGGGTCTCCCTGCCCGACAGGAGTGTCATCCTGGTCGCCGGCTCGACCGACGCGCTGCACAAGGGGATGGGCAAGGCCCTCAAGCTCGATCTGTTCTTCGGGGTGCTGCTGCTGGGGCTGCTCGCCCTGCTGACCATGCTCAGTGTGAGCCGGCGGCTGCGGCCCCTGGAGGACATGGTGGAGACCTCGTCGGCCATCGCCGAAGGAGATCTGGCCCGCCGCGTGCCCTCCAGCCACCACCCCACCCAGGAGGTCGAACAGCTGCGGCTCGCCCTCAACGCGATGCTCCACCAGGTCGAGTCGGCGTACCGCACGCGCGAGCGCAGCGCGGCCCAGCTGCGCCGGTTCGTCGCGGACGCCTCGCACGAGCTGCGTACGCCGCTGTCGGCGATCCGCGGGTACCTCCAGCTGTACGACAAGGGCATGCTGCGCGAGCCCGCCGAGCGCAAGCGCGCCTGGGACCGGATGACCGGCGAGGCCGACCGGATGGGCCGCCTGGTCGACGAACTGCTCACCTTGGCCCGTCTCGACCAGCGCCCCGAACTGCGCTTCAAGAACGTCGACCTGAGCCGTCTGGTGCGCGACGCGGCCGAGGATCTGCAGGCCCAGCAGCCCGGCCGCCCGGTGTCGGTGAGCGCCGAGGGTGTCCTTCTGGTGCGCGCGGACGAGTCGGGCCTGCGCCAGGTCCTGGGCAACCTCGTGGCGAACGTACGCACCCACACGCCCGCGGACATACCGGTGGCCCTCGGTCTGGAGCGGGCCGACGGGCTCGTGCGGGTGTGTGTCTCCGACGAGGGGCCGGGGCTGGCCGAGGAGGACGCCGCGCGCATCTTCGACCGGTTCTTCCGGGCGGGCGGGGGCGCGGGCAGCGGGCTGGGGATGGCCATCGTCCAGGGGGTGGCCGTGGCCCACGGGGGTGAGGTGGCGGTGCGGACCTCGCCGGGGGCGGGGCTGGCGGTGACGGTGACGTTGCCCGCGGGGTTGTGCGGGTGACGTCTCGCGGCGTCGCGCGGGTGCCGTCTCGCGGGGCCGCCCGGTGCGCCGCGCGTCCGGGCCGTACGTCGGAGTCGGGCCTCAGCGGCGGGTGATGGACTCCTCGATGAGGGCGACGGTGGCCCGCGGGTCGTCGACCTCGATGACGAGGCGGTCGTAGGTCTTGGCATCGGCGAGTTCGATGACGACCGCCTTGTTCGGGTTCTTCACGTGCCAGAAGAGGTGCTCGCCGTCGTGACGGAAGTGGCCGGCGGTGATCACACCGGGCAGGTGGGTGCCGGCGACGCGGATGCCTTTCCACTCGCGGGCCATACCGGGGTCGTGCGTGGCGCCCCGCACATGGGCGAGGGGTATCTCCAGGCTGCCCCTGAGGGTCCAGAGCCTGTCGAGGCCCTGGAACTCGGCGGTCAGTGTCGCGCGTTCGCGGTCGACGGTGATGCGGGCCATGTCAGTGCTCCTTCGAGGTGTCCGGCTGGGCGCGCAGGCGCAGCCGGGTGCCGAGGACGGTGGAGGCGAGCCGGGGGGCGGCGTCGCCGTGGGCGGGGCGCAGGGCTTCCTCCAGCGCGGTGAAGCCTTCCGCGACCAGCGCGGCGACCTCCGCGTCGTGGGGGGCGCGTTCGGCGGCGGCGAGCAGGAGGAGACCGGCGGCCGGGCCGTTGTCGTACGAGGCGATGGCCGCCGCGAGTGCCTGCTCGGGGTCGGTGAGGGTGCGGATGGCGGCGGCGGTGGGGTGGATCTCGTGGTCGAGGTGGCTGCGGAGGACGGTCAGGTGCAGGCTCCGCTTGGAGCCGAAGACCTTGTACAGACTTCCCCGGTGGATGCCGGTGGCGGTGACCAGGTCGTCCACCGAAGTGCCCTCGTAGCCGTGGGTGGCGAAGACGGCGGCCGCGGTGGTGACGGCCTGATCGGTGTCGAAGGCGCGTGGTCGTCCCATGGCCACGACCGTACGCGTTTAAAGAACGATCAGTCAAGAACGAACGTTCTTGAATCTGGTCGGCAGTCGCACGGGAGCCCGGCGGCCGACCCGGCGCACCCATGACCGCCCATGGCCTACTCATGACCTGCTCATGACCACAAGGGGCGTGAGGGTCACCCATGTCGGGATGTTGCCGGGTATCTCATGCCCTCGTCGCCCCTCACATTTGCCCCTGGTTCTGCCCCTGTTCACCTGTTCGTTCCGGACTTCGGGCCGCTAAGGAGGGAAGGGTATTCACCCAACAAAGAGGAACATATGCGCATCCGGAAAGAGAACAACTCGGGCGCCGAACGCGGAAAAGGCCGGCCCGCACCCCGGCCACCTGCCGCGCTGCACCCGCTCATCGCACTCCAGCAGGCCGCGGGCAACGCCGCGGTGACCCGCGCCATCCAGCGCGCACGGGCCGCGCAGAGCGCCGAGGGACGACGGCCCGAAAAGCAGCAGGACGAGCGGAGCGCCGAGGGGCGGCAGCACGAGCAGAGCACTGAAGGGCAACAGCAGGAGCCCGCACAGCGCGACGCCGAGAAGGCCCCACCGGTCCAGCCGCGGTCGTCGGTCCCCGACGCGGTCGGCTCCCCCGGCAGCCCGCTGGAGCCCCGCGTGATCCAACGGGCCGAGCGGGCCTACGACATGGACTTCGGTCATGTACGCGTCCACAACGACCCGGTCGCCCAGCGCTCGGCCGAGGAACTCGGAGCCGTGGCCTACACCACCGGCTCCCACATCGTGCTCGGTGAGGACCGGGTCAGCGACGAAGTGATGTACGAAGAGGTCGACCACGTGCGCCAGCAGGCCCTGGGGCCCGTGCCCGGCACCCCCAACGGCAGGGGGGAGAAGGTCTCCCGCCCGGACGATCCGTTCGAGAGGAGCGCCGGCGCCAACGGGCGGAAGCTGGCCCGGGGCGCCGCCCCCGATCTCGCATTACCCGGGGCCTCATTACCCGGCCGGGCGGTCCAGCGCAGCGTGGACGGGGACGTCCCCGTCCAGCGGATGGAGCGGCCCGGCCCGACGGAGGCGACAGCCGGGCCACCGACGGTGGCCGAACCCTCGACGCCGGCCGAACCCCCGGCCGTCGTCCGGCTGGCACGGCTGCTGGTCGGCGGCGACCAGGAGATCAGGAACAAGCAGGTACGGGACGTCCTGCACCGGCGCGTACGAGGCGGCCCGAGCTTCACGGACGACGAACTCCGGGCGATCGAGGCAGTGGGGTCCGAGGATCCCAAGTGGCTGAAGACCGTGGGCCTGTGCACCCGTACCGAGGCCGAGGCGTACGTCAAGACGGGCGATTTCCACGACTGGCTCCAGCAGCCGGAGGGCAAGCGCCTCCTCGTGGCCACCCTGCGCTGGCGCCAGGAGGGCGAGGCCCGCGCCCAGAACAAGCCGACCCTCGAACCCGGCCGATCGGACTACCAGCTCGGCCGCCACATGGCCATGCACGCCGAGGACACCCCGCAGGACGAGAAGGACCGGCTCACCGGGGAGCGGAACGACCAGATCTTCCAGACCTTCGTCAAGACCCTCCTCCCGCCCGGCATCAGCGACGACGTACCGGACGCCGCCAAGCACCGGGAGCGGGTCGCGCGCGGCACCGAGCTGCTGACCAAGATCTTCCTGATCCTCAAGGAGGGGCTGCGGGTCTTCAACCCGGAGGCCGGCGTCCACGAGGACTTCAAGGACGACGTCGCCCACGCCCTGGCGTACGGCGGACGCGTCAACATCCGCATTCCGCAACTGGCCGACGGCCAGCACGGGTACGAGCTGCCCCAGTGGCTCCACATCACCAAGGAGGACCGGAAGTTCTGGGAGCCCAGGTCGACCCCCGAGAAGCCCGTGTACCGGCGTGCGTTCGGCACCCATCACATGGAGATCGGCGACAACCAGCCGGACGGGACGCCGGGCAGCTTCGTGGAGAAGGGCGAGATCGGGGCCACCGTGAAGAACTGGGTGGACCCCCACAGCCACCTCTACGGCCTGCCCATGGCCATCGGCGGCCTGGGGAACAAGGACTACCACGGCGACACCATCCTCCCCAACGAGTCGTACGGGCACGCGTTCATGGGGTACAAGCCCCCGACCCACAAACGGGACGGCGCGTTGCAGGTCGGCATCGAGACCGCAGGGCCGGGCGGCAGGACCCCCGACGGCTACAAACACGGCCTGACGAGCAGCGAGAAGAACAGCAACCCCGTCAGCCAGGTCGGCGGCCACAAGGACGACAAGCCCGGTGCCGGTGCCCCCCTCGCCGTGAGTCAGCGCAAGGTGGACATGGGGGAGTTCGGCGACTGGGTCCAGAAGCTGAAGGACCTGGAGAAGGAGTGGAAGACCGCGCTGGACGCGGCGAAGTCACCTGAGGAACGAGCGGCCCTGTACCGGGACCTGATCGGCAAGCGCGGCAACATCGGTTCGTGAGCCGCACCTGACCCGGCAGACCGGCGTGCGGGCCCGCGCATCCCTGCGGCCCGCACGCCCCTGCCGGACTCCGGCGCGGCGCCCGAGTCCCCGGCTCACGCCGATCACGTACAGGTCGACCCCGTACACGACGGCATACAGGTCGACGGTGTACAGGTCACCGGGCGGCCGGGAGCAGCGCCCACACCGTCTTCCCGTGCCGCCCCCGGCTCCACACACCCCAGGTGGCCGTGAGGCCGTCCACCAGACGCAGACCGCGTCCGTACTCGGACTCCTCGTCACGGTCCTCGCCCTCTCCGGCCGGGCGCAGCCGGGGCTGTACGGGGCTCTCGTCGGAGACCTCGATGAGGCAGGAACCGTCCGCCAGCGTGGTCACCGCGACCTCGAACTCCCGCTCCAGCAACGGTGCGTGCCGTACGGCGTTCGTCGCCAGCTCGGACACGAGCAGCACCGCGTCCTCGTACGCCGGCTCCCCCGCGCTGTGCCCCCAGTTCGACAGATGGTCACGGACCCGGCGCCGCGCGAGCCCCACGGAGGCCGGGTGCCGGGGCAACCGGAAGGAGTTGCGTCTCAGCACGTTTGCTCCTCACCCCGCGCACACCCTCGTCACATGATGCTGCGTGGAGCGGGCCCCGCACGTCACTCGCGCAATCGTCCACCCCGCGCGAACGCGTCAGGCCGTGGGCGGCCGGATCCTGCCGGGGCTCCACAACCGGAGGAGCCGATGCCGTGGACAACCGCTGGCCGCCGACGGCGGTCTCCCGGCGCGTGTGAAGGTCCCGCCGTCGTACGGCCCCTGCGCACGGCCCCGCCGACTGTCCGGAACCGGCCGGTCGGTCTGCCGGTCCCCGCGATTCCTCAGGCCTGCTTGGAGGCGAGTTCCACGACGGTGATGTCGGACGGCGCCCCCACCCTGGTGGGCGGCCCCCAGGCTCCGGCGCCCCGCGACACGTACAGCTGTGTGTCCCCGTAGCGCTCCAGGCCCGCGAGGGTCGGGTTGGCCAGGTCCGCGATGAAGTTGCCGGGCCACAGCTGCCCTCCGTGGGTGTGTCCGGAGAGCTGGAGGTCGACCCCGTGGTCCACCGCGTCGTGGATCTGCACCGGCTGGTGGGCGAGCAGGACAGCCGTGCGGTTCCGGTCCCGGTCCCCGAGGGCCTTCGCGAAGTCGGGGCCCTGTCCCTCGTCCTCACCTGCCACGTCGTTGACACCGGCGAGATCGAAGTGGGGCAGCTCGGTCCGGGCGTTCTCCAGCGGGTGCAGCCCCAGTTCCCGTACGCGCGCGACCCACTCCTCGGCGCCGGAGAAGTACTCGTGGTTGCCGGTCACGAAGAACGACCCGTGCCGTGCCGTCAGCTGCGCGAGGGGCGCGGCGGCGGGCCCGAGGTCCTTCACGCTGCCGTCGACGAGGTCGCCCACGACCGCGATCAGGTCGGGCTGCGTCGAGTTGATCGTGTCGACGACCTTCTGGGCGAAGCCGCGGCCCAGTACGGGTCCGAGGTGGATGTCGCTGACGACGGCGATGCGGTATCCGTGGGCGGACCTCGGGAGCTTGGCCAGCGGCACGGTGACCCGCTTCACCTTGGGCCCGTTCAGGACCCCGTACGTCCCGTACCCCACGGTGCCCACGGCGGCGGCCGTGGCGGCCCCGCCCACGACACGCGAGACGAAGAGCCGACGGGAGGGACCCGTCGGCGCGGCTGCCTGGCCCGGCGCGGCGGCCGTGGACACCGGCCGGTCGCCTTGCCCGGACCCGGACCCGGCGTCGGACCCGGCGTCGGACGCGGACGGCGGCGGCTCGGTCTCACCGGCCGCGGGCGCGCCCGCGGGGACGGACGCCGGCTCGCGTACGTCCGCCGGCTCGGCCGCGGGCGCCGGACGGCGTTCCAGGACCCGGCGCAGCAGCGGTCGTACGGCCTCACCGACCAGCAGTGCCAGCAGCAGATAGATCATCAGCGCCATCCACAGGAAGCCGGGCCAGGCCAGCACCCGCTGCAGCCAGAACGGCGCGCCCGTGCGCTCGGAGGCGATCGCCGCGAACATGAGCACGGGACCGGCCACGAGCGCGACCGTGCCCACGCGCCTGGGGATCCCGGGCCGGGCCGTCGTGTCGCGCACCAGCCGGCGCCACAGGTACCAGTGCAGTCCCCCGAACACGGCCAGGACCAGAACCAGGACCAGAACCAGGAACACGATGCCCACGCGGCGACTCTCCCGTTATGACGATCGTTGTGGCGATGTGTGACGCAATGCTCGAACACCGCGCAACCCGATGCCCCCGACGACCGTCCCCAAGACAAAGGAGACGACGGCGAGCGTCAGGTGCACCCAGAAGTAGGCGGTCGGATCGCCGTCGTCGAAGGCGAGCCCGCTGCCGTCTTTCCACAGGTTCTTGATGAAAGTGACCCAAATGACCCAGCTCCACACCCCGAAGGCGAGCAGGAACCAGGAGACGGGACGGCTGAGCTTCATGGGTTCAGTATCGCCGCCCTCGGACGGCACCGGCGCCCGGGGTGGGGAGGACGAGGGCGTGCGCCGGGGTGGCGCAAAAGCGCCTGGCGGAAAGGGGCCTGGCGAGGAGGCCCCCGCGACTTCCCACGCGACGCCCTGTACGTTCTCGACCGTGCCTGCCATGAAAAAGACCGCCAAGTCCTCCTTGCTGGTCACCTCCGCCACCCTGTTGTCGTTCTCGCTCGCGCTCTCGGTGACCGCCACCGCGCCCGCAGCGGCGGACGACAAGCCGACGCCGACCTCGTCGGCCACGACCTCGGCGACCGCGTCGGAATCGGCCTCGCCGTCCAAGGGCGCGTCGGCCGGCACGTCGGCCGAGCCGCCCGCGGACATGTCGACGGTGGGCGGCGCGCAGCTCGGCAAGTCCGGGTCCCAGGCCAATCTCGGCAGCGGCGCGCCGGTCCTGCCGAAGGATCTGAGCGCCCGCTCCTGGATCGTCGCGGACGCCGAGTCGGGCGATGTCCTGGCCGCGCACAACGCGCACTGGAAGCTGCCCCCGGCGAGCACCCTGAAGATGCTGTTCGCCGACACGCTGCTGCCCAAGTTCCCCAAGACGCAGAAGCACAAGGTCGTCCCCACCGACCTGGCCGGTATCGGCGCGGGCTCCAGCATGGTGGGCATCAAGGAGGACGAGACGTACTCGGTCCACGATCTGTGGCTCGGCGTCTTCCTTCGCTCCGGCAACGACGCCGTCCACGTGCTGTCCGCGATGAACGGCGGCGTCGACCGGACGGTCGAGGACATGAACGCGCGCGCCGAGGAGCTCCAGGCCCTCGACACGAACGTGGTCAGCCCGGACGGCTACGACGAGAACCACCAGGTGTCGTCGGCGTACGACCTGACCCTGTTCGCCCGCTCCGGCCTGCAGGACGAGGACTTCCGGGAGTACTGCTCGACGGTCCGCGCGAACTTCCCCGGCGAGACCACGAAGAACAAGAAGGGCAAGACGACCCGCAAGTCCTTCGAGATCCAGAACACCAACCGGCTGCTGTCCGGCGACTACGGCCTCGACCCGTACCAGGGCATCGCAGGTGTGAAGAACGGCAACACCACGAACGCGGGAGCGACGTTCACCGGGGTCGCCGAGCGCGACGGCAAGGTCCTGCTCGTCACGGTCATGAACCCGGAGAAGGAAGAGCACGACCAGGTCTACAAGGAGACCGCCAAGCTCCTCGACTGGGGCTTCCAGGCGTCCGGCAAGGTCTCCCCGGTGGGTGAGCTGGTGCCGCCGAAGAGCGCGGAGCAGAGCGCGCAGCCGGGTGCGAACGCCTCAGGCGAGGCGGGCGGTTCGGGCGACGGCTCGGACTCGTCGAAGCCCGTGGCGGCCTCGGCGGCGTCGGACGGTTCGAGCGGTGTCGGGATCGCGCTGGCGATCGCCGGCGGCGTCCTCGTCCTGCTCGCCGCCGGTGTCTTCGTGATCAACCGCCGCTGGCCGCTGCCGGAGCTGATGCGCCGCCGCCGCTGAGGCGCGGGGGGCCGTCGGGTCCGTCGGCCCGCTCGGACGGCCGCTCGGGACCGGGCTCGGGCTCCTCGTGCCCCGGCTCCGGCTCCTGCTCCTGTTCCTCGGGCCTCTGCCCCTTGTGTTCCGTCGCCGTCCAGGAGGCGCAGAAGAGCAGCAGCTTGCAGGTGAAGTTGATCCACAGCAGCAGGGCGATGGGCACACCGAACGCCCCGTACATGCTCTTCGACGCGACGCCCTGCATATAGCCGCTGAGCAGCAGCTTCAGCAGTTCGAAGCCGACGGCGCCGAGCAGTGCGGCGACCAGCAGCCGGCGCCGCTCGGGCTGGACGCCGGGGAGCAGCGTCAGGACGTACAGGAGGAGCAGGAAGCCGGCGAGGACGGCCACGGCGAAGGCGGCCGTGCGCAGCAGCACCCCGCCCCAGCCGCCCTCGTCGATGCCCAGGAGCCGGGTCGTCCAGCCCACCGCGGTCGACGCGAGGGTGGAGGCGGCGATCGTGACGAGGACGGCGCCGCCGAGGCCGACGAGTACGCCGCCGTCCTTGAGCTTGCTCAGGAGGGGGTTCTCCTCCGGGTCCGGCAGCTCCCAGACCGCGCGCAGGCATTCGCGCATCGAGCCGACCCAGCCGATGCCGGTGAACAGCAGCAGGGCGCCCGCGATGAGTCCGACGGTGCCGGCGTTGTCGACGAGGGCGCCGATGTCGAGCTGGTCGGAGATGCCGGGCACCTGCTCGGCGATCTTGTTCTCCAGGGTCCGCTGGCCGCCCTTGGAGAGGGTCGCGGCGGCGATCGCGGCGGCCACGGTGATCAGCGGGAAGACCGCGACGAAGCTGATGAAGGTCATCGCCGCGGCGAGCCTCGTCCACTTCACCCGGTCGAGTCGTTCGTACGAGCGCCAGGCGTGCGTGGTCATCAGCCGCGTGACGAGCGGCCCCACGCCGGGGAGCTTTTTCAGCCAGTCCATGATCCGACTCTGCCCCCACCTCGGAAGACCAATGTCCGGGTACCCCAAAAACGCAGGATCGTGGCCAGCACCATGCCGATTCCCGCGCCGGAGACGACGTCCGCGCGCGGGGAGGTGAGCCCGAGTCCGTAGTGGCTGACGAGGATGCACAGCAGCTGGACCAGGGCGCCGGCGAGGTTCACCCCGAGGAAGATCCCGTACTGGCGCGGGCTGCGCAGCCGGCCGGCCGTGTGCCGGTACGTACCCAGCGCGTTGCCCGCGTACGCGACCGAGCAGCCCGCCACGAACGACAGGGCCTTGGCGGTCAGCGGGTCCAGGCCGACGGGGCCGCGCAGCCAGAGGAAGAGGGCGAGGTCGGCGGCGTACGCGAGGAGCCCCGCGGTGGCGAAACCCAGCAGTTCCTGGCTCGTGGTCCGCGCCCGGCTCACCAGTTGGCCACCGCCAGGCCGTACATCGCGAGCCACGCCACGCCGATCAGGGCGAGCGCGCGGTCGCGCAGGACCACGTCCTCGGGTTCGCCGGCGGTGCCCCGGTCGGCGAAGACCGCGTACCGCAGGACGGCGAGGATGAAGGCGACCATGGACAGCTGCCGCCAGGGCAGCACGCTGGTGTGCGGTACGCCGCCCTCCTCCAGGGCCCACAGGCAGTAGCCGAGGACGGCGACCGAGGCGGCGAGCTGCCACACGAAGCGCAGATAGCCGGTGGTGTACTCGCTGAGCAACGCGCGCGTTGCGCCCGCTTTCCCGGCCATCTGGACGGCCTCGGAGTACCGCTTCGCGGACACCATGAACAGCGCGCCGAAGCCGGTCGTGATCAGGAACCAGCGGGACAGCGGGATCCCGAGCGCGAGCCCGCCGACCATGGCCCGCATCAGGAACCCGGTGGTCACCACGGCGAGATCGACGACCAGGACGTGCTTGAGGCTGAGGCAGTAGGCGAACTGCATGCCCAGATAGGCGGTGAGCAGCGCCGAGGTGAGCGGCGAGCACAGGAGGGCGGCCGCGGCCGGGGCGACGACGGCGAGCACGATCCCCACGGCGTAGGCGACCGGTACGGGCACCTGTCCGGCGGCGACCGGCCGGTGGCGCTTGACGGGGTGGGCGCGGTCGGCGTCGGCGTCCCGGGCGTCGTTGACCAGGTAGACGCTCGCGGCGCAGGCCGTGAACAGCACGAAGACGAGGGCGAGCTGAGTGAGGGCGTGGCGGGTGAAGAGTTCGCCCGCGGCGGCCGGGGCCGCGACGACGAGGACGTTCTTGACCCACTGTTTGGGCCGGGCGGTCCTGACGAGCCCCTTCAGGAGGCCACTTCTCGACGGGGTGACCGGTTTTCCCGGTGTCCTCGGCGTCTTCTCCAGGAGGGCCGTGTCAGCCATGGTCGCGGCCTCCTGTCATCCAGCGGGCCCCGAGCCCGGCCGTCACCGCGCCGAGGGCGGCGCCCGCCGCGACGTCCGAGGGGTAGTGGACGCCGACGACCAGCCGCGACAGGCACATCGCGACGGCGAGCGGGGGTACGACGGGTGCGCCGAGCACTCCGAAGGCCACGGCGGCGGCCGCCGCGGAGGTGGCGTGCGAGCTGGGGAAGGAGTGCCGGCCCGCGGTGCGCACCAGCGGCACGACATGGCCGGGACGCGGACGGCGTACGAGCCGTTTCACGCCCATGCTGGCGAGGTGCGCGCCCGCGGTCAGTGCGGTGCCGCGCAGCCAGGCGCCGCGCCGCTCCCGGTCGACGGCGGCTCCCGCGAGGCCCGCCGCGAGCCACAGCGCTCCGTGCTCGCCGGCCAGGGACAGGGCCCGTGCGGCGGTGGCGACCCGCGGGGCGGTGCCGCGGGCGTGCAGGGCCGAGAGGATCCGGTGGTCCAGGTCAGGGCGCTCGTCGTGGTGGTCCATGTCGGCCCACTGTTCCCGCCGACACCACCGGAACGCTGAACATATAGAGCGACATCCCATTAATCACCCATTTCGGGGAGGAAAAGGATGGTGTAGGGATGTTGGGGAACTGAGTGACCTTTTCGGTCGATACGGTCACCGGCATGCCTACCGACACGGTTTCCGTCACGGGGTGGGGCCGCACCGCTCCCACCGCCGCCCGCCTGGTGCGTCCCCGTTCGTACGAGGAGGCCGTCGCGGCGGTGACGGCCGTCCGTGACGGCGGGGCCCGCGGGGGCATCGCACGGGGCCTCGGACGGGCGTACGGGGACGCGGCGCAGAACGCGGGCGGGGCCGTGTTCGACATGACGGCCCTCGACCGCGTCCACGCCATCGACGCGGACGGCGGGACCGTGCTGTGCGGCGCCGGGGTCTCGCTGCACCGCCTCATGGAGGTCCTGCTGCCGCTGGGCTGGTTCGTGCCGGTGACACCGGGGACCCGCTACGTGACGGTCGGCGGGGCGATCGGCGCGGACATCCACGGCAAGAACCACCATGTGTCGGGCTCGTTCGCCCGGCACGTCCTGTCGTTCGAACTGCTGACCGCCGACGGCGGGATCCGCATGGTGAGCCAGGGGACGCCCCTGTTCGACGCGACGGCCGGCGGGATGGGCCTGACCGGCGTCATCCTGACGGCCACCGTCCGGCTGCAGCCCGTCGCGACGTCGCTGATGTCCGTCGACACGGAGCGCGCCGCGGACCTGGACGACCTGCTGGCCCGCCTCACGGCCACCGACCACCGCTACCGCTACTCGGTCGCCTGGATCGACCTGCTGGCCCGCGGTACGTCCATGGGCCGCTCGGTGCTGACCCGCGGCGACCACGCTCCGCTGGAGGCGCTGGGCGAGGGCACACGCGCGCGCAGGGCCCCGCTGGAGTTCCGCCCCGGGCGGTTGCCCGCCGCGCCCTCCTTCGTCCCCGAGGGGCTGCTCGGCCGGACGACGGTGGGCCTCTTCAACGAGCTGTGGTACCGCAAGGCGCCCCACGCGCGCGTGGGCGAGCTCCAGCGGATGTCCACCTTCTTCCACCCGCTGGACGGCGTGCCGCACTGGAACCGCGTCTACGGGCGCGGCGGCTTCGTGCAGTACCAGTTCGCCGTCGGACACGGCCGGGAGGAGACCCTGCGCCGGATCGTGCACCGCATCTCGCAGCGGCGCTGCCCTTCCTTCCTCGCCGTCCTGAAGCGGTTCGGCGAGGGCGACCCGGGCTGGCTGTCCTTCCCGATGCCCGGCTGGACCCTCGCCCTGGACATCCCGGCGAACCTGCCGGGGCTCGGCGGTTTCCTCGACGAGCTGGACGAGGAGGTGGCCGCGGCCGACGGGCGGGTCTACCTCGCCAAGGACTCCCGGCTGCGGCCCGAACTGCTCGCGGCGATGTATCCGCGGCTCGGCGAGTTCCGGGCGCTGCGCGCGGAGCTGGACCCGCGGTCCGTCTTCACCTCCGACCTGTCCCGTCGCCTCGGGCTCTGACGCCCTCCCTGTCCGTCGTCCCCCCGTCGCCCTCTCCATAGGAGTTCGGTTCCATGAAGGACGCCTTCGGTATCCCCCAGTCCCTGCTCGTCCTCGGCGGCACCTCCGAGATCGCGCTCGCCACCGCACGGCGGCTGATCACCCGCCGTACCCGCACGGTGTGGCTCGCGGGCCGCCCCTCGCCCGGCCTGGAGTCGGCCGCCTCGGGGCTGCGCGAGCTCGGCGCGGACGTCCGTACCGTCGACTTCGACGCGCTCGACCCCGACGCCCACGAGGCGGCGCTCGGCAAGGTCTTCGCCGAGGGCGACATCGACATGGTGCTGCTGGCGTTCGGGGTCCTCGGTGACCAGTCGCGCGACGAGAACGAGCCGGGCGCGGCGGTCCGGGTGGCGCAGACCAACTACACGGGCGCCGTGTCGTCGGGGCTGGTGTGCGCGCGGGCGCTCCAGGCGCAGGGCCACGGCTCCCTGGTGGTGCTCTCCTCGGTGGCGGGCGAGCGGGCCCGGCGCGCGAACTTCATCTACGGGTCGAGCAAGGCGGGCCTCGACGCGTTCGCGCAGGGCCTGGGGGACGCGCTGTACGGCACGGGCGTGCATGTGATGGTCGTACGCCCCGGGTTCGTCCGCTCGAAGATGACGGAGGGGCTGGAGGAGGCACCGCTCGCCACGACGCCCGAGGCGGTGGCCACGGCCATCGAGACGGGCCTGCGCCGACGCTCGGAGACGGTGTGGGTGCCGGGTGCGCTGCGGCTGGTCATGGCGGCCCTGCGCCACGCACCACGAGCGGTGTTCCGCCGCCTGCCGCTTTAGCGCTCCGCTCCGCCGACTGGGCAGGGGCTTGAGGGGCCGCCGCCCCGTCAGGGGCGCGGGGAACTGCGCGCCCAACCACGATCGACCCGCACGCGCCCCACGGCCTCCACGCTCCCGACCTTTCGGCCGGACGCCCCGCCGGACGGCGGGACGGGCGGCTCAGCAGGCCGGCAGCGGGCCCCGCTCCACATGCGTGGCCTGCGGCGGCACGACCGCACCGCCGAAGACATAGTCCCGCAGCCTGCGCCACACACCGTCGGGCCCCTGCTCGTAGAGCGCGAACCCGGTGCACGGCCAGTGCGCCTCGTACTCCGCCAGCTCCTCGAACGCACGGTCCATCGCCTCTTCGTCGATGCCGTGCGCCACCGTCACATGCGGGTGGTACGGGAACTGCAGTTCGCGCGCCACGGGCCCGGAGGCGTCCCTGACCTGCTTCTGCAGCCAGGTGCAGGCCTCGGCGCCCTCGACCACCTGTACGAACACGACAGGGGACAGCGGACGGAACGTACCCGTGCCGCCGAGCCGCATCGAGAAGGCGCGGCCGGCGGCCGCGACCTCGACGAGATGCGCCTCGATCGCCGGCAGCGCCGCCTTCTCGACCTCGGTCGGCGGCAGCAGCGTGACGTGCGTGGGAATGCCGGACCCCGCGGGGTCACCGAAGCCCACGCGCCGCTCCTGGAGCAGGCTGCCATGTGGCTCCGGGACCGCGATCGACACACCGATCGTTACGGTCCCCACGTCGTCTCCTGTCGTCGTGCCGGTGTTTCGTTCCGTCGTGTTGGTGTTCTCGTCGGGCAGGGGTTGCTGCCGGTTCGGCTGTCGACTGTACGGCGATGCGGGCCCGTAGGGGATGTCGTGCCGGTGTTGTCCTGGTCTCGTCCCGGCCGTCAGTGCTTGGCCGGCAGGAAACCCACCCTGTCGTACGTCTGGGAGAGCGTCTCCGCGGCGACCGCGCGAGCCTTCTCCGCCCCCTTGGCCAGGATCGAGTCGAGCGTCTCCGGGTCGTCCAGATACCCCTGGGTGCGCTCCCGGAAGGGCGTCACGAAGTCGACCATGACCTCCGCCAGGTCCGTCTTCAGCGCACCGTAGCCCTTGCCGGCGTACTTCTGCTCCAGTTCCGCGATACCGGTGCCCGTGAGGGTGGAGTAGATGCCCAGCAGGTTGCTGACGCCGGGCTTGTTCTCGGCGTCGAACCTGACGACGGTGTCCGTGTCGGTGACCGCGCTCCTGACCTTCTTGGCGGTGACCTTCGGCTCGTCGAGGAGGTTGATGAGGCCCTTGGGCGTCGACGCGGACTTGCTCATCTTGATCGACGGGTCCTGAAGATCGAAGATCTTCGCCGTCTCCTTGAGGATGTACGGCCTCGGCACTGTGAAGGTCTCCCCGAAGCGGCCGTTGAACCGCTCGGCGAGGTCACGTGTCAGCTCGATGTGCTGGCGCTGGTCCTCCCCCACGGGGACCTCGTTGGCCTGGTACAGCAGGATGTCCGCGACCTGGAGGATCGGGTACGTGAAGAGGCCGACGGAGGCACGGTCCGCGCCCTGCCTGGCGGACTTGTCCTTGAACTGGGTCATGCGGGAGGCCTCGCCGAAACCGGTGAGGCAGTTCATGACCCACGCGAGCTGGGCGTGCTCGGGGACATGGCTCTGGACGAACAGGGTGCAGCGCTCGGGGTCGAGCCCGGCGGCCAGCAGCTGGGCCGCGGCGAGCCGGGTGTTGGCGCGCAGGTCCGCGGGATCCTGCGGAAGGGTGATCGCGTGCAGGTCCACGACCATGTAGAACGCGTCGTGGGACTCCTGCAGGGCCACCCACTGGCGGACGGCGCCGAGGTAGTTGCCGAGGTGGAACGAGCCTGCGGTGGGCTGGATTCCGGAGAGCACGCGCAAATCAGGCAGCGGCACGGAGTGCCCCGTTTGAGGGCGGGGGTGGGAGACGGGTGGGCGATCAGAAGCCATGCTCACCATTCTCTCAGGTGTCGGGGCCCACTCCGGAACTGGTCGGAAACAGCCGGGAACCGATCTGTCTCCGACGGTGTAACAGGGCTGTGGGACACGAGAGGGTCCGCGCCGCCGATGAGACGAGGAACACAGCGGGGCCTCGGTGCGGGGCCTCGGTGCGAGGCCCCGCCCTTGAGGCCGGCCGAGGCCGGGTCAGCCGAGGTCGATCTCCGGGTACAGCGGGAAGCCGGTCAGCAGGTCGGTCGCGCGGTGGGCGATCTCGTCCGCGATCTTCGGGTCGAGGACGTGCTGGGCCTTGGAGGGGGCGCCCTTCTTGGTGGTGCCCGCCTCCGTGGCGCCCAGGACGCGGTCGATCAGGCCGGCGATCTCGTCCATCTCGGTGGCACCGAGGCCGCGGGTGGTCAGCGCGGGCGTGCCGATCCGGATGCCCGAGGTGTACCAGGCGCCGTTGGGGTCGGCGGGGATCGCGTTGCGGTTGGTGACGATGCCCGAGTCGAGCAGCGCGAACTCGGCCTGCCGGCCGGTGAGGCCGTAGGAGGAGGCGACGTCGATGAGGTTGAGGTGGTTGTCCGTGCCGCCGGTGACCAGCGTGGCACCGCGCCGCATCAGGCCCTCGGCGAGGGCGCGGGCGTTGTCGACGACGGCCTGGGCGTAGTCGCGGAACTCGGGGCGGCGGGCCTCGGCGAGCGCGACTGCCTTGGCGGCCATGACGTGCGGAAGGGGACCGCCGAGGACCATCGGGCAGCCCCGGTCGACCTGCTCGGCGAGCGACTCGTCGCACAGGACCATGCCGCCGCGCGGGCCGCGCAGCGACTTGTGGGTGGTCGTGGTGACGATCTGGGCGTGCGGGACCGGGTCGAAGTCCCCGGTGAGGACCTTGCCCGCGACGAGGCCCGCGAAGTGCGCCATGTCGACCATGAGCGTGGCGCCGACCTCGTCCGCGATCTCCCGCATGATCCGGAAGTTCACGAGGCGGGGATACGCGGAGTAGCCGGCGACGATGATCAGCGGCTTGAACTCGCGGGCGGACACCCGCAGGGCCTCGTAGTCGATGAGGCCGGTGGCGGGGTCGGTGCCGTAGGAGCGCTGGTCGAACATCTTGCCGGAGATGTTCGGACGGAAGCCGTGGGTGAGGTGGCCGCCCGCGTCCAGGGACATGCCGAGCATGCGCTGGTTGCCGAAGGCCTGGCGCAGCTCGGCCCAGTCGGCGTCGGAGAGGTCGTTGACGTTGCGGACGCCGGCCTTCTGGAGGGCGGGGGCCTCGACGCGCCGGCCGAGTACGGCCCAGAAGGCGACGAGGTTGGCGTCGATGCCGGAGTGCGGCTGGGCGTAGGCGTGCTCGGCGCCGAAGAGCTCACGGGCGTGCTCGGCGGCGAGGGCCTCGACGGTGTCCACGTTGCGACAGCCGGCGTAGAAGCGGCGGCCGACGGTGCCCTCGGCGTACTTGTCGCTGAACCAGTTGCCCATCGCGAGGAGCGTCGCCGGGGAGGCGTAGTTCTCGGAGGCGATCAGCTTGAGCATCTCGCGCTGGTCGGCGACCTCCTGCCCGATGGCGTCGGCGACCCGGGGCTCGACGGCACGGATCACTTCGAGGGCGCTGCGGAAGGCGGTGGACTCGGCGGAGAGGGAGGTGGGGACGGGCGTGGGAACGGGCTGCGACATGACGGCCTCCGGACGTGGCGTTGCGTTCGGCGTTCACGGTTCGGCCCAGGCGCACGGCACACGGTTCCGGGCCGCTCCCCGATGGTCGATCCCATCCCAGCGCGCCAGTCACGGCCCGGGAGCGAGCCTACCGGGCGCACGCGGGGCAGGGGCACCCGTCCACGATGCGAGCGACACCGCGAGCGCCTCACACAGGGTCTCCAGCGCTCCCGGCCAGCCGCTGTCCGACGGCGTGCCGTAGCCGACGACCAGGGCGTCCACCGGTGGGGGCGTGGCGGCGGGATGCCGGTAGCCGGCCAGACCGTGCAGGGCGAGACCGTGCCAGGCCGCCGCGCGGACCACCGACTGCTCGGTGCCCGGCGGGAGCCGCAGCACCGCGTGGAACCCGGCCGCGATGCCGGTGGCCGTGACCGACGGGGCGCGGGCGGCGAGGGCCGAGACGAGCTGGTCGCGGCGGCGCCGGTACCGGAGCCGGGAGGCGCGTACGTGACGGTCGTACGCGCCCGAGGTGATGAACTCCGCAAGGGTCAGCTGGTCCAGGACTCCGCACGACCAGTCCGCGGCGCCCTTCTCCGCGACGGCCTCGGAGACCAGGTCCGGCGGCAGGACCAGCCAGCCCAGGCGCAGGCCGGGGGCGAGGGCCTTGCTGGCGGTGCCGAAGTACACCACGTGGTCCGGGTCGAGGCCCTGGAGGGCGCCCACGGGCTGCCGGTCGTAGCGGAACTCCCCGTCGTAGTCGTCCTCCAGGATCAGCCCGCCGGTGCGCCGCGCCCAGTCGACGGCGGCGGCCCGCCGGTCGGGACGCAGCGGCACCCCCATGGGGAACTGGTGCGCGGGCGTCAGCAGCACGGCTCCCGCGGCGCCGGCCCCGCCCGTTCCACGCTCGGTCAACTCGTCCGTCCGTGTGCCCAGTTCGTCGAACGGGAGCGGCACCGAGCCCAGTCCTGCCCGCTCGATGAGCCCCAGGTGCACATCGAGCCCGTACGACTCCACGGCGAGGGTCCGCGCGCCCCGCTCGCGCAGCACCGCCCCGAGCAGCATCAGCCCGTGGACGAACCCGGAGCAGACGAGGATGTGTTCGGGGTCGGCGCGTACGCCACGGGCACGGGCGAGGTAGCCCGCGAGGGCGGTGCGCAGTTCGACACGGCCGCGCGGATCCCCGTAACCGAGGGCCTCGTTCGGCGCCGCGGTGAGGGCCCGGCGGGACGCCTTGAGCCACTCGGCGCGCGGGAAGGAGGCGAGGTCCGGGGTGCCGGGGACGAGGTCGTAGGCGGGTCCCCGGGAGGAGCGGGGCCGGTGTGCGGCGGGGGCCGGGACCGGTACGGCGACCCGTTCCGCCACGTGCGTGCCCGAGCCCTGGCGGGCGGTGAGCCAGCCCTCGGCGACGAGGTCGGCGTACGCGTCGGCGACCGTGTTGCGGGCGAGGCCGAGGTCGCCCGCGAGGGACCGGGACGACGGGAGCCGGGTGCCCGGCGCGAGGCGTCCGCCGCGTACCGCGTCCCGCAGCGCGTCCGTGAGGCCTCTGCGCAGGCCGGAGCCGGTACGCGCGACGTCGACGTGCAGGTCCACTCCGAAAGTGGCCCAGGATTCAGCCATGGAAATGGACCATACTCCTGGGCTGCTTCGCTCCTAGGGTCGAGGCATGACGACGACACAGACATCCCCCGCAAGCTCCACGGAGACCGCCCCGTACGCCGCCGAGGAGGCGCCCCGGCTGCAGTGGGCCAAGTTCGCCCCTGAGGTCTACAAGGCCATGGTCCGGCTCGACGCGGCGGCCCGGGAAGGGGTCGACCCGGTCCTGCTGGAGCTGGTGAAGATCCGGGCCTCGCAGCTGAACCACTGTGCGTTCTGCCTCGACATGCACACGAAGGACGCGCTCGCGGCGGGTGAGAGTGTCGAGCGGATCATCCAGCTCAGTGCCTGGGAGGAGTCGCGGCACTTCTACACGGAGAAGGAGCTGGCGGCGCTCGCGCTGACGGAGGCGGTGACGGTGCTGACGGACGGCTTCGTCCCGGACGCGGTGTTCGAGACCGCGGCGCGGCACTTCGACGAGGCCGGACTGACCCGGCTGCTCGCCGCGATCACGGTGATCAACGCGTGGAACCGCTTCGGCGTGACGTGCCGCCTGGCACCCGGCCATTACACGGCCGGGCAGCACAAGTGACGACGCCCGGCGGGAGCGGGTTGCGCAGTTCCCCGCGCCCCTAGGGGATAGGGCCCGCCCCAGACGTCAGGTACGGGCCCACCATCGCCTGATGCGCAGTTCCCCGCGCCCCTAGGGAGTGGGAACTCGGCCCGGACGTCAGGTGCGGGCCCACCGTGGCCCGACGCGCAGTTCCCCGCGCCCCCAAAAAACAGGCCTCGCCCACGCCCTCAATGGCGCGCGGCCCTTTGAGGCGCGCGGGCGGGCGAGCCTTTAGGGGCGCGGGGAACTGCGCAACCAGCCACGGCGGACCCGCACCCAACATCCGAGGCCAGCCCCCTCCCGACCTTTTAGGGGCGCGGGGAACTGCGCAACCAACCGCGACGCCCCCGCAGGCGAAATCCGGGGCCAGCCCCCTCCCACTCAGGGGCGCGGGGAACTGCGCGACCAGCCCCCACCGAACCCGCACCCGAAAACCCCGCCCAAGCCCCGCAGGGGGGCGCGGGGAACTGCGCGACCGGCCCCCACCGAACCCGCACCCACACCCGCCAAACCGGCCGACCCCCTACTCGGCCAGCCACTGCCTCCACGTCGGCTCATTCCCCCGTACCCACTTCGCCGCCGCGTCCTCCGGGGACAGTTTCTGGTCCGCGATCAGCAGCGAGACCTCGTTCTGGTCCTCGGTCGTCCACTTGAACTTCTTCAGGAACCCGGCCGCCCCACCCCCCGACTCGGCGAAGTCCGCGTTGAGATACTTCTGCAGCGGAGTGTGCGGATACGCGCAGGCGACCGCCGCCGGATCCGCGTCGCACCCCTCCTCGTACGCGGGCAGCTTCACCTCCGTCATCGGCACCTTCTCGAACAGCCACTGCGGCGTGTACCAGTAGGAGAGGAACGGCTTCTTCTCCTTGGCGAACTGCTTCATCTGGGTGATCTGCGCCGCCTCGGAACCGGCGAACACCACCTGGTAGTCGAGGTCCAGGTTCTTCACCAGTGCCTTGTCGTTCGTGACGTAGGACGGCGAACCGTCGATCAGCTGCCCCTTGCCACCACTCTCGGCAGTGCGCATCCGGTCGGCGTACTTGTCGAGGTTCTTCCAGTCCGTCACATCGGGGTGCTGCTTCGCGAAGTACGTCGGTACGAACCACCCGATGTGCCCGGTGACCCCGAGCCCGCCGCCCTTCACGATCGTCTTCTTGTCCTCGACGTACCGCTGCTCCTGGTCGGGGTGGCCCCAGTCCTCCAGGATCGCGTCGACCCGGCCCTGGCTGAGCGCGTCCCACGCGGGGACCTCGTCGACCTGGACGGTGTCGACGCGATAGCCGAGTTCGTGCTCCAGCAGATACCGCGCGACGGCCACGTTGGCCTGCGCGCCGACCCAGGACTGCACGGAGAGGGTCACGGTCTTCGCCCCCTGCGCGTTGGCGAAGGGCGAGGCCTGCTTGGTCATGTCGGCGGCTCCACAGCCGGCCGTCAGCACCATCAGCAGGGAGCAGCCGAGGGCCGGCGCACCCCTCCTGAGCGCACCCCTCCTGAGCGCACCGGTCATACGCGTACGCATCTCAGCTTCCCTTCTTCGTACGGCGCCGCGTCGGCTGTGTCACCCGGTCGAGCATCAGGCCGAGGCAGACGATCGCCGCGCCGGCCACCAGACCGGTCGCCAGGTCGCCCTGGGCGAGCCCGAACACGACGTCGTAGCCGAGCGCGCCACCGCCGACCAGGCCGCCGATGATGACGACGGCGAGGACGAGGACGACGCCCTGGTTCACGGCGAGCAGCAGTGCCGGGCGGGCCAACGGCAGTTGGACCTGGCGGAGTTGCTGCCAGGCGGTCGCGCCCATGGACCGCGAGGCCTCCATCGCCGCCGGGTCCACATGGCGCAGGCCCTGGGTGGTGATGCGGACGACGGCGGGCAGCGCGTAGACGACCGCGGCGGCGACCGCGGGGGCCCGGCCGACGCCGAAGAGCGCCACGACGGGGATGAGGTAGACGAACTGCGGCATCGTCTGGAAGACGTCCAGGACGGGCCGCAGCAGCCGTTCGCAGCGCTCGCTCCTGGCCGCCGCGACAGCGGTTCCGAAGCCCAGGACCAGGGTGACGGCGACCGCCGCGAGGACCTGCGACAACGTGTCGAGGGACGGCCCCCAGACGCCGAGCACCCCGATCGCGGCCATCGCGAGGACGGCGGTCAGCGCGGTGCGCCAGGTGCCGATCAGCCAGGCGAGCGCGGCGACGATCAGCAGGACCGACCACCAGGGCAGCCACTGCAGGCCCTCGCGCACCGGGTTCAGGACGCCGGTGGTGAAGTGGGCCGCCCAGTCGGCGGTGCCGCCCACGTAGGGGACGCCGGAGTAGAGGTGGTCGGTCATCCAGTCGACGGCGCGGTTCACCGGCTCGGCGATGTTCACGAGCCAGCTCTCGGGCCAGTCGAGCCGGCCCGCCAGCCGTCCGGCGACCGCGACGGCCGACGCGGCGACGGCGGCGACGACCCAGCCGGTCCAGCCGGTCCGGGCGGTTCCGGTCCAGGCGAACCGTCCGGACCGACCGGACCGGCCGGACCCGTGGCCGCCGGTCTCCCCGAGGCCCTCCCGGGCCCCCTCCCCCGCCGCTCCCGTCACCCGGTCCAGGACGACCGCGAGCAGCACGATCGGGATGCCGGCGGCGAGCGCGGCGCCGACGTCGACCGAGGCGAGCGCCTGGTAGACGCGGTCACCGAGGCCGCCCGCACCGATCACGGACGCGATGACGGCCATCGAGAGGGCCATCATGATCGTCTGGTTGAGGCCGAGCAGGAGTTCCTTGCGGGCGAGCGGCAGCCGGGCCGTGAGCAGCCGCTGGCGCCCGGTGGTGCCCAGCGACTCGACGGCCTCCATCACCCCGGGGTCCGCGCCGCGCAGACCGAGCGCGGTGAGCCGGGCCATGGGCGGCGCCGCGTACACGACGGTGGCGAGCACCGCCGCCGGGACGCCGATGCCGAAGACGAGGACGACCGGCAGGAGGTAGGCGAAGGCCGGGAGCACCTGCATGGTGTCCAGGACGGGGCGCAGCGCGCGGTACGTACGGTCGGAGAGCCCGGCGGCGAGGCCGAGCAGCGCGCCCAGTACGACGGAGGCGAGGACCGCGACCACCATGAGCGCGAGCGTCTGCATGGTGGGGATCCACATGCCGAGCAGCCCGCAGGCCAGGACGGCGACAGCGGTCCCGAGCGCGAGACGCACCCCGGCGACCCGCCAGGCGACCAGCGCCGCGGCGGCCGTGACGCCCGCCCAGCCGGCGGCGAGCAGGACGAGGTAGACGGCGCGTACGGACAGGACGACGGCGTTGGAGACGTGTCCGAAGAAGTAGAGGAACAGCGGGTGGCTGTCCCGGTTGTCGATGATCCAGGTGCTGGCTCTGCCGAGGGGTTCGGAGAGGTCGACGGTGAGGGCGTCCGGCCAGGTGCCGCTCGCCCAGCGGGCGTGGGCCAGCGGGACGAGGACGGCCGCCACGACGGCGAGCAGGAGCAGCTTGCCGACGGCCGGGCGCTGGAGGAACGTGCGGAAGCCGGGCGGTACGGCCCGGGGTGCGGAGGTGGTGACGGTGGCCATCAGGCCGCCCCCTCGGCGACCGAGCCGTCGGCGGTGTCGGCGGCATCGGCGGAGCCGAGCTCGGCGGTCGTGCCCGCGGGCCGCTCGACGACCGGTCCCGCGGGGCCGGTGTCCGTACCCGCCACCACCTTGAGCAGCGCGTCCGAGTCCACGACCCCGAGGCAGCGGCCCTGGTCCATCACCCGGGCCGGCTGTCCCGAGCGCGCGACCGCCTCGATGGCCTGCGAGACCGTGGACCGCGGCGACAGCGCCGGACCCTCGCCGGCCTCCCGCGCCGACGCGGCGCGCATGGCCGTGCGGACCGTCAGGACCTGCTCGCGCGGCACGTCCCGGACGAACTCGCGTACGTAGTCGTCGGCGGGCGAGCCCACGATCTCCTCGGGCGTGCCCAGCTGGACGACCCGGCCGTCGCGCATGAGGGCGATCCGGTCGCCCAGGCGCAGGGCCTCGTTGAGGTCGTGGGTGATGAAGACCATCGTGCGGCCCTCCTCACCGTGCAGCCGGATCACCTCCTCCTGCATGTCGCGCCGGATCAGCGGGTCGAGCGCGCTGAACGGCTCGTCGAACAGCAGGACCTCGGGGTCCACCGCCAGCGCCCGCGCGAGTCCGACGCGCTGCTGCTGACCGCCGGAGAGCTGACCGGGGCGCCGCTGCTCCAGGCCTTCGAGGCCGACCTTCGCGACGACCTCCTGCGCCTTCGCGCGCCGCTCGCGCCGCGGCACCCCCTGGACCTCCAGGCCGTACGCGACGTTGTCGAGCACGGAACGGTGCGGCAGCAGGCCGAAGTGCTGGAAGACCATCGCGGCCCGGTGGCGGCGCAGTTCACGCAGCCGTGCCCGGTCCATCGCGCGGACGTCCTCGCCGTCGATGACGATCGAGCCGGCGGTCGGCTCGATGAGCCGGGTCAGACAGCGTACGAGGGTGGACTTGCCGGAGCCGGACAGGCCCATGACGACGAAGACCTCGCCCTTGCGCACCTCGAAGCTCACGTCCCGGACGGCGGCCGTACAGCCGGTACGGGACCGGAGTTCGGCGGCGGACAGGGCGGCCAGCTCGGGGTCGGCGGGGACCCGGTCGGCCTTGGGGCCGAAGACCTTCCACAGGCCGTCGACGGAGAAGACGGGTTCGGCGGACTCGGCGCCCCCGCGCTCGGCGGCGGCTTCCTGAACCGTGGTCGTCGTACTCATCACGCACCGCCTCCCAGCAGGTCCACACACTTTTCGCCGACCATGAGGACCCCGATCATCGGGTTCACGGCGGGCATGGTCGGAAAGACGGAGGCGTCGGCGATCCTGATGCCGTCGAGACCTCGGACGCGCAGCTCGGGGTCCACGACGGCGAGCCGGTCGTCGGCCGCGCCCATCCGGCAGGTGCCCGCCGGGTGGTACACGGTGTGGGCGACCTTCCGCGCGTACTCGCTCAGCTCCTCGTCGCCCGTCACCTCGGGTCCCGGGCACACCTCGCGCTTGAGCCAGTGCGCGAGCGGCTCGGCCTTCGCGATCTCGCGGGCGATGCGGATGCCGTCGACGAGGGTGCGGCCGTCGTAGTCCTCCTCGTCCGTGAAGTAGCGGAAGTCGAGGGCGGGTTTGTCGGCCGGGTCGGCGCTCGTCAGGTAGAGGCGGCCGCGGCTGCGCGGCTTGGGGATGTTCGGGGTCATCGAGACGCCGTGCGCGGGGCGTTCGTAGCCGAGGCGCTCCGGATTGTCCGTGAACGGGATCTGGTAGAAGTGGAACATCAGGTCGGGGCCCGCCCGTTCGGGGTCCCGCCGGACGAACAGGCCCGCGTCGGAGTCCATCGCGGAGTTCTCGGGGATGGGCCCGTCCGTCTCCCAGACGATGACCGACTCGGGATGGTCGAGCAGGTTCTCACCGACGCCCGGCAGGTCGTGGGCCACGGGTATGCCGAGCCGCTCCAGGTCCTCGCGCGGTCCGACCCCGGAGTGCAGGAGCAGCCGGGGCGAGTCGACGGCGCCGGCGCACAGCAGGACCTCGCGGCGGGCCCGTACGAGGAGTTCGTCCCCGTCCTTCGTCGTCACGTGCACGCCGCGGGCCCGGGTCCCGTCCAGCTCCAGTTTGTGGGCCCAGGTCTCCAGGTAGAGGCGGAGGTTGGGCCGCTCGTCCATGACGGGGTGCAGATAGGCGACGGACGCGCTGGAGCGCTTGTTGGTCTCCGGGTGGTAGGCGAGGTCGAAGAAGCCGGCCCCCTCGGTGAACGGCTTCTTGTTGAACCCCTCCACGCGCGGCACGCCCAGCGTCGACTGCGCCGCGTCCACGAAGTCGCGGGCGATGGCGTTCCGGTCCTTCTCGTCGACCGGCACGATGTTGTTGCGCAGGCGCGGGAAGTACGCCTCCATGGGGACCGAGCCCCAGCCCTCGGCGCCCGCCGCCTCCCACTCGTCCCAGTCGGACGGCAGCGGCTTGAACGCGATGAGGGTGTTGTGCGAGGAGCATCCGCCCAGGACCCGGGCGCGGCTGTGCCGGATGTGCGAGTTGCCGCGCGGCTGCTCGGTCGTCGGGTAGTCGTAGTCCAGCTCCCCGCCGAGCAGGCCCATCCAGCGGCGCAGGGTCAGGACGTCCTCGCGGTCGACGTCGCTGGGGCCGCCCTCGATGACGGCGACGGTGACGTCGGGGTTCTCGGTGAGCCGGGAGGCGATGACGGATCCGGCGGTGCCGCCGCCTATGACGACGTAGTCGTACGTGGCCGAGGGCGGGGGCGTGGTCGTGGGCGGGGTGTCTTCTTCGGGCATGGCGGGGCGCTCCAACGTGCCGTGTGCGGTGGGTGCGTGGGGAGGGGCGACGGGGCCGGGACGGGGGGCGTCGTCAGCCCGCGAACCACCGGACCGGCTTGGGAGCGAGGTTCTGGTAGACGTGCTTCGTCTCGCGGTACTCGGCGAGCCCGGCGGGCCCGAGCTCGCGGCCGACCCCGCTCTTGCCGAAGCCGCCCCACTCCGCCTGCGGAAGGTAGGGGTGGAAGTCGTTGATCCAGACGGTGCCGTGCCGCAGCCGTCCGGCCACGCGCCGGGCACGCCCCGCGTCGGTGGTCCAGACGCCGCCCGCGAGCCCGTACTCCGTGTCGTTGGCGAGCGCGACGGCCTCGTCCTCGGTGCGGAAGGTCTCCACGGTCAGGACCGGCCCGAACACCTCTTCCCGTACGACGCGCATCTCGCGGTGGCACTGGTCGAGGACGGTCGGCTCGTAGAAGTAGCCGGTGGCGGGGCGCTCGGCGGACGGGTCGGGGCGGGCGCCGCCGGTCCGCAGCACCGCGCCCTCCGCGAGCGCGGAGGCCACGTAGTCCTCGGTCTTCTCGCGCTGCTCGGCGGAGACGAGCGGGCCGCACTCGACGCCCTCCTCGGTGCCGCGGCCGAGCCGGATCCGTTCGGCCCTGCGCACCAGTTCGTCGACGAAGCGGTCGCGCACCGACTCCTCGACGATGAGCCGGGAGCCCGCCGAGCAGACCTGGCCGCTGTGGATGAACGCGGCGTTCAGGGCCTGGTCGACGGCGGTGTCGAAGCCCTCCGCGGTGGCGCAGGCGTCGGCGAAGACGACGTTGGGGTTCTTGCCGCCGAGTTCGAGGGCGACCTTCTTGACGGTGACGGCGGCGGCCTGCGCGACCTTCGTACCGCTGGCGAGCCCGCCGGTGAAGGAGACGAGGTCGACGTCCGGGTGCTCGGCGAGACGGGCACCGACGCTGTGCCCGGGGCCGGTGACGATGTTGGCCACTCCGGCGGGCAGCCCGGCCTCGACGAGCAGGTCGATGAGGGCGACGGTGGTCAGCGGGGTGATCTCGCTGGGCTTGACGACGAAGGTGTTCCCCGCGGCGAGGGCGGGTGCGATCTTCCAACTGGCTTGCAGCAGCGGGTAGTTCCAGGGCGTGATCATCGCGCAGACGCCGAGGGGTTCGTGTACGACGACGCTGTGGATGTCGTCCGAGCCGGCGTCGACGACCCGTCCGCCGCCCTCTCCGACGACGAGGTCGGCGAAGTACCGGAAGGCGTCGGCGACGCAGTCGATGTCGACCCGCCCCTCCTCCAGGGTCTTGCCCGCGTCCCGGCTCTCCAGGAGCCCGAGCGGCTCGCGGTCGCGGACGAGGAGGTCGGCGACGCGGCGCAGCAGTGCGGCCCGCTCCGTGACGGGCGTCCGGGGCCACACTCCGTGGTCGAAGGCTTCCCGGGCGGCCTCGACGGCCGCGTCCGTGTCGGGCACGCCGCCCTCGGAGACCTCGGCGAAGGGCTTCGCGTCCGCCGGGTCGAGGATGTCCCGCGTGTCGCCCGAGGCGGCCGCACGCCACTCCCCGCCCACATGGATCGTGTGCTGCGTCTGGTGTGCCGCTGCCACGTGGTGTGCCGCCTGCTGCTGTCCCGACATCTTCGGTGTTGCCTTCCGTCCTGTTCCGTGCCCCTCTGCCGTCACGCGCGTGTCACTCTCGGGGGCCGGGTCCACCTGCCCCGAGGCCCGCGATACATGCGCGCGCCACGCCGGAAGTGCGCGGAGTCACGGAAAAGGCTTCAGGAAGCGCCGTCGGCGGCGGAACGCACCGATCCCCGGACGGCTGTCCGGGGATCGGTGGAGAACGGTGCTCGGTGGAGAACGGCGCTCGGTGCGAACGCGGAACTCGGGCGAGCGGCGGGGCTCAGGCGAGCGCGGGGCTCAGATGAGGCCGAGGGCGCGGACCGCCTCGCGCTCCTCGTCCAGCTCCTTCACCGACGCGTCGATGCGGGCGCGGGAGAACTCGTTGATGTCGAGGCCCTGCACGATCTCGTACGAGCCGTCCTTCGTGGTGACGGGGAAGGAGGAGATGAGGCCCTCGGCGACACCGTACGAACCGTCGGACGGGATGCCCATGGAGGTCCAGTCGCCGTCCGCGGTGCCGTTGACCCAGGTGTACACGTGGTCGATGGCGGCGTTCGCGGCGGAGGCGGCGGAGGAGGCGCCACGGGCCTCGATGATGGCCGCGCCGCGCTTGGCGACGGTCGGGATGAACTCCTCGGCCAGCCACTTCTCGTCGTTCACGGTCTCGGCGGCGTTCTTGCCGGCGACCGTGGCGTGGAAGATGTCGGGGTACTGGGTGGCGGAGTGGTTGCCCCAGATGGTGAGTCGCTTGATGTCCGCGACCGTGGAGCCCGTCTTCTTCGCGAGCTGCGTGAGCGCGCGGTTGTGGTCCAGGCGGGTCATCGCCGTGAAGCGCTCGGCCGGTACGTCCGGGGCGGCGGCCTGGGCGATGAGGGCGTTGGTGTTGGCCGGGTTGCCGACGACGAGGATCTTGACGTCGTCCGCGGCGTGGTCGTTGATGGCCTTGCCCTGGGGCTTGAAGATGCCGCCGTTGGCCTCCAGGAGGTCACCGCGCTCCATGCCCTTGCTGCGGGGGCGGGCGCCGACGAGCAGACCGACGTTCGTGCCGTCGAAGGCCACGTTCGGGTCGTCGGTGATCTCGATGCCCTGGAGGAGCGGGAAGGCGGAGTCGTCGAGCTCCATGGCGGTGCCCTCGGCGGCCTTCAGCGCCGGCGTGATCTCAAGAAGACGCAACTTGACCGGCACGTCCGCGCCGAGCAGCTGGCCGGAGGCGATGCGGAAGAGCAGGGCGTAACCGATCTGGCCGGCCGCGCCGGTGACGGTGACGTTCACGGGAGTGCGGGTCATGGCGTTCTCCGTATGACAGCTGACGGTGGGGCGTCCCTGCCCCGGGGTACGGAATCCCGGCCCTGGCGCTTCGATGATCGATCATCGGTTCCGATGATCGATCTCTTGGCGTCAAGAGAGATCCAGCGGCCAGGCTATCGCGCATCCACGATCCCGAACGTCCGGGCCACTGTGGCCCGCCCCACAGCCCCCCACCCGACCCAAGGGGCGCGGGCGCAGCCCGCCCTCAAGGGGCGCGGGGAACTGCGCGACCAGCCACACACGACCCGCACCCGACACCCGGCCCCAAGAGGCAAGGCGCAAGGGCAAGGGGGCAACAAGGGGGCAAGGGGCGCAGCCCCGCCTCCAAGGAGCACGGGGAACAGCCCGACCACCCCTCCCACCCCCCGGAGGGCAAAGGCGGCCGTCGATCCGGGAGAGTGGGCCGACGACCGCCAAGTGGGGCACCGGCCGAACCATCACCGGAATCCCGTGGGGGGTATGGACCGCCTGCCCCGAACGACGGCGACCATTCCTCACGTCCCTACGCCCCTACGCCCCTACGCCCCTACTTCGTGCACCCTTCCTGGCCCGACTGAAGCGTCGCGCAAGCCTTCGCCCCGGTGGCACTCTTCACCGCGACCATCGGCGTGTACGCATCGGTGTCCGTGTCGACCTCGGCGGTCTGCCCGGCAGCCGAACCCGCCGTTATCCGGACCGAGTCACCGGCCGCGGCCGCCGTGATCCGCGCCCACGCGGCCCCGCACGTCTCGCTGTAGCGCACCTCGACCTGGGCGGTACCGACAACGGCCTTCTCCACGGTCTGCGCCAGCGTCCCGCCGCAGCCCATGTTCTCCGGGTCCTTGCCCGTGCAGTCGGCGCCACTGCACTCGACACCGGCCGGCAGTTCCTTGCTCACGGTCGGGCTCGGGGTCGGCTTGGCCTCGTTGCCGCCCTTGCCACCGGCGGAGTTCGTGACGTACACGGCCACGGCCACCACCACGAGCGCGGCGACGACCCCCGCGAGGAACATGGTGAGCCGCCGCTTGCGCCGCTGCCCGTCGCTCGGACCGCCCGGCGCGGGCCGGGCGTCCTGAGGCGGCCCCCCGGCCGAACCGGCGGACACCGCAGGACCGTTGGGGACGGCGGAACCGGCCGAACCGTTGGGCCCGAAGGCTCCCGACGGACCGAACCCGGAGGAACCTGCACCCGAGGCCCCGGCCCCTCCCGGAGGCGAGGCGACGACTCCCCAACCGCCACCACGGACACCCGTACCGGAACCGGAACCGGACCCAGAACCGGGACCCGCACCCGCACCCGCACTCCCGCCTTCACCGCCGGAGGCCCCGGCACGGTACGGCGTTCTGTGCTCGTCCTCCCGCGCCGGACCCGGATTCTGCGGCGGCACCGTGGGGACCACTCCGGCAGGACCCGCGATACCCGGCGTGGGCGCGGCCGGCGCGCTCCCCCCTGCGCGCGCCTGCTTCGCGTCCCGTCCCCCCTTGGCCGGAGTCGGTCCGAACTCTCCCAGTGCGGCGCGCGCCTGGGAGATCCGTATCGCCTCCATGGTCATGTCGTGGCGTGCCTCCGAACGGCTCCAGGCCCGCTCGGCAAGCTCCCACATGGTCGTCAGATGGACGGGATTGGTCCCGGTCACCTCGGCCAGCGCCACGATCGCGCCCTTGGGCGCGAGCAGGCGGCCGTTCAGATACCGCTCCCAGGACGTCTTGCTGTATCCGGTGCGGTCGGCCACGGCGGCGATGCTCAGTCCACCGCGGTCGACGAGTCGGCGCAACTGGCTGGCGAACTCCCTGACCTGCGGATCGAGTTCATCCGGCAAGGCCCTCCAACGAGGCATTGCTACCCCCCTCTTTCCCCCCGTACGTGCTGGCTTTTCCCGCGCGTCGAGCCCTCTGCCGAGTCCCCGTTCCGGCTACCCACAGGGATGCGCCCAGTGAGGATCTCAGTTCCCGGGAGGGGGGTGCACACGGGAGCATTCGGGCCTGTGGGCATGCACCGTCGCATGCCCGCTGGTCTGCGGTCCAGTGTCCCATCGACTTGCCTCTCGGCTGACGAGATGGCCCGTCCGGTCCACGGGGACGCCCCGGGGTGTCCCTATTGCCCACGTTATCCATGGTCCCGGAGGTGATCTACATACATCCTTGAACTTGTCAAGACATCGACACACAGGGAACACATGCGCGATATCACGCGCCACTTGTGCCTTCAGGGGGATCACTCGCCCACCGGGGACAGGTCGGATCGTCGACCGTCCACGGCCGCCGCCGTCGCGGCCGCCTCACGACAGGGTGACGGCTCCCGCCACCGCGACCAGCAGCAGGACGAGGACGAGGAGCAGGGCGTACAGGAGCAGCCGGTGCGAGGAGTCACGGGCGGGGGCGACGGGCTCGGAACCGGAGTCGGAGCCGGAGTCGGACGTCTCGCCGCCGAGCAGGTCCCACCACGGCAGCGTCGGATCGTCCTCGTACCCGCCTTCCGTGGACGCGACCTCCGCGGCGCCGCCACCCGGCACGCCGTCACCCGTCGGGGCGCCGCCCGTCGCGGCCGGGGCGGGCATCGTGCGCGGCCAGACCCGCACCGCGAGTTCCCAGCGCACGGCGAACCGTTCCGCATCGGCTCTCGCGCCCGCGACCCGGCACAGGGCGATGACCGCCTGCCGGGGCGGGGGCTGGGTGGCGTTCAGGTAGCGGTGCCAGGAGGACTTGCTGTACGCGGTGCGCTCGGCCAGGGCGACCAGGCTGAGCCCCGTACGGTCCTTGAGCACCCGTAACTGCTCCACGAAGTGCCGCACCTCCGACGGAAGTTCCGTCGGCAGCGGCTGCCAGTCGCTCATGCTCCCCCCTCGCCCTCCTCCTCCGTCATTCAGTGTGCACCCGCCCCCGGGAGACGCCGGAACCGTCGCCGCCGCTCACGTCCTGATCGTGAAGTGCAACGTGTCGTCGAGGAACGGAAGCACCAGCCAGGGGTGCGGCTGCGCCATCATCGCGAGCAGCGCGATGGTCACCCCGAGCACGCCGTACGTGACGAGGTCGGTGAACCGGGACCGGACGGCGAGCATGCCGACGTCGGGCAGCATCCAGCGCATGACGCCGCCCGCGAGCAGCGCGAGGCCGATCAGCAGGGTGCCGACCTTGAACGCGTCGAGCGCGGTCAGCAGCAGCCCGAGCCCGACGAGGCCGGTGACCGTGAGAATCGGCCACTGCCGTGCGGGCGCGGGCGCGCCGCGGGGGGCCGCCCTGCCGCCGCCCTCGGGCCGGGCGGTGTCCCGCGTGAAGAGCGGGAAGCGCCGCGTGACCCGCCGGGGCTCCCCGTCGGGACCGGGCGCACTGACGGCATCCCGAACGGTGGGCTCCACCGAGGGCTCCGCCGGGGCTGCGGGATCAGCGGCGTCAGTCGAGTCGGCCGACTCGACGGGCTCCGCCGAACCTGCGGCATCGGCCGGCTCGGCCGGGCCGGTGGGAACGGCGGCGTCTGCCGAGTCGGCGGGATCAGCCGGCTCGGCGGAGTCGTCACCTTCGGACGCCGAGCCCGAAGCCGAGCCGGGCGCCGACGCCGGTTCCGGCACCGGTGCCGATGTCGAGGCCGGCGCTTCGGTCCTGACCGGACCCTCGGCCGAAGCCTCGCTCCCGGTCTCCGCCCCAGCCCCAGCCCCGGTCTCGGCCGAGGCCGGAACCGACACCGGGGTCGGTGTCGACGTCCCGGTCTTGGCCGGGCCCCCGGTCCCGGCCGAAGCCTCGCTCCCGGTCTCCGTTTCATCCCCCGTCCCGGTCCCCGCCGAGGCCGAGGCCGAAGCTGAGACCTCGGGATCGCCCTCAGCCGACGCCTCAGCCAGGCTCCCAGAGCCAGCCGGAGTCTCCAGCTCAGCCGAGGCGCCGGACCCAGCCGGAACGCCGGGACGAGCCGGGGCCCCGGACCCAGCCGGGGTCACGGGCTCAGCCAGGAGGCCGGATCCAGCCGAGGCGCCAGGCGTAGCCGGAACGTCGGGCTCGGTCGGCGTCCCGCTCTCCGTCGGGGACACTGCGTCGGCCGGGGCTGTCGGCCGCTCCCGCTCAGCCGGCACTGCGTTCCGCCGCCTCGACCACGTTGACGAGCAGCTGGGCGCGGGTCATCGGGCCCACCCCGCCCGGGTTCGGCGAGATCCACGCGGCGACCTCGGCCACACCGGGGTGGACGTCGCCCACGATCTTGCCCTCGGCGTTGCGGGAGACCCCCACGTCGAGGACGGCCGCCCCCGGCTTCACGTCCTCCGGGCGGATCAGGTGCGCGGAACCGGCCGCCGCGACGATGATGTCGGCCCGGCGCAGATGCGCGGCGAGGTCGCGCGTACCGGTGTGGCACTGCGTCACCGTCGCGTTCTCCGAGCGCCGCGTGAGCAGCAGCGGCATCGACCGGCCGATCGTCACCCCACGGCCGACGACCACGACCTCCGCGCCCTTGATCTCCACTCCGTACTGCCGGAGCAGGGTGAGGACACCGTTCGGGGTGCAGGGCAGCGGCGCCGGCTCGTTCAGGACGAGACGGCCGAGGTTCATCGGGTGGAGCCCGTCCGCGTCCTTGTCGGGGTCCATCAGCTCCAGGATGCGGTTCTCGTCGATGCCCTTGGGGAGCGGCAGCTGGACGATGTAACCGGTGCAGGAGGGGTCCTCGTTGAGGTCACGGACGACCGCCTCGATCTCCTCCTGCGTGGCGGTCGCGGGCAGTTCGCGCTGGATGGAGGCGATGCCGACCTGCGCGCAGTCGCGGTGCTTGCCCGCGACGTACTTCTGGCTGCCGGGGTCGTCACCCACCAGGACGGTGCCGAGTCCTGGTGTGAGGCCCTTCTCCTTCAGGGCCGCCACGCGGACGGTCAGATCGGACTTGATCGCGGCTGCGGTGGCCTTGCCATCGAGAATCTGGGCGGTCATGTGCCCATCCTCGCGGATGACGGGGTCCCGGTTCCAATCGGGCCCTGGCCGGAGATCACGCAGGTTGCAGCTGCACAACACATGATTCTGCGGGCTGGACAAGAACTCGCCCTCGATAGAACGATGAAAAACGCAGTACTGCGGCCGGCACCGGGGGGCAAACCGCTCACATCATGATGTTCCTCCGCGCGCATCCGCACCGTCCCCAAATGCGCAACGGAGGAAATCAGCCATGAGCTTCGGCCCGCCCCAGCCCAACGACCCGTACGGACAGCCGCAGAACCCCCAGCAGGGTTACGGCTACCCGCAGCAGGGCCAGCAGCCGCCCCCCGGCTACGGCTACCCGCAGGCGCCGCAGGGCGTGCCGCCCCAGCAGGGCTACGGCTACCCGCAGCAGCCCGGCCAGCAGTACCCCGGCTACCCCGACCCCAGCCAGCAGATGTACGGCGGCATGCCCCCGTACGCCCACTGGGGTCAGCGGTTCCTGGCGACGCTGGTGGACGGGCTCGTCCTCCTGGTCGCCTACCTCCCCGCGGTGATCGGGGCGGCCATCGGCACCGACTCCGCAGCGGCGATCTTCGGTCTCATCACCTTCGTCGCCATCATCGGCGTGGCCATCTGGATGCTGGTCCAGGAAGGCAGGACGGGCCAGACCATCGGCAAGAAGGCGCTCGGCATCCGGCTGCTGCGGGAGATCGACGGCAGGCCGCTCGGTGTCGGCATGGCGTTCGTCCGCCGCCTCGCGCACTTCCTCGACAGCGTCGCCTGCTACATCGGCTGGCTGTGGCCGCTGTGGGACGCCAAGAAGCAGACGTTCGCCGACAAGGTGTGCAGCTCGGTGGTCGTCAAGGGCTGACGCCGGTCAGGAGATCCCCGGGAACACCCGCTCCGGAACGACGCGTTCACGCCATTCATGCCAAGGGCCGTGTTCCACCCGCCCAGAGGGGACACGGCCCTGGCGCGTCCGCCTACCCTGATCCCACAGCTGAACACGGGACGGGGAGAACGAACCTTGTACAGCATCATCGTGGTACCTCCACCGGCCACGGAGCGCGAGCGCGGCGGACCCGACAGCTCCCGGCTCCGGCTGGCCCCCGGCGAGCGGCTGGCGTTCGGCCGCTCGGCGAGCGGCAACGAACTCGCGATCGCGCACGAAGGCGTGTCCCGCAAGGCGGGCGAGATCACCGCGCAGGGCACCTTCTGGACGCTGAGCAATCTCTCGTCCCACCAGACGTACGTCGTGGAGAACCCGGAGGGCGCGGGCGAGCACATCAAGGTGGGTCCCGGCCGGCTGGACGCGCCGATCCCCTTCGAGTTCTCGCGGATCGTCCTGCCGGCGGCGGGCGACCTGCTGCCCGTCGAGGTGTGGGCACCCCGGCACGACTATCTGCGGTCCCCGCAGGGTCTGGACGGTACGACGACCGCGCCCGCCTTCTCCGTCGACCGCACGAAACGCTACTTCGCGGTCCTCGCCGCCCTCTGCGAACCCCGCCTGCGCGGTGAACCGCACGCCCCGCTGCCCACGGTGGACCAGGTCGTCGACCGATTACGCCCGAACTGGCAGGCCGCGTCCCGCACTTCTGTGCAGTGGAACATCGACTATCTCGCCGTGAAGCTCCGCCTCAAGCCGGGCCCGGAGACGGCGGACAGCGGCCCGCGCCTCAACGGCAAGAAGGAGTCCCTGGTGTCCCTGGCGCTCCGCTTCGACCTGGTGCGGGAGGACGACCTGTCCGTCCTGGCGACGCCGGTGCGGCGGGAGGCACGGTGACCGAGGCGTACGCGGTGGCGGTACCGAAGGGGTACCGGGTCGGGTCCTGGGAGGTACGGGAGCCCATCGCCACGGGCGCGTTCGGGAGTGTGTACGAGGCCCGTCGGGTCCGGCCGGGCGACGGACTGCCGCAGTCGGCCGCGCTGAAGTTCCTGCCCACCGGCACGGGTACGCCGCGACAACTGGCCCACCTGCGCGAACTGACCGAGCGCGAGCTGGAGTTGCACCGCAGGCTCAAGCGGCCCCGGCTGATCCGCATGTACGAGACCCTCACGGTCGACGACCCGGACCGCCCGGAACTGGACGGCGCCACCGTCCTCGTACTGGAACGGGCGGCGGGCTCCCTGGCGGGGCTCCTGACCCGTTCTCCGCGGCCGCCGCACGGGCCCGCCCTGCTCGCGCAGATCTGCGAGGGGCTGACCCAGCTGCACAGCGCGGGCTGGGTGCACGGCGACCTCAAGCCCGCCAACGTCCTGCTGATGGACGACGGTTCGGCCCGGCTCGCGGACTTCAACATGGCCGCCGAGCTGGAGGGCACCCACGCCTACACGCCGGCGTTCTCCACGCCCGACTACACACCGCCCGAGATGCTCTGGTCCGAGATCGGCGAGCGCGGGCGGCAGACGAGACCCTCGGCCGACGTGTGGGCGTTCGGGGTCCTCGCGCACCTCGTCCTGACGGACTCGTTCCCCCTGCCGGGCGGCACCCCCTCGGCCCGCCGGGACGCCGCGGTGCGCTACGCGCGCGGCACGGACGAGCTGCGGCTCTCCCCCGAACTCCCGGACGGCTGGCGGGAGCTCGTACGCACCTGTCTGGCCCGGACGCACACGGAACGGATCTCCGGGGACGAACTGCTGCGGCGGGTCGCGGCGTTGGCCGGTACCGGCCGGTCCCCCCGACTGCCCTCCCGGCTGTCCTCCCGCCTGCCGAGGACGCGGGTCGGACCCGGACGCCGCACGGCGGTGGCCCTCGCCGCCGCGGCCGCCACCCTCGCCGCCTCCGCACTCGGATACGGCATCAGCACGTGGGTGGGCGGCACCGGGGACACCGACGCCGGCAGCCGGGGCGCCGAGACGAAGGGCGTCACCGCCGCCTCGTACGGCTCCGCCGAACTGCGCGCCGACCGGGGTATCCCCTCGGCGTACCGCCTGCTGATCGTCGAGACGGCGCACGACTGTGCTCAAGGCGATGTCACCCCGCCCCTGATCGCCGCCATGCTGAAGGTCGAGAGCGACTTCGACCCGGACCTCTCCGATCCGGCCAAGGACGAGTACGGCATCGCGCGTTGGACGCCGAGCGTGCTGCGCTGGTGGATGCACGCGGACGGCACCCCCGCCGAGTCGGTGCCCAAGCCGCCCTTCCCTCCTGCCGAGTCCATCCCGGCGATGGGCCGCTACCTGTGCTGGATCGCCCCCCGCCTGGACGACGACCTGCCGGGCGACCGCCGGGTACTGATCGCCACGGCGTACCGGACGTCCTACGCGAAGGTGAACGGCGCGGCCGGTGTTCCCCCGAAGTACCGCTCCTACGCCGACCGCGTCGCTCACCAACTCAAGGAATACACGCCCCCGGGCAAGAAGTGACCCTGAGAGTTCCGAGGTACCGCTCCCCCGCCCGTCCGCACGAGAGTGGAGTCGTCCACCTACGGGGGTGGCATCGCCAGGAGGGACACTCACCATGAAGCGCACTCTCGCCTCACTCGGAGCGGCGGCGGTACTGGCATCCGGAGCGATCATGATGGCTCCGGCCGGCGCGTCGGCGGCACCGAACGGCTGCTGGGGCAACGCCGGCACGAAGACGGACCCCGACGGCCGCTCGTACACCGCCCGTTACTGTCACAACTACCAGAGCGGCGACATCATCTGGTACCGCAACGACATCGGCGACCTGTACGCGGGCGACAACTGGTTCGTCTGCCAGACGAAGGACCCTGGCTTCCCCAACCCGCCCGTCGGCAGCGCCCGCAACGACTGGTGGCTCTACACCCAGGGTGACACCGGCAGCACCCACCACGCCTGGGGCTGGTTCCCGGCGACCAAGGTCTCGGGCGGCAACAACTGGGAGCCGGTCCCCGGCCTGCCCACCTGCTGACGCCCCTGGACCGGCGGCGGTCTCCGGCTCCTTCGGGGGAGGGCCGGAGGCCGCCGCTGCGCGTGTGTGACTCGGTGGAGACGTGACTCAGTGGAAGAAGTGCCGCGTCCCCGTGAAGTACATGGTGACGCCGGCCTTCTTCGCCGCCTCCACCACCAGTTCGTCGCGGACCGAACCGCCCGGCTGGACCACGGCCTTGATGCCGGCCGCGGTCAGGATCTCCAGTCCGTCGGGGAAGGGGAAGAACGCGTCCGAGGCCGCGAAGGCGCCCCGCGCGCGCTCGGCGCCCGCGCGCTCCACCGCGAGCTTGGCGGAGTCGACGCGGTTGACCTGGCCCATGCCGACGCCGACGGAGGCGCCGTCCTTGGCGAGGAGGATCGCGTTGGACTTGACGGCCCGGCAGGCCCGCCACGCGAAGGCCAGCTCGGCCAGTTCGCCCTCGGAGAGCGCGTCGCCGGTGGCCAGCGTCCAGGAGGACGGGTCGTCGCCGTCGGCCTGGAGGCGGTCGGCGGCCTGGAGGAGCCGGCCGCCGTCGATCTGCTTGATCTCCACCTGCGCCGCCGGACCCTGGTGGGCGCGGAGCACACGGATGTTCTTCTTCTTGGCGAGAGCCTCCAGCGCGCCGTCCTCGTACTCCGGCGCCACGATGACCTCGGTGAAGATCTCGGCGACCTGCTCCGCCATCTCCTTGGAGACCGGGCGGTTGACGGCGATGACGCCGCCGAACGCCGACAGCGGGTCGCACGCGTGCGCCTTGCGGTGCGCCTCGGCGACGTTCGCGCCGATCGCGATACCGCACGGGTTGGCGTGCTTGATGATCGCGACGCACGGGTCGTCGTGGTCGTACGCGGCACGGCGCGCGGCGTCCGTGTCCGTGTAGTTGTTGTACGACATCTCCTTGCCGTGCAACTGCTCGGCGTCTGCCAGGCCGCCGCCGCTCGACGCGGTGTCCACGTACAGGGCGGCGCCCTGGTGCGGGTTCTCGCCGTAGCGCAGGGTGTTGCGCTTCTCGAAGGTCGCACCGGCGAAGTCGGGGAAGCCCGAGTCGTCGGCGGGCGCGTACGCGCTCGCGAACCAGGAGGCCACCGCCACGTCGTACGCGGCGGTGTGCTGGAACGCCTCGGCGGCGAGCCGCTTGCGGGCGTGCAGGTCGAAGCCCCCGGCACGGACCGCGGACAGCACGTCGGCGTACCGCTCGGGGCTGGTGACCACGGACACGGACGGGTGGTTCTTGGCGGCGGCGCGGACCATCGAGGGCCCGCCGATGTCGATCTGCTCGACGCACTCGTCCGGGGTGGCGCCCGAGGCGACCGTCTCCCGGAACGGGTAGAGGTTCACGACGACCAGCTGGAACGGCTCCACGCCCAGCTCGGCGAGCTGCTCCCGGTGGGACTCCAGCCGCAGGTCGGCGAGGATGCCGGCGTGCACGCGCGGGTGCAGCGTCTTGACGCGGCCGTCCAGGCACTCGGGGAAGCCGGTGACCTCCTCGACCTTGGTGACCGGGACCCCGGCGGCGGCGATCCGCGCGGCGGTGGAGCCGGTGGAGACCAGCTCGACGCCCGCCGCGTGCAGACCGCGGGCCAGCTCCTCGAGTCCGGTCTTGTCGTAGACACTGACGAGCGCGCGCCGGATGACCCGCTTGGTCTCCTCCGCGCCGCTCTCGCCGGCCTGGGTGCGCTGCGTGTCCTGGGGGCTCGCGGCCGTGCCTGTGCTCTCGGCGGTCACTGGATAACTACCTTTCGTCCCTCAATGCGATAGCCGTTGCGGGCGAGCCGCCCCACGACATCGACGAGCAGCCTTCGCTCGACTTCCTTGATGCGCTCATGGAGAGCGGAACCATCGTCTTCGTAGTCCTCGTTCCGGACCTCGACCACGCCCTGGGCGATGATCGGGCCGGTGTCGACGCCGTCGTCGACGAAGTGCACGGTGCACCCGGTCACCTTCGCGCCGTAGGCGAGGGCGTCACGGACGCCGTGCGCCCCCGGGAAACTGGGCAACAGGGCCGGGTGGGTGTTCACGAACCGGCCGCCGAAGCGGGCCAGGAACGCCTTGCCCACGATCTTCATGAACCCGGCCGACACGACGAGGTCCGGTGCGTACGCGGCGACGGCCTCGGCCAGTGCCGCGTCCCACTCGTCACGGGTGGCGTGGTCCTTCACCCGGACGACGAAGGTCGGCAGCCCGGCACGCTCGGCGCGCTCCAGACCGGCGATGTTCGCGCGGTCGGCGCCGACGGCGACGATCTCGGCTCCGTAGACGGCCGTTCCCTGCGACGCCACCGCGTCGAGGAGAGCCTGCAGATTCGTACCTGATCCGGAGACCAGCACGACGAGGCGCTTGGCCTTGGCCACGACGGGGCCCTTTCTCGGGGAGTGCCTTTGTACGGTCGTACGAATGCTTCGCGCCCCTGGATACGGGGAAGTCTACGAAGCGGCCGACCGCCGGCAACGATACCGGCACACCGGGCGGCCCCCACGGGACGGGGGCTCGGCCAGAAGGTAGCGTCTGGGGAGGATCCGCCCGGGGAAGCAGCCCCCGCAGGGGAACGCCTTTCACGCACGGGACGTTGACCAGGGACGGATACGAATCGTCCGGGGCCCGAGCCCCGGACACGTGACCAGCTCTGTGGACACGTTTGACCAGCATGGACACGGTGCCCGCCGCATACCACCAAGGGGAAGACGCACACCTGATGCCGGACCGAAGTCTCCGACGCCCTCCGCTCCTGCTGCGTGAGCGGCGCCCCTCTCCCACCCCGCCGCGGGAGAGCGACGACGTGCCCGGGAGCGGGCAGGGCTCCGGCACTCAACCGGACGACAACCCCTTCGCCCCGCCCCCCGAGGGCACCCCCGACCGGCCGTGGCAGCCCCGGCGGCCCTCGGGCGGCCAGGGCCAGGACGGCGGGAGCGGCCAGAGCGGTCCGGACGGCGGCAACTCCGCCTGGGGCAGCCAGTGGAGCGACCGGCAGCCCGGCCCCGCGCAGGGCGGCCGCTTCGGCGACAAGCCGGGTTCGGGCAACTCGGGCGGTCCGGGCGGCGGGCAGGGCGGTCCTGAGAAGTCCGGCGGCCCGGGTTCCGGTATGCGCTGGGACCCGACCGACCCGGCACAGCGGCGCGCCCGGTTCGCTCTGCTGTCCGGTATGTGGGCGTTCTTCTTCGCCCTCTTCGCCTGGCCGTACGTGGCGCTGCTGCTCGGCGCGCTGGCCCTCTACTGGGCGATCAGCGCCCTGCGCACCAAGCCGCGTTCACCGGACCCGGACACTCCGGCTCCGGCGACCCAGGGATCGAGGCCCCAGACCACCGCCGCGATCAGCGGCCTCGTCACGGCGTCCCTGGCGCTCGCCATGGTCGCGATGACGTTCACGGCGCAGCTCGTCTACCGCGAGTACTACACCTGCGTGAACGACTCCCTCACCAACACCGCGAAGAAGTCCTGCGACGACCTGCTGCCGGACCAGTTGCAGGGACTGCTGGGCACACGCGACTGACCGGCCCGGTCGGGTCCTCCGGCAGGGGATCGCTCGTCAGTCCTGGGGGTCGGTCCGGTCCACCGGAGTGGACGTCTCCACCGGGGTGGACGCCCGCTTCAGTGCCTCCCAGCGGGTCTCGCGTGCGACGTCGTCGTGCCAGAGGGACCCGAAGGGGTCGGGGGCGGTGTCGGAAGAGGGCAGGAGGTCGTAGGCCGACTCCTCCTGGGGCGCCTGCGCCTCGTCGGCGGACCGCGCGCGGGCCCGTGCGCGCCGAGCCCGCAGTCCCCGTACCGGCGACGGCAGTGCCCGCCGCCAGGGCGCCCGGCCGGGTGGACCGCCCGAAGGTCCGTCCGAAAGCACGGGGGGTCCGTCCGAAAGCGTGTCCGAGTCGGCCGTGGACCGAGCGCCCGGTACCGGTGCCCGGGTCCCGCGCAGGCGCCAGGCGCGCAGGGCCAGGCCCGTCGGCAGTCCCACCAGTGCGATCCAGCCCGCCGCGGCCGGTCCGGTCTGCCACCAGACGGGGCCGAAGTCGGCGAGGGCGGCCACCCCCAGGGGCCCGCCCGCCAGGGCGGCGAGCACGCCGAGGGCCAGACCGCACAGGGCCGCCGCGAGCGCCAGTACCTCGGCGGTCCGCCGGCACGACCAGGCCGCACCGTCCCCCTCGCTCGCCTTCCTCGCGCTCCCCTTGCCCTCGCTCGCCTCGCCTTCACTCCCCTTGTCCGCGCCCCCGCCCTTCGGCACCGCCGCGCCGGCCGTGAACCAGGCCACCACCACCGCGGCCACCACGGGCACGGCGCCCGCCGCCCAGGTCAGCGGTGTCCCCGGGCCCGCGTCCGGGACCGCCGCCAGCAGGGGGAAGGGGGGCAGCCGCGAGGCTGGGTCCGACAGCAACGGCCCCGCCGTGTGCCCGGCACCGAGCGTGAAACCGGGGCCGAGCGCGTACGCGGCCCCCCACACCGCCGCGTTCGGGATGAGGGCCAGCGCCAGCAGCAGCACCGCGAACCGGCCCGACCAGCTCTCGGTGAGCTGCAGGAACGACAGTCGAGCCGGTCCCCCGTGCCCCACCAGCGAGACGCCGACGAGCAGCACCCCGCCGCCCAGGAGCGTCACGGCCCCGGCGGCGGCGGCACGCGCGGCGGCCGGGAACCGGGAGCCGGGGGCGAAGGCGGCGGCGAGCACGGAAGCGAGGGGAAGGACGTCGAGGGCCTGGCGCAGGGCCGGCGGCAACGGCCCCAGCGGTCGCCCGTACGCCGTCCAGACGCCCGCCCCCGCCGCGGCCACCACGAGCAGCGGCGGCCACAGCACCACGGACCTCCACGCGGGAGACGGTTCGGCGCCCGAGGCGTACACCGCGGCCGCGGCGCCGACCGTCAGGTAGCCCACGACGACTCCGGTCCACGCCAGACGGGCGGGCGGCGGCGGGGACGCGTCGTCGCCGTCCGCCGCGTCGCGCGCCGCGCGGTGCAGCAGCCAACCGGGCAGCACGACCAGGAGCAACGGGGTCACCCCGATGGGCGCGGGCACGCCGGACAACGTGTCCGTGCGGACGAGTTCGGCGCCGTGCGCCAGCAGCCACAGCGCGGCGGCGACATGCAGCGCCCCGTCGGGGCCGCTGTCCGGGTAGGGCGAACTGATCCACAGGACCGTCACGGGCACGGCGACCGCCGCCAGGCCGAGGCCGGCCGCGAGCACGCCGCCGGCCAGGCCCGTGGCCAGTCCGGACGAGCGCCTCCGCAGCCGCGCGAGCGACGGCGGGAACGACGGTCTGCGGTGCGGGCTTCGATCGGTCATCTGGGTCACGCCCGCCATGCTCCCAACGACACGCTCTTTCGGGCTGTAACAGGCGAACCTCGGATGTGTCGCTCAATATATGTTTTATGTACTTTTACGTACGAAGGGGCGCCCGGTGACGGAGACCGCAGCCCCTACCGCCCTGACGCCCGCACAGGCCTTCGACGCGCTCTACGCGTTCGCCGCGCCCACCCTCGTACGGCAGACCTATCTGCTCACCGGGCGGCGCGAACTGGCGCGGGAGTCCGTGGAGCGAGCCTTCCAACTGGCCTGGCAGCGCTGGCCCGAGGTGGCGGTCGACCGGGATCCGGCGGGCTGGGTGCGCGCGGCGGCGTACGAGTACGCGATGTCACCCTGGCACCGGCTGCGGCCCCGCTACCGTGCCCTGGAGGCGCCGCCCGTCGCCCTCGACGACCGCCGGCTGCTGTCCGCGATGCTGAGCCTGCCGCCCGCGTACCGGCGGACCCTGCTCCTCCACGACGGTGTCGGGCTCGGGCTGCCGGAGACCGCGGCCGAGACGGAGGCGAGCACACCGGCGGCGGCGAACCGGCTGCTCTACGCGCGCTCGGCCGTCGCCGCGCGCGTCCCGGAGCTGGCCGAGACGGCGGAGCTGCGGCGGCGGCTCGCGGAGCTCGGCGGCACGGAACGGCTGCGGACCACCGCGAAGCCCGTCGTCGTCCGCACGGGCAGCGAGCGCCGGGCCCGCCTGTGGACCCGCGCGGCCGTCGCCCTGACGATCCTGATCATCGCGTCCACCGTGTTCACGCTCCACACGGCTCCCGATCACTACGAGGCACCGCAGGCCCCGGCCACGACCGTGCCCGGGGTCCCGCCGCGCTCGGGTCCCGGCCCGCTGTCGGAGGAGGACAGGGAGTTGCGCGCCGAACTGCGCACCCTGTTCGAGAAGGGCCCGGAGCGGCTCCTGCCGCAGCTCGGCTGAGCGACGCGCGGCGCTCAGCGGAGCGACGGCGACGCGGACGGGCCCGCACCCCTGGTGAGGGGTGCGGGCCCGTCGACGTACGACCCAGTGGGTCTGGTCGGTCCGGTCAGCCGGCGAGGATCGCGCGCGCCAGCTTCGCCGTCTCGGTCGGCGTCTTGCCGACCTTGACGCCGGCGGCCTCCAGGGCCTCCTTCTTCGCGGCGGCCGTGCCGGAGGAACCGGAGACGATGGCGCCCGCGTGGCCCATGGTCTTGCCCTCGGGCGCGGTGAAGCCCGCGACGTAGCCGACGACCGGCTTGGTCACGTTCTTCGCGATGTAGTCCGCCGCACGCTCCTCGGCGTCGCCGCCGATCTCACCGATCATGACGATCAGGTCGGTGTCGGGGTCGGCCTCGAACGCGGCGAGCGCGTCGATGTGCGTCGTACCGATGACCGGGTCGCCACCGATGCCGACGGCCGACGAGAAGCCGAGGTCACGGAGCTCGTACATCATCTGGTACGTCAGCGTGCCGGACTTCGAGACCAGGCCGATACGGCCCGGCTTCGTGATGTCGCCCGGGATGATGCCGGCGTTGGACTGGCCCGGGGTGATGAGTCCGGGGCAGTTCGGGCCGATGATGCGGGTCTTGTTGCCCTTCGACTTCGCGTACGCCCAGAAGGCGGCGGAGTCGTGGACGGCGATGCCCTCGGTGATGATGACCGCGAGGGGGATCTCGGCGTCGATGGCCTCGACGACGGCGGCCTTGGAGAAGGCCGGCGGCACGAAGAGGACGGACACGTTGGCGCCCGTCTTCTCGATGGCCTCGGCGACCGTGCCGAAGACCGGGATGTCGGTGCCGTCGACGTCGACCGAGGTGCCGGCCTTGCGCGGGTTGACACCGCCGACGATGTTGGTGCCGTCGGCGAGCATGAGCTTGGTGTGCTTCATGCCCGTGGCACCGGTCATGCCCTGGACGATGACCTTGCTGTCCTTGTTGAGGAAGATAGCCATGGCTTTTCTTTCCCTCGTCCCTTACTTCGCGGCCGCGAGCTCGGCGGCCTTGTCGGCCGCGCCGTCCATGGTGTCCACGCGCTGCACCAGCGGGTGGTTGGCGTCCGACAGGATCTTGCGACCCAGTTCGGCGTTGTTGCCGTCGAGACGCACGACCAGCGGCTTGGTGACCGCCTCGCCCTTGTCGGCGAGCAGCTGCAGCGCCTGGACGATGCCGTTGGCGACCTCGTCACAGGCGGTGATGCCACCGAAGACGTTGACGAACACGGACTTGACGTCCGGGTCGCCGAGGATGATCTCCAGGCCGTTCGCCATGACCGCGGCGGAGGCGCCGCCGCCGATGTCGAGGAAGTTGGCGGGCTTGACCCCACCATGGTTCTCACCGGCGTACGCGACGACGTCGAGGGTGCTCATGACGAGCCCCGCGCCGTTGCCGATGATGCCGACCTCACCGTCGAGCTTGACGTAGTTGAGGTTCTTCTCCTTGGCGGCGGCCTCCAGCGGGTTGGCCGCGTCCTTGTCCTCGAGAGCCGCGTGGTCCGCCTGGCGGAACTCGGCGTTCTCGTCCAGGGAGACCTTGCCGTCCAGCGCCAGGACGTCGCCGGAGGCGACCTTGGCGAGCGGGTTGACCTCCAGGAGGAGCGCGTCCTCGGCGACGAAGGTCGCCCACAGGGTCACGAGGATCTCGGCGACCTTCTCGGCCACCTCGGCCGGGAACTTCGCCAGGGCCACGATCTCGCGGGCCTTCTCGATCGAAACGCCCTCGACGGCGTCGACCGGGACCTTCGCGAGGGCCTCGGGGGTCTTCTCCGCGACCTCCTCGATGTCCATGCCGCCCTGTACGGACGCCATGGCGAGGAAGGTGCGGTTCGTGCGGTCGAGGAGGTAGGAGACGTAGTACTCCTCAAGAATCTCCGGAGCCGTCTCGGCGATCATCACCTTGTGGACCGTGTGGCCCTTGATGTCCATGCCGAGAATGTCCGTCGCGCGAGCGACGGCCTCGTCCGGGGTGCCGGCCAGCTTCACGCCGCCGGCCTTGCCGCGGCCACCGACCTTGACCTGGGCCTTGACGACGGACTTGCCGCCAAGACGCTCGGTCGCCGCGCGCGCCCCTTCAGGCGTGTCGATGACTTCACCGGCCAGCACCGGTACACCGTGCTTGGCGAAGAGGTCCCTCGCCTGGTACTCGAACAGGTCCACGCGCGTCCGTCCCTATCAGGTAATTCGCGGTTCGTTGTCTGCGTGGGCGTGCCGCGAGGGCAACGTGACTGCGCGGTCACAAGGAGGGCGTGAGCACGGAGGCCTGCACGCGGCATGTCCGTCTCGCAGGTTATCTCCGCCAGCGGTGGGGTCGTAAATCGCAGATCACACCTGGGCGGTGATTACAGTCACAGAGTGCCACTCCAGACAGACCCCAAGGGCCTCACCAGGCTGGGGTTTGCCTGGTGAGGCCCGTCTCGCAGCCCCTGAAACCGGTGGGAACCGGCTTGCGGGACATGGACCGGCCGGCCCTCACCCCAATGAGGACAGGCCGGCCCCGACCGCAGAGTCCTGGCCGTACCGACCGAACGGATTTCGGCCGCACGGGCTGCGCCCTGCGGGGTCATGAGGAGGACGGACCGGGTCGGACGGTCGGACGCCGGGTGCGGCGCCGCCTCGGACGGGCGGCGGCAGCTCGGCGTGACGGACCCGGCCATGTCCCGGACGGCGGCGGAGCCGACGGCTCCGGTCGCGCGGGCAGGTCTCGGCGAGGGATGGCCGGTACTGGGCCCTGTCGGTCTAGCCGGGGAACGCCGGAATGTCCCGGTGCCGGTCCCGGGACCCGGCCGCGGTGACGTCCGCGGTGGCACCGGGCACCAGCGTCGGCCGGGCCCTCTCGCTCAATGTGACGGCCGGCACGTCGCCGTGCTTCGGCGATCCGTTGTCGACCGCGGAGCAACGCCCCAACGCACCCGTGGGACGACCGTCGGGAACCTGGTGCACGGGTGCCTGCACGGGCTCCGTGTCCTGTGGGTGCCTGGGCTGAGGCACGCCCAGGTCACCGGCCGCCACCTCGGCCGCGCTGTTGGCGAACCGCGGCCCGTACACCGCCGCGCGCTCGTCGTCGGACTGCTTCCGGGCCGTCCGGTGCCCGTCCGGCGCACCGCCCGGCCCCTGCGGCGCCTCCGTACCGGCATCGGCCGGCAGGGGCTGGCCGGGGACCGCGGGCAGCAGTCCCGGCGACTCCGGGAGACCGGGCAGCTCGGGAACGTCCGGCAGCGTGGGCAGTTCCGGCAGGGTCGGCAACCACTGCGGCGGCGCCGGCTGCTCGCCGGTCCCACCGCCGATCCCGTCGTTGATCCCGTCGTTGATCCCGTCCTCGACCCCCGCGGTGATCTGATCCACCAGATCGCCGACGGGCCGTACGACCCCCTCGACGACCGGTGGCACCACGGCCTCGGTGACCGGCCGCACGGCACGCTCGACTTCATCGGTCGCGGGCTTGATCACCCCAGGGAGCGAGGCGGGAACAGTCGTCGAGGCGAGGGACCCCGAGGTCTGCCGCTGCCCGGCACCGTCCGCCGCGTGCGCTTGCTCCCCGAAGAGGAGACCCAGCACGAACAACCCGCCCACCAGCAACAGCACCCGCAGCGCACGCCGCCCCGCCACTCCACGCGCCAGACGCGGAGCGAGACCGGGCGATACGGCTGACAGGGCCAAGGCGGGAAGAGCCTCCGTGCAGTGGGGCGGGGCGCGTCGGGGTGGGGCGGGGCGCGGCCACACGGCTGCACGCCCCCGAAGACGCGCCGATCCTCGCACGGGACTCCCGAGGTTGCGCAAGCCCCCTGTTACCGATGGACACGCATGTCCCCTTTCTCCCTCACCCCGGGCTCCCGGTGTCCGGTATCGGCAGCGGGCGCTTCTCGATCGCCGCCGCCATCACCTCCGGGAAGAGGTCGGGCGTACAGGCGAACGCCGGTGCGCCCAGGCCCGCGAGCGCCGCCGCGTGTTCACGGTCGTAGGCGGGAGCGCCCTCGTCGGACAGCGCCAGCAGCGTCACGAACTGCACCCCCGACGCCTTCATCGCGGCGACCCGCTTCAGCATCTCGTTCCTGATGCCTCCCTCGTAGAGGTCGCTGATGAGCACGACCACGGTCTCGGCGGGGCGGGTGATCTGCGACTGGCAGTACGCGAGCGCCCTGTTGATGTCCGTACCGCCGCCGAGCTGCGTGCCGAAGAGGACGTCGACCGGGTCGTCGAGCTGGTCGGTGAGGTCGACGACGGCCGTGTCGAAGACGACGAGCCGGGTGTCGATGGACCGCATCGAGGCCAGGACCGCGCCGAACACCGACGCGTACACGACCGACGCCGCCATCGAGCCCGACTGGTCGATGCAGAGGACGACTTCCTTCTTCATGGACTGCGAGGCACGCCCGTAGCCGATGAGCCGCTCGGGCACGATCGTGCGGTACTCGGGCAGGTAGTGCTTGAGGTTGGCCGCGATGGTGCGGTTCCAGTCGATGTCCTGGTGGCGCGGCCGGTTGATGCGCGCGCTGCGGTCCAGGGCCCCGGTGAGGGTCGCCCGGGTGCGGGTCGCGAGCCGCTTCTCCAGGTCCTCGACCACCTTGCGTACGACGGCCCGTGCCGTTTCCTTGGTCGTCTCGGGCATCGCCTTGTTCAGCGAGAGCAGGGTGCCGACCAGGTGGACGTCCGCCTCCACGGCCTCCAGCATCTCCGGCTCCAGGAGCAGCGCGGACAGGCCCAGCCGGTCGATGGCGTCCCGCTGCATGACCTGGACGACGGAGGACGGGAAGTACGTCCGGATGTCCCCCAGCCAGCGGGCGACGGACGGCGCCGACGCGCCGAGACCGGCCGAACGCTCCTGTCCCGGCCGCGCCCTGCCGCCCTTCCCGTTCCCGTACAGCGCGCCGAGCGCTCCGTCCATCGCGGCGTCCTGTCCCGCGAGCGTGCAGCCGGTACCGTCCGCGTCGTCCCCGCCGAGCACGAGCCGCCAGCGCCGAAGCCGCTCGTCGGCGCCCCCGGACTGTCCGGACGCCTCGGCCCGGTCGTCCACCACGCCGGCCTGGTCGACAGCTCCCGTGTTCATCGGCCCACCCCCACAAGGTCGTTGTGCTCCAGCCCCAGCAGCAGGCGCAGCACCGGCAGTACGGCGTCGGCGCGGTCCGTGTCGACGCCGGACGCGAAGCCGGGCATCCCGGAGACGGTGGCGGCGACGTTCCCCCGCGGTCCCGGGCCACGCCGGACCAGTTCGCCCAAGGTGCGGCGCACCCCTGGCTCGTACGCCGAGAACGTGCGCCGCAGCAACGGCAGTACGTCGGTGAACGCGTCCCCCGGCACACCGGTCAGCCAGGAGTCGACAAGTCCGAGCAGCCGCTCGTCGTGCACGAGCAGCATGCCGCCGCCGGACCCGCCGCCGACGAACCCCTCGATCCACGCGGCCGCGTCGCCGGGTGCGGTCCCCGGTGACAGGACGAGCCCCATGAGCCGGGCGGCGTCGTCCTGCGCCAGCTTCCCGTCGTCCAGCAGCAGCCGCACGGCCCGCCCCCGGACGATGCCCGGAACGGTGTCCCGCGCCGAGAGCGTGCCCAGCACGGAGTGCCACCGTCCGCGTATGCCGGCACGGGAGCCGCCTGCGCCTTCCGCAGTGTCCTCTGCCGCCCGCTCCGTGCCCTCCGTGCCCTCGGCCAGGAGGCCCACCGCGCCGTGCACCGCGTCGACATGGCCCCGCATCTCCTCGGCGGCCTCCGCGTCCAGAGCGGCGCACGCCGGGGGCAGCCCGACGAAGACGCGCTCCGCGAGGCCCACGGCGACCTCGGCCAGGGCCTGGGTGTCCGTGCCCCGTACGTCGCCGTAGCGCAGCGAGCGGACGAGGGCGGGCAGTGCCTGGGCGAGGTGGCCCACGTCGGCGTCCAGCGCGGCGCGGTCGGCGAGGATCCGCATCACCACCGGGAGGGCGTCCGGCAGTTCGGCGAGGAGGCAGCGCTCGGCGAGGGCGGTGACCTCGGCCAGGGACCGTGCGCCGACGGCGTCCGCCTCGGCCTTCGCGGTCGCGGCGGCGATCACGGTCGTCCCCCACACCCCGGCCTCGGCGACACGCACCACGAGCTCCGGCTCCCAGCGGAGCCGCCAGGTCTCCCGGAACGTACCCGTGCTGCCGCGTGACGCGACCGGTTCTCCCCACTCGACGCCGAGGAGGCGCAGCCGGTGCAGCAGCCGGCTGCGGCCGCCGTCGGTCTCCTTGCGCAGGTCGAGCTCCAGCTCCCTGTCCTGTGCCTCCGGCTTGAGCCGCAGCCGTCGCTGGAGCCGGGCGAGGTCGCGCTGGAGGGGGACCGCGGGCGCCGACGCCGGGACCTCGCCCAGCACGTCGCCGACGACGAGCCGGTCGTGCACGAGTGCGAGCGGTACGTCCGAGCCGTCGCACATCACGGCCCGTACGGCGTCGGTGGTCTCGGTGAGGCCGGGCAGGGGGCGGCCCCGCATGGCGGCGAGCGTGTCGGCGAGCCGTACCGCCTCGATGACGTGCGCGGAGGAGACGAGCCGGTCCTCGTCGCGCAGCAGCCTGGCCACCTTCGTCATCCAGCGCTCCACGGGGCGGTCGGCCGCGGCGAACAGGTGCCCGTACCAGCCGGGTGAGTCGATACCGGCGCCGTAACCACTCATGCGGGCGAGCCGGCGGTGGGTCCAGGGCACCCAGGTCATGTCGGCCTTCACCTTGGGCAGGCCCTTGAGCAGGGCCCGGTCGGCGGTGACGGTCGTCCGCCGGCGCAGCGCGGGGACGTGCCAGGCGCCGCACACCACGGCGACGTCGTCCGCGAACTCCCGCTGGGCCGCCCGGACCTGGAGGCGCATATGGGCCTCCCGCACGAGATCACGGTCCTCTTCCCCGGGCTCGTAGACCTCCCGCAGCGCCGCCATGGCCTCGCCGAGCGCGTCGAACGGCGCGAACGCGTCCGCTCCCCGCGTCCCGCGGTGCTCGATCACGTCCTCCCACCACCGCTCGGGGTCGTCGTACCCGGCGGTCTCGGCGAGCACGGCGAGCGGGTCGATCCGCACGGCCCGAGCAGGTTCGACCGAGGGCCCGTCCGACGCCCCCTCCCCCTTCTCCCCTCCCTCTGTTTCCCTTGTTTCTCCTTGCTCCCCTTGCTCCCCTTGCTCCTCCTTCCCCTGGTCCCCGCTCTCCTCCTCGCGGCCCCAGGCGAGTGTGTGGGCGGCCGGGAGGTCGATGAAGCGGGCCGGCACCTGGTGCTCCAGGGCCCAGCGGACGGCGACCCACTCCGGTGAGAACTCGGCGAGCGGCCAGAACGCCGACCGTCCCGGCTCGTCCACGACATGCGCGAGGAGCGCGACGGGCGGCCGCATGTCCTCGTCGGCGGCGAGCGCGATCAACGCGTCGGCCTCCGGCGGTCCTTCGAGGAGCACCACGCGCGGCTTCGCCTCGTCGAGTGCCGCCCGTACGGCCCGCGCCGAGCCGGGACCGTGATGGCGCACCCCGAGCAACAGGGGTCCGGGCGCCCGCCCGCTCCCCTCCCCGTGCTCGCTCACGCGCTCACCTCCCGGCACGCCCGGTAGAAGTCCTTCCAGCCGTCGCGCTCGCGGATGACCGCCTCCAGGTACTCCTGCCAGATGACGCGGTCGGCCGCCGGGTCGCGCACGACGGCGCCGAGGATGCCCGCGGCGACGTCGCCCGCGCGCAGGACGCCGTCCCCGAAGTGGGCGGCCAGGGCGAGGCCGTTGGTGACGACGGAGATCGCCTCGGCGGTGGACAGGGTGCCGCTGGGCGACTTGAGCTTCGTACGGCCGTCGGCGGTGATGCCGTCGCGCAGCTCGCGGAAGACGGTGACGACGCGGCGGATCTCGTCGATGCCGTCCGGTACGGCGGGCAGGTCCAGGGAGCGGCCGATCTGGTCGACCCGGCGCGAGACGATGTCGACCTCGGCGTCGGCGCTCTCGGGCAGGGGCAGGACCACCGTGTTGAAGCGGCGGCGCAGGGCGCTGGACAGGTCGTTGACCCCGCGGTCGCGGTCGTTGGCCGTCGCGATCACGTTGAACCCCCGTACCGCCTGTACCTCCGAGCCCAGCTCCGGTATGGGCAGGGTCTTCTCCGACAGGATCGTGATGAGCGAGTCCTGTACGTCGGCTGGGATGCGGGTCAGCTCCTCGACCCGGGCCGTCATCCCCTCGGCCATCGCCCGCATGACCGGGCTGGGCACCAGGGCGTCGTGGCTGGGGCCGTGGGCGAGCAGTTGCGCGTAGTTCCAGCCGTACCGGATCGCCTCCTCCGGTGTGCCGGCCGTGCCCTGTACGAGGAGGGTGGAGTCGCCGCTGACGGCCGCGGCCAGGTGCTCGGACACCCAGGTCTTCGCCGTGCCGGGGACGCCGAGCAGGAGCAGTGCCCGGTCGGTGGCGAGCGTGGTGACGGCGACCTCGACGATGCGGCGCGGCCCCACGTACTTCGGGGTGATCAGCGTGCCGTCCGGCAGCGTGCCGCCGAGCAGGTACGTGGCGACGGCCCACGGTGACATCCGCCAGCGGGCGGGCCGCGGGCGGTCGTCCTGCGCGGCCAGCGCGGCGAGTTCGGCGGCGAACGCGTCCTCGGCGTGCGGCCGCAGCTCCTCACCTCTGTCCGGGCCCTTGCCCCGGCCCTTGTCCGGCGCGTCCGGGGAGGTGGGCGCGGGCGCGGACTGGTGGTGGTTCGGGTCGACGGACGTCTGGTCGACGGGCACGGACATGGAGCGGTCCCCCTTGCGGCTCGGCCGGTTCGGATCTGGTTCCACCGTGCACCACGCCACTGACAATCGGCCCTGACCTGCGCGAACGCACTCGTCACAGCCGATTGTCAGTGGGGGGATCTACCTTCGATCGCATGACTCAGCAGGGGGTGCGCTGGACTGCGGATCAGGTGCTGGCACTGGCGCCTGACACCGCGTCACGCAAGGCGGGCAGCAAGCTCGGCGCGGCCGGGCCGTGGTCGGAGGCGGGCAGTTCTGACGAGGGGACGGTGTGGGGACTGTGCAGGGGAAGCGGCAGCAAGCCGTATCGGACGGTGATCGACATCGCGGACTCCACCGGGCCCGCGTACAAGTGCAGTTGCCCGAGCCGCAAGTTCCCGTGCAAGCACGCGCTGGGGCTGCTGCTGCTCTGGGCCGGCGCGGACGGCGCGGTGCCGCGGGGGCAGGCGCCGGACTGGGCGGACGAGTGGATCACGGGCCGGAAGAAGCGGGCGGACGACAAGCGGGCCGCGGGCGCGGCCGGTTCCGCGTCCACCGGTGATCCGGAGGCGGCCCGGCGCAGGGCGGAGCGGCGGGCCGAGTGGATCACCGCGGGAGCGACGGAGCTGGAGCAGCGGCTGACCGACCTGCTCCGGGGCGGCCTGGCCGCGGCGGAACAGGCGGGGTACGGGCTGTGGGAGGAGACGGCGGCCCGCATGGTCGACGCGCAGGCTCCGGGACTGGCGGCGCGGGTGCGGGAGTTGGGGGCGATTCCGTCGTCGGGGCCCGGCTGGCCGGTGCGGCTCCTCGAGGAGTGCGCGCTGCTCCATCTCCTCGACCAGGGGTGGCTGCGGCGTGCCGGACTGCCCGAAGGACTGGCCGCGACGGTCCGCTCGCGGATCGGGCTGCCCGGTTCGGCGGACGGTCCGCCGGTGCGCGACCAGTGGCTGGTCCTGGCCCAGTACGACACGTCGGACAACCGCCTCACGACCCGCCGTATCTGGCTGTACGGAGCGGAGTCCGGGCGCACGGCCCTGCTCCTTTCCTACGGGGCCGCGGGGCGGGCGCCGGAGACGGCACTGCCCGTCGGGCTGACGCTCGACGCGGAGGTGTCGGCGTATCCGGGCGCGGGGCAGTCGCGGGTGGCGCTGGGTGAGCGGTTCGCCGCTCCGGCTCCCACGGGTCTGCGGCCGCCCGGGGTGGACGTGGCGCGGGCCGTGGCCCAGTACGGCGAGGCCTTGCGGGACGACCCGTGGCTGGACTCCCGGCCGGTGACGCTCAGCCGCGTCATACCGACTCCGGACGGCGACGACTGGCAGCTGGCGGACGCCGACGGAGAGTTCGCCCTGCCGCTCACCGCGGCCGCCCGGTCCCGCTCCGGACTGTGGCGCCTGATCGCCCTCTCCGGCGGCGCACCGGTGACGGTGTTCGGCGAGTGCGGCCACCGCGGCTTCTCCCCTCTCACGGCCTGGCCGGAGGGCGGGGGCGAGGCGGTGTCCCTGTGCTGAGCCACCGCTCCCCTCTGACGAAAGGAACGCCCATGCCCACTCCCCCCTCCCCTTCTCCCTCTCCCACGGAGGCGTCCGGCGGGAGCCACTGGGAGGAGCTCGTGACCGTGGCCTTGCTGGGCACCGCGCGGCGTACGCCGCCGGGGGTACCGGCCCGGGGCGACGCGCCGACGGCACTGCTGGACGCGGCGGCCGTGGAGACCGTGCGGCGCCGGGCCGGGATGCGGCCGGGGCGGGCGGCGGCCCGCATCGAACCGGCGGCGGAGGATTCCCGTCCCGCGCTGCCACCCGCGGCGGCGCGCAGGCTGACCATGCTGCTCGCCGACCGGCCGGGGGCGGGGAGCGGCGGCCGCAGAGGGACGACGCCCGATCTCATGGAGCTGCTCCCGCAGTGGCTCGCCACGGCGAACCGGCACGGTTTCGCGGCTCCCGCGCAGGCCCTGCCGGCGCTGCTGGACGCGGCCCGGGGGCGTACGGACATCCGGCCGGCGGTACTGGCCTTCGCGGGACCACGCGCACTGTGGCTGGCCCGGCTGAACACCGAGTGGCGGTTCGCGCTGCGCGCGGCGCCGGGCGGCGGTGCGGCCCTGCCGGGACCCGAGGAGCCGGAGCGGATGCGGGAGCTGTGGGAGGAGGGGCTGTTCGCCGAGCGGGTCGCGCTCCTGGCGGCGGTCCGGGCACGGGACGCGGCGGCAGCGCGGGAACTGCTCGCCACGACATGGGCTTCGGAGCGGGCCGAGGACCGGTTGATGTTCCTCGACTCGTTGCGGACGGGGCTGTGCGCGGCGGACGAGCCGTTCCTGGAGGGGGCGTTGGCCGACCGGAGCCGCAATGTGCGGTCCACGGCGGCGGAGCTGCTGTCCGCGCTGCCCGCCTCGGCGCTCGCGGGGCGGATGGCGGAGCGGGCGGGCTCCTGCGTCGCGGTCGACCACACGCACAGCACGCCGACGATAGCGGTGGAGGCGCCGCACGAGTGCGATCCCGGCATGGAGCGCGACGGCGTGGTGGCCAAGGCTCCGGCCGGACGGGGTGAACGGTCCTGGTGGCTGGGCCAGTTGGTGGAGGCGGCCCCGCTCGCCACCTGGTCGCGGCGGCTCGGGGGGCGTACGCCGGAGGAGATCGTGGCGCTGCCCGTCGCCGACGACTGGCGGGACGAGTTGCACGCCGCGTGGTGCCGGGCGGCGGTGCGCCAGCGTGATCCGTCCTGGTCCAGAGCGTTGCTGGGGACACCGGCGGCGCCCGAGGCGGGCGGGCCGGGCGCGGTGTCACTCGCCGAGCGGGCGAAGCTGCTCGGCACGCTGGGAGCCGAGGAGCGGGCCGGGTGGGTGGCGGGGTTCATAGCCGTGCACGGGCTGTCGGAGGCGTTTCAACTGCTCGGGGTGTGCGCGGTGCCCTGGGCCGGCCCGTTGGGCGGGGCCGTGGTGGACGCGCTCAACATCGCGCGGGACGCGGGGAGTTATCCATGGAGTTTCAGCGGGGTCATGGGACTGGCCGAGCGCTGTCTGGACCCGGCGGAGGCCGTCCGCCTCGAAGGACTCACCGCGGTCCCGGACGAACAGGAGGACGCGGCACCGGGCGCCGGCGGCTACTGGGCCGAGTCCTTCCAACGCCTGGTCACCACACTGCGCCTGAGGGCAACCATGCAATCAGAACTGACCGACCCGAGCGGACAGACCTGACAGAGAGGACCACGCCCGGCCCCGCGCACATCAGGGGCGCGAGGAACTGCGCGACCAGCCACACCACACCCACACCCGACAACCAGCCGAAGCCCCCACCCACCCAGGGGCGCGGGGAACTGCGCGACCAGCCACAACGCACCCGCACTCACACCGGCACAGGCACAGGCACTCACACCGACCGCCGGACGTTCCCCCGCACCCACTCCACGACGGAAGCCACCGTGGCCCCAGCCGTGAAGACCTCAGCGACCCCCTCCTCCTTGAGCGGAGCGACATCCGCCTCGGGGATGCCGCCGCCACCGAACACGGTGATGTCCTCGGCGTCACGCTCCTTCAAAAGCTCAAGAACCCCGGCGAACACCGCACGGTGCGCACCGGACAGCACAGAGAGACCGATCGCGTCGGCGTCCTCCTGGATCGCCGTGCCCACGACCTGCTCGGGCGTCTGACGGGACCCGGTGTAGATGACCTCCATACCCGCATCCCGCAGCGCCCGTGCGATCACCTCAGCCCCACGACCGCGCCCGTCAGTCAGACGCCCGTGCCCGTCGAGCCCCGGTTCGGCCACCACCACACGGATCGGACCGGCGGCTGCCACACCCATCACTGCCTCCATCCGGCCGGCACCCGACGGCCACGACAGCAACTCGGGCGTAAGTGAACGAACGTTATCTCCAGCATCCCGCAACCGGCAGTTTCGCAGAGGAGAGCGAGGGGGAAATCACACGGTGGGACAAGTTCGCAGCGCACCGATCCCGCACACCGCGACACATGGTTCGCACCCGGGACGAGCGCCAGGGAAACCGCTACGAGGCCTCCGTACCTCCACGCCGTCAGCCGCGCGACGTGGTGGTGCGCCGCATCGGCGATCGCACGACGACGGGCACCCCGTCGCTCCACCGGTGTCACCCACGCCGCACGTGCACCGTCGCCGTCCTCATCCAGAGGCTTCCCACGAGGGCACACGGGGGACAGAGGGTCCCTGCCGTGCGCCGACGGGAGGTCGGCCATGAAGGTCACCAGGGCACTGATGCCCCTTCTTCCACTCTGCCAGCGTCTGCTCCCCACCAGACTGGCCGGACTCTCACTGACCCTGCTGAAGGCGACGGCCCTGGAGATCGCGATCCTCGCCGGCCACCTCGTCCTCTACCCCTCCGGCATCACCCCGGAGCGCCACGCCCCCCCGTCCCCGCCCGAGCCTCTGACCGACCTGACCGACACGCCCGGCACGGACCTCGTCGCGGAGAGCACCGCCGAGGCCACCCGGCTGCCCACCCCGCACAGAGCCCCGGTCGTCCTGCTGCACGGTTTCATCGACAACCGCTCGGTCTTCGTGCTGCTGCGCCGCTCCCTGGCCCAGCACGGCCGGCAGCAGATCGAGTCGCTCAACTACTCGCCGCTGACCTGCGACATCCGCACGGCCGCCGAGCTGCTCGGCCGGCACATAGAGGAGATCTGCGAGCGCACCGGTCACCCGGAGGTGGACATCGTCGGGCACAGTCTCGGCGGGCTGATCGCGCGCTACTACGTGCAGCGGCTGGGTGGTGACGTCCGCGTCCGGACCCTGGTCACCCTGGGCACACCGCACGCGGGCACGCGTGTCGTCCCGCTGATGAACGCGCACCCGATCGTGCGGCAGATGCGTCCGGGCTCAGGCGTGCTGGCGGAGTTGCGCGCTCCGGCCCCGCACTGCCGTACGCGGTTCGTGGGTTTCTGGAGCGACCTCGACCAGCTGATGGATCCACTGGAGACGGCGTGCATCGAGCACCCGGACCTGCTCGTGCAGAACGTGCGGGTGAGCGGAATCGGGCACCTCGCCCTACCGGTGCACCCGGCGGTCGCGGCCGGCATACGCCAGGCCCTGGACGCAGAGGAGGAAACCGCCCGCACCGCCGCCGCCCACACCGGCGGCCTGACAGTGGCGTGACCAGAGGAACGTAACCGGGGGACGTAACCGAGGGACGTAACCCAGGGACGTGGGCCGAGGAACGTGGGCCGAAGCGCACAAAAGGCGAGCCGCAGCCGGCGAAGCACAACCGGAAGCGGACGTCTGACAGCGATCCGCCCCGAACCGGGGCAACAGGGAGCAGCGGGAAGTGCCGTAAGCGGAACCCGCGTTCGACCTTGGAGACGACTTTTCTTCGAACAGTCGTCGAACGCAAGGCCAAAGCTCTGCCTATCCTCCGCCGAAAGGCGGCCGAATGCCCGTTTCCCGAGAGGAGGAAACCTGCCGAAGATTGTCGCGCCCTCATACCGCCGGGTACAGTCACCGCACTGCTCTGCCAGCCCCTGTTGTCGAGGCGAAAGAGAAGTTGGTGAACGACCGTCACCCGTCGGGGACCGTAAACCCCCCGACCCCGGCTCCCGAGGCCGTCTCGGCGCATTACGCGTCCTATGGCCAGCAGGGAGTCCCGTACGGCGACTTCACCACGCACGACACGTACTCCGCCACCGGTTTTGATCCGACTGTCACCGGTTCGTACGACACCACGAACGGTTACGGCACGGCGGGCGCCTACGCGACGGCCACGTTCGACGCCGACCCCCTCTTCGGCGATCTGCCCGGCAACGGAAGCGGCAACGGAACAGCACCCGAAGCCGGCGGCAACTGGGGCGACCCCACGGGCAGCCACCAGACGCTGAACTACGACCCGTACGCGGCCCAGCACCAGACCGCCTACGAGACCGGCAGCTACGACACGAGCGGTGTCTGGGCGCAGGCCGGATATCAGCAGCTCGGTGAGATCCCGGCGCAGACCCCGAGCCCCGACGGCACCGGCCAGTGGGACGCGAACGCCTGGCTCCAGGCCGAGCAGGTCGACCCCACGCAGCAGTGGACCGCGCCGACCTTCGAGACGGGCACGTACGACGCCACGGCCTGGAACTCGGACGGCGGCGAGCACCACCGCCCGCAGGACCACCAGGCACAGACACAGGTGCAGGCGCAGGTACAGACACAGGTTCAGACACAGGCGGGGCACGAGTCGTACGACCAACAGGGCGGCTACGACCAGCAGGAGTCGTTCCACCAGCAGCCCACCGCCACGTTCGAGCAGGTCGCGTACGAGGAACAGGCCACCGCACAGGACGAGTTCGGCCATTCCGGTCAGGCCGAGGACGGCGCCGACGCGGACCCCGACACCCGCTCCCACACCCAGGCTCACGCCTACGCTCACGACGAGTCCCCGCTGCTCGACGACGCCGAGGCCGAGGAAGTAGCTCCCGCCGTCCCGGCCGCCTCGCGTGCCGCGTCCCGCGCGGCGGGCCGTTCCGGTTCACGGTCGCGCCGCCGCCCTCCGCCCAAGCGTTCCGCGCTGCTGACGATCGCCGTGCCGTCGGCGTGCGTGATGGGTGTCGCCGGAATCGCCGCCGCGTCCGTGACCGGAGGCGACGGCGGGGACGACGTGCAGACGACGGCCGCCGCGCCCGACGCGAGCGCCGTGAAACCGTCGGCCGCGAACAACAAGCTGGACACCCAGCTGGAGAACCTCTCCGCGGACGCGGACGACTTCGCCGACCGGGCGAGCCGTACGCAGGAACGTATCGACTTGAAGGCCCAGCAGGTCGCCGAGAAGCAGCAGGCGGCGGCGGACGCGGCCCGCAAGGAGCGGCTGCGCCCGAAGTTCGCGCTGCCGGTCTCGCGGCACGGGCTCAGCGCCTACTACGGCCAGGCCGGCGTCAACTGGATGTCCGTGCACACCGGCATCGACTTCCCGGTCTCGTACGGCACGACGGTGATGGCCGCGACCGACGGGACCGTCCGTACGGAGTGGAACAGCGCCTACGGGAACATGGTCATCGTGACGGCCAAGGACGGCACGGAGACCTGGTACTGCCACCTCTCCACGTACAAGGTCGCCTCGGGGGCGGTCGTGAAGGCCGGCGACCCGATCGCGTACTCCGGCAGCTCCGGCAACTCCACCGGTCCGCACCTCCACTTCGAGGTACGGCCCGGCGGCGGCTCCGCGATCGACCCGCTCCCGTGGCTGCGCAGCCACGGAGTGAACCCCACATAGCCCCACCTAGTGCTAGCCCTAGTGCCAGCACTAGCCCACGGCTACAGCTTCTCCACCGGCGCGTACCGCAGCAGCAGGCGCTTCGGCTTCTCTCCGCCGAAGTCGACCGTCGCCTCCGAGTTCGCCCCCATGCCCTTCACCCCGACCACCGTGCCGAGGCCGAACTGGTCGTGCGTGACCCGGTCCCCGACCGCGAGCGACACCACCGGCTTGTCCGAGGCACCGCGACGCGTCGCGAAGCCGGACGCGCCCGAGGCAGCCGAGCGGGAGCGCGTGGAGGACAGCGAGGCCGCCACACCGGCGACGGGCCCTGAGGCCACCGCACCCATGGACCCCGTGCGCTTCCAGTCCAGATGCGTGTCCGGGATCTCCTCCAGGAAACGGGACGGCGGGTTGTACGAGGGCTGCCCCCACGCACTGCGCATCGACGCCCGGGTCAGATACAGCCGCTCACGCGCGCGGGTGATGCCGACGTACGCGAGCCGCCGCTCCTCCTCCAGCTCCTTGGCCTGGCCGAGCGCCCGCATGTGCGGGAAGACGCCGTCCTCCATGCCGGTCAGGAACACCACGGGGAATTCGAGGCCCTTGGCCGTGTGGAGGGTCATGAGCGTGATGACGCCCGACCCGTCCTCCTCCTCGTCCGGGATCTGGTCGGAGTCGGCGACGAGCGCGACGCGCTCCAGGAAGGCGGGCAGCCCGGCCGGGGTCTCGCCCTCACCGGCCTCCTGCTCGAACTCCAGTGCCACGGCGGCCAGTTCCTGGAGGTTCTCGATGCGGGTCTCGTCCTGCGGGTCGGTCGAGGCCTGCAGTTCCGCGAGGTAACCGGTCCGTTCGAGGATCGCCTCAAGGACCGTCGCGGGGCCCGCGCCCGACTCGACGATGGTCCTGAGGTCCTCCATGAGGGTGTTGAACCGCTTGACCGCGTTCGTCGAGCGGGCCGCCATGCCGTAGGCCTCGTCGACGCGGCGCAGTGCCTGCGGGAAGCTGATCTTCTCGCGCTGGGAGAGCGCGTCGATCATCGCCTCGGCGCGGTCGCCGATACCGCGCTTGGGCACGTTCAGAATACGGCGCAGCGGTACGGAGTCCTCGGGGTTCGCCAGCACACGCAGGTACGCGAGAACGTCGCGGACCTCCTTGCGCTCGTAGAAGCGGACGCCGCCGACGACCTTGTAGGGCAGGCCGACCCGGATGAAGATCTCTTCGAAGACACGGGACTGCGCGTTCGTACGGTAGAAGACGGCGACGTCGCCCGCCTTCGCGTCGCCGGAGTCGGTGAGGCGGTCGATCTCCTCGGCGATGAACTGGGCCTCGTCGTGCTCCGTGTCGGCGACGTAGCCGGTGATGCGGGCGCCCGCGCCGGCGTTGGTCCACAGGTTCTTGGGGCGGCGGGATTCGTTGCGCTCGATGACCGCGTTGGCGGCGGTCAGGATCGTCTGCGTGGAGCGGTAGTTCTGCTCCAGCAGGATCGTCTTCGCGTTCGGGTAGTCCTCCTCGAACTGGAGGATGTTGCGGATCGTCGCACCGCGGAAGGCGTAGATCGACTGGTCGGCGTCACCGACGACGCACAGCTCGGCGGGCGGGAGGTCGCTCTGCGCCGGCGGTACGTCGACGGGGTGGTCCGAGGTGCCGACCAGCTCCCTGACCAGGGAGTACTGCGCGTGGTTCGTGTCCTGGTACTCGTCCACGAGGACGTGGCGGAAGCGGCGGCGGTAGTGCTCGGCGACGTCGGGGAAGGCGCGCAGGAGGTTGACCGTGGTCATGATCAGGTCGTCGAAGTCCAGCGCGTTCGCCTCGCGGAGCCTCGACTGGTACATCGCGTACGCCTGGGCGAGGGCCTTCTCGAAGCCTCCCCCAGACTCCGTCTGGGAGGTGCCCCCAGCGGCCTGCGCGGCGAAGTCCTCCTCGTCGATCAGCTCGTTCTTCAGGTTCGAGATCTTGGCGCTGAAGGACTTCGGCGGGAAGCGCTTGGGGTCGAGGTCCAGGTCGCGGCAGACCAGGGCCATGAGGCGCTTGCTGTCGGCGGCGTCGTAGATCGAGAAGGACGACGTGAAGCCGAGCTGCTTGCTCTCGCGGCGCAGGATCCGCACGCAGGCGCTGTGGAAGGTCATCACCCACATCGCGTTGGCCCGGGGGCCGACGAGCTGCTCGACGCGCTCCTTCATCTCGCCCGCGGCCTTGTTCGTGAAGGTGATCGCGAGGATCTCGCCGGGGTGCACCTTGCGCTCGCCCAGCAGGTGGGCGATGCGGTGCGTGAGCACACGGGTCTTGCCGGAACCGGCGCCCGCCACGATGAGCAGGGGCGAGCCGTGGTGGACGACCGCCGCGCGCTGGTTCTCGTTCAGCCCGTCCAGGAGCGCCGCCGGGTCCACGTGCGGGCGCGGGGCGCCGTCCCTGTAGTACTCGTCCCGGCTCGGCGGCGGCACGTCGAACCGCCCGCCGAACAGGTCGTCCGGAACCGGATCCGGCGCCTCGTCCTCGGGCGGCGGCGGGGGTTCTTCCTCATGGGCCCGCGAGGGCTTGAGGTCCGCCAGGAAGCTGTCATCAAAGAGGCTGCTCATCGCTCTCCGAGTCTAGGCGCCCCCACTGACACCCCGCCGCCACCCCGCGAACTCCACCGGCCCACCAGCGACATACGTGACCCTGAATGACCGTGCAATCACGGTATGCGACCGGTCGACACCCGGCCGGCACCCGGCCGAGACACACACCCCACCGAGCACCCCGCCACCCACCTCACCGCACACGCGCCCCGCCGCCCGGAATCCACCGCTCCGGACAACTCGTGACAGATCACACTCATTTGACGTCAGCGAACGAAATTCGATGCCCAGGTCACGAAAATGTATCGGGCATATCGCACATCAAACTTCACAGGTGCCACACGAATTGGCTAACTTTCGGGTAGGCCGCTCGACCCGCACCGGCGAACAACGCCGGGCCGGGCGGACTCCGCCGAATCCGGTACGCCCTCGTGGCGCCGGAACCGGGGACCCAACCGACCTTGGGGTGAATCGGTCCGAACTCCCTCGCGGGACAAGGGCCGTAGGGCAAACCTTCCGAAGCATTCGCCCGAACCCGACAGCTAACTCGGTAGGCGGATGACGGAAGGAGACGCCCTCGTGGCGCCACATCGCAAGTTGCGGCCCCCCAGTGCCATGGGCATGCGGACGCCGGCCCTCGCCACCGCGGCCCTGACCTCGGTGGCCCTGCTCTCCCAGACGGCGAACGCCTCGCCTGCCGCGGAGCCCAGGCCGAGCACGGAGGAAGTCCAGAAGAAGGTCGACGACCTCTACCAGCAGGCGGGCACGGCCACCGAGAAGTACAACGCGGCCAAGGAGAAGACCACCAAGCAGCGCAAGCGCGTCGACACCCTCCTCGACGACGTGGCGCAGCGCACGGAGAAGCTCAACACCGCGCGCGAGGAGCTCGGCAACTTCGCCGCCGCGCAGTACCGCACGGGAGCCGCCGCCCCCGACACGGCCTCCCTGCTCCTCGCGGACAACCCGCAGGACTACTTCGACCAGACCCAGCTGATGAACCGGCTGACCGCCCGGCAGAAGCAGGCCGTCGACGACTACGTGTCGGTCCAGGCCGCCACGACGAAGAAGCGGCAGGAGGCGTCCGAGGGCCTGGAGTCGCTCACCACGACCCAGAACACGCTCAAGACGTCCAAGGCGGATGTGCAGCGCAAGCTCGCCGAGGCGCGCGGGCTCCTGTCGAAGCTGACCGCCGCGGAGAAGGCCCGGCTCGCCGCGATCGAGCGGGAGAAGCAGGCGGAGGCCCGGCGCAAGGCGGACGAGCTGGCCCGGCAGCAGGCGGCCGACGCCGAGCGCCGGCGCCAGGAGGCGCAGTCGCAGCAGGACACAGGAGCCGGTGCGGGTACCGGCACCGGTGGCGGTACGGGGAGCTCGTCGGGCTCGGACTCCACCGCCGGCTCCAAGGCGGCCAAGGCGCTCGCCTTCGCGCGCGCCCAGATCGGCAAGCCGTACGTCTGGGGCGCGAGCGGCCCCGGTTCGTACGACTGCTCCGGGCTGACCCAGGCCGCCTGGAAGGCCGCCGGTGTCACCCTTCCGCGGACGACCTGGGACCAGGTCGAGACCGGCACCACGGTCTCCGTGAACAACGCCCAGCCCGGTGACCTCGTCTTCTTCTACGACGACATCAGCCATGTCGGCATCTACATCGGCGACGGCATGATGATCCACGCGCCCAAGCCGGGCGCGTACGTCCGCGAGGAGTCGATCTACTACATGCCGATCCACAGTGTGGTGCGGCCCGGCTGACACCGCTCCTCACTCGCCCTCACTCATAGGTACGCACGCGAGCCGCCGATTTCTCATCGCTCCGGGTTCCGTCCGGGTTCCGTCCTCGGACAGAACCCGGACAGGGCTGGACGGGCGGGGCGATGAGAGGTCCGCTCTCACGCGGTCGTCCCGGGCTCACCCGCGCCTGACGGTCAGGGTCCGGGACTCGGTGAACTCCAGAACACCCGCCAGACCGCTTTCGACGCCGATGCCGGAGCGGCGAGAGGGTCGGCGGGGGCGGTGGCAGTTCACAGAAGACTCCGGGGAACGGTTCGGCCCTCGGCCCCTGGGTCCCGGATCACGCTCAGGTCCAGAGCACCGCGATGAAGACGTTCACCGCGGTGAGTCCGCCCACCAGGGCGAACAGCCCCTTCTCCACCTTGTCCTCGTCGCGCTTCACATAGACGAGGCCGAGGATCACGACCAGCAGCGCCAGTTTCACGCCGATCTTGATGTTGTTCACGGTCTGGTCGTCGGCCTGGTTGAGGCCGACGAGGACCGCGCCGGTGACCAGCATGGTCAGCGCGCCGTGGAGCATCGCGGGGGTGAAACGAGCCGTGCCGTCGCCCATCGCCTTCAGCTGGCTGAGGAAGCCGCCCAGCAGCGCGGCGATGCCGATGATGTGCAAGGCGACGAAGACATGAATCAGTACGTCCATGAGCCCGGACCCTAACCGGGCGCCGGACACCACCTCGCAGCGCCCCGGACACCGCCGCACACCACTCCGGCCGCCCGTAGCACCGTCCGGGCCGCCGCTCCCCCGCAACCCGCGCATCGGTCAGCCCGCCGCGCCAAGGCGGTGGCACCGGGTCCGGATCACGGTCGTACCCGATCAACTCATGCCCGACTGTCACCATTTCCATACATGCCGTTACCACCGGCACACCGCCAGGATTAGCGTCCTTCCCCAGGTGACCGGCTCCCCACCACAGCCGCCCGGGCCAGGGCGGCGGCCGGCACCACCGCCGAAGAAGGGTCCGGCGGCGGCCTGCTCCCCCTGTGCGGGCTGCCGCCGGACGTGCAACCGAACCCCTGAGGACGTACAGCGCCTCGCGGCCCTATCGAAGGAACGTGGATTCGCACGTGGCAGCCCATCGCAAGCCCAGACGGCGCTCACTCGGCGGCGGTACGGCCCGCACCGCCTTCACCATCGCCCTCGCGGGCGCGGCGAGCGCGACCGGGTTCGACGGGACAGGGGTTGCCGCACCCGAGCTGACGACGGCCCAGGTGAAGGCCAAGGTCGACAAGTTGTACCAGGAGGCGGAGGTCGCCACCGAGAAGTACAACGGGGCGAAGGAGAAGTCGACGAAGGCCGCGGGCCGGTACGACACGCTGCAGGACGAGGCCGCGCGCCGGACGCAGCGACTCAACTCCGAGCGGGACGCGCTCGGTTCGCTGGCGACCGCCCAGTACCGGGACGGCGGACTCGATCCCTCCCTCGGGCTGGTGCTCTCCTCGGAACCCGACCAGTACCTGGAAGGGGCCGCGTTCGCCGAGCGGGCCGGCCACCGGCAGGCGTCGACGGTGTCGCGCGTACGCACACAGCTGCGCGAGATCGAGCAGCTGCGCGGTGCCGCGCACATCGAACTCGCCTCGCTCAAGGAGCGGCAGGCCGACCTGGAACTGCACAAGAAGACGGTCACCGGGAAGCTGGGCGAGGCGCGCCGGTTACTGTCGCGCCTCTCGGAGAAGGACCGGGCCCGCATCGGCGCGGACGACCCGGACACGGCACGCGCCTCACGCTCCGGCTCGGCCTCCCGCGCCGTCGTAGCGGGCTCCGCCACGGCCCCCGACTCCCGTGCGGCGGCAGCGGTCTCGTACGCCTACGCGAAGCTCGGCAGCCCGTACGCGTGGGGCGCCACCGGTCCCGACGCCTTCGACTGCTCGGGGCTGACGCAGGCCGCGTACCGCTCCGCGGGTGTCTCGCTGCCCCGGACGACGTACGCGCAGATCGACGCGGGCCGGCGCGTCACACGGTCCGAACTCCGGCCCGGTGACCTGGTGTTCTTCTACTCGGGCATCAGCCATGTGGGGCTGTACGTGGGCAACGGCCAGATGGTGCACGCCCCCAATCCATCGGCACCGGTCCGCCTGGCACCGATCGACGAGATGCCGTTCGCGGGGGCCACACGCGTAGCGTGAGCACTCCTTGACCGCCACGCCCCCACACCGACCAGCGCCGACCAACCCCCGGTCGCCCCGCACCCAGGGGCACGGAGAACCGCGCGCCCAGCCCCACCGACCCGCACTTCTCAGGGGCACGGGGACCTGCGCGACCAGCCCCCACCGACCCGCGCCCCTCAGGGGCGCGAGGAACCGCGCGTCCAACCCCACCAGCCCGCACCCCTCAAGGGCGCGAGGAACCGCGCGTCCAACCCCACCAGCCCGCACCCCTCAAGGGCGCGAGGAACCGCGCGTCCAACCCCACCAGCCCGCGCCCCTCAGGGGCGCGGGGAACTGCGCGACAAGCCCCCACCGGCCCGCACCCACAACCCTGCCGAACCCCCCACCCCCCAGGGGCGCGGGGAACTGCGCGCCCAGCCCCCACCCACCCGCACCCGAAAACACCCCCGGACACACGGCCGCACCGACCCCGCCCATCGGGCAGCCGGTGCACACCGAGACAGTAGGACGAGTAGGACGCCGCGCTCAAACCCGCTTCGCCGGCAGCAGCCCAACCGCCATCAGCCGCCTGTTGGAGCTACGCGCAGCCCACGCGACCACCACCAGCGCCACCGCAAGCAGCGGAAACCCCATCGCGATCTTGGCAACACCCAGCGAGCCGACCTGGTCGGTCTCATAGAAGTACTGCTGGACACCGAACCGAGCACCGAAGACCGCGGCCAGCACCAACGTGGCGACGTCGTAGTACAACCGCGACCGCTTGTCCTCACGCCAGACATTGCCCTTGCCGGCGGCCACGTTCCAGATCACGCCGGCCAGCGGCCACCGCACCAGCACGGAGACCAGGAACAGAACCGCACCGGCCAGGCTTGCCCAGATCCCGATGAGGAAGTAGTCCTTGGCCGAGCCGGTGAACCAGACGACACCGGCGGCGACCGCGACACCGAACACGCCGCCGACCGCGGGCTGCACCGACTCCTTGCTCAGCAGCCGCACCACCCCGATGGCCACCGCGACGCCGAGCGCGGCGACGATCGACAGCTTGATCCCGCTGAAGTTGTGGGCGACGACGAACGCCAGCGCGGGCAGCGCCGAGTAGACGATCCCCTTGGTCCCTCCCGCCTGTTCGAGCGCCGAGGGCCGTCGCGGTGCCGTCTGCTCCGCCGTCGTGTCGGTCTCTGTCTCCAGGAAGTTCTTGGCCTTCATGGTGGTCAGTTCTCCCGAGTTCGTCTGGGGGGCGAGGCGCGTTGCCCGCTTGTCACTTAACGCCAGCTTGGCATTAAGTGACACTCACCGCAACCCCCTCCCCCTCGAATCCCCCTCGAACGAGTACGCGACCCCAGAGAGGGCACTTGCAGCACATGTCATTTAGTGACACTGTCATTAAGTGACATCCAGGCCCGTTGGCCTGGCCTTCTCGCACCACCGAACGTCTACGGGCGCCTGTTACAGGAGGACCGACATGGCAGACCAGAAGCGAGAGACCATCTCCGTAGAGGACTTCTTCGCACCGCCGCCCCGGGCGAAGACCACCCTGTCGCCGGACGGCAAGCAGATGGCGTACCTGGCGCTGTGGAAGAACCGCATGAACGTCTGGCTGGAGAGCGTCGACACACCGGGAGACCCGCGGTGCGTGACCACCGAGGACCGCGGCGTGACGGACTACCACTGGACCCGCGACCCACGCTGGCTGCTCTACACCCGCGACCAGGGCGGCGACGAGAACCTGCACCTGTACCGCGTCGACCTCCGGGCCCCGGACGCCCCCGCGGTGAACCTCACGCCGTACCCCGGTGTACGGATCATGGGCCTGGACCTGCCCGCGAGCCGGCCCGGCAAGGTCGTCACCCACCTGAACCTGCGCGACCGGGCCCAGTTCGACCTGGTCGAACTCGACATCGCCACCGGCGACCTCGTGACCCTCGCCCAGAACCCCGGCAACGGCGTCGAAGGCTGGCTCCACAGCGAGCGCGAACTGTTCGCGCTGGGCACGACGGCCGACGGTGACGTCCAGCTGTCCCGGTGGGACGGGGCGACGGGTGCGCCGGACCCCGTGGCGCGGTTCGACGGGGGTGACGCCCCGCTGGGTGTCTACCCCCTGGAGGTCACACCGGACGGCACCGGGATCTGGCTGGGCTCGCACCGCGGGAGCGACCGCCTCCGCCTGGCCCGCCTCGACCTGGCCACCGGCGAGGAGCACGAGGTCGACTCCCACCCCCGGTACGACCTGGACACCCGCGCACGGGTCTTCCCCGCCCTGCCCAGCCCCCTGATCCGCAGCCGCCGCACGGGCGAACTGCTCGCGGTCCGCTACCTCGGCGAGCGGCAGGTCGTCCACGCCCTCGACCCGCACTTCGCCGCCGTGCTGAAGAACCTGGAGGAGCTGTCCGAGGGTGATCTCTCCGGACTGTCCTCCGACGAGAGCGAACAGCGGTGGATCGCGAGCTTCACCCACGACCGCGACCCCGGCGTCACCTTCCTCTACGACCACACCACCGGCGAGAGCCGCCTGCTCCACCGGGCCAAGCCGCACCTCGACCCCGAGTCGCTGGCCCCGATGCGGCCGGTGTCGATCACCTCCCGCGACGGCCTGACCCTGCCCCTGCACCTGACACTGCCGGTCGGTGCCGAGCCGTCCGGGCTGCCGCTGGTCCTGTTCGTCCACGGCGGTCCCTGGACCCGGGACAGCTGGGGTTACCACCCGGCCGCCCAGCTCTTCGCCAACCGCGGCTGCGCGGTGCTCCAGGTCGACTTCCGCGGCTCCACCGGCTACGGCAAGGCCTTCACCAGGGCCGGAATCGGAGAGTTCGCGGGCAAGATGCACGACGACCTCATCGACGCCGTGCGCTGGGCGGTGGACCAGGGGTACGCGGACCCGGACCGCGTGGCGATCATGGGCGGTTCCTACGGCGGCTACGCGTCACTGGTCGGTATCACCTTCACGCCGGACGTCTTCGCCGCCGCGGTCGACGTCGTCGGGATCTCGGACCTGGCCAACTTCATGCGCCGTCAGCCCGACTTCGTCAAACCGATGCTCGCCTACAACTGGTTCACGTACGTCGGCGATCCCGCAGACCCGGAGCAGGAGGCCGACATGCTGGCCCGCTCCCCGATCAGCCGCGTCGACCGGATCCGTACGCCGCTGATGGTGGTGCACGGCGCCAACGACGCCCGCGTCGTCCTCGCCGAGTCCGACCGGCTCGTCGAGGCCCTCCGCGCACGGGACGTCTCCGTCGAGTACATCGTCATGGAGGACGAGGGCCACGCCATCGAGAACCCGGAGAACGTGATCGTCCTCTACACCGCGGCCGAACGCTTCCTGGCCGAACACCTGGGATTCGAGACCCACCAGGCATGAGCGGGGCATGAGAAAGAACCGAGCCATCAGCCAGCTCCGGCATCGGCATCGGCATCGGCATCGGCATCAAGGGGAGACGACATGATCCAGACACTGCCGCAGCACCTCTACCTGCTCTGCTACACCGTGGACAAGGGGAAGTTCCAGCTCGACAACCTGCAGGGCCGCGGCCAGTTGCTGCGTGCCGGAGCCATGACCGAGCTGGCTCGGGACGGACTCCTCGACGCCACGGGAGGAAAGGTGATCCGGAAGCCGGGGAAGGCGCCGGACGACCCCTTCGCCGCCGGGGTGTGGAGCGACCTGCCCGACAACAAGCCGAAGGCCTGGCTCAACTACATCCACAACAAGGGCCACCTCGCGGAGACTCCTGTCCGCGACCAGCTCGTCGCCGCCGGGGAGATCACCGTCACCCGCGGCAGGAAACTGGGCCTCATCCCGGCCGACAGCTACACCGTCACCGACCCACAGGCGGTGCACGCCCTCCAGGAACGGGTACGCGGCACCGTGCTCGACAGAACCGACCCAGCGTCGATCCCGCTGGAGGAGCTGGCCATGGCCGTGTTCACGGTCGAGCTGGAGGTGACCTGCGTGTGGAGCCGCACGGACCGCCGTACGCACAAGGAGCAGTTGAGGACACTCGCAGCGCGGTTCGACGGAATCGTCCCCGGCCTGCGCAAGTCGCTGCGGGACTCGTTCCTGGCGAGCCGGGCGGTCGGCGGCGGCTGGAGCAGCTGAGCCCCGGCACTGCGCAGGTCTCGTTGATCACGGCTGGGATCGAGGCCGCCGCCTCGCCCGCGTGGATCGGCACGAAACCCGTCGATCACCCACCAGCGGTCCCGGTGCCAGGTGATGATGAACGCCACGAGCGATGTGTCCCACCGGGCAGCGGAGTTCACTCACGTCACCGCAGGCCATGACCGGTCATCGCAAGTTCTCAGATTCTCATCCAAGGACGGTTCCGACATGGTCACGACCCACACACTCGACACCTTAGGCGCGCACCTCTATTACGAGGTACGGGGCTCCGGTCCCTTCCTGGTGATCACGGGCGCGCCGACGACCGCTGTCCACTTCTCGCCGCTGGCTGACGCGCTCGCCGCCCACTACACCGTCGTCACGCACGACCCCCGGGGCATCTCCCGGAGCACGCTGGACGACCCTGAGCAGGACTCCACCCCCGAGCTGCGTGCCGACGACATCGTTGCGATCCTGGACGACCTCGGTGTCGACCAGGCCGACGTGTTCGGCAGCAGCGGTGGTGGTGTGACCGGATTCGCGCTGGTCACGCATCACCCGGCACGAGTGCGGACACTCGTCGCGCACGAGCCGACCGTGCTGAACGTGCTGCCGGACGCGGTGGACCGGAACGCGGACGTGGACGACGTCATCGAGGTCTTCCACCAGCAGGGACTTGAGGCGGCGTTCGTCAAGTTCCACGCCGTCTCCGGTATGCAGAGGGAAGGAGAGGACGACGACGCCCCCGCACCGCCGCCGCAGGAGCCCTCCGCCCAGGACCTGGCGGACAGCGCCCGATACCTCGCTCACGAACTGCGCGGCACCACCGCGTACGCGCCCGACCTCGACGCGCTGAAGTCCGGACCCGCCCGAGTGGTCATAGGCGTCGGCAGGACGTCGGGCGGACTGCTCACCGACCGCATCGCCACGGCGCTGACCGAGCGGCTCGGCTCACGACCGGCCGAATTCCCCGGCGGGCACGCGGGATTCCTGGAGGTGACGGAGGAATTCGCCGAGGCACTGCGGAAGGTGCTCGCGGACTGAACGGACCGACCTGGCCGGGTGCCCGACCCAGCGGTGGTCGGGCGCCTGCGCGCCGTCACGCGACGATCCCACCGCAGGACTACATTCCACTGGCTCCGCGCCCCGGAGCCCCCGCTGGTGACCGCGCCGGCGGACAACCGGGGCGCGGCACCCCGGGAGGGCGGCATCGGCAAGACGGTCCGGTTCGGGCCCACGCATGCCCCCGGGATCACACCAGCCGTCGTGCCGTCGCCCAGCGGGTCAGCTCGTGGCGGTTCGACAGTTGGAGTTTGCGCAGGACCGCCGACACGTGGGACTCGACCGTCTTGACGGAGATGAAGAGCTGCTTGGCGATCTCCTTGTACGCATAGCCGCGGGCGATCAGACGCAGGACCTCGCGCTCGCGCTGGGTCAGGCGGTCCAGGTCCTCGTCGACGGGCGGGGCGTCGGTGGAGGCGAAGGCGTCGAGGACGAAGCCGGCCAGGCGGGGCGAGAAGACGGCGTCGCCGTCCTGGACGCGGAAGACCGAGTCGACCAGGTCGGTGCCGGTGATCGTCTTCGTCACGTAACCGCGGGCGCCGCCCCGGATCACACCGATGACGTCCTCCGCGGCGTCGGACACGGACAGCGCGAGGAACCGGACCGGCTGCTCGGCGTCGCTCATCAACGGCGCGCAGCGGCGCAGCACTTCGACGCCTCCGCCGCCGGGAAGGTGCACGTCGAGCAGGACGACCTCGGGGCGGGTCGCCGTGATGACGGTGACCGCCTGGTCGACGTCCGCGGCCTCGCCGACCACCTCGACACCCGTCAGCTCGGTCTGCCCGATCTCCGCCTGGACTCCGGTACGGAACATGCGGTGGTCGTCGACGAGCACCACGCGCACCCGCCGTCCGGGCGCGGAATCCGCCTGGGCAGCGCCGGTCGCACCGACACCGGTCGTGCCGGTGTCCGGCTCGGCCGCTCCGGTCGGTTCGTTCGCGTCGCTCATGTCTCCGCCCTCTCCATCTCCAGCTCGACCTCGGTGCCGCCGTCCGGCACCGCGCGCAGCCGGGCCGTACCGCCGTTGCGCTCCATGCGACCGATGATCGATTCTCTGACACCCATGCGGTCGGCGGGTATCGAGTCCAGGTCGAACCCGGGACCGCGGTCCCGGACCGACACGAAGACGGTCCTTCCCTCGACCTCGGCGAAGACCTGCACCGCACCGCCCTCGCCACCGTACTTGGCCGCGTTCACCATGGCTTCCCTCGCGGCCTGCATCTGGGCGCCGGTCCTGTCGTCGAGCGGGCAGTCACCGACGACCACGACCTCGATGGGCACGCCGTGCTTGTCCTCGACCTCCGCCGCGCTGCGCTTGACGGCCTCGGCGAGGGTGTCGGGTTCCTCCGCCTCGTCCTTGCCGGTGCCTTCCGGTTTGTAGAGCCAGTTGCGCAGGTCGCGCTCCTGGGCGCGGGCCAGGCGCCGGACCTCGCTCGCGTTCTCCGCGTTGCGCTGTATCAGGGTGAGGGTGTGCAGCACCGAGTCGTGGACGTGGGCGGCGACTTCGGCCCGCTCCTGGGCGCGGATGCGCATCAGGCGCTCCTCGGAGAGGTCCTGGGTCATGCGCACGAGGTACGGACCGGCCAGCAGCGCTATCCCGACGAGGACGGCGAGCGCGGCCTGCAGGACCGAACCGAGGTGGGCGGCGGAGCCCTGGAGCACGAATATCCCGGAGACTCCCGCGGCGACGAGCAGGACCCCGGCGGCGGAGCGGAGCAGCGAGATCGTGCGTTTGCGGCGGCCGACCTCCATCCAGCGGGCCCGGCGCGCGTTGTCCGCCTGGCGCCAGACCAGGGCGACGCCGGCGCCGACGAGGACGGTGGGCCAGAGGTAGGCCTTGGCGCCCCCGCTCAGATCCACGTTCCCCACGAAGACCAGGGCGACCACGACCATTGCGAGCAGCGCGACGATCTGGCCCTTGTCGGGCTTGCGGGCCACCAGTCTGCGGCGGCCGTCGGGGGCGGTCTCGGTGGCGAGGGCGGGGGGCCTCTCGGCGTCCACGCCACCGACACCGAGCGGGACGAAGAACCAGAACGCCGCGTACAGCAACGCCCCCAGTCCGTCCGCCATGAACAGGCCCACGAAGACCAGCCGCACCCAGATCACGGGCAGCCCGAGATGCCCTGCGAGCCCCCGCGCAACGCCACCGAGCCAGCGTCCGTCGCTGCTGCGGTAGAGCTTGCGCGGAGGCCGCGGGTCCTCGACGGTCAGAGCTGCGGCTTCCGGCATGCCATCGATATTCACACGCCCACCCCCGCCAGGCATCAGGGTCAACCCCCAAGACTCCCCTGATCTCCCAACCCCACCCACCCCAGGGGCGCGGGGAACGGCGCGCTCAGCCACGACCAACCCGGCCCGACAAACCGACCGCAACCACCCACCCCCTCAGGGACGCGAGGAACTGCGCGCTCAGCCACGACCAACCCGCACCCAGCAAACCAACCGAATCCCCCGCCCTCCCAGGGGCGCGGGGAACGGCGCGCCCAGCCACACCCGACCCGGGCCGACAAACCGACCGCAACCACCCACCCCCTCAGGGGCGCGGGGAACTGCGCACCCAGCCACACCCGACCCCCACCCGACAAACCAGCTGGAGCCCCCGGCACGAGACCGGGACGGAGGCGCGACGGGAGCGGCATGGGAACGGTATGGGAGCGGTATGGGAGCGGTATGAGGGTCGACCCTGGACCGGATTTCAGGGTTCGGCCAGGGTCATCCCGACTGCCGCCAACCCCCCGCGGCCGTCACCATGGACGCATGAGCGATCAGCAGCACGCCGCAACGGGCCCGGGACCCGCCCCAGCCCCCGGACCGGGCCCCGGCCTGGGCGCGAGCCCGGGACGGGGCGCGGGCGGGCCGGGGCCCGGCCTGGGAAGGAGCCCGGCCGCCGAGCCACAGGACTCCGCCCCCGCGACCGACGCCCCACCCCCCGCGGGCGAGTCCCCCGCGCCGGAGCTCCCACGCAGGTTCCGGCGCGACCGCCGGCACAAGATGCTGGGCGGAGTGTGCGCGGGACTCGGGCGGCAGTGCGACATGGACCCGGTGATCTTCCGGATCGTGCTCGCGGTGCTCTCCGCGACCGGCGGTATCGGCCTCATCTTCTACGGCTTCGTCTGGCTCTTCGTCGCGTACGAGGACGAAGAGGAGAACGAGGTGCGCAAGCTCCTCACCGGCCGCGTGGACGGCCACGCGATGACCGCGGTGCTGTTCGCCCTGGTCGGCTGCGGTGTCTTCCTCTCCATGCTGAGCAACAGCGACGTGCTGACCTTCGCGGCGACGCTCGCGCTGCTCCTCGCCGGCGCCGGCTACTGGTCACGGCAGCGCGCTGTCGACACCCCCGATCCCTCTCCCACCGCGCGGCCCCGTTCCAGCAGGGGCGGTCCCATCGCCGCGCAGGCCGTCGCCGACGCCCCGCCGGAGGCACAGGCGCCGCCCGTTCCCGCCTCCTTCCCCTCCTGGTGGCGGGAGCCCATCGTCAAAGACGGGACGTACGAGGGCGGCACGGGCTATCTGTGGGGCCCCAGGAGCACCCTGGACCGGGACATCGCGGCGGCGATCACCATCACGCACGGCGGCGGCCCCGGCCGGGGCATACCGACGCGGGACACCAAGCCTCGCGGCCCCCGCCGCATCGGCGGCCCGGTGTTCCTGCTCGCCCTCGTCGCCGGCGTGCTCGGTACGGGTCTGACCTGGGAGGAGAAGACGCTCGGCACCAGCCTGCAGACCGGTCTGGCCTGCGCGCTGGCCGTGCTCGGCCTGGGGATCGCGGTCAGCGCGTTCCTCGGGCGCACGGGAGCGGGGTCGGTCTTCCTCGCGATCGTCACGGCGGGACTGCTGGCGTGCTCGGCGGCTCTGCCGAACGACATCACCACCCACTGGGAGCGCACCGGCTGGACACCGGCCACGGCGGCCGCCGTACAGGAGCGGTACGACCTGGGCACGGGGGTCGGCAAGCTCGACCTCAGCCGGATAGACCTCAAGAAGGGCCAGACCGTGACGACGAACGCCGAGGTGGGCCTGGGGCAGCTCAAGGTCGTCGTCCCGAAGGACGCGACGGTGCGGCTGAGCGTCGAAGTGGGCATCGGCGACATCCAGTTGCCGGGTGACGACCAGCAGGACGTGGACGTGGCCCCGGACAAGCACAAGAACGTGACCCTCACACCGGCGGACGGGAGCAAGGACGGCGGCACGTTCGACCTCACGCTCGAAGTCGGCCTCGGACAGGCGGAGGTGGCCCGTGCCACGTCATGAGTTCCAGCCCGGAAGGCTGATCGCGGGCTTCTTCCTCACCCTGGCGGGTGTCGTCTACGCCGGCGACGCGGGCGGCCTCTGGGACACCCCGTGGTTCGCGGTGATCCCGATCGTCGTCGGAGGTCTGTGCCTGGCGGCCGTGGCGGGCAGCCTGGCCCACGGAATACGCCGGCGACGGCGACGCGAGCCGTCCACACGGCCGGCGGGCTGAGCCGGACCGGGCCCGGTGAGCGGGATGGGACGGGACCCAGCCGGACCCTTCAGCCAACCCCGGGTCGCGGCCCACCCCGTCCCAGCCCAGGTCTCAGCCCGAGCCCACGTCCCAGCCCGGCCAGGCCTGACTAGTAGGCGCCCACTCGGCGCCTGCGGCGGGCGCGGAGTTTGGCGTCGAGGGAGAACACGCCCGCCCCGGCGAGTACGAGAGGCAGCCAGGCCATCAAGTAAGGGAGGTCATTGCCGTAGTAGTACGGGTCCGAGGCCCAGCTCATCGTCAGCCAGAGACTGAGGGAGATCAGTGCCCCGCCGACCGCGGCGAGGCGGGCCAGCAGGCCGATCAGGGTGCCGATCCCCACCGCCAGCTCGCCCAGCGCGATGGCGTACCCGAAGCCGACGGGGCTCTTGAGGCCCAGGTCGAGGAGGGCCGGAATGGCCGACGAGTCACGGACCGCGCGCATCATGTCGCCGATCGAGCCCGCGCCGGAGTCGGACATGAACGCGCTGTCGGTGAGTTTGTCGATCCCCGCATAGATGAAGGTGACGCCGAGGAAGACCCGCAACGGAAGCAACGCGTACCTCATGGCGGTGTCCCGCCAGTCGCCGCCACCGCCGCCGTCGTCCAGGTATCCGGAGTGCGTGTCCATCCGCATGCCGTGAGCCATCAGCCCTACGCCGCCTCTCAACCGCCGAACGGTTCACCCCTCAACAAGACAATACGTACGACGGCGAGATCCCGCTCAGGAGCGGGCGCACAAATTTTCACCACGTCCACCGGAACATCCCCTTTGATCCCCCAAGGTCCCGAAGGCGCCCACGGGCCATCAGCCCGTCGAGCCCTCAGCCCCCTCAGCCCCCACAGCCCGTCAGCCCGGAGGCCCGTCAGTCCGTCACGTCGATCTCCACCCGGTTCGTCTCCACGCCCGCCGCGGTGACGACCTGGACCTCCACGCGCCCCGGTTCCACGTCCGCGGGCACCGGCACGGTGAGGACCGCGTCCGACGGGTTGCTGAAGCCCCCGGGCACCGGGACCAGCGGCACGTGCACATGCACGGCGCCGATCCGCACCACCATCCGAGAAAGGCGGTTCGCACTCTGCGCCCCGGGCGGCACGAAACCGGCCCCCCGGATCTCGATGTCGTCCCCGGTCCGGATCGGCGCGTCCAGGTCCCCGGCCTCGCGTGCCCGTACGACCGAGAGGATGACCGGCCGCCCGCCCTCGGCGTACTTCGCGGCGACATACGTGGCGGCCGACACCAGCACCACCACCGCGAGCCCCCACGGCAGATCCGGCAGCTGCTCGGGCCGCCGGGCCAGTCGTACCGCCGCGAACACCAGGGCGACGGCACCGAGGACCGCGTACTGCGTGTCCGCGAAGTTCCCGCGGCCCGAGTCGTCGGTCATCAGGTCGGCGGCCCGGGGCCGGTCGGCCCGTACCTTCTGCAGCCGCTGCCCGAGGACCCGCAGCCCCACCACCCGCCGCACCAGGACGGCGATCGCGCACACCACGGCGAGGACGGTCACGATGCCCGCGCCACGGGCGAGTTCCAGGCCCGCGATGAGGGAGTCCCGCTCGGCGTGCGAGGACGCGCCGGCGAGGCGGCCCGCCAGCACCAGGACCGCGTAGACGACGAACAGCACCCACGCGCCCGCCACCACACGGGAGGTGGACAGCCGGTTGTCCTCGCCGATGACCGGCGCCAGCACCCCGCCCCGCGCCCGGTGGAACCAGGAGGCCACGGTCAGCAGCCCGGCCACGACGACCGCCGCGAGCAGTCCCGCGGTGCGCGCGGACGTCCAGCCCGCCCCGATCGCGGTGAAGGTCTGCACCAGCAGCAGAATCACGACAAGACCCCACACGGTCATGACGGTGCGCCGCCATACGAGACCGAGCCAGACCTCCCCCTCGGCCCGGCCGCGCTCGGCGACGAGGTCCGCGGACTGCGTCAGCGCGTCCGACACCCACTGCCGCGAGGCCCCCGCCGAGTGCGCGACCGCGGCCGGCAGTCCGTGCCCCGAGGCCAGTTCGTCCCGCTTGGAGAGGAACGCGGCGACGGCACGCCGATGGCCCTCGCGTGCCCCGTGCGGACAGTTCCCGCAGGTGCAGCCGCCCTCGTGCCCGCTCCGGCCGGTACCCCGACCGGCACCCTGGCCGGCGTCACGCCCCGCGCCCTGTCCAGCCTCCTGCACCGCCACGCCCGTTGCCGCCTTCCGCACTGCTCCGTCGAATATCCATCGGCCGTACACCCGCCCACCGCACATCTGCGCAGCCGCACATCTGCCTTGTGACGCCAGCGCATTGTGCCGTACCCCACAGCCCCCGGTTTCGCCAGGTCTGGTCAGCGAGGGTGAACCAGCCACCCCTGTGTTGACCCGGCTGCGAGAATTTCGTTATGGCCGAGATCATCCAGCGCGACGGAACCTGGGCCTTCGACGGCAGCACGGTCCGGATCACCCCGGGACTGCACCGTTCCGTGCCGCTGTTCCGGCAGACGTACGGAGAGATCACCGTGCCCCTCGAAGCGGTCGCGGGCGTCGTCTACGAACCCGAACGCAAGCGCGGCCGACTGCGCCTGCGCCTGCGCGAGGGCGCCGACCCGCTGCTCCAGGCGACCGGGGGCAGGCTGCCCGACACGGCGGACCCGTACCGGCTGTCGGTGGACATCGACCGCTCGGGTGTCGCGGAGTACGTCGCCGAGGAGATCCGCCACGCGCTGCTCATCGAGCAGATCCCCAAGGAACCGGCCGGGGCGTACCTCCTGCCGGGGCCGCCCGTGCCCGTCTCGGTCCGCTCCAGCGACGGCACGGTCTCCTTCGACGGGGCCAGGATCCGTATCGACTGGAGCGACACCTCGGACCGGGTGAAGCGCGCGACGGGCCCACGCATCATCGGCCTGCCGGATCTCGTGCAGGTGGAGTGGCTGCCCAACTCCGGTTACGAGGACGGCTTCCTGCGGTTCGTGACCCAGGACTCGGTGTTCTCCAAACTGCCGCCGGAGAAGGACCCGTTCGCGCTCGACCTGTGGGGCAGCGCGCGGCGCGACCTGCTCACGGCCCTCGTCGCCACCGCGGTCATGGCCCGCCTCCCGCATCCGTCCGCCCGGAGCACCGAGCTGGTACGGAGGGAGCGGCCGCGCGCCCTGTACGGACCCGGGGACGCGGACCCCGTACCGCCGCGGTCCCGGGCGTCCGAGCCGCCGCAGACAGCCCAGGCGGGCCAAGTGGTCCAAGTGGTCCAAGTGAGCCCGCAGGACATCCACGACGTACTCCTGCGTCGGCTGCGGGAGCTGGGCGAACTGCACCGCGACGGCGTGCTCACCGACGAGGAGTTCGCGATGACGAAGGCGGCCGTGCTCCGCGACTTCTAGGTCCCGCTCAGCCGGCCAGGATGCGCATCGCCTGCTGCAGGCGGGGCTTGTCCATGATCTCGCCGTCGAGCCGGACCGCGCCGCCGTCCGACCGCCGGACCGCCTCCGTGGCGCGGCGGGCCCAGGCGATCTCGGCCTCGGTGGGCAGGAACGCGCGGTGCACGCCGGGGAGCTGGCGCGGGTGCAGGCAGAGTTTGCCGCCGAAGCCCAGGTCACGGCCGCGCCGCGTCTCGCGCTCGGTGAGTTCCGCGTCGTCCAGGGCGAGGGTCACCCCGTCGACCGGGGCGGCGAGCCCGGCGGCCCTGGAGGCGTTGACCAGGGCGCTGCGCGCGTACAGCAGTTCGTCCTCGGCGGGCGGACGCGGGGTGGCCGCGATGTCGTGGGCGTAGTCGACGCTGCCGAAGACGAGCCGCACGACGCCCTCGCACGCGGCGATCCGGTCCACGTCGCGCACCCCTCGGGCCGATTCGACCAGCGGGAGCAGGGCGGTGCCCGCGGGCAGCGCGCCCGCGGCGGTGGCGGTCGTGTCCGCGTCGGCCTTGGGCAGCAGGACGGCGGCGGGTCCGGCTCCGTCCGCGTGGGCGGCCAGGACCGCGGCGAGGTCCGCCTCGTACCAGTCGGTGCCGACGGCGTTGATCCGTACGGCGACACCTGGCAGGCCCGGCCAGCCGAACGCGGACGCGCGGGCCGTCGCCTTGTCGCCCGGACCGACGGCGTCCTCCAGGTCGACGACGACCAGGTCGGCGCCGACGGCGGTGGCCTTGGCGTACCGGTCGGGGCGGGAGCCGGGCACGAACAGGACGCTGCGTGCGGTCCCCACGGGCAGGGCGTCCGTCATGTCGTGCTCCTCTTGCGTGTGTCTGTCTTCTCGTCCGCGCCGATGGCGTCGAGCGCCACATTGGTCGTCCGCTCCCCGAGGACGACGAGTACCAGGCCCATCAGCAGCGCCATCACGGCCAGGTAGACGAAGACGGAGGTGAACCCGAACGTGCGGTAGATCCAGCCGACGCTGACACCGCCGATCACGCCCGCGAGCCGGCCGAACCCGGTGGCGACACCCGCGCCCAGTCCGCGCAACGGGGTGGGGAAGACCTCGGGGATGTACGTGTACTGCACGGCCACGCCGCACTGGAGCAGCATCGTGGCGAGGAACCCGCAGACGATCAGCGCGGCGCCGCCGTCGACGACGCCGAACGCCAGCAGGAGCACGGCCACGCAGGACTCGATGCCCAGGAGCATCAGGCGCCGGTCCCAGCGGTCGATGAAGGGGATCGCGAGGAGCGCGCCGGGTACGGCGGCCGCCGCGAGCCACGACGTGACGGTGAGGCTCTCGGACTGGGTGTAGCCGTTCTCCACGAGGAGGGTGGGGAGCCAGGAGTTGAAGCCGTAGAAGCACAGGATGAGGAACACGGAGACGAGTGACGTGGCGATCAGCCTGCGCCGGTTGCGGCCGGTGAGCAGGTCGGCCAGGCGGGCGCGGGGCGGCTGCGGGGTCTCCTGCGGCGGGGGCAGCTCGGCGCCGGTCTGTGCGACGGCCTCGGCCTCCAGGCGGGCGACGAGGGCGAGCGCCTCCTTCTCCCGGCCGTGTGCGACGTGCCAGCGGACGGACTCGGGGAGGATGCGGGCGGCGACGAGCACGCCGAAGATCCCCAGCGCGCCGACGACGAAGACCCACCGCCAGCTCTCCGTGCTGATCGGGATGACCAACCGGGAGACCCACGCGGCGACGGGTACGCCGGTGAAGCCGAGGACGAGGATCCACGACTGGTACCGGCCGCGCAGCGCCCGCGGGTACATCTCGCTGACCCACACCAGCAGCACTCCGGTCATCGCCTGGAGGCCGATCCCGGTGAGGAAGCGGGCGGCGCCCAGCTGCCAGACGTTGAACGAGAGGGCGGACAGCAGGGAGAAGACGGAGTAGAAGACGACGGCGCCGAGCAGCACGCGGCGGCGGCCGAAGCGGTCGGCGAGCCGGCCGCCCAGCAGGGCGCCGATGAACATGCCGGCGAAGCCGATGGAGGTGACGTAGCCGACCGTGTCGAGCGAGAGGTCCCACTGCTCGCGGAGCCGGGGAGCGACGTAGGCGAAGGTGTTCAGGTCGATCAGGTCGAAGCTGAAGAGGAAGCCGAGCAGCACGGCCCATCTGCGGTGGGACCTGGTCGCCACGGGGATGCGGTCCAGCCGGGCGGTGGCCGAGGGCGTGTGTGCGGCTGGGGGCCGGGCCTCACCGTTGGTTGTCGTTGTCATGGTGTCTGCCTCGCACTGTCGTTGGCGGGCTCGTGGCGGCGGGAGAACCGGACGGCTCACCTCCGCGCGGCGCGTCGCGGGACCGGAGGGAGGGCGGGGGGTGGGGCCCTGGCGCCGGCGGCGTACGGCTTGCATCCCGCGAACACGTTGAGCTCGATGTCGCGGGTCACGACTGCCGGGAACAGTAAACGTCTTACATTTTCGTACGCAATACCCCTGCAACATTTAATTGCGAGGATGCGCGCCCCGGGTCCCGCCGAGACCGCCTAGTCGTCCTCGCCGCGCGTGGAGTCGGCCCGCGCCTCGGCCTGCGCTTCGGCCCGTGCCTCGACCGGCGCCTCGACCTGTGTGACGTCGATGCGCGTGTACGTCTCGCGCAGCGCGGCGAGGTGCAGCCGCATCGCGCGGCTCGCCGCGTCGGCGCGGCCGGCCCGCACGTGCTCGAAGATCTCCGCGTGCTCGTCGGCGACGGTGCGCCAGAAGGACGCGTCCGCGCGTTCCCGCAGGAAGCGCTCGCGCAGCACCGTGAAGACCGGCTGCGTGATCATGTCGAGGAGCGGGTTGCCGGCGGCCCGCAGCAGCAGCACATGGAAGTTGCTGTTGGCGCTCCAGCGGGCCCCCTCGGGGGCGTCCTGGCTGCCCACCAGCACGATCGAGGAGGCCAGTCGCTCCAGGTCGGCCTCGTTGCGGCGGCGGGCGGCTAGCCCGGCGGCCGGCACTTCCAGCATGGCGCGCACCTCCAGGAGCTGCGACACCGAGACCCGGCCGCGGCTGAGCAGCCCGAGCGAGGCGCTCAGGTACTCGGAGACGTCCTCGAAGGAGGGTTCGGCGACGAAGGTCCCGCCGTTCACGCCACGGGTCGTGATCAGCAGTTTCTGGGAGGAGAGCACCCGCAGCGCCTCCCTGAGCGTGCCGCGGCTGATCTCCATCCGGGTGGTCAGCTCACCCTCGGACGGCAGCCGCTCACCGGGCAGCATCTCGCCGCTGAGGATCATGTTGCGCAGGATCTCGGCGACGCGTTCATAACCGAGCTGGGGGCGTCCACTTGACTGCATGCCGGTCACGCTACCGGGCCCGACACCCGTACGGCCGAACGGACCGGCGGCGGACGCACCGTGGATCCTCCTCGGATACCTCTGCCCTTGACGGACTAAATGTTTGACATTTAACGTCGGCGACACACCTCCCCCGCTGTGAGCCGGAGGCGCTGCCCCCTCGGGGTGGAGGTCGAGAAGGAGCTGGCACATGAGCATCAAGCCCGGATGGCAGGGCCGGTACTACGAGGACTTCACCGTCGGGGACGTCTACCAGCACCCGCTGGGGCGCACCGTGAACGAGACCGACAACACCTGGTTCACGCTGCTGACCATGAACACCAACCAGGCGCACTTCAACGAACAGGTCGGCGCCGGTTCGGAGTTCGGCAGGCCCCTCGTGGTGTCCACGCTCACGCTGGCCATCGCGGTCGGCCAGAGCGTCATCGACGTCACCCAGAACGCCTTCGCCAACCTCGGTCTGGACGACGTGAAGTTCGCCCACCCCGTGTTCGCCGGGGACACCCTGTGGACGGAGTCCGTCGTGCTGTCCAAGCGCGAGTCCGGCTCCCGCCCCACGGCCGGCATCGTCACCGTGCACTCGCGGATGCTGAACCAGGACGGTGAGGAGGTGCTCAGCTTCAAGCGCTCGTTCTTCGTCCACAAGCAGGGCGCGGCCGGCGCCGAGTCCCGCTTCCCCGCGGCCCGGAAACCACTGCCCGTACCGGCGGACCCCGTAGCCGCGGACTCCGCGGGGAGCGGAGAGTGAAGCCGCTGGAGGACGTCCGGGTCGTCTCGCTGGAGCAGTACGGCGCCGGTCCCTTCGGCTCGCTGCATCTGGCAGCCCTGGGCGCCGAGATCATCAAGATCGAGGACCCGCGCTCGGACGGCGACATCGGGCGGTACGTGCCACCCTTCAACGAGGGCCAGGACTCGCTCTTCTTCGAGTCCTTCAACCGGAACAAGTCCTCCGTCGTACTCGACATCCGCAGCCCCGCGGGACGCGAGGTCTTCGAGGACCTGGTGCGCTCCGCCGACGCCGTCTACTCCAACCTGCGCGGCGACGTCCCCGCCAAGCTGGGCATCCGCTACCAGGACCTGGCTTCGATCAACCCCGCCATCGTCTGCTGCTCCCTCACCGGCTTCGGCATGGAGGGGCCGCGCAGCAAACAGCCCGGCTACGACTACGTACTGCAGGCGCTGGCCGGCTGGATGTCGGTCACCGGGGAGCCGGGCGGCCCACCGCAGAAGTCCGGTCTGTCGCTGGTCGACTACAGCGGTGGCCTGGTCGCGGCCATGGCCCTCACCGCCGGCGTCCACGCGGCGCGCCGCGACGGCCTCGGCATGGACTGCGACCTGAGCCTGTACGACACCGCGATCGGCATGCTCACCTACGTCGGCACCTGGCAGATGAACGAGGGCTGGGAGCCGCAGCGCACCGCGCACTCGGCGCACCCCTCGCTGGTGCCGTTCCAGGCGTTCGAGGCGAAGGACGGCTGGCTGGTCGTCGGCTGCGCCAAGGAGAAGTTCTGGCAGCGGCTCACCGAGGTCATCGGGCGCCCTGAACTGGCCTCCGACCCGCGCTTCACCACCTTCACCGAGCGCGGGATCCACAAGGACGAGCTGATACCGCTGCTGGAGGAGGTGCTGCTGACGCGGACCGTGGCCGAGTGGCTGGAGCCGATGGAGGCCGCCGCCGTCCCGTGCGCCCCGATCAACGACGTGCACGAGGCGCTCACCGACCCGCACACCCTCGCCCGCGGCATGGTGGTACGGACCGATCACCCGCGCTACGGGCGGATGTCGTCGGTCGCCTCGCCGGTACGGGTCGGTACGCCGCTCTCCGCCGACGAGCATCGCAGGGCCCCACTGTACGGCGAGCACACCGAGTCCGTGCTGCACGGCCTCGGGTACGACGACACCCGCATCGCGGAGGCCCGCGCGCGCGGCGCGTTCGGGGACACCCCGGCCGAGGCGGAGGCGCCGGCCGAGACTCCGGCCGAGGCCCCCGGCGAACCCGCCGGGCCCGGTCCCACCGCGGTCTGATTGGCCGCGCCCCTCGCCCCCCTCTCCCTTCGCCCCCTCTCTCCCCCTTTCCTCCCTCCGCCCCCTCCTCCCCTCCTCCCCTCCTCCCTCATCAGCCGTCCATCACCCGCACCCACCCCGGAGAGCGCCGTGGATCTCGACCTGACCCCGGAACAAAAGATGTACCGCCAGACCCTGCGCGACTTCGTCGAGCGGGAGATCTTCCCCGTCGCCCGGGAGTACGAGGCCGCGGGCCGCTATCCGACCGAGATCGTCGGGACGATGAAGGAGCTGGGCCTCTTCGGCCTCGTGATCCCGGAGGAGTACGGCGGCCTCGGCGCCGACACCGTCTCCTTCGCGCTCACCTTCGAGGAGATCTCCCGGGGCTGGATGGGCGTGGCCGGCATCCTCGGCAGCCACTCGGTGTCCTGCTGGATGATCAACCGGCACGGTACGGAGGAGCAGAAGCGCGCCCTGCTGCCGGAGCTGGCCACGGGCGAGCGCCGTACCGGCTTCGCGCTCACCGAGCCCGGAGCCGGCACCGACCTCCAGGGCATCCGCACCACCGCACGGCGGGACGGCGACCACTACGTCGTCAACGGCACCAAGATGTGGATCACCAACGCGCGGTACGCCAACCCGCTGCCCGTCCTCGTCAAGACCGACCCCACCGCGTCCCCCGCGCACAAGGGCATGTCGGTGCTGCTCGTGGACACCGACTCACCCGGGTTCGAGGTCACCAAGGACATCGGCAAGCTCGGCTACAAGGGCCCGGAGTCCTGCGAGGTCGTCCTGACCGACGTCCGCGTGCCGGTCTCCGCGCTGCTGGGCGGGGTGGAGGGACGCGGCATGCAGCAGGCGCTGTCCTCGCTGGAGACCGGCCGGATCAACATCGCCGCGCGCTCGGTCGGAGTGGCCCAGCGGGCGTACGACGAGGCGCTGGCCTACGCCCGTGACCGGCAGGCGTTCGGGCACCCGATCGGCGACTTCCAGGCCATCCAGCTCCGGCTCGCCGAGATCGCCACGCAGCTCCAGGCGGCCCGGCTGCTGACGTACTGGGCGGCCTCCCAGATGGACGCGGGCCGCCGCATGGACACCGAGTCGGGCATGGCGAAGATCTTCGCGTCCGAGACGGCGATGCGCTGCGCCACGGACTCGATGCGCATCCACGGCGGTTACGGGTACTCCACGGAGTTCGAGGTCGAGCGCCTCTACCGGGACGCGCCGCTCATGGCGATCGGCGAGGGCACCAACGACGTGCTGCGCACGGTGGTGGCCAAGTCCCTGCTGGCCGGAAAGGCGGTGGTCGCATGACGGCGCACGAGCCCACGGAGCACGAGCACAGGGCACCGGAGACCCCCGAAGGGGCGGAGGCGGGTCTCGCGCTGCGCGTGGGCCGGTTCGCCGCGGGACTCACCCTGGACGCCATCCCCGAGGAGGTCGCCGAGCGGGCCCGGCATCTGATCCTCGACGCCGTCGGCCTCGCCTTCGTGTCGGCCGACCGGGACTTCGCCGAGGCCGCCGCGACGGCACTGGGCCCGGACTCACCGTCCGGGTCGGCACCCGGGACAGATGCCGGTACGGGTGCCGGGAACGGGGACTCCCCGGTACTGGGGCGCCCGGAGCGGCTCGAACCGCGCGACGCCGCCGTGCTCAACGGCGTCCTCGTGCACGGGCTCGACTTCGACGACACCCACATCGCCGCGGTCACCCACGTCACCGCGAGCGCCCTGCCCGCCGCGCTGGCTGCCGCCGTACGGGGCGACCGGGGCGGCGACGAACTGCTCGCCGCCTACGTGCTCGGCGTCGAGGTCGCCGCCCGGGTCGGCCTGGGCGGCGCGGGCCACTTCCACGACAGCGGCTTCCATCCCACGGCGGTGGCGGGTGCCTTCGGCGCCGCGACCGTGGCCGCCAAGCTCGCCGGGCTCGACGCGGAGGGCATCGCCACCGCGCAGGGCATCGTCGGCTCCATGGCGGCGGGGCTGCTGGAGTTCCTGGAGGACGGGTCGTGGACCAAGCGGCTGCACCCCGGCTGGGCCGCGATGTGCGGGCTGACGGCCGCGTCCTTCGCCCGGGTGGGCTGGAGTGGTCCGCCCGCGGTGTACGAGGGCCGCTTCGGTCTCTACAACACCCACCTCCAGACCGCGGACCGCCCGGCACGGCCCGAGGCGGTGGCCGAAGGGCTCGGCGAGGTCTGGGAACTGACCCGCACGGCGGTCAAGCCGTACGCCTCCTGCCACTTCACGCATCCGTTCATCGACGCGGCGCTGCTGCTGCGCCGGCAGGGCGCCGACCCGGCCCGGATCACCCGGGTCACCGCGGGCATCCATGCCGTGCCGGGCAAGGTGATCGCCGAGCCGCTGGACGCCAAGCGCACGCCCCGCAGCGAGTACGACGCGAAGTTCAGCCTGCCCTTCACGGTGGCCGCCGCGCTCGTGCGGGACCGCTTCGGCCTCGACGAGTTGAGCACCGAGGCCCGGGAGAGCGAGGAGATCCTCGCCCTGGCCCGCCTGGTCGAGGTCACCGACGATCCCGGGAGCGCGTTCCCCGGCGCCTACTCGGGGGTGCTGAGCATCGAACTGGACGACGGACGGGTGCTCACCCACCGCGAGCAGGTCAACCGCGGCCACGACACCCGGCCGCTCACCAACGCCGACGTCGTCACCAAGTTCCGCGCGAACATGGCCGCCTGCGCGGAGGCCGACGAGACGGTCACCGCGCGCGTCGAGGCCGCGGTGCTCGGGCTCGGCAAGGGCGGCGACCGGGCGATGACGGCACGCCGTTTCGCCCAGGAGTGCTCCTCGGCTCCCCGCTGACACCTCAGCCCGACTCCGCTGAACTGCCCGGCTCCCCTGAGCTGTCCGACTCCGTCGACCGGCTTGCCCGCGGGTGAGCCGGTCAGTGGTGTCAGGACAGCAGATCCGGCTCGCTGCGGCTGATGTCCTGCCACAGCGGCTGGTAGTTGATCCACGCCACCAGGTCCCCGCCGAGCTGCTCCCGTGTCGCGACCGCCTGCTTGTGGTCGATCAGCACCGGACGCCCCGCCGCGCACGCGGTGAGCTGTACCTGGCAGGACCGCTCCATCGACAGGAACCACCAGGCCGCCGCGTCCACCGAGTCGCCGACCGTCAGCAGCCCGTGGTTGCGCAGCACCAGCGCCTTGAACGTGCCGAGCGCGGAGGCGATCCGCCGCCCCTCCTCGGCGTCCACCGCGACCCCCGAGTAGGCGTCGTACAACGCGTGGTCCTCGTAGAACGCGCAGCTCTCCTGCGTGATCGGGTCGAGCAGATCCCCGAGCGCGGCCAGCGCGCGTCCGTGCACCGAGTGGCAGTGGGCGACCGCGACGACATCGGGCCGGGCCGCGTGCACCTGGGCGTGCACGGTGAACGCCGCCTGGTTCACGTGATACCGGCCTTCGAGCACCTGCCCGTCCCCATTGGCCATCACCAGGTCACCTACGGTGACATGCTTGAAGGGCATCCCGAACGGGTTGACCCAGAAGCAGTCGCTGTACTCCGGATCGCGTGCGGTGATGTGGCCGGAGACCCCGTCCTCGAAACCGAGCCGCCCGAACAGCCGCAACGCGCCCGCCAGGCGTTCCTTGCGGTGCCTGCGCTCGTCGTCGAGCGACTCGTGCGTGGGCGGCATCGAGAACCGCAGTCTGTCGGTGGGAAGGGGCAGGGGCGGCGTGGGCCCGTGCATATGTCCTCCAGCCCTGAGGAACGGAGTCCGTACGGTGTACGGGCGGGAAGTTACCGGCGGTCAGCACAGGAGAACAGAGATGTCGAAGAAGAGAGTGCACAACCGTTGTACGAGATCGCCGGTCTGCCTGAGCGGAGCCAACGAACCCGTCGGACACCCGATCCGACGCCCCTTGGAGGGACCCCCCGTGCACAGCCTTCCCCACGAGCTGCGCGGACCGCGCCCCGCGACCGCACCCCGACACAGACCCACGCCGTCCGCGTGCCTGCCCCTGTCCTGCCCATGAAGAAGAACGAGCGCCTCATCGCGAACATGCTCAGACAGATCGCCACGCGCGACACGGTCCTCCTGGCCGACGCCGGCGGATCCCCGCGCCGCCTCGCCTCGCTCACCTACATCGCCGTGCAGTACGGCTTCCGGTACGAGGACGCGAGCCGGCTCGGCCAGACGCTCCAGGTCCGGCTGGTCCGCGACCCCCGCCCCGAGGCACGCGAGCGCGGCACGGCGGCCCTCAGCAGGCTGGCGGCGGGCCGCGCGCCCGGAATGCGCCCCGGGACGCTGAAGCCCCTGCCCGACGTGGCGCCGACGGTGGCGCTGCTCAGGACGCGGATCGAGTTCGACTCCCTGGACAGCGACCTCGACTGGCCCCGCAAGGCCGTCTTCATGACCGCTAGCACGGCCCTCATGGCACTGCTGCTGATCCCCGCTGGCTGGCGGGCCTCGCTCGCCGCGAGCGCCACGATGGCCGTGGTGTTCGCGCTCTTCCTGCGCATGGAGGTGCTGCGCAAGGACAGGCTGGCCCGGAGGCTGCGTTCGGCGGGCCGGGTCTCGCGCCGGGCCCCGCTGAGGCCCTCCCTGCCGAAAAGGCGACACTAGATGTCGGGTATGGGCGCCAGAATCGTCGTATGACGCGGACGACATCGAACTGGGCGGCCTTCGTCGCCGCCGAGGCTGACCTCGCCAAGACCGTCGAGGAACGGTTCACGGCCTTCACCCACCACGTCGTGGCGACCCTCCGCAAGGACGGGTCGCCCCGCACCAGTGGCCTCGAAGTGCGTTTCCTGCACGGGGAGTTGTGGCTCGGCATGATGCCGGACTCCCACAAGGCGCAGGACCTGCGCCGGGACCCGCGGTTCGCCCTCCAGGCGAATCCGGGTCCGGGCACGGAGATGGCCGGCGGGGACGTACGGATCGCGGGCCGGGCCGTGGAGGTCGTGGACCCCGCGGAGAAGGCCCGGTACACCGAAGAGGTGGAACCGCCGGAGCCGTTCCACCTCTTCCGCACCGAGCTGACGGAGGTCGTACGGACCCACGTCGAGGACGACACGTACCTGGTCGCCGAGGTCTGGAAACCCGGGGTGCCGGTGCGCACCCTCAAACGGACCTGAGCGGGGCTACCGCCCAGGTGCGTTCACTCCCACTCGATGGTGCCCGGCGGCTTCGACGTCACGTCGAGGACGACGCGGTTGACGTCGGCGACCTCGTTCGTGATGCGGGTCGAGATCTTCGCGAGGACGTCGTACGGCAGCCGCGACCAGTCGGCCGTCATGGCGTCCTCGGAGGAGACGGGCCGCAGCACGATCGGGTGGCCGTACGTGCGGCCGTCGCCCTGGACCCCGACGGAGCGGACGTCGGCGAGCAGCACGACCGGGCACTGCCAGATGTCCCGGTCGAGGCCGGCGGCCGTCAGCTCCTCGCGGGCGATGGCGTCGGCCTCGCGGAGGAGGTCGAGCCGGTCCTTGGTGATGTCGCCGACGATCCGGATACCGAGCCCCGGGCCGGGGAACGGCTGGCGCTGGACGATCTCGTCCGGCAGGCCGAGCTCCTGGCCGACCATCCGGACCTCGTCCTTGAAGAGCTGGCGCAGCGGCTCGATCAGCTGGAACTCGAGGTCCTCGGGGAGCCCGCCGACGTTGTGGTGGGACTTGATGTTGGCGGTGCCCGTGCCGCCACCGGACTCGACCACGTCGGGGTAGAGCGTGCCCTGGACCAGGAAGGCCACCTCCGGGCCCTCGTCCGCGATGATCTCCGCCTGGGCCTGCTCGAAGACCCGGATGAACTCACGGCCGATGATCTTCCGCTTGTCCTCGGGGTCGCTGACGCCCTTCAGCGCGGTGAGGAAGCGCTCCTGCGCGTCGACGACCTTCAGCTGGACGCCGGTCGCCGCGACGAAGTCCTTCTCGACCTGCTCGGTCTCGCCCTTGCGCATCAGACCGTGGTCGACGTACACGCAGGTCAACTGTGCTCCGATGGCCTTCTGCACGAGGGCGGCGGCGACCGCGGAGTCCACGCCTCCGGAGAGGCCGCAGATGGCGCGCTTGTCGCCGACCTGCTCGCGGATCAGCGCCACCTGCTCCTCGATGACGTTGCCGGTGGTCCAGGACGGGGTGAGGCCCGCGCCGCGGTACAGGAAGTGTTCGAGCACCTGCTGGCCGTGGGTGGAGTGCATGACCTCGGGGTGGTGCTGGACCCCGTACAGCTTCTTCTCGTCGTTCTCGAAGGCCGCGACCGGGACGACGTCCGTGGAGGCCGTCACCGAGAAGCCCTCGGGGGCCGCGCTGCACGCGTCGCCGTGCGACATCCAGACGGACTGCTCGGCCGGGGTGCCCTCGAAGAGGGTCGAGCCCGACTTGGAGACGTGCAGCTGGGTACGGCCGTACTCGCGGGCGCCGGTGTTGTCGACCGTGCCGCCGAGGGTGGTCGCCATCAGCTGGAAGCCGTAGCACATGCCGAAGACGGGGACGCCGGCCTCGAAGAGCGCGCGGTCCAGGCGGGGGGCGCCTTCCGCGTACACCGACGAGGGGCCGCCGGAGAGGATGATCGCGGCGGGGTTCTTGGCGAGCATCTCGGCGACCGGCATGGTGCTCGGCACGATCTCGCTGTAGACCCGGGCCTCACGGACCCGGCGGGCGATGAGCTGGGCGTACTGCGCGCCGAAGTCGACGACCAGGACGGTGTCGGGGGCGACGGGGGACACTTCTGGCACGGTTTGCCTTCCGGCGGGTCTGCGGGGCTGTGCTCCTGAGTCTAACCGGGCCCCCGGAACCGGCGTCGCCGTCCCTGGGGGCTGCCGCCCCCAGACCCCCGCATCGCGCTGAACGCGCTCGTCCTCAAACGCCGGACGGGCTGAAAAACGAAAAGCCAGGGCGCAGCCCGCTTTTCAGGGGCGCGGGGAACTGCGCGCCCAGCCACGACCGGCCCGCACCCGCCGAACGGCCGGGGAGGCGAGGGCGAAGCCCCGCCTTCAAGGGGCGCGAGGAACTGCGCGACCAGCCACCCCCGACCCGAACCCACCGAACGGACCCGAGAGGCGAGGGCGAAGCCCCGCCTACAAGGGGCGCGGGGAACTGCGCGACCAGCCCCCACCGACCCGCCGCCACCGCACCCGCGGACGCACCCGGAAGGCGAGAACCCGTCTCAGGATCCGGTCCGGGTTGGACTGCCGCCCCCGTCACGGCATACTGCTCCCATGCTCACGCACCAGACCTCCGTCTTTACCTATGGCAACCGGCCCACCGGCTGCCATGGTCGTGCTGCTTGAGCAACTGACAAGCGACTTCCCAGGCGCCCCGGGCCGACAAGGCCCGGGGCGCCTGCGTTTTCCGGACCTTGCCGCTCCGGGGCACACCACCCCAAGAGGAGCCCAAGATGAGCCCAGTCACCACGGACAGGACCGGCGCCCGCACCGAAGAGGCCGCCGACGTGATCGCCGGCGCCCGCGACCGCATCGACAGCCTCGACGACCGCATCATCGGCCTCGTCCAGGAACGCATGGCCGTCTCCGCCGTCATCCAGGACGCCCGGATCACCTCCGGCGGCCGCCGCGTGAACCTGTCGCGCGAGATGGAGGTGCTCGGCCACTACAGGGAAGCCCTCGGCAAGCCGGGCACCGCGCTCGCGATGACACTGCTCGAACTCTGCCGGGGCCGCATCTGAGGACGCGCACGGCAGCACGTACGGCATCCGTATACGACATCCGCGTACGACGGACGTCCGGTGCACGCACGTACCCATGTCCTCTCACCCGTACGGCGCGTGACCGCCCCACGCCGGGCTTCGTTGGTCCCGATGTCCGTGTCAGCCAGGGGCGGGCCCGAAGAACCACGCGTGGCTCCACCGGAGCGGGAGGCGTACGGACGTGCGCCGTGGGACCTCGTTCCGGACAAGTGACCGGTCGGCAGGGGACAGCGGCCCGGTCATCCAAGAGAGGTCGGCTCCGGGGACGCCCGGAGCCGACCGCCGGAATCTGCGCAAGCGCGGTCGAAACGGTTGCGGAGGCCACGGCCCATCCAGCACGATGCCTAGAACAACCCCACATTCCCAAGCACATCCCCGCATTGCACCGCCCCACCGCCATTGGTCCACACCACACGCACTCCCCGAGTGCGCCGGGGCGCAGACCGGCGGAGAAGCCAAAAAGCGGCGCTACCCCCCGGCGCCGCTTCCCGAGGCACCGGCGCTGCCCTGACGTCGGTGCTGACCACGAAGGGCCCCGCGGATCGTCCCGCGGGGCCCTTCGCTCCGTCCCTCGGCCTCTCCGTCTCCCGGCGGTCAGCCAGTCGTCTTCGCCAGCTTGGTGAGCTGCGCCTCGACCAGCTTCTCCGGGACCTCGATCCGGTCGGCGTCCAGCAGGTTCATCGAGCTGAAGGCCACCAGCGTCGTACCGTCGCGGACGACCGTGAACGCGGCGGGCACCTCCGCCCCCTCGATCGAGGCGAGCAGCCTGAACGCGACCGCCTCGTCAGCCGAACCCCCCAGGTCCGGGGCGTCCAGCGCCTTCACGTCCCGGTAGTCGTAGTCGGCGTGCCGGTACGCGGTGCAGTTCTTCGTCGCCTTGCGCAGGCCGTCGATCACCTTGTCGGCCTCGCCGGACGCGTACGACAGGAGGGCGAACGTGTTCACCGCGGAGTCCGTCTCGTCCTTCGCCACGACACCGCGGCTGACCCCGGCCTTCGAGGACGGGTCGGTGGTGAACAGGAACATGTCGGCGACCGCCTGGCACTTCGAGGGTGCCGCCGGGACGGACTGCCCCAGGAGGTCCGCGCCCTGCGACTCCTCGACCGCGAAGCCCTTCACATCGGCCGTCACGAGCGCGGCCTTCTTCAACTGCGCCTTGCTCAGGGGCCCGTTCGTCCCGTTCGTCCCCCGCGCGCCCGGGGTGTCCCGGCCGTCCTGTCCGCCCTGGGCGCCCTGGCTCTCCCGCGTGTCCTGATCCGCCCCGCCGGTGGGCGTCCCCTTCGCGCCCGAACCGCCGGCCGTCCGTTCGCTCGCCGTCGAGCGCGACACCTTCCCGTCCGGTGCGGAGCCGCCACCGCCGCCCCCGCACGCCGCGGTGCAGCCGAGCGCGGCCGCCACCCACAGCGCCACCACGGGCCGGGAGATCCTGTTCCTCATCATGTCCGGGACACCGTCCCACAGTCCGGGGACTCGGAGTCGTCGCCGATGTCCCGGCTGCGGTCGTACGGGTCGACCTCGGGCCCGCTCGGGCGCTCGCCCGTCTCGTCCGTCGAGCTCAGCCTCGGGTGCAGGAAGCCGTCGTACACGTCGCAGGCGGAGTTGGCCACGTCGTCGTCGTGGCGGACGACCGCCAGCCGGCCCGGCGTGACCCTGACCTTCGCCGGATCGGACATCCGCAGGTCGATGACACGGCGGACGATGGTGCGGGCCACCTCGGTGGAGCCGGGGTCGGCCGGGGCCAGCGCGTAGACGAAGGTGTAGTCGCTGTGGATGTCCACCGCCCCGTCCGGGCCCTCCTCGAACGTCGTACGCCCACGGGTCTTGACCACGTCGCCGACGAGCCGTACCTCGTCCTTGTCGAAGCGGCTGAAGAAGCGCAGCGGGTCATGGTCCTTGCCGGGCGCACGCAGCCGGGACCTCAGGTCGTCGACCAGTTCGGGCTGCCTGGGGTCGAGCACCTTGTCGAGCACGGTCGCCGGGGTGGCGCCCAGCAGCGTCCCGCGGTCGAGGTTCGCGTCGACGAGCAGGGCTTTGGTCTGCTCCAGGGCCTGGGCGACCTGCTCCTCGGAGAACACGCCGACCGCCTTCGCCTCCGGCAGTACGATCCCGGCCGCGCCGTCCGCGTACCGCGCCGCCGGGGAGCCCGCGAAGGGCTCGTCCAGGGTGGGCGCGCCGGGCACGGAGCCCGGGGCCGCGGTCTCGGGTGCGGTCTCGGCGGGGAGCGCGGACACGGGCCCCGCGCCCGCCTCCGCACCGGCTCCCGCGGTCGAGTCCGAGCCCGTGCCGAAGGGGTCTCCCGGCAGCAGCGACGGCTTCATGGCGACCACGGCCACCGCCAGCGCGAGCGGGATGCCGACGACCGTCCACACCTTGCGGCGCCGGGCCCTTCGCCCGCTCGCCCCAGGCCCGTCCGGGCTCGCACGCCAGCCCTGGGGCAGTTCACCGCGGGCCTCCTGCTGCCGCAGGCGCTCGGTCACCATGCGGGCGCGCGCGGACGGCTCCTTGGGCGCCTCGGAGGCCCGGATGTCCCGCTCGCTGTCCTGGACGAACCGTTCCCACACGTCGTCCGGTACGGACTCCCCCGGCCCTTCGGCCGACTTGCCTGCTGACTCCTCGGACGGCTTCTCGGTCACCGCGCTCGCGCCTCTCCCCCATCGCCGGCCCCACGGCCGACTCGCTGCTCGACGTACCGGTCGATGTATCCGACAGCCGACCGAGGGTCAGTTCTAAGGCGTGCGCACAGGAGTTCACAAGTCGGCCCCTTGTGTGACCCAGACCACATAAGAATTCTGTGAGTATCAGGACAACCCTTCACAGGTGTCACAGGTCTCACTTGCGGAACCAACGGCCGTACCCGTGCCCGCCACGCGGAGGCCTCCCTCATCTTGCGCCGCGGCAGTGCGGCGCACCGGACTTTCCGAGGTCTTCATGAAGCTTCGCCGTGTCATGGCCGCAGCGGCCACCACAGCCGTCATAGCGCCGCTCGCGCTGCTGTCGGCCCCGGCCGCGTTCGCAGACGAGCCCGCGCCCAGCGACTCCGAGTCCACGTCCGCGCCCGCGACGCCCGGTGAGACCGAGCCCGGGACCGGGGCTCCCGAGTCGACGGAGCCCGGTACGACGCCCGCGACGACGCCGGGCACCGAGATCCCCGCGGAGACGCCGCCCCCGAGCACCACCACGACGCCCCCCGAGTCGCCGTCCGGGACGCCCGAGCCGAGCGAGGAGCCGACCGACCCGGACGAGGACGCTCCGTACTGCGAGGACCTCGACGACGAGTACGGCGACGCCAAGGTCTCCGCCGACATCAAGGGTCTGCCCGGCAAGATCGTCGCGGGTGACGGTACCCACGCCTTCGAGCTCGTCGTCACCAACGACTCGAAGGAGGCGCTCAAGGACGTCGCCTTCTACGCCGAGGTCGAGAACTACGAGCTCGAGGAGTCGAAGTTCCTGAGCCCCCACGTCACGCTGGAGTTCAAGAACACCGAGTCCGGCAAGTGGGAGCGGATCGGCGACGAGGACTGGGCCGGTGACTACTTCTTCCACGTCGAGCAGCTGAAGGCCAGGGCCAGCCAGACGGTCGACCTGCGCCTGAGCGTCGACAAGAGCGCCCCGGTCGGCGACTCGTACTCCTTCGGCTCCGGCGCCTACGTCGACAACGTCGACGGCCAGGACTGCATCGCCGAGGGCTGGGCGCAGTACGACTTCGAGGTCCTGAAGGCCGGTTCGGCCAACGAGGACCCGGGTACCGCCACGCCGGACGACGACGGCGACAAGGACCCGGTGAAGAAGCCGCAGGGCAACGTCTCCGAGCTGCCGACGGGCAACCTCGCCGAGACCGGTTCCAGCTCGGCGCTGCCGATGATCGGCCTCGTCGGCGGTGTCGCGCTCGTCGCCGGCGCGGGGGCCGTGGTCATCGCCCGCCGCCGCAAGACCGGCTCCGACGTCTGACCCCGACGCACGACGCTTGACGCTTGACGAAGGACCTGCGCTCGGAGGGGGGCGCAGGTCCTTCGTGCTTCGGTCACTTCGTCGGCGGCTTTCGGGTCACTTCTTCGGCGGCACCGTCGGCATCCCCAGGAACGGCAGCTTCAGCGCGCCGAAGGCGTCCGCGGGGACCGCGGGGGACAGCGGCTCGACCGGCTTCAGGCGCTCGTACGCGGCGCCCGGCGCCGGACGCGGGTCCATCTCCCCCTTGTTGGGCCAGTACGACATCGCGCGCTCGGCCTGCGCGGTGATCGTCAGCGACGGGTTCACGCCCAGGTTCGCCGAGACCGCGGCGCCGTCGACGACGGAGATGCCGGGGTGTCCGTACACCCGGTGGTAGGGGTCTATGACGCCCTCGTCCGCGGAGGCGCCGATCGAGCAGCCGCCCAGGAAGTGCGCGGTCAGCGGCATCCCCATCAGCTCACCGACGTTCGAGCCGGCGAAGCCGTTGATCTCGGCGGCGATCGCGGTGGCGCCCTCCGAAGCGGTCCTGATCTGCTTCGGGTTGGGGGCCCCGTGGCCCTGCCGCGCCGTCAGCAGACCCTTGCCCGCGCCCTTCGTCTTCAGGTGCGTCGTCAGGGAGTTGTCGAGGGACTGCATCACCAGGCCGATGATGGTCCGCTCCGACCAGCGGCGGTTGGAGAGCGAGCGGACCACGAGGGTCGGGTGCTTCGCCGCGTTGACCAGCCAGGCGAGAACCCTCGACGAGCCTTCCGTGTAGGGGACCTGGAGGATCGACAGGCCGCCCATCGAGTTCGAGCCCTTGCCGTAGCGGACCGGCTCGATGTGGGTGTCGGCGTCCGGGTGGATCGAGGACGTGATCGCGACCCCGCGCGTGAAGTCGGCCTTCGCCTCGCCGGTGACCTTGCGGTAACGGCGGTCGCTGGTCTGCGCGCCGACCAGCGCCTCGGAGTTCGTACGGGTCAGCTCGCCCAGCTTGTCCGAGAGGTGCGGAAGCCGGCCACTGGCCTTCATGCGGTGCAGCAGGGTCTGCGTGCCGTACGTACCGGCCGCCAGGACGACCCGGCGGGCCTTGAAGACGCGCCCCTCGTCGTTGTGCCCCCTGCGTCCCTTGCGTCCGCGGTCCGTCGGGAGCGTCGCGACGGCGTACCCGCCCTGTGAGTCGTCCGTGACGGAGACGACGGTCGTCAGGGGGTGGACCACCGCGCCGGCCTTCTCGGCGAGGTACAGGTAGTTCTCGTTCAGGGTGTTCTTCGCGCCGTGCCTACAGCCCGTCATGCACTCCCCGCACTCGGAGCACGCGCTGCGGGCCGGGCCCGCGCCGCCGAAGTACGGGTCGTCGGCCCGCTGCCCCGGCGCGGCCTTCACCGCGCCGTCGGCGTCCTTGCCGTCGCCGAAGAAGACACCGACCGGCGCCATGTGGAAGGTGTCCCCCACGCCCATCCGCTGGGCGGCGGCCTTGAGGTGGACGTCCGACGGGGTCATGGTCGGGTTGAGCCGTACGCCGAGCATGCGCTGCGCCTGGTCGTAGTAGGGCTTCAACTCCTCCTGCCAGTCGGTGATGTCCTTCCACTGCGGGTCCTCGAAGAACGGCTTCGGCGGTATGTAGAGGGTGTTGGCGTAGTTGAGGGAACCGCCGCCCACGCCCGCGCCGGCGAGCACCATGACGTTGCCGAGCAGGTGGATGCGCTGGAGGCCGTACATGCCGAGCTTCGGCGCCCACAGGTAGTTCTTGAGGTCCCAGGAGTTCTTGGGGAGCGTCGCCGGGGTGAAGCGGCGGCCGGCTTCCAGGACGCCTACGCGGTAGCCCTTCTCCGTGAGGCGGAGGGCGGTGACGGATCCGCCGAAGCCGGAGCCCACGACGATGACGTCGTAGTCGTAAGTGTCCTGGGGCACGATGCTCCTCGTTGAGTGTGCGTGCGGGTGGTTCGTGGTTGCTCGCGCGGTTCCCCGCGCCCCTGCCGGGGGCGCCCTACCGGAACCTGAACGCCTTCATGAGCCGCAGGCTGCGGCTCATGAAGGCGGCGTACTTCTCGTCGTCCATGCCCAGGGACGGGGCCATCGGCAGCAGGCGCTGCTGGGCGACCGTCTGGGCCTCCGTGTACTTGAGGATGCCCTCGGAGCCGTGCCGGCGGCCCAGACCGGAGTCCTTCATGCCGCCCATCGGCGACTGGACACTGCCGTACGCGGGCCCGTAGCCCTCGTTGATGTTGACCGTGCCGGTACGCAGCCGGGCCGCGACCCGGGCGCCGCGGCGGCCGTCCTTCGTCCACACCGACGAGTTGAGGCCGTACGCGGTGGAGTTGGCGGTCTCGATCACCTCGTCCTCGTCCTCGAACCGGTAGACCGAGACGACCGGGCCGAAGGTCTCCTCGCCGCAGACCGCCATCGGCGTCTCGACGCCGTCGAGGATGGTCGGCTCGAAGAAGTACGGGCCGATGTCCGGGCGCGCGACGCCGCCCGCGACGACGGTGGCCCCCTTGGCGACGGCCTCCTCGACGTGCCGGGTCACCGTCTCCAGCTGGCGTTCGCCGACCAGCGAGCCCATCTCGGCGCCGTACGCGAGGGACGTGCCGAGCCGCATCGCCCTGGTCCGCGCCGCGAACCGCTCCAGGAACGCGTCCGCGACCGACTCGTGGACGTACAGCCGCTCGATGGAGATGCACAGCTGGCCGGCCGACGAGAAGCAGGCGCGGACCGCGCCGGCCGCCGCCTTGTCGAGGTCGGCGTCCGCCAGGACCAGCATGGCGTTCTTGCCGCCGAGTTCGAGGGACACCCCGACCAGCCGGGCCGCCGCGCTCTGGGCGACCTCGCGGCCCGTACGGGTGGAGCCGGTGAAGGAGACGTAGTCGGCGTGCTTGACGACCTCGGGGCCGATGACGGGTCCCTCGCCGAGGACGACCTGGAAGACGTCCGCGGGCAGACCCGCCTCGATCAGCAGGTCACGGGCCCACAGGGCGGTGAGGCAGGTCTCGGTGTCGGGCTTCATCACGACGGCGTTGCCCGCGACGAAGGCGGGCAGCGCGTCGCCGACGGACAGCTCCAGCGGGTAGTTCCAGGGGGCGATCTGGCCGACGACACCGCGCGGGTGGCGCAGCTCGGTGACCTTCGTGAGGGCCGGCACGGCGCCCGCGTGGCGCTTGGGGCGCAGGTAGAAGGGGGCCCTGCGGCCGTAGTGGCGGGCCGCGACGGCGACCGCCTGGATCTCCTCGTGGGCGTGCAGGCGGGCCTTGCCGGTCTCCAGCTGGATGAGGTCGAGGACCTCGGCCTGGCGGGCGAGCACCAGGTCGTGGAAGCGCAGGAGGACGGCCGCGCGCTCCTTGACGGCGGTCCGCGCCCAGCGGGACTGGGCCGCGCGGGCGCGCTCGTAGGCCCTCGCCACGTCCTCCGGGGTGGACTCGGGCAGGTCGGCCAGCTTCTCGCCGGTGAACGGCGTGTGGTTCGCGGTGCGGCCCGAGCCGACCACGCCACGCGTGAGCTGGGCGATCAGCTCCGGCGTGACCACGTCGGCAGCCGTACGGGCGCCCTCGGGGGCGGGCGCGAGCGGGTTGGTGCCGGTCTTTTCCGGGGCCTGTGCCTGGGCCTGGGCCGGGGCCTGCGAGTCCGTCATGAGCCGCAGGGTATGCCCGTCGGCGCACTTTGGGTACCCGTCGGTAACAGGGTTTCACCGTCTACACACACAACGCCAGTGATCACTGGCAACAAACCACCTGATCAGGTGGTTGTCCCAGCCGATCAGGCAGTCAGGACCGGAGCCGGCGTGATGTCGACGACCTCAGGCCGTGGGCGGCGTCCGGTGCTCCGGCCCGAGCTCCTCCCTCGGCAGCGCCCGGTGCTGGGGCAGAGCCGTACGCCCCACCGCCGCCGCGAGCTTGCGCAGCCGGCGCCAGTCCATGGGCGGCTTGGTCTCCGGCACGCCCGGCCGGTTCCCGGGGACGCGCACGCGCAGGGCACCGGGCTCGATCCGGCACCGTACCGGCGTGGGAAGCACCAGCGCCTCGCCGTCGATGCCGACCTCTATCTCGGGCCGGTCGGCGTCCACGACCACCTCGCGGGTGGTCAGCACCGTGAGGCCGGTGGAGTGCGGGCCCAGCAGCAGCCCCGCGGCCTCGGCGGCGTTGTCGACCCTGATGCCGAGCACGCCCAGGACGCCGGACTCCAGGCGCTCGCGGTAGCCGAGCCCCACCGGATCGTCCATGCGGTAGGGGTTGTTGCTCACGAGGAGGGCCTGGGGCGCGTCGATGACGGTCCCTTCCGCGCCCGCGGCGCCGCCCGCCGCCTCCAGCCGGGCGGTCAGCCGCGGCCCGCGCTGGTGCGTGAGCAGCTCGGGCAGCAGCTCCAGCGTCGTACGGACCTTGTCGTCCCGGTACTCGGGGCTCTGCACGACCACCGCGTACGCCCCGAACGAGGCGTTGTTGACGAACGGATACGTGTCGGCGAAGCCGAGGTCCGTGTGGAGTTCCACGCCGTCCTCGGTGAGCGCGTCCAGGCTCGCCGCCGGGTCGTCGCGGTCCAGGCCCAGGTCCATGGCGAAGTGGTTCCGGGTCCCGGCGCAGACGACGAGGAACGGTATGTCGTGCTCCGCGGCGACGGCGGCGACCAGTGCCTGCGTACCGTCCCCGCCCGCGACCCCGAGCAGGTCGGCGCCGTCCGCGACGGCCTTGCGGGCGAGTTCGGTCACGTCCTGACGCTGCTCGGGGTCGAGCAGGTGGACCTGCGCCCCGAGCCGCTCGGCCTTCTCCCTCAGCCCGAACTTCTCGACCTTCCCGCCCCCGGACCGCGGGTTCATGATGAGGAAGGGCTTGGCGGGGGCGGGGGTGCGGTGCTCCCGCACGCTCACCGCATGCGACTTGGTGCTGCTCAGCGCGTGCTTCCCGGCCCAGACGGCGAATCCCCACAGGGCCAGGGACACGACGACGACCCACAGCAGGTTCTCGGCGGCGAAGAACCAGATGACGGCGGCGGGTGTCGCGAGGGCCAGGGCCCCCGCCGCGCCCCGGGCCGGTCCCCGCAGGGTCAGCACCCACCACAGCGCGGCCACGGTCAGCGCCGTGCCGAGCACTCCCACCGCGACGAGCAGCAGACTCGCCGCCTTCGCGGACACGAGCGGCAGCAGCACCGCGACCCCGGCGGCCCCCAGCGCGCTGCGCGCCGCCCACCGCTGCCGGGCGTGCGCCCGCCCGTCAAGATCCAGGCCCACAGCCTGCCGCCTCTCTCCCAGTCCAGAGGCAGCAGTATGCCTTCCCGGAGAGCGAGTTGGCGCTCCTTCAGGGCCCTACGGCAACCCGTCTCACCACAGGTCTCATCACGTGTCCCACCGCCGGCCGGCCGGCCGCCGCCTCACAGCTTGGCTATGTCCAGATTCGCGATGGCCGTCTTCGCGACCTCGCGCCCCCGCTCGGTGAAGTCGCCCTTGCCCGGGTAGCCGATCATCAGCTTGTACATGTCGCCGGACCCGGCCTTGTAGTAGAGGACCTGGATCTCGCGCGGACGCGGGTTGTCGGTGTCCGTGCTCGAATAGACGAGGGTGTTGAGGGCGGCCTTGCGGTCCTTGTACGTCGTCTCGACGGCGTCGCTCCTCGGTGCGGGGTCGGAGTCCATACCGAGGGCGTACGCGCCGCTCTTGCGGTAGGTGGCGTCGTCGTCGTACATCTCGGCCGCCGCCGTCCCCGCGATCTCGCCCGAGGTGTCCTCGGACTTCTTCTCCAGCGTCAGACTGATCCAGAGGGTCCCGCTCGGGTCGGTGAACTGGACCCAGTGTTCGTCCTTGGGCGCGTCCGCCTCGGGCACCGACTTCTGGTAGCCGTCCGGCACCGCCACCGTGGCGCCCAGCGCCTTGACGTCCGTCTTCCGCCAGCTGTCCGGCAGCGGCCCGGCGAACGGGTCCGCGACCACCAGGTACGCCGCCACCGCAGCCGCGACGACCACGGCACCGAGGCCGACCCATCCCGTGCGGCCGACCCGGAACGACCTCCCGGCGGGCCCCGATCCCGATCCTGAGCCCGGTCCCGCGAACTGGACGATCTGCGTGGGCTCCGGCTGGGGCGGCCGCGCGGCCTGTTCGAGCAGTACGCGTACCCGTGCCGCGTCCGGACGGTGGTTCGGGTCCTTGGCGAGGAGGCCGTTGATGGCCTCGGCGAGCGGTCCCGTGGCCGAGTTGGGCGGGGCCGGCGTGGCGTTGAGGACGGACTGGAGCGTCGCGGGCGTGTTGGTGCGGCGGAACGGCGAGACGCCCTCCGTGGCCGCGTACAGGACCACGCCGAGCGACCAGAGGTCGGAGGCGGGCCCCGGGCGCTGGCCCAGCACGCGTTCGGGCGCGATGAACTCGGGCGAGCCGACGAAGCCGCCGGTGTCGGTCAGATTGGTCTCGCCCTCGATCTGGGCGATGCCGAAGTCGGTGAGGACGACCCGGTCGCCCGTGCCGAGCAGTACGTTGTCCGGCTTGACGTCGCGGTGCAGGATGCCCGCCGCGTGCGCGGCCTCCAGGGCGCCGAGCACCTCGAGGCCGATTCTCGCCGCCTCGCGTGCGCCGAGGGTGCCTTCCTGGAGCGCGCCGCCCAGCGATCGGCCCCGTACCCGCTCCATCACGATCCACGGCTGGCCGTCGACGACGGCGACGTCGTGGACGTTCACGACCGCCGGGTGGTCGAGCCGGGCCGCGGCGCGCGCCTCGCGCCGCATCCGCTCGAAGACATTGGCTCGTTCACGTTCGGGAAGGTGGTCGGGGACCCGCGGCTCCTTGACCGCGACCTCCCGGTCCACCGTCTCGTCCTTGGCCCGCCACACGGTGCCCATGCCACCGTGGCCGAGCTTGTCGAGCAGTCGGTACCGGCCCGCGATGATCCGGCCGGCGCCGGGGTCCTGCGGCGCCTGCTGTTCGGGCACGATCTGGGTCGGCGCGGCGTACGGGTTGCCGGGCTGCGGCACGGCCGCCGGTGGGCGCGGCGGTTGCAGATCGAAACTCATCGGCTCGTCGGACCGGTGACCGGACCCGTGACCAGGCCCGTGATCAGGCCCGTGATCAGGCCCGTAAGGTGCTCCCCCGTTGCTGCTCATGGGTCCATCCTTATCGCGGCAGGCGCCTCCGCTCCACCCTGGGCGCTTTCCGGTCACAGACCCGTGACGCAGGATGTTTCCTATCTTCCTTATGCGCCTTTTATGACGCCCCGTGCCTCACGACCCGGTACGGGCGAACGTGTCGACCGCGACGTCGAAGTACTCCCGCGCCTCCCGCGCCTGACCGACCGGCGCCGACACCAGTACGTCGTTCAGCCGGCCGCTCTCCGCCCAGCTCAGGTCGTAGGTGTGCCGCGCGCCCTCCGCCTCGCTGAAGCCGTCCCAGGTGAACTCCCACAGCGCGGCGGTGCGCCCGGCCCTGGTGGTCTCGGTGACCCGGCCCCCGCGGTACCCGGGATGGGTGCCGGACCCCTCGGCGGCGGCGCGTTCCAGCACCGCGAGCGGGCCGTCCGCCACCGGGTCGGACACCTGGACGCCGATACGGAAGATCTTGCCGGCCGACACGTAGTAGATCCGCTCCCCTTGTGTCTCACGGGTGAAGCCCACCGGGACGGCCAACGAGAAGCCGGCCGCGTCATGGACCAGGCGGTACCCCGTGGGGACAGTGCGGCCGCCGGAGGCGGTGGGCCGGGAACCGCTGACGGTGGGCGTGGGACGCACGGTCGAGGTCGCGCCGTCCGTGCCGCTCGTATCACTTGTATCGCTCGTACGGGACGAGGAGGCCGGGATCGTGGGCGGTACCGGACCGCTGCCGTCGTCGCCGATCAGCAGCGCGGCCGCGGACACGCCCGCCACGGCCATCGCCGCGACCAGGGCGGCCGCGATCAGCGCGTTGCGCATGGACGAGGGGACGGCGAAGGCGGGCCGCGGCGGGTGCGGCACGGTGGGCTGCTCGGCGGTCGTCGGCGCCGGGGCCCCGGTGCTCCGACCCGATATGCCCCGCCGGGCCGGCGTGTAGCCGGGCGGCACCGGTGGCATGTGGCCCGTGTCCAGGAACGCCCGCAGCAGCCGCTCCGCCTCGCTCGCGTCGAGCCGCCGTTCGGGATCACGTTCGAGGAGGCCCAGTACGACGGGCAGCAGGGGCTCGGCGGCGGCGGGCGGGTAGATGTCGTCCATCACCACCGCGTGCAGGGTGCCGCCCAACGAGTCGCGGCGGAAGGGGGATTCACCGCTCAGCGCCGTACAGAGCAGCGCGCCGAGCGACCACAGGTCGGACTCGGGCCCGGTCCTGAGGCCGGACATCCGCTCGGGCGCGGTGTACTCGGGCGAGCCCACGAACGACCCGCCCTCGGTGAGCGTCGTCGCGCCGGAGACCTGCGCGACCCCGAAGTCGGTGAGGACGACCATGCCGTCCAGGGTGAGGAGGACGTTCGCGGGCTTCAGATCGCGGTGCAGGACACCGGCGTCGTGCGCCTTGCGCAACGCGCTGAGCAGGTCGATCCCCATCCGGGCCGCCTCGACGGCGTCGACGGGGCCGTGCCGGGAGATCCGCTCGGCGAGCGAGCCTCCTTCGAGCAGGTCCATGACGATGTAGGGGCGGTCGTCCTGCTCGACGACGTCGTGCACGACGACGATGTGCGGATGCCTCAGTTGCGCGACGGCGCGCGCCTCGCGCAGGGTGCGCTCGCACTGGAGCCGGTACTCCGCCGCCGAGAGCGAGGAGTCGAGGGCGATCTCCTTGACCGCGACCTGCCGGGCGAGCAGTTGGTCCGTGGCCCGCCAGACCACGCCCATTCCGCCCCGGCCGATACGGGCCTCCAAGCGGTAACGTCCGGCGATGACCCGGGTGTTGTCCTCCGGTCTCTCCCCCTCGGTCCCCATGCGCCCCATCATGCCGCAACGGACGGACCCCTTCCGGGTCCGGACACCGACCTGGCCGACAACCGCCGTAGGCGACCACGCGCGCGTCCGCGGCCGGGCACCGCCCGGTCCTCACGCCTCGCACGACTCACACGGCCCGTCCGACCCGCTTGCCGTGCACGGCAAGCGGGTCGACCGAGTCAAGCGGTCATACGGTCGGGCAAGCCGGGCGGGGCATCACTGTGCGGCCGGCGGCCGCCAGCCCCGGAGGACCGTGTCGAACTGCTCCCGCGCCGTCTCCCAGTCCGCGGCGGGCGCTGACATGTAGATCACGTACTCGACCCCGTCACGGCTGAGATACGACTGCTCGATCGCCCGGCGCGGACCGGGAAACTCCGTGTCCTTGGCCAGCGCGGTCCAGGTGAAGTCCCACAGCGCCCCCGGCCGGTCCCGGAACGTGTTGTCCTCCAGACTCACCCGCTGGTAGTCGACCAACCGCACCGAGATCTGCTCCTCCAGGTCCTCCATGTGCCGGAAGGAGGTGTCGAAGTCGGGCGACTCGTCGACCGCGATACGTACGAAGTGCTCGCCGGCGTCCGGCGTGTAGTCGATCTGCGTGCCGTCGACCTGCCGCTTCCAGCCCTTGGGCAGGACGAGGCTGTAGCCCTCGGGGTCGTCGACGCGCTCCCAGCCGTCGGGCACCTCGCCGGTCCGGGGCTCCCCGCTCTGTTCCCCGGTCTGCTTCCCGTCGTCCTGTCCGGTCGGCGAGGACGTGTCCCTGGGGGCCGAGTGGTTCGAGGACGAACCGTCGCTGTCCCTCCATCCGTCCGAGAGCAGCAACGCCGCGACACCCCCGCCGCCGACGAGCGCGGCGGTCAGCACGACCGCGGCGACGGTACGGAACCGGCGGCGCCCGGACTCGCCGGCCACCGCCGGGTGGTTCGCGGTGGAGTCGGCGCCGCCGGAAACGGGCCTGCCGTGGCTGCCGTAGGTGTCATGACCGCCCGGCGGCCCGTAGGCGCCCTGCGGATACTGGTTGTTCTGCGAACCGGAGGCTCCGTACGTCCCCTGGGCGGCGACATGCGTGGCGTCCGGTGACCCGGGCGCGACGGCCTGCCCCTGTCCGTACGTGCCCTGGGGCCCCTGCCCGTAAGCGCCTTGCGGCTCCTGCGGGGCGCCGGTCACATGCTGCGTCGGCACATAGGCCTGCGCCGAGCTGGGCGCCCGCCCCTCCGCCGCCTCGGCGAGCATCTGCTCCGCCTCCTCGGGACCGGGCCGCTCGGCGGGGTCCTTGCGCAGGAGGGCGGTGATGACGGGGGTGAGCGGACCCGCGTTCCGCGGGGCGTCGGGCTCCTCGCCGACCACGGCCTGCATGGTGGTCAGAGGGGTCGTCCGCCGGAACGGCGACCGTCCCTCGACCGCCGTGTAGAGCGTCGCGCCGAGCGCCCACAGGTCGGCGGAGGGCCCCGGGTCCTGGCCGCGGATGCGCTCCGGCGCCAGGTAGTCGACCGAGCCGACGATCTCGCCGGTCCGCGTGATGGTCGTGTCCCCCTCGACCTGCGCGATCCCGAAGTCGGTGAGCAGCACCCGCCGGTCGTGGGAGAGCAGTACGTTCCCGGGTTTGACGTCGCGGTGCAGGACGCCTGCGGAGTGCGCGGCCCGCAGCGCGCGCAGCACCCACAGCCCGACCCGGGCCGCCTCCCGGGGCTCGATACGGCCCGACTCCTTGACGGCGTCGGCGAGCGAGCCGCCCTCGACCAGCTCCATCACGATCCACGGCCGGCCGTCGTGCTCCAGCACGTCGTGCACCGTGACGACGGCCGAGTGGTTGATGCGCGCCGCCGCGCGGGCCTCGGCCCGGGTACGGGCGAGGAGGACGGACTGCTCGCTCTCGGACACGTACAGCGCGGCCGTCAGCTCCTTGATCGCGACGGCGCGGTGCAGCACCTCATCGTGCGCACGCCACACCCGGCCCATACCGCCGCTGCCGATCGAGTCGGCGAGCCGGTAGCGCCCCGCGAGAAGCAGGCCCTGCATCTGATTCACGTTTCCCCGCAATGCTCTTGACAGGGTCAGACTAAGGACCGACACCCGCCCAGGGAACCGGCGGGGTCCTACGGAGACAGCACTGTGACGGTCGCGGCGTACGTGAACGAGCACCCGCAAGCCGGTGATCAGGCCCTGAGCCCCGAACCGGGCTCACCGGCAAACCGAGCGGTCTGCCGGGCCGACGCCACCTCGGCACAAAGTCCCTGACCGCACAGGGTCATGACGCCGTATCAACGGGTGATCCTGGTGCTCAACCGGTGATCTGGTACGTCGACGACGCCTGCTCGTACAGCCGTGTCACCTCGTCCCGCTCGGCCTCCGGACCGCGCAGTTGCACCACGTGGTACCGCCCACCGGCGATGATCACGAGGTTCCGTACGTAGACCTCGCCGCCCGTGGAGTCCTGCCAGGTGAACTGCCCCTCGGCCATGGCCCGTCCGCCGACGTCGATCCGCCGCATCCCGCTGGACGTGGCCCACGTCGAGTCGCGGAACGGCTGCAGTTCACGCTCGTCCTCGCGCTGATAGGTCATCGGATCGCTGCCGAAGTCCCCGGTCTTGTCGCGCCCCGGGACGATCAGCAGCTCGAACTTGCCGTGCGAGTAGACGACTTGGCCGCGACTGTTCTTCCCGGTCCGCTCCCAGCCGTTGGCGACCGCCACCCGGAACCCCTCGGAGTCCTTGCGCAGGGTGAAGCCCTGCGGAAGCTCGGGGCCGGTGGTCTGGGTCGTCGAACTGGACGAGCGCGTCGGGCTGCTCTCCTCGCCCGGCTTCTTGTCGTCCTGCGCTCCGGTGTCCTTGTTCCCGGCCGCGCCCGCGTCGGTGTCCCCGGTGTGTCCGGGGGTGGGGCTGACGACGTCCCCCGCGGATCCGGTGCGCTCACCGCCGGTGCCTGTCTTGGGCATGAACGCCATGGCGTACGCGACGGCCGCGGCCATGACGAGCAGGATCACCAGAAGCAGGGTGCGGCCGAGCCGGCGGGGCTTGACCTCCCCGCCCTGCTTGCCCCGCTTGTGGCGGCCGTGCGGGCTGGTGGCGGGCAGCCCGGCGCGCCGCCTGCGGACCAGCTCGCCCCGACGGCGTACGACGGGGAGCCGGGCGGGGTCGACGGGCGGCGCCGCGACGACGTACGTACCCGCCTCGGGTTCGGGCGCCGACCGCACCAGCGAACGCAGCCAGCCGCGAAGCTCCTCGAAGTCCAGCCGCTCGGTGGGGTCCTGGCGCAGCAGCGACTCCACGACCGGCCGCAGCGGACCGCACTCCTCCGCGAACGCGGGCGGCTCCGCGCACACCAGCTGCACCAGCTCGGCGGTGCTCTCCTCGGGGTAGGGCGCATGTCCCTGGACGGCGCGGAAGAGCAGCGCGCCCAATGCCCACAGGTCGGTCGCGGGACCGATGGGCGCCGCCAGCTGCCAGTTCTCGTGGACCGGTCCGGCCTGCTCGGGCGCCCAGCGCTCGGTGACGGGCCCCACTACGGCCATCCGCGCCTGCCGGGCCCGCTCCGCCGCCAGCGCGGTGGCCGGACCTCGCCGGACGGGGGCCTGGGCGGGGACGAGTCGGCTCCACTGCGTGGGGGCCTCACCGGTGCCGGGAGCGCCGTGCGCGGCGGTCTCCACGGCCCAGCCACCGGTCGCGTCGCCGTTGCCGTTGCTACTGCCATTGCTGTTGCCGCTGCCATTGCCATTGCCGCTGGCGCTGGCGCTGGTGCTGGTGCTGGTGTGCCCGTCGGGGAGCGCGGGAGGCAGGCCCGGTCCGGGGCCGGGGGCCGCCACGGCGGGAGCGCCGCTGCGCGGTGCGGCACCGTGCCAGGCGCCCGGCATCCCGCCCACCCCGTACGGGTCGGCGATCTGCCCCGGGGGTGACGTGTGCTCGACCCCCTGTCCGGTGATCTGCCCGGCGATCCGGGCCGGGGCCTGGCCCGGTATCTGCCCCTGACCCTGACCCTGACCCTGGCCCCGGCTCTGGCCGGTCCCGGTGTCGGTGTCGCTACCGGCGGGCCGGGGCGGCGCGGCGGGCAACGCGTTTTGGCCGCCCCGCTGCTCCTCCTGCACCCGCGCCGCCGCTCGCGCGCCCGCGCGGTAGGCCGCGATGGCTCCGGCCCGTGCGGCCCTGACGTCGCCGCCCGCTCCCGGCGCCCGCTGCGCCACCTCCGTGGCCTGCGCCTGTGCCTGCGTGACGGGCAGGTTGCTCCCGCCTCCGGGCACGGCCTCGACCGCGGCACGGCCACCGGACCCGCCGAGCTGCCCGGACGACGAGCCGCCCGGTCCTGTCGGGCCCACGGGGCCGCCCGCGGTTGCGGATCGACCCTTCGTACCTTCGTACCTGCCCTGGCCCTGGGCCCGGCCTTCAGCGTCGTCGCCGCCCTCGCCCTCGTCTTCGGCGGGCGGCACCGGGTCGTACCCGCACAGCGCCTCCTCCGCGGCTCCCGAGGCGAGCCCCGTGAGCATCACCCGCCCGTCGTCGCAGACGAGCACCGTGCGCGCGGTGATGTTCCGGTGCACCCACCCGTGCGCGTGCAGCACCCGCAACGCGGTCAGCACGTCGGAGGCCACCTCGGCGGCCCGGTAGGGGCTCAGCGGTCCCTCGGCGAGCAGCGCCGCGAGCTGCCGCGAGGGCACCGACTCGCTCACTATCCACAGCGACCCGCCCTCGGCGAACACGTCGAAGACCTGGTCGAGCCGAGGGTGGTCGGGTATCTGCGCGGCGGCCTGGGCCGCCTCGATCGCCCGGCGCACCGCGGGCTCGGTGGGCCGCCGGGTGGGCCGCGCGGACGGCCTGCGCACACCGGCGTCCCGCGCCACGAACCCGTCGGGCAGCCCGTCCGTGTCGAGCACCTCCGCCTCGACGACCTCGGGCAACGGCACCTGACGGACCAGGACTTCCTGTCCGCTGTACGTGTCGAAGGCCCGGCTCTCGGCGAACTCGTACTCGTCCGTCGGCGGGAGCGGCAGGCGGTAACGGTCGGCGAGCACCCGTCCCGCGTAGTCCTCCACGATGCCTCCCCCGGCCGACCGGTTGGTCACTTCCGTTCGTCGTGCGCCCCGTTGTGGCTGCAGTTGTGGCTGCGTACGGTCCGCAACCACTCACGATACGTGCCGGAAGCAATCCGCAATGAAGAGATGCGAGATCTCAATGGTCCCGTGCCCCTCAGGACTTCGGTTCGAACGACTTTGTGAGCGTCCGCCACGTGTCTTTACGAAGTTCGCTGTCCCATTTCGAGGCCTTCGCGGTATACATGATCCCGTATCCGAGCCCGTCGTCGACGACGAACCCACGGTCTATGGAGCGGTATCGGGTGCCGCTGTCCGAGTAGGTGAATTCCCAGTCGGCCGTGTTCCAGCCGCGGTAGTCCACCTTCTCTATTCGGACCCGCTGATACTGCGACCGCTGCATGTACTTCTCTTGGTTCTTCCAGTCGGCCACCGGGTCGTCCTTGGGCGTCGTGGTCCAGCCGACCAGCAGCTTCTGCCCGTCGGGGCCGGAGAACCGGGAACCGGCCGCGCTCGTGGACTCGTATTTCCAGCCCTTGGGCAGACCGATCGAGAACCCCTGCCCGTCCTTGTGCGTCGACTCGACCCCGCTGCCGGAACCGCTGCCGGAGCCACCGCCCGACCCACCGGATCCGCCCGATCCCTCGGATGCGCTCGCGCTGGGCGAGCTCCCCTTCGACGCGCCCCCGCCGGAGGGGTCCGTCCCCTTGTCGTCCTTCTTGTCGTCGTCCGAATCCGTGCCGCTGTTCTCGTCCTGCTTGGTGTCGCTTCCCGCGCTCGTCCCGCTGGAAGTCGACTTGTCGCCGCCGCCCTTGTTGTCCTTGGAACCCGAGTCGCCGTCACCACCCAGCGTGACGGCGAGGATCGTGCCGAGCACGGCCAGCACCACGACGACGGCGATGACGATCAGCGTCTGCCGGGACACCACATCGGTGAGGGGCGCCCTGACCGTGGTGGTCCGTGGGGACGCACCGCCGGAACCGCCCGCGTGTCCGCCCACCGCACTGGAGTTCGCCGCGGAAGCAGCGGCGTTCCGGTTCTCGGCGGACGCGGGCACGCCGGCCCCCGTCGCGGCGGCCGTGCCCCCGGAGCCGGGCTTGACGCCCGTGCCACCGCCGGCACCGGCACCGGCACCGGAAGGCGACGCGGACGCCGCGGGTGCCTCCGACGCCGCTGCCGAGGTAGAAGAGACGGAAGCAGAAGCCGCGGACGTCTTGCCTGCTGGCGGGTCCGTCGGGCGGCCGGCTGCGACACCGGTACCGGCTGCCGCCGCGGCAGCCCCGGCCGCCGCGCCCTTGCCCTTCCGCACGGAGCGCAGCGCCCCGCGCAGCCGGTCCACCGACTCCTCGCCCTTGCCCTTGCCGCCGGACGAACTCCCCCTCTTGGCGGGGTTCCTGGGCGGGCTCTGGGAGGGGATGTCCGGCAGCGGCACGACCTTCGTCGCGTCCGCCGGCTCCGGCTCTTCCTTCGGCTCGGGCGCGTGGACCACCTCGGTGAGCAACGCCCGTGCCCCGGCGTCGTCGAGCCGCTGCTCGGGGTCCTTGACGAGGAGGCCGTAGATGACCTGCTCCAGCGGGCCCGCGTTCTTCGGCTGCTCCACCGGCTCCGTCATCACCGCGGTGAGCGTCGCTATGGCGGAGCCCTTGTCGTACGGAGGGACGCCTTCCACCGCCGCGTACAGCAGGCCGCCGAGCGACCACAGGTCGGCCGCGGGACCGGGCTTGTGCCCTCGGGCCCGCTCCGGCGAGATGTACGAGGGCGCGCCGACGAGCATGCCCGTCGAGGTGATGGACGGGTCGCCCTCGACCTGGGCGATGCCGAAGTCCGTGAGCACGACCCGGCCGTCCTCGGAGATGAGGACGTTCGACGGCTTCACGTCGCGGTGCAGGATGCCCTCGCGGTGCGCCGAGCGCAGCACGTCGAGGATGGCCAGTCCCACCTCGGCCGCGCGCCGCGGTGTGAGCAGCCCGTCCTCACGGATCACCTCGGCGAGGGACTTGCCCTCGATGAGCTCCATCACGATCCACGGCCGGTTGTCCTCGTCGACCACGTCGTAGACCGTCACGGCGCCGTTGTTCCGGATCCGTGCGATCGCCTTGGCCTCGCGGAAGGTCCGGGTGATCAGCCGTCGCTTCTCGTCCTCGTCGATGCGCGACGGCAGCCGCAGCTCCTTCACGGCGACCGTGCGGCCCAACGTCTCGTCCTGAGCCCGCCACACGGTGCCCATGCCGCCGCGGCCCAGGACTCCTCCCAGCCGGTACCGCCCGGCGAGGAGACGTTCACTCTCGTCCTTACGGGATGCTCCCGCCCGCTCCGCCTCCGACATGCGTCCCCTCATGCAACCCGCCCTGACAGAGCCTCCATTGTCCCCCACCCGGCGACCGTCCGACGCCCCGGGTGCCCCTCGTGGAAGCGGTACTTCCCCGAGCGGCCCCGCAGGCGGCCCCCACCTGCCGATCGGCCCGTTTCGTCCCTCCGTGCCCCGTACTCCTCGGCCGTGGACACCACCTGACGCGGTTCGTCACCGGAAGGCGGCCCGGCTGCCGCCTTCCGGCAGCCGGGAACACGGGTACCCGCTTCGCCCGCACGGATGCCCACCGGAACCCGCGCATCCTCCCTGTCCCCTCCCCACACCCTCCGTGCGTCCCCTGCGCGTCCCCTGCGCGGCCTACAGCGGCACGATGTCCGGCGCCCCCAACCGGGCCGCGTCGGCGGTCAGATCGTCCGGCTGGCGCTGCGACTCCCGCTCCGCCTCCACCCGCTTCCGGTAGTGCTCGACCTCGCGCTCGATCTGGTCCTTGCCCCAGCCAAGGACCGACGCCATCAGCTCGGCGGCCTCCTGGGCGCTGCGCGTGCCCCGGTCGAAGGTCTCGATCGAGATGCGCGTCCGCCGCGTCAGCACGTCGTCCAGATGGCGCGCCCCCTCGTGCGAGGCGGCGTAGACGATCTCGGCGCGCAGATAGTCCTCGGCCGCGGGCAGCGGCTCGCCGAGGGTGGCGTCGGCGGCGATGAGGTCGAGGACCTCCTCGGCGAGCGACCCGTAGCGGTTCAGCAGGTGCTCCACGCGCACCACGTGCAGGCCGGTCCGCGCGGCGATCCGCGCTCGCGCGTTCCACAGGGCGCGGTAGCCCTCGGCGCCGACCAGCGGGATGTCCTCGGTGACGCACTCGGCGACCCGCTGGTCGAGGCCGTGCACCGCCTCGTCCACCGCGTCCTTGGCCATCACCCGGTACGTCGTGTACTTGCCGCCCGCCACGACCACGAGCCCCGGCGCCGGATGCGCCACGGTGTGCTCGCGCGACAGCTTGCTGGTCGCCTCCGACTCCCCGGCGAGCAGCGGGCGCAGTCCCGCGTACACCCCCTGGACGTCGTCGCGCGTCAGTGGCACGGCGAGCACCGAGTTCACATGCTCCAGCAGGTAGTCGATGTCGGCGCTGGAGGCCGCCGGGTGCGCCTTGTCGAGGTCCCACTCGGTGTCCGTCGTCCCGACGATCCAGTGCCGGCCCCAGGGGATCACGAACAGCACGGACTTCTCGGTGCGCAGGATCAGCCCGGTCGTCGAGGTGATCCGGTCCTTCGGTACGACCAGATGGATGCCCTTGGAGGCCCGGACGTGGAACTGGCCCCGCTCCCCGACCATCGCCTGGGTGTCGTCCGTCCACACCCCGGTGGCGTTGACGATCTGCTTGGCGCGGATCTCGTACTCCCCGCCGCCCTCGACGTCCTGCACCTTGGCGCCGACGACCCGCTCGCCCTCGCGCAGGAAGCCGGTCACCCGCGCGCGGTTGGCGACCTTCGCCCCGTACGCCGCCGAGGTGCGCACCAGGGTCGCCACATAGCGGGCGTCGTCCATCTGCGCGTCGTAGTACTGCAACGCCCCGACGAGGGCGTCCTTCTTCAGCGCGGGGGCGACACGCAGGGCGTGCCGCCGTGTGAGGTGGCGGTGGGTCGGCAGGCCGCGACCGTGGCCGCGCGCCATCGACATCGCGTCGTAGAGCGCGACGCCCGAACCGGCGTACAGCCGCTCCCACCCCTTGTGCTGCAAGGGATACAGGAAGGGGACGGGCTTCACGAGGTGGGGCGCGAGCCGCTCCAGGAGGAGCCCGCGCTCCTTCAACGCCTCGCGCACGAGCCCGAAGTCGAGCATCTCCAGGTAGCGCAGGCCGCCGTGGATCAGCTTGCTCGACCGGCTCGACGTGCCCGACGCCCAGTCACGCGCCTCGACGAGACCGGTGGACAGGCCACGGGTCACGGCGTCCAGCGCGGTGCCCGCGCCGACCACACCCGCTCCCACGACCAGCACATCCAGTTCGCGCTCGGCCATCGCCGCGAGTGATTCGGCGCGCTCCGCCGGTCCCAGTGTCGCTGTCCGCACAGTTGCCTCCCGCTGTCTGTCGCGCCGGCCTCACCCGCGGGGCGAGGCCCGGCTCACATCCCCCATGCCCAAATTCTGACCGTGATGCCCGACATCGGCCACCAGCGGCGGTCCGCCTGTGGATATCTCTCGGCGACATCCGGAGAAACACAGCCGAACAATCCCGCATATCGGTCATATTTACTCCTAGTCTGACATTGCACTCGCCCGTTCTGTCCACAGGGCTTGCGCCCTCGTCCCACTCCGGCTACAGGGAAGGACGGCCCACCGCCATGCCCGCAGATCTCGCCGTCATCGGCCTCGGCCAGCTCGGCCTGCCCCTGGCCCAGGCCGCCGCCTCCACCGGCATCTCCACCCTCGGTTACAAGTGCGGCGACCCCGTCCCGCTGGCCGCCGCCGACCTGCGCCGGATGCTCTCCACCGGATTCCGGCCGGCCACCGACCCGGCCGAACTCGGCCGCGTACGCACCGCCGTCATCTGCGCCCCGACCCCGCGCGGCGCGGACGGCACACTCGACCTGGGCCAGGTGGCCACGGCCGCCCGTACCCTGGCCGCGCATCTGCGCCCGCACACCACGGTGATCCTGGAGTCCCCCGTGTACCCGGGGACCACAGAGGAATACCTCCGGCCGCTCCTCGAAGAGGGCTCCGGGCTCCGGGCGGGCCGCGACTTCCACCTCGCGTACTCACCCAGCCGGGTCGACCCCGGCAACCGTGCCTACGGTCCCGCCAACACCCCGAAGGTCATCGGCGGCCTCACCCCCGCCTGCACCGAGTCGGCCGCCGCGTTCTACGGCCGCCTCACGGACAAGGTCGTACGCGCGCGTGGACCCCGCGAGGCGGAGACCGTGCAGCTCCTGGAGACCAACTACCGGCACGTCAACATCGCCCTGGTCAACGAGATGGCCGTCCTCTGCCACGACCTGGGCGTCGACCTGTGGGACGTCATCCGCTGCGCCGAGACCAAGCCGTTCGGCTTCCAGGCCTTCCGCCCCGGCCCCGGCGTGGGCGGCCACGCCGTCCCCCGCGACCTCGCGGGCCCCAGGACCCGCTCCCTGCGCATGGTCGAACTGGCCCAGCAGGTCAACGACCACATGCCCCAGTACGTCATCCAGCGCGCGGCCACGCTCCTCAACGAACACGGCAAGTCGGCCCGCGGCGCGCGCGTGCTGCTCCTCGGCGTCACCTACAAGTCCGACCACGCCGACCAGCAGGGCTCACCCGCCCACGAGATCGCGACCCGTCTGATGGAGCTGGGCGCCGCCGTCAGCTACCACGACCCGCACGTCCCGTCCTGGAGCATCCTCGGCCGCCCGGTCCCCCGCGTGGACTCCCTGTACGAGGCGGCGGCCGACGCGGACCTGACGATCCTGCTCCAACAACACCGCACATACGACCTCCAGGGCCTCTCGGTAAAGGCCCAGCTCCTCCTGGACACGCGAGGCGCCACACCCACAGGGGCGGCGCACAGGTTGTGAAGGGGGGCGCGCACGAGCGGCCGAGCCTCTGGCACCGGTGGCGTCCGGACCGGCTCCACGGCTAGCGTAGGAACAGGTGGGGCTTACCGCAGGGGTTACTGCGGCAGGCTCCTGATGGTTCACGAGTGTCCGCCCCTAATGTGCTTGGGGGCGGCCGCTCACTTTCCGTGGATCCACAAGATCCGCCCCCTCCGGCGCCGAGCCGCTCAACGGCGGATCCGGTACCGTACAAAAAGGTGGAGCCCACCGCAGGTGGCACTGCGGCAGGCTCCTGAAAAGTGAACGGAGTGTCCACCCCTAGTTGTGGCGGGGGTGGCCGCTCACTTTCCGTGAATCCGCAAAATCCACCTCCTCCGGCACTTCACCGTCCGCAGACGGATTCGGTCCCAGCGGGTGGGCTTGCGGTGGCGGCCCATGGGCGCCCCCTTCCACGATGCCGCCCAGAGGCCCGGTAGGCGGCTCGTCGGAACTCGGGCCGGGCCCCGAGGGCCGGGGTCCGGAACGTGTCCTTGGAAGGGGGCACCCCACACAACTGGGGCGCCGAAAAGGGACGCTATCGCCTCGACACGGCCGTAAAGCGCGCATTCGCCCCGAACGCAACCATGCGCCCCCTGCCGCAACACGCGCCCCACCAGAGCCGCTTGAGCGCGCGAAGGGGCCCGGTCACCCACGTGAGTGAGAGACCGGGCCCCTTCGTCAGCTCAGCCGAACCGTGCCGGGCTCGGCGCCGTGTCAGCGCTTGTGCTGCGAGTCCGCCACCGTGACCTCGACCCGCTGGAACTCCTTGAGCTCGCTGTATCCGGTCGTGGCCATCGCGCGGCGCAGGGCGCCGAAGAAGTTCATGGAGCCGTCGGGCGTGTGCGAGGGGCCCAGGAGGACCTCCTCGATGGTGCCGACGGTGCCGAGGTCGACCTTCTTGCCGCGCGGCAGCTCCTCGTTGACGGCCTCCATGCCCCAGTGGTGGCCGCGTCCCGGCGCGTCCGTGGCGCGCGCGAGCGGGGAGCCCATCATCACCGAGTCGGCGCCGCAGGCGATGGCCTTGGGCAGGTCGCCGGACCAGCCGACACCGCCGTCCGCGATCACGTGCACGTACCGGCCACCCGACTCGTCCATGTAGTCACGGCGCGCGGCGGCCACGTCGGCGACCGCGGTCGCCATCGGGACCTGGATGCCCAGCACGTTGCGCGTGGTGTGCGCGGCGCCGCCGCCGAAGCCCACCAGCACCCCGGCCGCACCCGTACGCATCAGGTGCAGGGCCGCCGTGTACGTGGCACAGCCCCCGACGATGACCGGGACGTCCAGCTCGTAGATGAACTGCTTCAGGTTCAGCGGCTCGGAGGCGCCGGAGACGTGCTCCGCCGAGACCGTCGTACCTCGGATGACGAAGATGTCGACGCCCGCGTCCACGACGGCCTTGGAGAACTGGGCGGTGCGCTGCGGGGAGAGCGCCGCCGCGGTGACCACGCCCGAGTCGCGCACCTCCTTGATGCGCAGCCCGATCAGCTCCTCCTGGATGGGAGCCGCGTAGATCTCCTGGAGGCGGCGGGTCGCGGTCTCCGCGTCCAGCTCCACGATCTCGTCGAGGAGGGACTGCGGGTCCTCGTGCCGCGTCCACAGGCCTTCGAGGTTGAGGACGCCCAGACCGCCCAGCTCACCGATGCGGATGGCGGTCTGCGGAGAGACGACCGAATCCATGGGGGCCGCCAGGAACGGCAGCTCGAAGCGGTAGGCATCGATCTGCCAGGCGATCGAGACCTCCTTCGGGTCGCGCGTACGGCGGCTCGGGACGACGGCGATGTCGTCGAAGGCATACGCCCGGCGGCCGCGCTTGCCGCGCCCGATCTCGATCTCAGTCACGTGTGTGGCCTTTCCCTCTCGCTGCTGCGCCTTCCAGTATCCCCGACGCACACGGCGAGGGCGGTCCCGGAGTCTCCGGGACCGCCCTCGGTTGTCCGACGGCTACTGGCCGCGGCTGTAGTTCGGTGCCTCGACCGTCATCTGGATGTCGTGCGGGTGGCTCTCCTTGAGGCCCGCGGACGTGATCCGTACGAAGCGGCCCTTGGACTCCATCTCGTCGATGGCGGCGGCGCCGACATAGCCCATGGTCTGGCGCAGACCGCCGACGAGCTGGTGCAGCACGTTCCCCAGCGGGCCGCGGTAGGGCACCTGGCCCTCGATGCCCTCGGGTACGAGCTTGTCGTCGGAGGCCACCTCGGCCTGGAAGTAGCGGTCCTTCGAGTACGACCTGCCCTGGCCGCGGGACTGCATCGCGCCGAGGGAGCCCATCCCGCGGTACGACTTGAACTGCTTGCCGTTGATGAACAGGAGCTCGCCGGGCGACTCCTCGCAGCCGGCGAGGAGGCTGCCGAGCATCACCGTGTCGGCGCCGGCGACCAGCGCCTTGCCGATGTCCCCGGAGTACTGCAGACCGCCGTCGCCGATCACCGGGACCCCCGCGGAGCGGGCCGCGAGGGCCGCTTCGTAGATGGCGGTGACCTGCGGGACGCCGATGCCGGCGACCACCCGGGTCGTACAGATCGAGCCGGGGCCCACGCCCACCTTGACGCCGTCCACGCCGGCGTCGATCAGCGCCTGGGCGCCGTCCCGGGTGGCCACGTTGCCGCCGATCACGTCGACGCCGACGCTCGACTTGATCTTCGCCATCCAGTTGAGGGCGTTGCTGTTGTGCCCGTGCGAGGTGTCGACGATCAGGAAGTCCACCCCGGCCTCGGCGAGCGCCTGGGCCCGCTCCAGGGCCTCGGGGCTGGCGCCGACGGCGGCACCGACGAGGAGGCGGCCCTCCGCGTCCTTCGCCGCGTTCGGGTACTTCTCGGCCTTGACGAAGTCCTTGACCGTGATGAGGCCCTTGAGGACACCCGCGTCGTCGACCAGCGGAAGCTTCTCGATCTTGTGGCGGCGCAGCAGCTCCATGGCGTCGTTCCCGGAGATGCCGACCTTGCCGGTGACCAGCGGCATCGGCGTCATGACCTCGCGCACCTGACGGGAGCGGTCGGTCTCGAAGGCCATGTCGCGGTTGGTGACGATGCCGAGCAGCTTGCCGTTGCCGTCGGTGACGGGGACGCCGCTGATGCGGAACTTGGCGCACAGCGCGTCGGCCTCGCCCAGCGTCGCGTCCGGGTGCACCGTGATCGGGTCGGTGACCATGCCGGACTCGGAACGCTTCACGAGGTCGACCTGGTTGACCTGGTCCTCGATGGAGAGGTTCCGGTGCAGTACGCCGACGCCGCCCTGACGGGCCATGGCGATCGCCATCCGGGACTCGGTGACCTTGTCCATCGCCGCGGAGAGCAGCGGAATGTTCACGCGCACGTTGCGGGAGATGCGGGACGAGGTGTCGACCGCGTTGGGCAACACGTCCGATGCGCCCGGCAGCAGCAGCACGTCGTCGTAGGTCAGCCCGAGCGTCGCGAATTTCTCGGGCACTCCGTCGACGTTTGCAGTCATGACACCTTCCCCAAATGGCCTTGATCGGTGCGGATGTCCATGCTAACGGGAAGCACGGCTCTCTCATTCCACGGTTCCGGGCGCACCTGGGCTCCGTGGATTCGTACGGTCCGGGCGGCCGCTCCGTTCATCGCGCGCGGCGGCCCGGCCGAGCCACGGCACGACGGACCCGACACCGGGCGGACACCCGAGGGGAGCGGGACGGCGGAAGGCCCGCCCTGTCGCTCCCTGCCGTACTGATCCCTACTGCTCGGCCAGCGCGCGGAGGCGGCTGAGCGCCCGGTGCTGGGCCACCCGGACCGCGCCGGGTGACATTCCCAACATCTGTCCGGTCTCCTCAGCCGTGAGACCCACCGCGATCCTCAGCAGGAGCAGCTCGCGCTGGTTCTGCGGGAGGTTGGCCATGAGCTTCTTCGCCCACTCGGCGTCGCTGCTGAGGAGGGCACGCTCCTCGGGGCCGAGCGAGTCGTCGGGCCGCTCGGGCATCTCGTCCGACGGCACCGCCGTCGAACCGGGATGGCGCATCGCGGCCCGCTGCAGGTCAGCCACCTTGTGCCCGGCGATGGCGAAGACGAAGGCTTCGAAGGGGCGCCCGGTGTCCTTGTAGCGCGGCAGTGCGAGCAGCACCGCGACACACACCTCCTGCGCCAGGTCCTCCACGAAGTGCCGCGCGTCGCCCGGAAGTCGGGACAGCCGCGTGCGGCAGTAGCGGATGGCGAGCGGATGGACATGCGCGAGGAGGTCGTGCGTGGCCTGCTCGTCGCCCTCGACCGCGCGGTGGACGAGCGCACCAATCACCCCATGGGCATGAGCCGCCTCGTCGTCACGCATCGGTCCATGGTGCCTTGGCGTCGTTCGCTCCGTGGCACCGCGTCCGTAGTTGTGCACCGAAGCGTTATGAGCAGGTGCGCCGGAACTCATCTCCTGCGCCCTCCCCTCCCGCTCGACCGAATCGTTCCCGTGGAACTCCACACCTCAAGGATGCGGCATCCGCCGGGAAACGGGGATCGGGTGCCGGAACGGCACCGTTCGACCCGCTGCCGGGTACGGCCCCACCCGCTCTTCGGCGGGCGGGGACACCCGTATCCCCACTGCGGTTCACCTGGGCTTTGTCCGGCCGACGGACCGGACGGGCAACTGGCCCGACAGAACCCGGAACCGGAACCGGACCTGAACCGGCTGGAACTGGAACTGGCCCCGGCCCGGCAGGACCTAGCGGACCAGGCCCCACCGGAACCCGAGCGCCACCGCGTGCGCGCGGTCCGAGGCGCCGAGCTTCTTGAAGAGCCGGCGGGCGTGCGTCTTGACCGTGTCCTCGGAGAGGAACAGCTCACGGCCGATCTCCGCGTTCGACCGGCCGTGGCTCATGCCCTCCAGGACCTGGATCTCCCGCGCGGTGAGCGTCGGCGCCGCACCCATCTCGGCCGACCTGAGTCTGCGCGGGGCGAGCCGCCAGGTCGGGTCGGCGAGGGCCTGGGTGACGGTCGCACGCAGCTCCGCGCGGGAGGCGTCCTTGTGGAGATAGCCGCGGGCTCCGGCGGCGACCGCGAGTGCGACCCCGTCCAGGTCCTCGGCCACGGTGAGCATGATGATGCGCGCACCGGGGTCGGCGGACAGCAGCCGCCGGACCGTCTCCACGCCGCCCAGACCGGGCATGCGTACGTCCATCAGAATCAGGTCCGAACGGTCGGCACCCCAGCGGCGGAGGACTTCCTCGCCGTTGGCCGCCGTGGTCACGCGCTCTACGCCGGGCACGGTCGCCACCGCACGGCGGAGCGCCTCTCGGGCAAGCGGGGAGTCGTCGCAGACGAGGACGGATGTCATGGCCGTCCTCCGCAGCTGATGCGCGTCACCTTGAGCCTCCAGGCTGGTACGAAATCGTCACCTGTGCGGTCGACCGCCTCGGACGTCTGCCCGAGCGCTTGTTCTCTCAACCGCCTCGCACACTCAACGACGGTCACTCGAAAGAGTTACGGGGCCGTGAATCATCTTCGGCACTCTACGTGAGGGCGCGGACACGGCGGAGGCACGCGCGGAAGACCCGCAAGGTTTCATCACAACCCATGCCCCATTTGGAGGCTTTTCTTCCTATTTGCTGGTGTCTGAGGCTAGATTCGCAATGAGTCATATTTTCATCTCCTTAGATCGTAGATGTACGGTGACGGGCACGTAACCGACCAAAACGGCTACAAAGGGACAAGCAATGGCAGATTTCTCCCGCCTCCCCGGACCGAACGCGGATCTGTGGGACTGGCAGCTCCTCGCGGCGTGCCGCGGCGTCGACAGCTCGCTCTTCTTCCACCCCGAGGGGGAGCGCGGTGCGGCACGGAGCGCTCGCGAGAACTCGGCCAAAGAGGTCTGCATGAGGTGCCCCGTGCGAGCGGAGTGCGCGGCCCACGCCCTGGCGGTGCGCGAGCCGTACGGCGTGTGGGGCGGCCTGACCGAGGACGAGCGCGAAGAACTCATGGGCCGGGCGCGCAACCGCCTGGTCTCCGCGTCGAGCGGGGGCGACGCGTCACACCACTGAAGGAACGTTTCTCCGGGTACGGCCCTCAGCGGACCGGCGAGTCAGCGGGCCGCGGCCCTGGCCAGCTGGTCCAGCGTGGCCGCCACGGCGGGCACCTGGGCCAGATCCGGCAGCGTGAGCGCGACGATCTCCCGCCGCAGCGCGGGCTCCACCGTCACTGTGCGTGCACCCCTGGGGCGTACGGACTCGATGGCCAGCTCCGGCAGGACCGCCACGCCGAGACCGGCGCCGACCAGACCGACCACCGCCGGATAGTCGTCGGTCGCGAAGTCGATGCGCGGTGTGAAGCCCGCGCTCTCACAGACCTCGACCAGCTGGCCCCGGCAGCGGGGGCAGCCGGCGATCCACGGCTCGTCGGCGAGTTCCCCGATGGCGACCGATCCCGCCCTCGCCAGCCGATGCCCCTCGGGGACCAGGCCGACGAGCCGGTCCGTGAGCAGCGGCCTGATCACCAGGTCGTCCCACTCCCCCGCGCTCTCCGCCCCCGTCGCGCCCTCGTACCGGAAGGCGAGCGTCACGTCGCAGTCGCCCTCGCGCAGCATCTCGACGGAGCGCGGCGGCTCGGCCTCCTCCAGCGAGACGCGCGTACCGGGATGTGCGGCGCGCAGGGCGGCCAGCGCGGTCGGTACGAGCGTGGAGCTTCCGCTGGGGAAGGAGACCAGGCGCACCCGGCCCGCGCGCAGCCCCGCGATCGCGGCGACCTCCTCCTCCGCGGCGGTGAGTCCGGCGATGATGCCCGCCGCGTGCCGCACGAGGGCCTCGCCGGCCTGGGTCAGCCGCATCTCACGGCCCGTGCGGATCAGCAGCGGGGTGCCGACGGAGGATTCGAGCGCCTTCATCTGCTGACTGACGGCCGGCTGGGTGCAGCCCAGTTCGCGCCCCGCCGCCGAGAACGAACCGGTGGCGGCGACGGCACGCAGGACGCGCAGGTGACGGGCCTCGATCATCTTTCGAGCATAAGCGAATCTTGGACACGACGACGAATATCGCGTCAATGCTTTGGCTTGATCGCTCACGTCGTCGCACCGCGCGGTGCACATCGCCTAGCGTGCCGTCATGAAGCTTCTCTCGGTGAACCTGGGCCGTCCCAAGGCCGTCGACTACACGGACCAGGCCGACGGTGTGACGGGGATCGACAAGCGGCCGGTGGACGGACCGGTGCGGGTGGCCGCGCCCGGCCCCGCGGGGGTCGGCGGCAGCGGTCTGGCCGGGGACGCCGTGTGCGAGCTGCGCTACCACGGCGGGAACGACCAGGCCGTGTACGCCTTCGCGCGCGAGGACCTCGACGACTGGGGGCGCGAGCTGGGGCGGCACCTGGCCGGCGGGGCCTTCGGCGAGAACCTGACGACGTCGGGTGTCGACGTGTCCGGGGCGCGGATCGGGGAGCGCTGGCGCGTCGGCTCCGACGTCGTGCTGGAGGTCACGTCCGGGCGGGTTCCCTGCCTCACCTTCCAGGGCCACATGGGGGAGAAGGCGTGGGTCAGGCGGTTCACGCGGAAGGGGGTGACCGGCGCGTATCTGCGGGTGATCGAGCCCGGTGAGATACGGGCGGGCGATCCGGTCGAGATCGTGCACCGGCCGGACCACGAGGTGACCACCGCCTTCCAGTTCCGCGCGGTCACGCTCGAACGGGCTCTGCTGCCGCGGGTGTTGGCGGCGGGGGACGCCCTGCACCCGCGGGCCCGGGAGACGGCACTGGCGTACGTCGAGAAGTACGGCGGCGGCGCGGTCTGACCGGTCCGCCGCCGGCCCCGCTCCCCCGCTCCGGCGGGGGGTGACGCGTCGCACCGGGGGCCTCGGCCGGGTCACTAACCTTGGGCCATGACAACGGCTCTGATTACGGGATCGACCTCGGGCATCGGCGCTGCCTTCGCGCGGCAGCTGGCCGCCGACGGGCACAACCTCGTCCTGGTGGCGCGCGACACCGAGCGGCTCGGCGAGCAGGCGATGGAACTGCACGACCGGCACGGCATCGAGGCGGAGGTGCTGGCGGCGGACCTGGCGACGGACGCGGGCATCGAGGCGGTGGCCGCCCGCGTCGCGGACGCCACGCACCCGGTCGACCTGCTCGTCAACAACGCGGGCTTCGGCAACAAGGGCCTCTATCTGGACGTACCGATGGAGGACGAGCTGCGGATGCTCAAGGTGCACTGCGAGGCGGTGCTGCGGCTGACCTCCGCGGCGGCCGAGTCCATGCGGGGGCGGGGGCGGGGCGGTGTCGTCAACGTGGCGTCGACGGCCGCGTTCCTGCCGCGCGGTACGTACGGGGCGTCGAAGGCGTGGGTCGTGCAGTTCACGCAGGGCGTGGCGAAGGACCTGGCGGGCAGCGGCGTCCGGCTGATGGCGCTGTGCCCCGGGTTCGTGCGGACCGAGTTCCACGAGCGGGCCGGGATGGGCACGGACAACATCCCCGGCTGGATGTGGCTGGACGCCGACAAGGTGGTGACGGCCGCGCTGGCCGACCTGGCGCGGGGCAAGTCGCTGTCCATCCCGGACCCGCGCTACAAGACCCTGATGGGCGTGGCGAAGGTGACGCCGCGGGCGCTGCTCAGCGGGGTCAGCTCGAAGGCGGGCCGCAAGTACGGGCCGAAGTGAACCCGAGCGGGTCCGGTGGTGCCGTACGGCACGAGAGCCCGGTACCCCGCCGAGACGGGGTACCGGGCTCTCGCCTGGCTCTGGTGCCTAGTGCCTAGTGCCTAGTGGGAGTGGCCGTGGCCGCCGTGGCCCGCCTCGGCCTCTTCCTCGGCCGGCTTCTCGACGACCAGGGTCTCGGTCGTGAGGAGCAGGGAGGCGATGGAGGCCGCGTTCTCCAGGGCGGAGCGGGTGACCTTGACCGGGTCGATGACGCCGGCCTTGACCAGGTCGCCGTACTCGCCGGTCGCGGCGTTGAAGCCCTGGCCCTTGTCGAGCTCGGCGACCTTGGAGGTGATGACGTAACCCTCCAGGCCGGCGTTCTCGGCGATCCAGCGGAGCGGCTCGACGGCGGCCCTGCGGACGACGGCCACACCGGTGGCCTCGTCGCCGGTCTTGCCGAGGTTGCCGTCGAGGATCTTCACGGCGTGGACGAGCGCGGAGCCACCACCGGAGACGATGCCCTCCTCGACCGCGGCGCGGGTCGCGGAGATGGCGTCCTCCAGGCGGTGCTTCTTCTCCTTCAGCTCCACCTCGGTGGCGGCGCCGACCTTGATCACGCACACGCCGCCGGCCAGCTTCGCGAGGCGCTCCTGGAGCTTCTCGCGGTCCCAGTCGGAGTCCGTGGACTCGATCTCGGCCTTGATCTGGTTGACCCGGCCGGTCACGTCGGCGCTGTCGCCGCCGCCGTCGACGATGGTCGTGTCGTCCTTGGTGACGGTCACGCGGCGGGCGGTGCCCAGCACGTCGAGGCCGACCTGGTCGATCTTGAGGCCGACCTCCTCGGCGATGACCGTGGCGCCGGTCAGCGAGGCGATGTCACCGAGCATGGCCTTGCGGCGGTCGCCGAAGCCGGGGGCCTTGACGGCCACCGCGTTGAAGGTGCCGCGGATCTTGTTCACGACCAGGGTCGACAGGGCTTCGCCCTCGACGTCCTCGGCGATGATCAGCAGCGGCTTCGAGGCGTTGGCCTGGATGACCTTCTCGAGCAGGGGGAGCAGGTCCTGGATCGAGGAGATCTTGCCCTGGTGGATCAGGATGTACGGGTCGTCGAGGACGGCCTCCATACGCTCCTGGTCGGACACCATGTACGGCGACAGGTAGCCCTTGTCGAAGGCCATGCCCTCGGTGAAGTCCAGCTCCAGACCGAAGGTGTTGGACTCCTCGACGGTGATGACACCGTCCTTGCCGACCTTGTCCATCGCCTCGGCGATGAGCTCGCCGACCTGGCTGTCCTGCGCGGACAGACCGGCGACGGCCGCGATGTCGGACTTCTCGTCGATCGGGCGGGCGGTCGCGAGGAGCTCCTCGGAGACCGCGGCGACGGCGGCGTCGATGCCCTTCTTGAGGAGGGCGGGGGACGCGCCGGCGGCGACGTTCTTCAGGCCCTCGCGGACGAGCGCCTGGGCCAGCACGGTGGCGGTGGTCGTACCGTCACCCGCGATGTCGTTGGTCTTGGTCGCCACCTCCTTCACCAGCTGGGCGCCGAGGTTCTCGTACGGGTCGTCGAGCTCGACCTCGCGGGCGATCGTGACGCCGTCGTTGGTGATGGTGGGGGCGCCGAACTTCTTGTCGATGACGACGTTGCGGCCCTTGGGGCCGATCGTCACCTTCACCGTGTCGGCAAGCTTGTTGACGCCGCGCTCGAGGGCACGACGGGCGTCCTCGTCGAACTTCAGGATCTTCGCCATGGAGCTGATTCAGTCCTCTCGGAAAAACGAACGGCGCCCCCAGCACCCGGCTTTTCAGTGCTCACGTTCAGCACTCGCGGGGGCCAGGGGCGCAGTTCAAAGCAAACCTGGGTGAATTACTTCTCGATGATCGCGAGCACGTCGCGCGCCGAGAGGACGAGGTACTCCTCGCCGTTGTACTTCACCTCGGTACCGCCGTACTTGCTGTACAGCACGATGTCGCCGGTCTTCACGTCGAGCGGAAGCCGCTCGCCGTTCTCGAAGCGGCCCGGACCAACGGCCAGGACGACGCCCTCCTGGGGCTTCTCCTTCGCCGTGTCCGGAATGACCAGGCCAGAGGCGGTGGTCTGCTCTGCGTCGAGCGGCTGGACCACAATGCGGTCCTCGAGCGGCTTGATGGCAACCTTGGAGCTGGTGGTCGTCACGATCCGACCTCCCCCTTCGGAGATCTCACGGGGTTAACTGTCTGAGGTGGCGACCAGGTGGATCCGTCGTCGCGGGTGCCGGACCTGCCCGTCGCTATTGGCACTCTCCTGCGGTGAGTGCCAGACCTGAGACTATGACTGCGATTAGCACTCGGTCAAGCGGAGTGCCAGTTGCCTCCGGCGGTCAGCCGAAGATCCGACCTTCGGAACCAGGGGTGAACGCCCTGGGGGCTCCGCCCCCCAGACCCCCCGATCGGCCTGAACGGCCTCGTCCTCAAACGCCGGACGGGCTGAAAAACCCAACCCCCGGCCGGGCGGCGCTGAAAAGCCGGGGCGCAGCCCCGCTTTTCAGGGGCGCGGGGAACTGCGCGACCAGCCACAGCGGACCCGCACCCGACGAACAGCCTTCAAGGGGCGCGGGGAACTGCGCACCCAGCCCCCACCGCACCCGCACCCGGCGCCCGGCGCCCGGACGACCCGCTACAAGTAATCCTCCAGCCGCGCCACCGCGAACCCCTGCCCCCGGATCCGGCTCAGCATCCGCGCGGTCGCCCCCGTCAGCGACCCCCCACCCTCGCCCGCCACCCACTCCGCGCCCTCCGGGCAATGCAGGATGTCCCCCGCCCGCAGCCTCTCCTGATCCCGCCACAGAACAACCGCGGCGATCCCGCAGTCCCCCGCCGCCCGCAACGTGTCGTCGTCGTACTCCCCGTACGGCGGCCGGAAGAGCCGAGGCCGGATCCCGAACCGCTGCTTCAGCTTCTCCTGCTGACCGCAGATCTCGGCCCGCTGCCCGGCGTACGGCATCCCCCGCAGATACGGATGGTCGAGCGTATGGTTCTGCACGCTCGCCCCCACCGCGCGCAACCGCCCGAAGTGCGCGTACCCGGGCCCCACCACACTGTCCGTGAGGAACAGGCTGACCGGCAGCCGCAGTTCACGCACCATGTCCACGAACCGCGGATCCTTCTCCGCCCCGTCGTCGAACGTCAGGAAGACGACCTTGTCACGGGTCGGCACCCGGTCCACGACCGGCGGCATACCGGGCCCCGCCGCCCGCACCGCGGCCCGCCGCGCGGGCGGATCCGGCGCCGGGAGAAGCGGCGCGCCCAGCCCCCAGCGGCGGTACGCGTCCGCGGCAGCCGCGGGCTCGTGCGTACGTACCCGCTGCGCCGCCTTCTTCCCCAGCCTCTCGATGGGGTCGACGGACTGCGCACAGCCGCCGAGGCAGCCGGAGAGGCAGAGCACGCCGGTGAGCAGCGCGGCGACCCCCCGGCGCCTCACAGGTAGTCCTCCAGGCGCGCCACCGCGTACCCCTTGTCGGTGACCAGCTTCAGGAAGCGGCGGATCATGTCGGGCATCGTGCCCTTCCAGTCCTCCTTGCCGCGGAAATGGCTGAGAACGATGTCCCCGGGGTGCAGGTCGCGGTCCTCCTCCCGGTAGTCCCAGCGGTCGACGAAGACCTCCTCGTTCCAGATCGGGGCCGCCTTGATGCCGCAGGACCCGGCCGCGCGCAGGGTGTCCTCGTTGTAGTTGCCGAAGGGCGGACGGAAGAGCGTCGGGCGCTTGCCGTACCGCTTCTCGATCACGTCCTGCATGCCGCAGATCTCCCGCTTCTGCGCGGCGTACGACAGGCCGGGCAGATAGCGGTGGTGGAGGGTGTGGTTGTTCAGGACCACCCCGGTGGCCTGCATCTTCTTGAAGTATCCGTAGTCCTCCTTGACCAGGTAGTCACTGAGGAAGGCGGTGTACGGGACCTTCAGTTCGCTCATCATGCGCAGGAACGCCGGGTCCTTCTCGGCGCCGTCGTCGATGGTGAGGAAGACGACCTTGTCCTTGGTGGGGACGGTCGTGAACACGGGCGGCAGGCCCTCGTGGTTCTCGACCGCGAACCCCTTACGGGTGCCGATGTGCGGCTTCTTCGCGGGGGCGCGGGGCGCGAGCAGCGGTGGCTCGGCCAGACCCCACTTCTTCGCCACGGCGGCGCGGGCCCGCTGCTGCCGGCGCAGTTCGGTGGCGTAGGTGTCCAGCGCCCGTGCGGGCCCGTCCTTCAGCTGCCGGCCCGCGGCCGGCCTGGCCCCGGGAGCACCGGCGGTGGCGGCGTCGGAGGTGTCGGAGGTGTCGGAGGTCTCGGATGCCGAGTCCGCGCAGCCGGTGGCCAGCGCGGTGGCGGTCAGCAGGATCAGAACGGTCCGTGCCGCGCGCGTCCGCCGGTTCGCGGACCGCGGGCCGGTGGGGGCTGGTCGCGTGGTTCCCCGCGCCCCCGACAGGGCACTGTCAGCTTGTCGTACAAGTCGCATGGGGCCGGATACTCCCAGGTCACGGGCGTCTCCCCGGCTCGACACATCCACCGCACGCGTGCCGTCCACCGACTGGCCCACAATGGGGCGGTGAACGACCTCGATCCACTGGACTCCTTCGCCGCCCTGCTCACGTCCGAGGGGCGTGCCCTCCTCGACGAGGTGCGCGGTACCGAACCGGCCCAGGAGCTGGCCGTGGCGACGCGGCTGCGGCGCGGGCACCCCGTCGGGCTCGTCTCCGCCGCGCTCGGGCAGGCGCGGCTGCGGCAGCGGGCCGTGGCGAAGTTCGGCGCGGCGGACGCGGCGGGCATGTTCTTCACGCCGAACGGGGTCGAGCAGTCCACCCGGGCGAGCGTGGCCACGTACCGTGCCGCGCGGTTCCACGCGCTCGGCGTGCGGTCCGTGGCCGACCTGTGCTGCGGCATCGGCGGTGACGCGATCGCGCTCGCCCGCGCCGGTATCCGGGTCCTCGCCGTCGACCGGGACCCGCTCACCGCGGCCGTGGCACGGGCCAACGCCGAGGCGCTCGGGCTCGACGGGCTGATCGAGGTGCGCGAGGCCGATGTCACCGAGGTCGACACCACCGGGTACGACGCCGTGTTCGTGGACCCCGGGCGCCGGAGCGGACGCGGGCGGATCTTCGACCCCGAGGGCTACTCACCGCCCCTGTCGTGGGCCGTCCGGGCCGCCCGCACGGCACCTCTCGCCGCACTGAAGATCGCCCCCGGCATCCCGCACGAGTCCGTCCCCGCCGAGGCCGGAGCCGAGTGGATCTCGGACTCCGGGGACGTCAAGGAGGCCGTGCTGTGGTTCGGCACGGGGGAGGCGGGGTCCGTCCGCGCGACCCTGCTGCCGGGACCGCGCTCCCTCGTGGGCCGCGGCCTGCCCGACCCCCAGGTGCGGCCCGTGGGGCGTTTCCTGTACGAGCCCGACGGCGCCGTCATCCGCGCGCATCTCGTCGCCGAGGCGGCCGAGCAGCTGGACGGCGGCGGGCTGGTCGACGAGACGATCGCCTACATCACGGCGGACTCCGCGACGGCCACCCCGTACGCCACCGCCTACGAGATCACCGACCGGCTCCCGTTCGGCGTCAAGAAGCTGAAGGCTCTGCTGCGCGAGCGCGAGGTGGGCGTCCTGACCGTCAAGAAGCGCGGATCGGCGGTCGAGCCGGAGGAGCTGCGCCGCAAGGTGAAGCCGCAGGGGCCCCACTCCGCGACCGTGTTCCTGACCCGGGTGCAGGGCGCCCCGACCATGCTCCTGGGGCACCCCGCACAGACCGCCGGCTAGTCACCGGCCTGGTCACTGGGCCTGGTCACTGGCCGTCCAGCTGCTCCAGGGTCGCGTTCGACGGGCCCCTGCGGGACTGCTCGTCGCGTGCCACGTCCTCGGCCGCGGCCAGCACCCGTACCGAGTTCTGCCAGGTCACCTTGGCGAGATCCGGCTTCGACCAGCCGCGGTGCAGGAGCTCCGCGATCAGGTTCGGGTAACCGGAGACGTCGCCCAGGCCCTCCGGCGTGAAGGGCGTGCCGTCGTAGTCGCCGCCGATGCCGAGGTGGTCGACGCCCGCGACCTCGCGCATGTGGTCGAGGTGGTCGGCGACCGTCGAGACGGTCGCGACGGGCCGCGGGTGGGACTCCTCGAACTCGCGGTGGACCTTCATCCCGTCGGCCGTCGTGTCGAGGTGGTGGAAGCCGTGCGCGCGCATGTTCTCGTCCGCGGTGACCGTCCAGTCGACGGCGGCCTGGAGGACGAACTTCGGCACGAACGTCACCATCGCCACACCGCCGTTGGCCGGCAGCCGCTCCAGCACGTCGTCCGGGATGTTGCGCGGATGGTCGCAGACCGCGCGCGAGGACGAGTGGGAGAAGATCACCGGCGCGACGGACGTGTCCAGCGCGTCCCGCATGGTCGTGGCGGCCACGTGGGAGAGGTCCACCAGCATGCCCAGCCGGTTCATCTCGCGTACGACCTCGTGGCCGAAGGGCGACAGGCCGCCGACGGCCGGCTCGTCCGTCGCCGAGTCCGCCCACGCGATGTTGTCGTTGTGCGTGAGGGTCATGTAGCGGACCCCCAGCTCGTAGAGGCCCCGCAGGGTGGCGAGGGAGTTGTCGATCGAGTGCCCGCCCTCGGCGCCCATCAGCGAGGCGATCCGGCCCTCGGCGCGCGCCGCCTCCATGTCCGCGGCGGTCAGGGCGCCGCGCAGGTCGGCCGGGTAGCGCTCGATCAGCTGCCGTACGCAGTCGATCTGTTCCAGCGTCGCCGTGACCGCGCCGGGCAGGTCGGAGCGCACGTACACCGACCAGTACTGCGCGCCGACGCCGCCCGCGCGCAGCCGCGCCAGGTCGGTGTGCAGGTGGGCGCTCTGGTCGCCGGCGATGTCGCGGGCGTCGATGTCGTAGCGGACCTGCTCGCGCAGCGCCCAGGGGAGGTCGTTGTGACCGTCGACCACGGGGAACTCGGCGAGCAGCGCACGGGCTGCACCGAGCGAGCCGGCGGAGTCACGAGAGCCGGCGGAACCGTCAGTGTCATGAGAGGTCATGTCCGTCACTTCCCGAAGCCGAAGCCGTTGCCGGTGCCGCTGTCCACCTTGGCGCGCAGCCGTTTGCCCTTCTCGGTGGCCTGTTCGTTCAGCTGCTGCTGGAAGTCACGCATCCGGCCGAGGAGTTCCTCGTCGTGCGTGGCCAGGATGCGGGCGGCCAGCAGACCCGCGTTGCGCGCGCCGCCCACCGAGACCGTGGCGACCGGGACACCCGCGGGCATCTGGACGATCGACAGCAGCGAGTCCATGCCGTCCAGGTACTTCAGCGGGACCGGCACGCCGATCACGGGCAGCGGGCTGACCGAGGCGAGCATGCCGGGCAGATGGGCCGCGCCGCCCGCCCCGGCGATGATCGCCTTCAGGCCGCGCCCGGCCGCCTCCTCGCCGTACGCGATCATCTCGCGCGGCATCCGGTGGGCGGAGACCACGTCCACCTCGTACGCGATGTCGAACTCGTCGAGGGCCTGCGCGGCCGCCTCCATGACGGGCCAGTCGGAGTCCGATCCCATGACAATGCCTACGACAGGGCTCATTCGGTGATCGTTCCTCTGAGGTAGCCGGCTGCGTGACGAGCGCGCTCCAGCACGTCGTCGAGGTCGTCGCCGTAGGTGTTGACGTGGCCGACCTTGCGGCCGGGCTTCACGTCCTTGCCGTACATGTGGATCTTGAGCTGGGGGTCGCGCGCCATGCAGTGCAGGTACGCGGCGTACATGTCGGGGTAGTCGCCGCCCAGCACGTTCACCATGACCGTCCAGGGCGCGCGCGGGCGCGGGTCGCCCAGCGGGAGGTCCAGGACCGCGCGGACGTGGTTGGCGAACTGGGAGGTGATCGCGCCGTCCTGGGTCCAGTGGCCGGAGTTGTGCGGGCGCATGGCCAGTTCGTTGACGAGGATGCGGCCGTCGCGCGTCTCGAAGAGCTCCACGGCCAGGTGACCGACGACGCCGAGTTCCTTCGCGATGCGCAGGGCCAGTTCCTCGGCCCGGAGCGCGAGCGCGTCGGCGATGCCGGGCGCGGGCGCGATCACCGTGTCGCAGACCCCGTCGACCTGCTGGGACTCGACCACGGGGTAGGCCACGGCCTGGCCGTGCGGCGACCGTACGACGTTGGCGGCCAGCTCGCGCACGAAGTCGACCTTCTCCTCCGCGAGGACCGGGACGCCGGCCCGGAAGGGCTCCTCGGCGTCGGCCGCGGACCGCACGATCCACACGCCCTTGCCGTCGTAGCCGCCGCGAACGGTCTTGAGGACGACGGGAAACCCGCCCCCCTCGGCCTCCTCGCCGCCGGCTCCCCCGGGAAGCCCCTCCGCCGCGAAGGCCACCACGTCCGCGGGGCCGCTCACGATCCGGTGCCGGGGACACGGCACACCGATCTCGGTGAGCTTCGCGCGCATCACGCCCTTGTCCTGGGCGTGCACGAGCGCGTCGGGTCCGGGGCGCACGGGGATGCCGTCCGCCTCCAGTGCCCGCAGATGCTCGGTGGGAACGTGTTCGTGATCGAAGGTGATCACGTCACAGCCCCGCGCGAAGGCACGCAGCGTGCCGAGGTCGCGATAGTCGCCGACGACGACCTCGCTGACCACCTGCGCCGCAGAATCCTGGGGGGTGTCACTGAGGAGCTTGAACCTGATGCCGAGCGGGATGCCCGCCTCGTGTGTCATACGAGCGAGCTGCCCCCCGCCGACCATGCCGACTACCGGGAACGTCACACCCCCAGGGTATCGGCCGTATCCGGCCACTCCGTTCGCGCGCCCGATCACCGAGGACTCGGGCACACCGCTCGTCACAGCCGTGCCACATCTTCGAGTGCGGTCCGGGCACCCGGGGGAAGCGCTGGTTAGCATGGCTGGGTCGACGAAGGTTGACGAACTTGACGTATCCGACGGGACGGGGGCCGGCCGACACCATGGGCACAGGTGGTACACGCAGGTCTCACGTCAGGCCGGCCGGCGCCGTCCGTCTCCGGATCGAGCGGCTGACCAGGGAGATCGCCAAGTTCGGGGCGGTCGGCGGGGCGGGCCTGCTCGTCAACCTGATCACCTTCAACCTGGTGCGGAGCACCACCGATCTCCAGGTCGTCCGGGCCAGCGTGATCGCCACGGTTGTCGCGATCATCTCGAACTACATCGGTTTCCGCTACTTCACGTACCGCGATCGCGACAAGAGTGGCCGGACCAAGGAACTGACGCTTTTCGTACTTTTCAGCGCGGTCGGCCTGGTCATCGAGAACGGTTTCCTCTACGCCGCCACGTACGGCCTGGGCTTCGACAGCCCGCTGGAGACGAACATCTTCAAGTTCGTCGGCATCGGCATCGCGACGCTCTTCCGCTTCTGGTCCTACCGCACCTGGGTCTTCCGAGTAGCCCCGGACCACACCCCCGACGCCCCCGCACCCCCCTACCTGGACGAGAACCCCCCACTCCGCCAGGTCCAACGAGTCCGCTGACCTTCACCCTTTCGCCTTTGAGGGGCGCGGGGAACGGCGCGATCTTTCGTCTTTGAGGGGCGCGGGGAACTGCGCGACCAGCCCCGACGGACCCGCACCGTCCAACCGGCATCCACACCCCCTGCCAAGCCACCGGCCAGGTCACCGCACGGTGGACGCGCCCTCCGGCGCCCGCTTCAACGGCGTACGCGACAAGAACAACCCGAACACCGGCGGCTGCGCCTGCAGCATCTCCAGCCGCCCCCCGTCCGCCTCGGCCAGATCCCGCGCCACCGCGAGCCCGATCCCCGTCGAGTTGCGCCCGCTGATCGCCCGCTCGAAGATCCGCGCCCCCAGATCGGCCGGCACCCCCGGCCCCTCGTCCGTGACCTCGATCACGGCCTGGTTACCGGTGACCCGCGTGCGCAGCGCCACCGTCCCGCCCCCGTGCATCAGCGAGTTCTCGATCAGCGCGGCAAGGACCTGGGCCACCGCCCCGGGCGTCCCGACGGCCTGCAGATCGTGCTTGCCCGAGCTGACGATCGCCCGGCCCGCGTTGCGGTAGGCGGGGCGCCACTCCGCGAGCTGCTGCTTGATGACCTCGTCGAGGTCGAAGGTGACGGCGGAGCCGGTACGCGGATCGCGGGCGTTGGTCAGCAGCCGCTCCACCACGTCGGTGAGGCGCTCGACCTGCCCCAGCGCGATGGTCGCCTCCTCCTTCACCGTGCTCGGGTCGTCGGTGAGCGTGATCTCCTCCAGCCGCATCGACAACGCGGTCAGCGGTGTACGCAGCTGGTGCGAGGCGTCGGCCGCGAGGCGCCGCTCGGCCGTCAGCATGCGGGCGATCCGCTCGGCCGAGCTGTCCAGCACGTCCGCGACCCGGTCCAGCTCCGGAACCCCGTACCGCTTGTGGCGCGGGCGCGGATCCCCCGAGCCGAGCCGCTCCGCGGTCTCCGCGAGGTCGGTCAGCGGGGAGGTGAGCCGGTTGGCCTGGCGCACCGCGAGGAGCACGGCGGCGATCACCGCGAGCAGGGCCACCGCGGCGATGATCAGGAGCGTACGGCCGACCTCACGGGTGACCGCGGAGCGCGCCTCCTCCACCGTGACCGTCTCGCCCTCCTCGCCCTTGCGGGTGGAGGTGATGACGTCACCGACGGGTTCGCTGCCGATGTGGATCGCCTCGCGGCCGGGGATCTCGATGCGCGCGAACCGCTCACCCGTGACCTGGTCGGTGAGGACGCCCGCGTTGATCTGCTCGTCGCCGAGGATGCGGCTGTCGACGATGCTCACGAGCCGCACCGCCTCGGAGTCCACCCGCTCCTGGGCGCTGTTGCTGATCGTGCGGGTCTCGACGATGACGAGCGAGACCCCGAACACGGCGATCACGACCAGGACGACGGCCAGCGTGGAATTGATGAGTCGGCGACGCACAGGACCCTCCGGGCAACTGACGATCAGGGCTGGACCCGAGCCCCGTCAGGGACGCGGGGAACTGCGCGACCAGCCACACACGGCCCGCGGCCGCGCACCCGCCGACACCATCACGGCGAGGAGGCGCGGCCCGACAGCAACGGGCTCAACTCTTCTCGAAGCGGAAACCGACCCCTCGTACCGTCGCGATGTACCGCGGGTTCGCGGCGTCGTCGCCCAGCTTCTTCCGCAGCCACGAGATGTGCATGTCGAGGGTCTTGGTGGACGACCACCAGGTGGTGTCCCAGACCTCGCGCATCAACTGGTCGCGGGTGACGACCCGGCCGGCGTCCCGGACGAGCACCCGGAGCAGATCGAACTCCTTGGCCGTCAGCTGGAGCTCCTCGTCGCCCATCCACGCCCGGTGCGACTCGACGTCGATGCGCACCCCGTGCGTGGCGGGCGGCTGCTGGGGCTCGGCCGCGCCGCGCCGCAGCAGGGCCCGGACCCGGGCCAGCAGTTCGGCGAGGCGGAACGGCTTGGTGACGTAGTCGTCGGCGCCCGCGTCCAGCCCGACGACCGTGTCCACCTCGTCGGCGCGCGCGGTCAGGATGAGGATCGGCACGGTCTGGCCCTCGGCGCGCAAGCGCCGGGCCACTTCCAGGCCGTCCATTCCGGGCAGCCCGAGGTCGAGCACGACCATGTCGATACCGCCCTGGATGCCGGCGTCGAGCGCGGTGGGTCCGTCCTCGCGTACCTCAACCTCGTACCCCTCGCGGCGCAGGGCGCGAGCCAGGGGTTCCGAGATGGACGCGTCGTCCTCGGCGAGCAGTACTCGGGTCATGAAGTGATGGTAGTCCGCTGTGGACCAGCGCAGTGAGGGTGATCGACATACGCGAGGACCGGAGACCGCTCAGCCCGTGCGAGCCTGGGGTTGAGGTCGTAAATCCATGAACAGCCTTGGATTCATAAACATATATCCATCCACACCTGTGATCCATATCTCAAGTCATGTCATATGCGGCATTGACATGGCACATGGCCTTATGGTGTCCAGACGTCTGTAGCGCCGTACAGGGACCTTTGGCGAGCTTCGTGCTGAAGGTCTTTTTCATGTGCGGGCGTCCCGACCAGCAAGGAACGACCATGGCGCCCAGCCTGACGAAGAACTCGGCCTCCCCTGGAAGCACTGGTTCCGATTCCGGGAAGAGCTTCTTCGGCCACCCCCGCGGACTGGCCACACTCTTCATGACCGAGATGTGGGAGAGGTTCTCCTACTACGGCATGCGGGCACTGCTCCCGCTCTACCTGGTCGCCCCCGGCGGTCTGCACCTGAGCGCCACCGCGGCGACCGCGATCTACTCGGTGTACCTGTCGCTCGTGTACCTGCTGACCCTGCCCGGCGGCTGGTTCGCGGACCGGGTGCTCGGCCCCCGCAAGACCGTCGCGGTCGCCGGACTGGTCATCATGCTCGGCCACCTGACGCTGGCGCTGCCCTCGGCCGGCACCTTCTACGCGGGCCTCGGCCTCGTCGCGATCGGCTCGGGCCTGCTGAAGGCCAACATCTCGACGATGGTCGGCCACCTGTACCGGGGCACGGACGACCCGCGCCGCGACGGCGGTTTCACCGTCTTCTACATCGGCATCAACGTGGGCGCGTTCGCCGCTCCGCTGGTGATCGGCACCATCGGCGAGAACGTCGACTGGCACCTGGGCTTCGCGCTCGCCGCGCTCGGCATGGCGCTGGGGCTGGCGCAGTTCCTGATGGGCCGCCGTCACCTCGACGCGCGCTCCGACGTCGTCCCGACGCCGATGTCCGCCAAGGAGAAGGCCGCGACCCTGCGCAAGGGCCTGCTGTGGCTGGCCGTCGCCGTGGTCTTCTACGGCGTCGTCGGCTTCTCCGGCCACTACACGCTGAACTGGATCCTGGTCCCGCTCACGCTCATCGGCCTGGTCATCCCGGTCTGGGTCATCGCCCGCATCAAGCGCGACAAGACCCTCGACCGGGTCGAGCAGTCGAAGATGTCCGCGTACATCTGGTTCTTCGTCGCCGCGGCCGTCTTCTGGATGATCTACGACCAGGGCGGCTCCACGCTGTCGATCTTCGCCGAGTCGTCGGCCGAGAACAGCGTCTTCGGCTGGGAGTTCCCGGTCTCCTGGTACCAGTCGGTCAACCCGGTCATGATCATGGCGCTCGCCCCGGTCTTCGCCTGGGCGTGGCTGGCGCTGAACCGGGCCGGCCGGGAGCCGAGCACGATCGTGAAGTTCTCGTCGGGTCTGGTCCTGGTCGGCGCCTCGTTCTTCCTCTTCCTGGCCCCGCTGTCGATCGCCGAGGGCGGACACAAGGCCGCGGCGATGTGGCTGGTAGCCATCTACTTCGTCCAGACCGTCGGCGAACTGACCGTCTCCCCGGTGGGCCTGTCCGTCACGACGAAGATGGCCCCGGCGAAGTACGCCTCCCAGATGATGGGCGTCTGGTTCCTCGCGGTCACAGCGGGCGACGCCACAACGGGCCTGCTCTCCATCGCGGGCGTGGACCTGAACGGCAAGGCCGTCGTCACCCTGGAAGCCACCCTCGCACTGATCGCGGGCATCGCGATCTACATGTACCGCAAAAAGGTCAACACCCTGATGGCAGACATCAACTAGCACTCGCGGTGCCCGGGTCGGGGGGCGCGGGCACCGACTTTGGGGGCGCGGGGAACGGCGCAATCTTTCGGCTTTTCAAGGGCGCGGGGAACGGCGCAATTCCTTCTGGGCGGCGCGGGGAACGGCTTTAGGGGCGCGGGGAACTGCGCAATCTTTCGGCTTTTCAGGGGCGCGGGGAACTGCGCAATCCTTTAGGGGCGCGGGGAACTGCGCGACCAGCCACAACGGCCCCGCAGCCCCACCCGACGACACAAACCCCTACGACACCCTCCGCGAGGCCCGCTGCCAAGCACCCCGTGGGAGGAACGTGAACACGGCCCCACCCAACAGAATCGCCGTCCCGGCAACCAACCCGAGCGCCCGCAACCCCCCACCGTCATCGGCCCCGGTGGCCGCCAGCCCACCCCCGGAGTCACCGCCCCCCACCGCCCCGGCACCGACGGCGGAGCCACCCGCAGAACCGCTCCCACCGGCCGCACCCCCCGGCTGCGCCGACGTGTCCAACGTCAACGACACCGCGGACTTGGTCGGCGTACACGTCGTCGTCGTACCGAGCGCCTTCACCGTCAGCACCCCCGGCGACAGCGTCGACTCCCCGTCCGCCCCCGGCTTGTACGTACCCGTCATGTCGGAGATCACCATGGGATCCCCCGACTTGATCGCCTCGTCGTTGGTCGGCCCCTCCACGGCGACCGTGCCCTCGTCGGCCCCGCCCAGCACGACCTCCATCGACGGCTTGACCGAGTCCGCCGGAATGTCGGCGGGGCTGTCCATCACGGACCCCTTGAACTGGACGGTGAGGTCGTAACTCCCGCCGTCCTTCTTGGCGTTGATCTGTACGGGCGAGGTCGCGTCCTTGTCGCCGATCGGTGTCTTGCACGCGTACGGGATGTCGACCGCCTTGCCGGTGAAGTCGGTCTGACCGTCACCGCCACCGGTGCCCCCGGTGTCGCTCGCGCCCTCGGTCGGGGTCGGCGTACCACCAGGATCGTCGGGGTCGCCCGGATCGGTCGGATCGGTCGGATCGGGGGACCCGGGCGGCGGATCCCCGTCCCCCGCCGTGACCTTGATGGTCGCCGCGGGCTGCACCGTCTCCGACGGCGCGCACTTCGTGTCCGTCGACATGACGTTGATGGCGTACGCGTCGGGCGTCAGCGTCACCTCGCCCGCCGTCGTCAGTTTCAGCTTGCCCTTCATGTCGGACAGGACCATCGCCCCGCCCTTGGGGATCGCCGGGTTCTCGCGCGCCCCCTGCACGGCGACGGACGCGGCCTGCGCGCCGGCCGCCTTGAGGGTGCCGGACGGCTGGACGGAGTCGGCGGGCAGATCGATGAGGTCCGGGTTCTTGGACGCGGCCTGCGCGAACTTCCACACCACCTCGACCTCGTCACCGACCTTCGCGGTGGCGGGCGCGGTGACCTCCACCTTCGTGGTGCCCTTGACCGTCGGCAGCCCGGAGACCGCGGGCGGTACGCAGTCGGTCGCGTAGGACACCTCGGCGGCCTGGGCCGGCGCCGCCGCCACCCCCAGCAGGACTCCCGCACCGCCGAGCATCATCGCGACCCCGGCCGCGCTCGCTCTCCGCCGGACCCCGACGGGCCCTTCCGTCCTGGGCCGGACTCTCCGTTGCGTACTCACGTGTTTCCCTTCCTGGTGGGGGTCGTCGAAGTGTTCTCGTGCGGTGCGGAGAGCTGGTCGGCCTCGGTGCCCCCCGGATCGGTGTCCGGGGTGAACCAGGGCAGGGCCGAGTTGTTCGTACGGCCGGGTGCGCTGGTACGCGTAGTACCGGTGTCGGACTCCTTGGACGCCGTCAGGACGCTCAACTTCGGCATCCGCAGGGTGACTTCGGGCAGCCGCAGACCGCCGCGCCGCACACCGTGCGCGCCCCGGGCGGGACGTGCCGGGCGCGCCGGGCGCGCCGGGCGCGCCGGGCGTGCGGGACGCGCGGACCGGCCACCCCGCCCGCCACGGGCCGAGGAGCCACGTGGCCGCATCCGGTCCACCACGGCCATCCCGATCCGGAACAGCGCGCCCGGCACGACGACACAGACGAGGATCCAGAAGACCGTCACGCCCCAGGGCCGCCCCACCCCCCACGGCTGTTCGGCGAGCACCTTGCCGCCGGACTTCAGGGAGACCGTGTAGTCGCCGTGCGCTCCGGACGTCAGCTCCACCGGCAGGCTGATCCGTGCCTTCTTGCCGGGGCCGATGGTGCCGCGCCACTGCTGCTCCTCCCACTGCGGGGCGAACACGCCGTGCGAGGTGCCGACTTGGAAGACCGGGTTCTTCACGGCGGCCGTTCCGACGTTGCCGACGGTGAAGACGAGCTTGCGGGACGGCGGCGCGCCGAACCAGGTGAGCAGACCGCTGGACCCGTCGAGCCGGGTGTCGGTGAGTACCGAGAGCCGCCCGCCGCTGTCCTGCTTCGGCAGCGGCTCGACCTCGTGTCCCGCGACCAGGAACGGGGCGTCGGCCTCGGCCTTCGCCCCGGTGACCGTCGCGACATGCACCACGCAGGGGCACGGCTTGGGCGGTTCGGCGACCGGCAGCTTCTTGCTGAACCGGCCTTTCGCGTCGGTGGTGACGGCGCGGCCGTCGGCGTTGGCGCAGGAGTTGGTGCCGCCGATCACACCGCGGTCGGTCGAGGACTGACCGCAGACGAGCATCATCAGCAGGGCGTTCGCCCGCCACCCGGTACCGCTCACGGTGATCGAACCGCCCGTCCCGGCCTGGGACTTGGACAGTTTCACGACCGGCTTCCCAGCCGCGGAGGCGGGGGTGGCGGCCCCCACCCGCGGGAAGAGGACGAACGCGAGCGCCAGCACCACCGCCGCGGCCACCACCGCCGGACCGGGAAGACTCCGACGCATCCCGCGGGCTGTGCCGCTCACATCAAGGCCCACGTCACCGCTCACGTCACCGCTCACGTCACCGCTCCCGTCGACTCGACTTCCGTACGCGGGTGTTCGGCGGCCCGAGGCTGTTCGGCGGCCCGGTCCGACCGGGGCGGCCGCCGCCGACGTCGTACGAACCGGTGGGCGCCGCCCACGCACACCGCGAGCCCGGACAGCGCACCCGCCACGACGGCCTCCCACGACACGAACCACGCGCGCGTGCCCGCCTCGGCACGGGCCCCGCCCTCGGCCGTGACCGTCAGTCCGACGTCGACGCCGTCGAGGGCGGGCGGGTCGGGCCAGGGTTCGTCGAGCCGGACGCGACGGCCGGGGAGCAGTTCGACGGGGAGGGTGCGCGGGGCCCGGTCGAGCACCTCGCCGAACAGACCCTCGGCGTGCACGGCGAGCCGCGGGGTCAGCACGGTGGTGCCGCGGTTGACCAACTCGTAGGAGATATGGCCGTCGTGGACCTTCACGTGCTCGACCGTGAGCGCCGAGAGCGTCGGTCCACCGACCCGCAGATGGACCCGTACGGCCGCGGTCCGGCCTCCGGAGCTCGCGAGGATCGCGCCGGGGTGGTCGCCCGGCGTGGTGCCCGCCGGGACGCTCACGGTGAAGGGCACCTCCGCGCGAGTGCGCGCCGGCACGCGTACCGTCCGCTCGGCGAAGGTGATCCAGGCTCCGGTGTCCTTCGCCTTAGCCCGTACGGAGAGAGCGCCGTCGCCGCCGTTGTCCGCGTCGGCGCCCCGCAGCCGTACCGTCAGCGGCTTCCCGCCCGGGTTCCGCACCGACACCGTGTCCTCCAGGACCGTGCCGGGGGCGCCCTCCGCGTAGAAGTACGGCCGTCCGTCGCGCCCGCCGGCCGACGGCACGACGGACCAGTCCCCGTCGGCCACGGAGACCGGCGCGGCACCGAGCACGATCGCGCAGGCCACGAAGGTCATGGAGGTCATGGAGGTCACGGGGGCGAGGCAGCGGGCACGTACGACGAACGGCATCGGCGGCTCCGACGGGAACAACACGGACGGGTCGGTCAGGCATACAGGCCGGTCGGACCGGCGGTCAGCCGCGGGCCTGGTTCCGCCGGGTCAGCCACAGCACGCCCGCCGCGCCGGCCAGCAGCACGGTGCCGCCGAGCGTCCCGAGCGCGATCGCGGAGTCCTCGGGGCCGGTCTGCGGCAGCTCCTCACCGCCCGCCGGAGCGTCCTGCGAGGAGGATCCGGCACCGGACCCGGTGGCACCGCCGCCGGCCGCCGCCGTGACGTCCAGGGTCAGCGAGGGCTTCGGGCTGTTGCCGGGGGTGCACGTGGTCGTCGTACCGAGGGCACCGATGGTCAGCACGCCCGCGGTGAAGGTGACCTTGCCGGTCTTCTTCGGGGTGTACGTCCCGGTCAGGTCGGTGATTTTGATGGGGGTGTTGGCGGGGATCGCCTCCGGGTTGGAGGGACCCTTGACGGACACGGTGCCGCTGTCGGCACCGCCGAGCTTGATGACCGCGCTCGGGTTCATCGCGCCCTTGCCCAGTTCCACCGGGCTGGACGAGACGCCCTTCTCGAAGGTCATCGTGAGCTTGTAGCCACTGCCGCTCTTGACGCCCTTGATGTCGATGGGCGAGACGGCCGACTTGTCCCCGATCGGGGTCTTGCACTGGTAGTTGACGTCCACCACATCGGCCCGGGCTGCGGGGGCGGCCATCAGCACCGCCGAGCCGGCCAGGGCCGCGACGGACGCGAGCGCGGCGGTTCGTTTCTGGTACGTCCGGTATGACACGGTCCCCTCATTCCTGACGGCACATCAGATCGGCCGTCAAGGTACGCCCGGGACCTCAACGAGGGAAGACAAAACACACGCCAACCTCGGACAACCGGAAAGGAAAGCAATCGGGGAGACAAGAAACCGCCCACCCCCAAAGGGGAACAACCAGGCACGAGCCAAACCGCCCAGGGGCGCGAGGAACTGCGCGCCAAGCCACAACACACCCGCGCCCAGACCACAACCTCGCGCAGCCGCCCCCGAAGGGGAACAACCAGGCACGAGCCAAACCGCCCAGGGGCGCGGGGAACTGCGCACCAAGCCACGACGCACCCGCAGCGACGAACAACCCGCCACCACCCCAGGGCGCCAGGCGGGGCACGACAAGACGACACCGGACACCCAAAACCCCGCCAAACCCAGCGGAGCGCCTACGCGGGGGCTCCCAGCTCAGCCCACACCGTCTTCCCCGCAACCCCCGCCGTACGCGTCACACCCCAGTCCAGGCACAACCGCTGCACGATGAACATCCCATGCCCACCGGGCCGCCCGGCCCGGTGCGGAGTCCGCGGCGCCGGCTCCCCCGTACCCCGGTCGGAGACCTCGACCCGGAGCACCTTCTTGTCACTGGAGATCAAGAGCTCGTCCGGGCCCTCGGCATGCAGACAGGCATTGGTGACGAGCTCGGAGACGACGAGCAGGACATCCTCCGCGGCGGCCCGCCGGTCGGCGGTGTCCGCGGGCAGCCAGCCCCACTCGTACAGCGCCTGCCGGGCGAAGTCACGGGCGAGGGGGACGACGCCGCTCGCCCCGTCGAAGTTCAGCCGACGGGCCCGACGCCCGACGGGCGTACCGCCTGGAGACGCCCCGGAAGCGCCGCCGTCGCCCGGTTCCGGGCCGCGGTCGCCCGGCGGGTAAGGCCGGGTGGTGCTCATCAGCGCTTCACCTCACCGATTCACCAGTTCACGATTCAAGACTCAGTTCCCAGCACACTCGGCACGCTCAGCGCCCTCGGCACACCGGAAAGTCCGGGACGCTCGGGATCAAGGAGCCGTCCGTACCGCCGCGTGCCCGCCGCTCGGTCGATTGACATATTCAGGATGTCTTCTGCCCGACCGAACCGTCGGAACACTCACTTGTTCGGTACGAATGCTGTGACCCTGGTAACGCACAGATCACACAGAGGCAACCTGATCATAACTTTGCCGCAGGACCGCCTCACGGGGCACCCGGTCACCCCGGATCGACCGCGGACCGGCCCGCGCCGGGCACGCCGCCTTCGCCCTCCGCGGCCGCGGAGTCGTCGGCCGCACTCGCGCCGCCGCCCGTGCCGCCACTCCCACTGCCACCCTGGTCGCCCTCGTCACGCAGGGCCGCCTCGAGCGACTCGTGCACGGTGAAGACGGCCTCCGCGCCGGTGATCTCGAACACCCTGGCCACCACCGGCAGCATTCCCGCCAGATGGACGCCGCCACCCGCCGCCTCGGCCCTCAATCGGGCTCCGAGCAGGACGTTCAGTCCGGTGGAGTCGCAGAACTCCAGTTGTGAACAGTCCACGACGAGACGCGCGAACCCGCGGTCGAGGCAGTCCTCGACCGGTTCGCGCAGCAGATCTGCCGTGTGGTGATCCAACTCACCCGCCGGGGTGACGACGGCACTGGTGCCCTCTTCACGCACCTCGACCAGAAGCCGGCCCGACTGTGCGCTGCCGACCGTCCCGCGGTCCATGAAGTCTCTCTCTTCCGACCGTTGTGATAGCTGATTGACGCCCTCGAACCCTACGCCTTCTCTGCACACTCTGACACCCGAACAACCCCCAAGAATTGGACATTTCACCGCAAAGCTCACTTGCAAGGGAGTCACAAAAGCGGGTAGGGCTAGTAGGGACAGTTTTCGACACGGCCGGCTTTGGAGGCGCCGCACACCGCAGTGCACGTATTGGCATCGGCAGCCATATGCCGAGAACGATGGAGGACATCATGTCACCCCGGCTCGACGAATCGCAGGCCCAGAGGGCGACGTCGACACGCCCTCTGGAGCGACTGGAAGAAGACGAGTCCGCCGACGAAAATGCCGGCCTCGCCGGGCTTCCGGAGATCCCGCCCTTCGCCGAGGTGGGTCCGATGGACGCACGGGCGCTGTCCAAGACCCTCTTCGAGCGGCTCGAGTCCCTGGAGGAAGGGACCACCGAGTACTCGTACGTCCGCAACACCCTGGTCGAGCTCAACCTCGCCCTGGTGAAGTTCGCCGCATCCCGGTTCCGCTCGCGCAGTGAGCCGATGGAGGACATCATCCAGGTCGGCACGATCGGCCTGATCAAGGCGATCGACCGCTTCGAGCTCAGCCGTGGCGTCGAGTTCCCGACCTTCGCGATGCCGACCATCGTCGGCGAGATCAAGCGCTTCTTCCGTGACACGTCATGGTCGGTGCGTGTACCGCGCAGGCTCCAGGAACTCCGCCTCGACCTGGCCAAGGCCGGCGACGAACTCGCACAGCAGCTGGACCGCGCTCCGACGGTGGGAGAGCTGGCGGAGCGTCTGGGGCTGTCAAACGACGAGGTCGTCGAGGGGATGGCCGCGTCCAACGCCTACACGGCCAGTTCGCTGGACGCCCAGCCCGAGGAGGACGACTCCGAGGGCGCGCTGGCGGACCGTATCGGCTACGAGGACCATGGACTCGAAGGCATCGAGTACATCGAGTCGTTGAAGCCGCTGATCGCTGAACTTCCGCAGCGCGACCGGCAGATCCTGTCGCTGCGCTTCGTCGCGAACCTGACCCAGTCGGAGATCGGCGACGAGCTGGGCATCTCCCAGATGCACGTGTCCCGCCTGCTGTCGCGAACGCTGGTGCGTCTGCGCAGGGGGCTGACGGTCGAGGAGTGACACCTCCACCGCACGACGTACGCGATCACCCACGTGGGGCCGAGCCGGACACTCCGGTTCGGCCCCACGCGTTTGCCCACCCCACGCGGGGCCGCACGCCTCAAGCCCCCTCGACGAACAGCTCCCCCGCGTCACTGACCTGGTAGGAGCGCTCCAGCAAGGCGCCGAGCTCGTCCATGTCAGTCGAGGAAAGAACGCGCTCGCGAACGGCATCCGGCACATCAATGCCCCGCCACCGCAAATTACGCAGAACGCTCTCCGCCCTCTCTTGGGCCCGACCCTCCTCACGGCCTTCCTCACGCACCTGCTCGGCAAGCGGGTGACGCCAGAAGTACTGGATCGCCGTCATCAGGTCCCTCCACATCTGCCGGGCCTGGGGGTCTTCCAGGCACGAGTCGACGAACTGCACGAAGACCGCGGCACTGTCCGCGTCGATGGTCCGCAGGGCGGTAGCCAGCGACTCCAGTATGGGCGCGGTCCGGGGCCCCTTGCCATGTGTCATCGCCGAGAGCACCGCAAGGGGTACGTCCTCTGCGGCCTCCTGCGCGTCCGTGATCACCGGCACGTTGTCCGGCCCCAGGACGAACGGCCGCACCGTCAGCGAAGGGCAGCCCCGTACCCCCAGATGGATCGGCTGCGACGCCCAGCGAGCCGTGGCGCTGCTCTGGGTGGTGACGATGAGCACCGGTTCACAGCGGTACTTCTCGTACAGGTAGCTGAGGTAGTACGGCCAGCTGCCGCGCTTCCTCTCGTCCGGCTTTCCCTGCGACTCGACGACCAGGAGGTAGGCCCCCTCGTCGGTCTCCGCCCGCAGCAGCGTGTCCACGCGTCGCTCGATCGGTTCGATCTCGGTGAGGTCCACGTTCATCGCGGCGAAGTCGTGGGGCTCGGGGAAGGGGATGCGTAAGACGCTCTGCAGGGCTCGGGTCAGTAGTGCGGGATCCTTCTGGAAGATCCGGTGCAGGGCCTCGTGTGACGAGCCGACCATCGGCTCTCCTTTCTGTGCGGTGTGATCAACGAGTCAGACGGCGGCCAGGTCACACCACACGTACTTGCCTCGGTTGCCGGATCTGAACAGCGGCTGCCAGCCCCAGGCGTCGGAGCACGCGCGGACCAGGGCGAGACCTCTGCCGCCCTCGGCGTCGGCGAGGGCGTCCAACTCCCCCGGCGGCTCGGGCGGTTCAGGGTCCGCGTCCCACGCGCCGACCTGCAGAACGCCCGCCGCCCAACGGACCCGGAGGGTCGCGGGCCCCTTGGTGTGCAGTACGGCGTTGGCGACCAGCTCGGCGGCGAGGAGTTCGGCGGTGTCCGCGAGGTGGATCAGGCCGTGCATGGTGAGGATCAGCCGGATGGTGCGGCGGCAGACCGTGACGGCGCGGGGGTCGTTGGGGATGGAGAGGGAGTACTCCCAGGGTTCGGCTTCGTTTTCGGGCATGCGGCAGCTCCAGCGGTGTGAGGGGGTTGGTCGGTGAGCAACTGGCGGTGGCATTGACTGAGCCGTCATGGCAGGACGGAGCGGCGCGCTTCCGCAGCGTGTTCATTGCGTCACCGACGGTATTTCCTAACATTAGGAACTCGCAAGCGGCTGGCGTATTCTGCCCTCGAAAGAGGTACGTACGCAGGGAAGTTGAACCGAGGAGGTACCGGTTGCCGCCGAAGAGGCATCTCACGGCCCGCAGGCTGCGACTGGGCGCTGAACTGCGCAAACTACGCGAGGCGACGGGCATGAAGGCCCGGGAGGCCGCCGCGCTGCTGGGGGCCGACGCGGTCCAGATGAGCCAGATCGAGTCCGGCGTCGCAGGCGTGAGCGCCGAACGCGTACGGCGGCTGGCAGCCCACTACGCCTGTACGGACGAGGCGTTGATCGAAGCCCTCACCACGATGGCGACCGACCGCACACGAGGTTGGTGGGAGGAATACCGAGGCTTGCTGCCTCCGGTGTTCGCAGACGTCGCCGAGGTCGAGCACCACGCGACGTTCCTCCGCGAGGTGGTGATCACGCATGTACCGGGACTTCTACAGACAGCCGACTACGCTCGCGCGGTCTACACGTACATGGTCCCAGGTCTGCCCGAAAACAAGCTGACCCCCCGGGTGGAACACCGGATGAGACGGCGCGTCGCCATCGAGGGCGACAGCCCCACGCCGTACGAGACGCTGATACACGAGTTCGCCCTGCGCATCCGTGTGGCCGACCGCCAGGCGTCCCGCGCACAACTCCAGCAGATCCTCGACAAGATCGAGCAGGGCCATGTCACCGTCCGCGTCATCCCGACCGACCAGGACGGTTTCGCCGGGGCCGACGCCTCAATGATGCATCTGGGCGGTCCGCTGCCCCAGCTGGACACCGCCCTCCGAGATTTCCCCACCGGCACCATGTTCATTGATGCAGAAGCACAGCTGAAACAGCTCCGTACGCTCTTCCGTAAAGTTGAGGAGATGTCGCTGGAACCCATGGCGTCACGGGACTTCATCCACCGTATGACCAAGGAGTTGTGAGCCGCACATGAAGCATGCACTGCGCTGGCAAAAGTCCACGTTCTCGGGCGGTGGCGACGGCAACACCTGCGTCGAACTCGCCACCCACGCAGACCACTTCCGCCTCCGCGAGAGTGACGCCCCGTCTACTGAACTCACGATGGCTGCCGCCCCGTTGGCTCATCTCATACGCGGGGTGAAGTCGGGCCTGTTCCGTGCAACCGTCTGACAAGGAAGCGGTGAGGCACCCCATGAGCCACACCCTGCACTGGCAGAAGTCCACGTTCTCCGACGGCGGCGAAGGCAACACCTGCGTCGAACTCGCCGCCACCCCCACCACCCTCCACCTCCGCGAGAGCGACACCCCCACCACCGAACTCACCACCACCCCCACCCCGCTGGCCCACCTCATACGCGGAGTCAAGGCCGGCGTGGTCCGCTCAACCGCCTGATCACACGCGCACGCCCCGCCGCCACACCTCCCGCACCAGCGGCACCCCCGGCCGGTACGCCAGGTGCACGTGGCTCGGGGCGTCCAGGAACGCCAGGTCGGCGTACGCGCCAGGCGCCACGCGGCCCACGTCCTCGCGGCGCAGGGCCGCCGCCCCGCCCGCCGTGGCCGACCACACCGCCTCGTCCGGGGTCATCCCCATGTCCCGTACCGCCAACGCGATGCAGAACGGCACGGACGACGTGAAGGACGAGCCCGGGTTGCAGTCCGTCGACAGGGCGACCGTGACGCCCGCGTCGAGGAGCCGGCGCGCGTCCGGCCACTCGGCACGCGTGGAGAACTCCGCCCCCGGCAGCAGCGTCGCCACCGTCGCACCGCTCGCGAGCGCGTCCACGTCCGCGTCCGTCAGGTGCGTGCAGTGGTCCGCGCTGGCCGCGTCCAGCTCCACCGCGAGCCGCACGCCGGGGCCGTAGGAGAGCTGGTTGGCGTGGATGCGCGGGTGCAGGCCCTTCGCCTTGCCCGCCGCGAGGATCGCGCGGGCCTGGTCCCCGTCGAAGGCGCCCTTCTCGCAGAAGACGTCGATCCAACGGGCGTACGGGGCACACGCGTCCAGCATCTCGCCGGTGACGAGCGCGACGTACGCGGCGGGGTCGTCCGCGTGGTCCGGCGAGACGATGTGCGCGCCGAGGTAGGTGACCTCGTCGGTGTGCGCGGCGGCGATGCGCAGCGCCCGTGCCTCGTCCTCCACCGTCAACCCGTAGCCCGACTTGGTCTCGAACGTGGTCGTGCCCTGGCGCAGGGCCTCGGCGAGGTAGTGGGTGAGGTTGCGTTCCAGCTCCTCGTCGCTCGCCGCCCGGGTGGCCGCGACGGTCGTCCGGATGCCGCCTGCGCTGTAGGCCCGGCCGGACATCCGGGCGTTGAACTCCTGCGTGCGGTCGCCCGCGAAGACGAGGTGCGAGTGGGAGTCGACGAAGCCGGGGATCACCGCGCGGCCACCGGCGTCGACCCGATTGTCAGTGGCGGGTGCTTTTCTTGAATCACCGGTCCACGCGATGCGGTCGCCGTCGATGACGACGGCCGCGTCCTGGATCAGACCGAGAGGCGACGTGTCACCGAGGGAGGGGTCGTTGGTGACCAGACTGGCGATGTTGGTGATGAGGGTGGTCGTACTGCTCATGGCGTCCTCGGGAGGGATCTGGGCGACGGGGGTCACAGGGGCTTGGCCCGGAACCGGGCCTGGGGCCGGGGCTGGGCCGGAGTCGGCGCCAAGGCCCGGTTTCAGGCGCGCAGCGCTTCGATCGCGTCCGCGAGGGCCCGTGGCACGTCCGGGACGAGCGTGTGCGCCCCGTCCCGCACGATGTGCCGGCCACCCACGACCGTGTGGCGCACGTCCGCCGCTGTCGCGGCGAATACCGCCGTCTCGGCGCCGAGCCGCGGCAGCGTCCCCGCTGTTCTGACCGAGTCGAGCGCGACCGTCGTGAAGTCGGCGAGCGCGCCCGCTTCGAGGCTGCCCGCGTCGGCCCACCCGAGGGCCGCGTGGCCGTCCGTGGAGACGGCTCGCAGGAGCGCCGCCGCCGTCCAGTGGCCCCGGGTGCGACTGCGCAGGCGCTCGTTCAGCTCCATCGCGCGCGCTTCGCCGAGCAGGTCGACGACGGCGTGGCTGTCGGAGCCGAGCGACAGCGGGGAGCCGGCCTTCTGGAGGGCGACGGCCGGTCCGATGCCGTCGGCGAGGTCGCGCTCGGTGGTCGGGCACATACAGGTGCCGGTCCCGGAGCCGCCCAGCAGCGCGACGTCCTCGTCGGTGAGGTGGGTGTTGTGCACGCCCGTGGTGCGCGGGCCCAGCACCCCGTGGTCGGCGAGCAGCCGCGTGGGCGTACGGCCGTGGACCGCCAGGCAGGCGTCGTTCTCCGCCGGCTGCTCGGACAGGTGCACATGGAGCGGGGCCCGCCGCTCGTCGGCCCACCGCGCCACCGTCGCCAACTGCCCCGCGGGCACGGCCCGTACGGAGTGGACGGCGGCCCCGATCCGCGCGTGATCCCGGTCCTTGAGAACTGAACAGCGTGTGGCCCAGGCCTCCGCGGTGCCGTCGGAGAAGCGGAGCTGGTGCCGGTTCGGGGGCTGCCCCCTGCGCGCGTCGAGCAGCCCGGCGGCCAGGTAGGCGGTGTCGAGGAGCGTGATGCGGATGCCGGCCGCCGCGGCGGCCTCGACGAGCGCCTCACCCATGGCGTTCGGGTCGGCGTACGGGACGCCGCCCGGCGCGTGGTGCACGTAGTGGAACTCCCCGACGGCCGTGACACCGGCGAGCGCCATCTCGGCGTACACCGCGCGGGCCAGCGCGTGGTACGTCTCCGGGGTCAGCCGGTCCGCGACGGAGTACATGATCTCGCGCCAGGTCCAGAAGGTGCCGGAGCCGACCTGGACGGTGCCGCGCAGGGCCCGGTGGAAGGCGTGGCTGTGGGTGTTGGCGAGGCCGGGGACGGTCAGGCCGCGCAGGATCTCCGCTCCGGGCGGCGGGCCCTCGACGCCCGTGCGGACGGCGGCGATCCGTCCGTCCGCGCCCACGTCGAGCGCCACGCCCGGCTCCACGTAGGAGTCGAGCCAGGCGTGCTCCAGCCAGTACGTCGTGCCGCGGGCGTTCACTTGCAGGCCAGCCCTTCCAGTACGTCGGCGAGTGCGGTCACCCCGGCCACGCAGTCGTCCTCGGCGGCGTCCTCGGCCGGCGAGTGCGAGACGCCCGTGGGGTTGCGTACGAACAGCATGGCGGTCGGGATCGAACCGGAGAGGATCCCGGCGTCGTGTCCCGCCCCGGTCCCCAGGACGGGCACCCGCAGATCCGTGCGCTTCCCCTCCGTGCCCGTGCCCTTCCCCTCGGCGCCGTTCCGCTCCCCGAGGACGCGGACGATCTCGTCCCGCAGCGCGTGCTCGAACTCGACGACCGGGGTGAACGACTCCCGGACGACGTCGAGGTGGACGCCGTGCGCCTCGGCGTACTCACGGGCGGCCTTCTCGATGCCGAGGACCACCGTGTCGAGGGTCGCCTGGTCGGCGGCGCGGGAGTCGAGCCAGCCGCGTACGAGGGAGGGGATGGCGTTGACGCCGTTCGGTTCGACCGAGATCTTGCCGAAGGTGGCCACGGCGCCCGCGAGCTGTGCCTCGCGCCGGGCCGCGAGCACGGTCTCCGCGTACGACAGCATCGGGTCGCGGCGGTCCACCAGGCGGGTGGTGCCGGCGTGGTTGGCCTCGCCCTGGAAGTCGAACCGCCACCGCCCGTGCGGCCAGATGGCGCTGGCGACGCCGACCGGGTCACCGGTCAGGTCGAGGGCCCGGCCCTGCTCGACGTGCAGTTCGACGAACGCGCCGATCCGGGCCAGGCGCTCGGGGTCGGCCCCGATGGCGTCCGGGTCGTGTCCCGCGGCCTCCATGGCCTGCGGGAGGGTGATCCCGTCGGCGTCGGTGAGCCGGTGTGCCTGTTCGACGGTGAGTTCCCCGGCGGTGAGCCGTGAGCCCACACAGGCCAGCCCGAAGCGGGCACCCTCCTCGTCACCGAAGTTCACGATGGCGAAGGGTTTGGTGAACCGCGCGTTCCTGCCGCGCAGTTCGTCCAGCGCGGCGAAGGACGAGACGACGCCGAGGGGTCCGTCGAAGGCGCCGCCGTCGGGCACGGAGTCGAGGTGCGACCCGGTGACGACGGCGTCCCCCGCACCGGGGTCGCCGAGCCAGGCCCACTGGTTCCCGTTCCGGTCCAGCTCGTGGACGAGCCCGCGCGCCTCGGCCTGCTCGCGGAACCACTCCCGGCAGTCGGTGTCGGCCCCGGTCCAGGCGAACCGCCGGTAGCCACCGGAGCCGGGGTGCCGCCCGATGGCCTCCAACTGCCCCCACATCTCAAGAAAGGAGGGAGCCTCTGAAGGTTTCAGCCCGTCCGGCGTTTGAGGACGAGGCCGTTCAGGCCGATCGGGGGTCTGGGGGCGGAGCCCCCAGCGGGGTCCGGGGGCAGCGCCCCCGGTTTCGGGAAGGGGCGGGGTGGGGGAAGAATCCCGGCGCCCACCGGCCGGCAGGCTCACTCGCCCTCCCGCATGGGAATGCGCACACCACGCTCGTCGGCGACGGACTCCGCGATGTCGTACCCGGCGTCGACATGCCGGATGACGCCCATCCCGGGGTCGTTCGTCAGCACCCGCCGGATCTTCTCGCCCGCCAGCTCCGTACCGTCGGCCACCGTCACCTGCCCGGCATGGATGGAGCGCCCCATGCCCACACCGCCGCCGTGGTGGATGGACACCCAGGACGCACCGGAGGCCACGTTCACCATCGCGTTCAGCAAAGGCCAGTCGGCGATCGCGTCCGAGCCGTCGAGCATGGCCTCGGTCTCGCGGTACGGGGAGGCGACGGAGCCGCAGTCGAGGTGGTCACGGCCGATGGCCAGGGGCGCCGCCAGCTCGCCCGAGGCGACCATGTCGTTGAAGCGCTCGCCCGCCTTGTCCCGCTCTCCGTAGCCGAGCCAGCAGATCCGCGCGGGCAGCCCCTGGAAGTGCACCCGCTCACCGGCCAGCTTGATCCAGCGGTGGAGGGACGCGTTCTGGACGGAGTCGCCTTCGGGGAAGAGGTCGAGGATCGCCTTGTCGGTCTTGGCGATGTCGGACGCCTCACCGGACAGCGCGGCCCAGCGGAAGGGCCCCCTGCCCTCGGAGAACAGCGGCCTGATGTAGGCGGGCACGAAGCCGGGGAAGGCGAACGCCCGCTCGTATCCGGCGAGTTGAGCCTCGCCCCGGATGGAGTTGCCGTAGTCGAAGACCTCGGCGCCGGCGTCCATGAAGCCCACCATGGCCTCCACGTGCCGTGCCATGGACTCACGGGCCCGGGTGGTGAAACCGGCCGGGTCCTTGGCGGCGTACGAGGCCATGTCGTCGAGGTCGACGCCCACGGGCAGGTAGGCCAGCGGGTCGTGGGCCGAGGTCTGGTCGGTCACGATGTCGATGGGCGCGCCCTCGGCGAGCATCCGGGGCAGCAGCTCGGCGGCGTTGCCGAGCAGGCCGATGGAGAGCGGGCGGCGGGCGTCACGGGCCTCGACGGCGAGCTGGAGGGCGTGCTCCAGGGAGGCGGCGCGTACGTCCAGGTACCGGTGTTCGATGCGGCGCTCGATGGCGCGCGGGTCGACGTCGATACAGATCACGACGCCGTCGTTCATCGTCACGGCGAGCGGCTGGGCGCCGCCCATGCCGCCGAGCCCGGCCGTCAGGGTGATGGTCCCGGCGAGCGTCCCGCCGAACTTCTTCGCGGCGACGGCGGAGAAGGTCTCGTAGGTGCCCTGGAGGATGCCCTGCGTGCCGATGTAGATCCACGAACCGGCCGTCATCTGCCCGTACATGGTCAGGCCGAGGGCTTCGAGGCGCCGGAACTCCTCCCAGTTCGCCCAGTCCCCCACCAGGTTGGAGTTGGCGATGAGGACGCGCGGCGCCCACTCGTGGGTCTGCATGACACCGACGGGCCGGCCGGACTGGACCAGCATCGTCTCGTCCTGCTTCAGCGTCCGCAGCGTACGGACCATGGCGTCGAAGGAGCGCCAGTCGCGGGCGGCCTTGCCGGTGCCGCCGTAGACGACGAGCTGGTCGGGGTGCTCGGCGACCTCGGGGTCGAGGTTGTTCTGCAGCATCCGCAGAGCGGCTTCCTGCTGCCATCCCAGGGCGCTCAGTTCCGTACCGCGCGGTGCTCGGACGGGGCGGGGTCCTGACATGGTCTGCCTCCTGGCGACTGGCGGGCGAGCACTGCGGTGAGTACTCCGGGCGATGCCGTTCATGCAGCGGGTATTCACATCCTGATCTCCTGAATAGACCTAGTCAATACCCCCTCGGGTGACCGCGCGCGCGGCACGGGTGTTTGGCTGGATGTATGGCTGCATACACAGGCGCAGGGGACATGGACGCGACAGGCGACCGGCCGGGCGAAGATCCGGAGGGGATCACCGTCGGGACACCGGGCACGGAGACAGGGACGGGGCCGGGCCGGCGGGCGGCCGGGGAAGCGGAGACGAGGGTCTTCGCGGCGGCGACGGACCGCGGGGCGGGCCCCGGGACGGACGCGGACACGGGTTCGGACCTGAGCTCGGACCCGGGCGTGGACGGGGCCGCTCGGCGCGACGCCGCCGTGCGCGCGGCCGTGGAGCAGGGGCTCGTGGGGCCCGCCACCCCCATCGTCGGACTCCTCGACGTCACCGGCATACGGGCCTCCGCGGCGGCCCTGCGGGCGGCGTTCGACGCGGTGACGGCGCCGGGTACGCCCGTGCTGCACGCGTTCGCGGTGAAGGCGGCCCCGCTCGTACCGGTGCTGCGGCTGCTGCACCGGGCGGGGATCGGCATGGAGGTCGCGAGTCCGGGCGAGCTGGCCCTCACCCGCGCGGCCGGGGTGCCGCCGGCCCGTACGGTCCTCGACTCGCCCGCGAAGACCCCCTCGGAGCTGCGCGAGGCGCTCGCGCTGGGCATCGCGGTCAACGCGGACAACCCCCAGGAGCTGGCCCGCGTCGACGCCCTGGTCCGGTCGGCGTCGACCCGCTCGCCCCTGGGCCTGCGGGTGAACCCACAGGTCGGCGGGGGTTCGATCGGCGCGCTGTCCACGGCGACGGCGACCTCGAAGTTCGGGGTCGCGCTGCGGGACGAGGGGGCGCGCGAGTGGGTCGTGCGGGCGTACCTGGACCGGCCGTGGCTCACCAGGCTGCACACGCACTCCGGTTCGCAGGGGGTGCCGCTGGAGCTGATGGCGCGCGGGGTGGCCGAGGTGTACGAACTGGCGGAGGAGATCAACGCGCGGGCCGGGCGGCGCCAGATCGACACGCTCGACATCGGCGGCGGCCTGCCGGTGAACTTCGGCTCGGACGCCCACACCCCCACGTACGCGCGGTACGCGCGCCTGCTGGCGTCGACCGTGCCGGGGCTCCTCGACGGGCGGTACGGGATCGTCACGGAGTTCGGGCGGTCGCTGCTCGCCAAGCACGGGGTCGTACTGGCGCGGGTCGAGTACGCGAAGTCGGCGGGCGGCCGGGCGATCGCGGTGACGCACGCGGGTGTGCAGGTGGCGGCCCGCACGGTGTACGCGCCGCAGTCCTGGCCGTTGAGGGTGGCCGCGTACGACGCCGAGGGGCGGCCGAAGGCGGGGCCGGAGGTGGTGCAGGACGTGGCGGGGCCCGCCTGCTTCGCGGGCGACCTGCTCGCGGAGGGCCGGTCGATGCCGCTGCTGGAACAGGGCGACTACGCGGCCGCGCTGGACACCGGGGCGTACTACTTCGCGCACCACTACGGGTACAACTCGCTCGCGCGGCCCGCCGTGCACGGCTTCGGGCCGGACGGGGCGGGCGGCGTGCGGTTCGCGGTGGTCCGCACGGCGCAGACGCTCGACGAGATCGTGGCGGAGTCGGGAGGGGCGCACGCGGATGCGCTGACCGACACACTCTGAGCGCATACGCCCCTACGCGCACCCACCCGCACCTTTAGAGTGGAAGGTCTGATTATCGGCACGACAATCGACCCACACTAGCCAGCCGCTGGCATGTTCCACAGGAAAATGCCAGATCCCTCACCCGCACCGCACACGGTGCGTAGCTTCGGCGTCACTCAGCTGAACCGACGGGCGGGAGGGGGAGCACCGTGCCCGGAATCGACGAGTGCCTGCTGGAGGCCATGCGGCTGCCCGGAGCCCGGGGAGCCTCGGTGGTCGACTGGACCAGCGGACTGGCTCTGGGCACGGTCGGCGACTCACCGAACGGCGATCACGAGGCCACCGCGGCCGAGGCGGCGGAACTCGCCCGGCTCGCCGCGGAACACAAGGCGTTCGCACCCGAGGAAGGAGCCGACTGGTCCGGCGGGCAACCGCCGGTGGAAGACCTCATCGTCAGCAACAGGGACAGCTATCACGTCCTGCGGTTCGTCCGGACGACCTTCGACAGCAGTGTGTTCCTGCATCTGTGGCTGGGGCGTTCGGAGGGCAATCTCGCACTGGCCCGTATCCGCCTGGGCGAGATGGCCGAGCGGCTGGTGGTGGGGTGACCACGATGGAGGCGCGTCCTCTGCCGGGGCTGGGAAGACCGGACCACGAGCCGCCAGGCCACGAGCCACCAGGCCGCGGCTCGCCCGGGGCCGGGGCCGGGGCCGGGTCCGGGTCCGGGTCCGGGTCCGGTGACCCGCGGACCGGGGTGCCTTCCGCGCCCGTACTCAGCCCCATGCTCAGCCGGCTCGCGGAGGAGCGCGCCACCGGCGTCCTGACGCGGGACCGGGGGGTCCTGTATCTGGTCGAGGGCCAGGTGGTGCACGCCGAGAGCCCCGCGACACCCGGGCTCGACGTGCTGCTCACCAGCCGTGGCGCCCTGGGTTTCGAGGGCTGGTGGGAGGCGGTCTCGGAGGCGGGGGCCGAGCGCCGCGTCGGACGGTTCCTGGTCGACAGCGGTCGACTGACCGCCGGCGCCCTGGAGCTGTGCCATCTGGGGGCGCTGTACGACGCCGCGTTCTTCACACTCGGCGCGAGCAGCGGCCCGGCGCGGTTCCGCTACGGGGTCGCGCACTGGATCGGCCCCGTACGGCCGGTGACGGTGGACGCGGTGGAGCGCGAGACGCTGCGGCGTCGCGCGCTGCTGCAACGCATCTGGCCGGACCAGGACACGGACACCGCGGAGATCGTCCGGACCGTCGGCCACGCCGTCGACGCGGCTCTTCCCCCACGGCAGCGCACCGTGCTCGACCAGGTGGACGGGGAGCGGACGGCCTCGGACATCTCGCAGGTCCTGGGCCGGCCGGGGTTCCACACCCTGGTCGACGTCCGCAGGCTGGCGGCTGCCGGCTTCGTGACGACCCACGCGCGGACGGCCGGATCCCGGGCACCGGAGACAGCCGTCCGCACGGTGACCGCGCAGGCGGCGCAGGCCGCGCGGGCGTCGGCGGATCCCGACGTGGCCCTGCTGCGCCGGCTCAGAGACGCATTGGAGGACTTGTGATCCGCGCGCTCCGACAGCGTGCCGAGAGGAGACAACTGATGGCGGCGGAGGCCGAGGTCCTCGACGAACTGCACCGGTTGCGGGCCCGGATACCCCAGTTGACGGGTGCGCTCGCGGCCAGCGTCGACGGGCTGGTGCTGGCCCAGGACACGCCGGGCGTGGAACCGGAGGGGCTGGCCGCCCTCACCGCCGCCGCACTGGGGGTCGCCCTGCGCATGGCGGACGCGACCGGCCGGGGCGACTTCCGTGAGCTGCTGATGCGCGGCGAGCACGGCTATGTGGCGACCTACGCGGCGGGACCCTCCGTCGTGCTGACGCTGCTGGCCGGTGACCGGACGAACGTCGGCCGGCTGCACCTCGAAGGGCGCCGTTCCGGCAGCCGGATCGGCGAACTCGTCGAGGCGGCCGCCGAGGCCCAGCCGACCCCGGCGACGCGGCCCGCCCCGAAGCCCACCGCCCCCCGCACCAGAACCGCACGCACCACCACCGGACCGGCCGGCGAGCCCCGTTGAGCACGCCGACCTCACCCGGACCGGCACGAATCCACCGAACCGAAAGGACAGGCACACCACCATGGCCAACACCGAAACCGCACTGAAAGAGGCCCTGGCCGCCATCGAGGGTGCGACCGGAGCCGCTCTCGTCGACTACACCAGCGGTATGGCGCTGGGCACCATCGGCGGCAGCAAGAACTTCGACCTCACGGTGGCGGCGGCCGGCAACACCGACGTCGTCCGCGCCAAGATCCGCACGATGGAGCACCTGGGCCTGAAGGCGGAGATCGAGGACATCCTGATCACGCTGTCCGACCAGTACCACCTGCTGCGGCTGATCAAGGGCCGCGGCGGCAACGGGCTCTTCCTCTACCTCGTGCTCGACTCCAAGCGCGCCAACCTGGCGATGGCGCGCCACCAGTTGAAGAGGATCGAGGGCGACCTGGAGGTCTGAGAGACAGCGGCCGCACCGGTCCGCACCGGTCCGCATCGGTCCGAGGGGGACTCAGACCAGGACCCCGCCCCGACGCCGCGCCCCACCGGGCGCGGCGTCGCCCGCGGCGATACCGGTGGCGCGGTAGCCCTTGACGCGCTTGCCCGCCGGAACGCCCGCGCCACGGCCGAGCCAGTCGACACGGACCCACAGCAGCGACTCGGCGGCCCGTTCGAGCCGTCCGATCCAGGCCGCTTTGAGACGGAGCCCCACTCCGGCACCGACGAGCAGCATCCCGCCGGCGGCCGGCACGGCGAACGCCGACCCCAGTGCCGCGGCGAAGGCGAGCAGCACCCACCACCGGTGCCCCCGGCGCCAGTTCCGTACGGACACGGCCCGGTCCTGGAGCACGTCGTGCTTGCCCGCGCGGGCGGCGCCCCGGGCGAGCGCCACGTACCGCTTCCGGCGTACCAGCGGAACGGCCGCCACCGTGATCAGGAAGAGCGCGGCTCCCGCGAGCACCCCGATCCGCCGTCCCGTGAGCCCGGGTACCAGTACGCCCACGCCCGCCGCGACGACCCCGAGCCATCCCAGCGGTGCCGCTCCGGCCCGTACGACGACGGCCACCCGAGCCAGTCCCTGCCCTCCGCGCGCCACGATCCGCCTCCTGTCCAGTCCTGTCCAGACGCCTGTTGTGGCGGGCAGATTAGCGGCCGAAGGTGAGACAAATCTGAGAAATTTCCAAAGACCCGACCCCACCGTGCACTTGCACCTGACGTCGGCGTGAGGTTTTAGCGTGGCGGACACCGGCGCGAGCCACCCCTCACGAACTCTGGAGCGGCATGACCACCACCGACAGGACCGACAGGACCGACACCGCCGACAGGACCGTCGTCGTCCTGGGCGCCACCGGACAGCAGGGAGGGTCGGTCGCCGCCGCGCTGCGGGCCGACGGCTGGAGGGCGGGGGCGGTCGTGCGCGATCCGTCCGGCCACCGGGCCCGGTCCCTCTCCGCCACCGGCGTCGAGACCGTCCGCGGTGACCTCGGGGATCCCGAGTCGCTGCGCGCCGCCTTCTCCGGCGCCCACGGTGTCTTCAGCGTCCAGCCGAACTCCGGCCAGGCCGGCGCCGAGGTGACCGATGAGGACGAGGTCCGCTTCGGCACGGCGGTTGCCGACATCGCCGAGCAGTCCGGCGTCGCCCACCTCGTCTACAGCTCGGCGGGCACCGCGGGCTCGACGACGGGCGTCGCCCATCTCGACACCAAGAGCCATATCGAGGCCCACCTACGGAATCTGGACATCGCCGCCACCGTCGTTCGGCCGGCCGCGTTCATGGAGCTCCTGGTGACCCCCGAGATGGGCCTCGCCCGGAGCCTCGCCCAGGGGCACCTGTCCTTCCTGATGCGCCCCGACCAGACCATGCAGTTCATCGCGGTACGCGACATCGGCCGTGTCGTCGCCGCGGTCCTCGGCTCACCCGACCGTCACGTCGGCCGCACCTTGGCCGTGGCCGGTGACGCGCTGACCGGCGAGGCCCTGGCCGAGCGGCTGCCCCGGGCCGCCGGCCGGCCGATCGGTTACAGCCGCCTGCCGACGACGCTGCCGGGCCAGGACGAGGTCCTCGGCAAGCTGGCGGCACTCGTCGACGACGGCAGGATGGGAGAGAACGCCGACCTCGACGCGGTGCGCGCGGAGTTCCCCTTCCTGCTGCGCCTCGACCAGTGGCTGGCGGGCCCCGGCGCGGACCCCCTCGCCGAGGCGCTGCGTTCCGCGGACCCGGACACCGCTCGGCGCTGAACGAGTCCCGGCCACACCGTCAGTCCACGAACAGCCCGCGTGCGGCGGCCCGCGCGTCGAACTCCTCCAGGCGCGCCTGGGCGTCCGGCAGTCCGTCGCACATCGCCTCCAGCAGCACCCGCCCCAGCAGCATCGGCGCGCAGGCGGTGTCGAAGGCGAGCCCCGTCCCGACCGCGGCGGGCAGCAGCAGGTCGGACACCTTGGCGACCGGCGCGAACGCGGAGTCCGCGACGGTGACGACGGTCAGCCCGGCCTCCTTCGCGTGGGCGAGGGTGTCCACGACCTCCCGCGGGTGGCGGGGCAGCGCGAAGCACAGCAGGGTGCTCGCCCCGGCCCGTACCGCCGCGTCGATCCGGTCGTACGCCATCGTGCCGCCCTCGTCCAGCAGGCGTACGTCCGGATGGACCTTGGCCGCGAAGTACGCGAAGCCGTACGCCTGGGCCGCGGCCGCGCGCAGCCCGAGCACCGGCAGGGGGCGCGAGGCGGCGAGGAGCCGGCCCGCCCGCTCGACGGGACGCGGGTCGGCCAGTACGGAGGCGAGATGGCGCAGGTTCTCGATCTCGGCCTCGACGGCCTGCTGGTACTCGTTGTACGAGCCGGTGTCCGCCGTGGGTTCGGCCGGTGCGACCTCACGCAGGTGCTTGCGCAGCGCAGGGTAGCCGTCGAAGCCGAGGGCGACGGCGAAGCGGGTGACGGAGGGCTGGCTGACACCGGCGAGTTCGGCGAGCTCCACGCTCGACAGGAACGGCACGTCGGCGGCCCTGCGCACCATGCAGTGGGCGATGCGCCGCTGGGTGGGGGTCAGCCGGTGCCCCTCGAAGAGCGACTGCAGACGCCCGGCGGGCGCCTCACCCACTCCGGAGCCCACCGTGCCCACCGTGTCCACCGCGTCCGCCTCCTCCTCCGCACCCACGGTCCCGGCCCCGTTCCCGTTCCCATCCACGTCCACGCCGCTGCCCACGCCCCTGTTCACGTCCATGTCCCTGTCCATGCCCATATTCACGCTCGTGTGCCCGTCCACGCTCATGCCGTGGTCTCTCCCCAGATGTCCGTGAACCGGTCGAGCAGTGCGGCCGCCGCCGTCACGTCGTCGGTGAGCGGACGGTCGGTCGGGTCCGCGTCGAGCACCGTCTCGGCGATCTCCAGCGCCCTGCCGACCGGCAGCTCCGGGTCGGGACGCAGCTCGCGCTGACGCAACGCCCGTACGGCGGCGACAAGTTCGCAGCCGATCACGAGGCGGTACGCGTCGCACGCGCGCAGGGTCTGGCGTGCGGCGAGCGAGGCGAAGCTCGCCTGCTCCTCGACTCCCCGGGAGAGTACGGCGTGGCCGAGCGAGGCGGGCGCGGAGAAGGCGCGCAGATCACCGAGGGCGGCACCGGCGGCGTACTCCAGGATCATCACGCCGGACGAGGCGGGCTCGTGGTCGGCGAGGAAGGGGCGCAGCCGGGTGTAGGAGGGTTCGTTGAGGGTCGACAGACGTGACGTCGACAGGCGTGCCACCTGGGTGAGGGCGAGCCTGAAGTGGTCGAGGGCCAGGGCGAGCTGGGCCTGGTAGAAGCCGCCGTGGTGGTAGGCGGCCATGTCGGCGGCGCAGATCAGCGGGTTCTCGGCGGCCGCGTTGATCTCGACGGCGATGACCTCCTCCAGCGCGTCGGCCGCGTCGTGGGCGGGGCCGTGGATCTGGGGCAGGCACCGGAAGCCGTACGGGTCCTGGAGCCGTCCGAGGGGCGGTGTCGGATGGTCGGCGGCGCCGACGAGCTGCCGCATCCGCCGGGCCACCTCGGTCGATCCGCGGTGCGGCCGGGCGGCGTGCACGGGCGCCGCGTACGCCTCGTGCGAGCCGTCCACCGCGACCAGCGAGAGGGCGGCGACGACCTGCGTGGCCCCGATGAGGCCCCGCAGTTCGTGCAGCGCGAGGGCCGACTGGCCGAGGGTGAGGGCGTTGCTGCTGATGAGCGCGAGGGCGTCGTTGTTGTCGAGCGGCTGGGGCTCGGGCGCGCCCTCCGTGCCCGCGCCTCGCCAGGGGTGCTCCCCCGCCAGCGCCAGGCCCACCTGTGCCAGGGCCGCGATGTCGCCGGTCCCGACCGAGCCGAACTCGTTCACGACGGGGTACGCGCCGCTCTCCAGCGCCTCGCACAGCGCCGTGACGACGGTGGGGCGCAGGCCCGCGCCGCCCGCGAGAAGCTGGTTGGCGCGCACGGCGAGCATCGCCCGGACCTCCCGTGCGGGCAGCTCCGCGCCGATGGCCCCGGCGTGGCTGCGCAGCAGGCGCAGCCCGTGTTCGGCGGCCGCCTCGGTGGGCACGTCCTCGTTCCTGTTGGCGCCGACTCCGGTGGAGCGGCCGTACACCCGGCCGGTGGCGGCGATCCGCCGGGCCGCGTCCCAGGACTCCTCGACCCGCTTCATCGCCTCGCTGCCGGGGACGGGCCGCGCGGACCCGTCGGCCAGGCGTACGACGTCGGCGACGCCGGTGCTGTAACCGTCCAGCACCACGAGGCCGCCCGTCACGGCATTCGACGTGTCCACTTCCCAGGACGACAGAGGTGACACAGCCAGAACTCCCCTCGATCAGGGCACCGGGACCCGCCCGACAGCCGCGCGGAATCCCGCGATCAGCACCACGCCGTAGGTGAGCTATTCAAGTACAGAGAACTCTGCATGACAATATGCAGCCACGGCAAGGGGTGCTCGTGATCGGGTGCGGTCGGCCAGGAACCGGACCGGCCGGCGAGGATCGTCTCGACCCCACCGAAGTTCGCGGCCCGCCCGCGCGAGGCGTGCCGCGGCGGCCAAGACGCCGATCGCTTCGACTGCTGACGCGAGCCGCCGGTTAAGGGGTGTCCGCGCCTTCGTCAAATGCAGCCCTGTGTCGTTCGACTTCGGCGAGATGGTCGGCGGTCCAGTCGCGCAGGATCGAGAAGGGCTCCTCAAGCGTGCGACCCAGCGGCGTGATCCGGTACTCCACAGCAACGGGGCGTTGCGTCAGCACCCGGCGCTCGACGAGGCCGTTGCGCTCCAACCGTCGCAGTGCCTGCGTCAGCGATTTCTGAGTGACCCCGTCGAGCTCTCTCTTGAGCTCGTTGAAGCGTCGCGGCTGATGGCACAACGCGGCCAGCAGCAGTTGACCCCACTTGTCCAGCAGCTGATCCAGGAGCTCACGCTGCGGGCCGACGATGGTCTCGTGACCGGCCGGATCCTCGCGGATACCAGGTTTCGTTGAAGTACCTTTCACGCACCAGGTATACCAGAGATACCTTCAGCCCAAAGGAATCTCATGACCGAACAGCCCCTGCCCAGCCTCGACGTCAAGCGCCAGGACGGAGTGCTCTGGGTCTCGATCGACGTTCCGCCCGTCAACCTGATGACGGCGCAGCTCATGCTCGACCTGGACGCCGTCGCCGCATCGGCCGAGAATGATCCCGATCTGCACGTCATCGTGGTCCAGAGCGCCAATCCGGAGTTCTTCCTGGCACACGGCGATCTGTCATTCGTGGAAGACCCCGCGACCTACGCCGCTCTCCCGATCGCGGAGGGGACGCTTGTCGGGACGGGCCCGATGATGCGGCTCCATGAACGCTGGCGGCGTCTGCCTCAGACCACCATCGCCAAAGTCGCGGGACTCACCCGCGGCGGTGGATCCGAGCTGGTCTCCAGCCTGGATCTGCGCTTCGCGGCCCTCGAGACCGCGGCGTTCGGCCAGTTCGAGACGCTGATGGGCATCGTGCCCGGAGCCGGTGCGACGGCCCACCTGCCCCGCCTCGTGGGTCGCGCTCGCGCTCTCGAGATCGTGCTGACAGGCGGGCTCGTCGACGCGGCGACCGCCGAGCGGTGGGGATGGGTGAACCGAGCTCTGCCCGCCGCGGAACTGGACGAATATGTCGAGTGGGTCGCACGGACCATCGCGACGCTGCCCGACGGTGTCCGCGCCGCGGCCACCGAAGCAATCGACGCGGCCGACAGCACGCTCGAGGACGCACTGCGCGCGGAAGACCGCCTGCTCGGCGAAACGTTCACGCCCGCGTCCGGAGAACTTGCCCGGGCAGCACTCGCAGCCGGGGTCCAGACGCGCGAGGTGGAGTTGAACCTCGAAGAGGTGCTGCGCGCGAACCTCGTCCGACATTCGTAACGAGTCACCCTGCACGGGTGGACTGAGAAAGCGGCTCTGCACCGCCCGCACCGAAGTACGTCGATCCGGCGATCGAACACGAGAAGGCCGGGCGCGACCAGGCCTGGCCCGTGGTCAGCGCGGCCAGGGGCGCCCGGTGAGTCGTTCGATGTCCTTGTTGAACTGCTGAAGGTCCGCGATGAAGCGCTCCAGGCGCTCCGGCGACCAGTCGGTGACCACTTCGGCCAGACCGTCGACGACCCTCACGCGATCCGCCCCGAGCGCGTCGGTGCCCTTCCGGGTGATGCGGAACTTCCTGGCCACGCCGCCGTCGGGGTCGAGGGTCCGCTCGCCGACCCCTCCCTGGTGCGTACCGCCGTCGAAGAGGCGCTCCGCTTCGACACCAACCTCGGGTTCGGGCTGCGCCGCTTTCTCACCGAGGACGCCGAGATCGGCGGCCGGACCGTGCCGGGCGGCACCACCGTGATCTGCAGCATGCCCGCGGGCAACCGCGACGAGGACGTCTTCGCCGACGCCGAGGAGATGGATCTGGGCCGCAGCCCCAATCCGCATCTCGTCTTCGGCGCCGGACCCCACTCCTGCCTCGGCCAGGCCCTGGCCCGTACCGAACTCCAGGTCGTGCTGGAGGTGCTGCTGCGCAGGCTGCCCGGCCTCGAACTGGCCGTGCCCGTGGCGGAGCTGAGCCGGGTGGAAGGACTCCTCGTCGGCGGTCTGCGTACCGTCCCCGTCCGGTGGTGACCCCGCTCCGGCGCCCCACCGCGACCACCCGTCGGCCACATCGGCCCCATCGGTCACTTCGGCCGACCCCCGCCCCCACCGAGGGAGAACGCGCATGAACGTCACCGTCGACGAAGACAAGTGCTGCGGCGCGGGCCAGTGCGTCCTGATCGCCCCGGAGGTGTTCGACCAGCGGGACGAGGACGGCATCGTGGTCCTGCTGGACGCGGCGCCCCCGGAGGAACAGCACACCGCGGTCGGTGAGGCCGCCGCGGTCTGCCCGGCCGCCGCCATCAGGCTCACGCCTCCCCGGTAGCCCGCGGGCCGGCCGGCCCACCGACCCACCCACCGACCGACCGACCGGCCCGGACAGGGGGGCTAACCCCCGTGCCAAGCCGCCTCCGGCTCCCTACCGTGGATGCCATGACGGGTATGGAAGCTCGCGACGCCGAACTCAAGAAGGAACTCGACGCCACCTTGCACGCGCGCAAGGAACTGGGCGAGGAGTACGAGTCCGCGCTGATCGACTCGTTCCTGGAGAAGGTCGAGCAGCGCCTGGACGGTGCCGTCGACCGCCGGGTGCGTCGGCAGTTCGCGGAACAGCAGATGGTGGTGGCCCGGGACGCGCGCTCCCCGCAGGGGTCCCCGGACTCCTGGGGGGAACGTTTCGGCTTCGGAATCGTCTCCCTCGTCCTCGCGATCCCGCTGTCCGCCATCGGCGGCGGAGTCGCCCACCTGCCCGGCCTGCTGACCGCCTGGGCGGGCATCGTGGGGGTCAACGTGGTCCAGGCCGCGCGCCTCTCGCCGAACTTCTTCGGCGGACGCAGGGGCAAGCGGGACTCGGACTGGGAAGGGTGACGGGGAGCAGGAACACCGAAGGGCCCGGTACCTGATCGCCTGATCGGTACCGGGCCCTTCGTGAAGCTTGCGCGGGGACCGCCGCACCCCCGTTGCCGGGGGGCGGGACGACGGCGGTCCCCGCGAGGGACGCGAGCCGGGTCAGGGCCGGGCTGCGCGTCCATTGGCGTCCATGGAGGTCCGGGAGCCGCTCCGGAGGTCCTTGGCGCCGTTTGGGTGCCGGCCGGGGCGGGGAGCCGCTCCCGCCCTTGCCGACATCCACCAATGTGCCCGACGCGTGTTAAGCGTGTGCTGCGCGGACGTGACGCGCTCGTACCACTTCCACGAAGTTCCGCCGCCGCGGGCGCTCCCGCCGCAAGTTCCTCTCCGGCGCGAGCGGTTCACCGGACGTCCCACTGTCCGCCGCCCGCTGTCAGCCGTGCGCTGTCAGCCGTGCGCCTGCTGCCGTCCTCCTACTGCCGTCCGCCCTTGGCGAGGAAGGACAGCAGGTCCTGCCGGCTGACGACCCCGACCGGCTTGCCCTCGACGAGGACGATCGCGGCGTCGGCGGCACCGAGCACCGTCATCAGGTCGCCCACCGGCTCACCGGAGCCGACCTGCGGCAGCGGCGCCGACATGTGCTTCTCCAGCGGGTCGGTCAGCGAGGCACGCTGGGTGAACAGCGCGTCGAGCAGTTCCCGCTCGGCCACGGAGCCCACGACCTCGGCGGCCATCACGTCCGGGTGTCCGGCGCCCGGCTTCACGATGGGCATCTGCGAGACGCCGTACTCGCGCAGCACCTCGATCGCCTCGCCGACCGTCTCGTCCGGGTGCATGTGGACGAGGGAGGGGATGGCCCCGTGGACCTTGTCACTCAGGACGTCGCCGACCCGGGCGCTGGGCCCCTCGTCCTCCAGGAACCCGTAGTCCGCCATCCACTCGTCGTTGAAGATCTTGCTGAGGTAACCGCGGCCGCTGTCCGGCAGCAGGACGACGACCACGTCGTCCGGGCCCAGCCGCGCGGCGACCCGCAGCGCGGCCACGACGGCCATGCCGCAGGAACCGCCGACGAGCAGGCCCTCCTCCTTGGCCAGCCGCCGCGTCATCTGGAAGGAGTCCTTGTCGGACACGGCGACGATCTCGTCGGCGACGGTCCGGTCGTACGCGGTCGGCCAGAAGTCCTCACCGACGCCCTCGACGAGGTACGGGCGCCCGGAGCCGCCCGAGTAGACGGACCCCTCGGGGTCGGCGCCGACGACCCGCACCTTCCCGTCGCTGGCGTCCTTGAGGTACCGCCCGGTCCCGGAGATGGTGCCGCCGGTCCCCACCCCCGTCACGAAGTGGGTGATGCGCCCCTCCGTCTGCTCCCACAGCTCAGGGCCGGTGGAGTGATAGTGCGAGGCGGGATTGTCGGGGTTGGAGTACTGGTCGGGCTTCCAGGCTCCGGGCGTCTCGCGGACCAGCCGGTCGGACACGTTGTAGTACGAGTCGGGGTGCCCGGGGTCGACCGCGGTCGGGCAGACGACGACCTCGGCGCCGTACGCGCGCAGCACGTTGATCTTGTCGGTGCTCACCTTGTCGGGGCACACGAAGATGCACTTGTATCCCTTGGTCTGGGCCACGATGGCCAGGCCCACACCGGTGTTGCCGCTGGTCGGCTCGACAATCGTGCCGCCCGGCCGGAGCTCGCCGCTCTTCTCGGCGGCCTCGATCATGCGCAGGGCGATGCGGTCCTTCACGGAGCCGCCGGGGTTGAAGTACTCGACCTTCGCGAGGACGGTCGCCTGGATGTCGGCGGTCACGCTGTTGAGCCTCACCAGCGGGGTGTTGCCGACGAGACTGATCATCGAGTCGTGGAATTGCACCGTTGTCTCCGGAGCTGAAAAGAAATGGTCGGGGTGGTTCCGTCAGCCTAAGCCCCGCCTGGGCGTTCACACTGCGTTGAGATTGACCGACGGTCTGTACGGGGCATGCAGTGGGTGTACGGGCTAGAAGGAGGTGGCGGCTTCGCATGTCGAGCTTGTCGAGGGCGAGGGTGGCACGGCGGATCGCGGCGGGCGCGGCGTACGGCGGCGGCGGGATCGGGCTGCTGGGCGCGGCGGCGGTCGGTGTGGTGCTGGCCGAGGTGCAGCTGGCGAAACGGCAGGTGGGCCACGGGCAGAGCCCTCATCCACCGAGCGCGGACGGACTGTACGGCTACGCGTACGCCGGTCCGGGGGAACCGCTGCGCCTGACGATGCTCGGCGACTCGACGGCGGCGGGGCAGGGCGTGCACCGGGCCAGGCAGACCCCGGGGGCGCTGCTCGCGTCCGGGCTCGCGGCGGTGTCGGAGCGGCCGGTGCGGTTGCGGAACGTGGCGCTGCCCGGCGCCCAGTCGGACGATCTGGACCGCCAGGTCGTCCTGGCGCTCGGGAACCCGGACGGGGTGCCCGAGGTATGCGTGATCATGATCGGCGCGAACGACGTGACGCACCGGATGCCGGCGACCCGGTCGGTCCGGCACCTGTCGGCAGCGGTACGCCGGCTGCGTACCGCGGGTGCGGAGGTGGTCGTCGGCACCTGTCCCGACCTGGGCACCATCGAGCCCGTCCACCGGCCGCTGCGGTGGATCGCGCGGCGCGCCTCACGGCAGCTGGCGGCCGCGCAGACGATCGGCACGGTCGAGCAGGGCGGACGGACGGTGTCGCTGGGCGACCTGCTGGGGCCCGAGTTCGAGCAGAATCCGCGGGAACTGTTCGGCCCCGACAGCTACCACCCCTCGGCGGAGGGGTACGCGACGGCGGCGATGGCGATACTGCCCACGGTCTGTGCCGCGCTGGCGCTGTGGCCCACCGACGAGGAGCGGCCGGACGTCTCCCGCCGGGAGGGGTTCCTGCCGGTGGCGCGGGCCGCGGCGGAGGCGGCGTCGGAGCCGGGTACGGAGGTCACCGCGGCGATGCCCACGGGGCCGCGGGGGCCGTGGGCGCTCCTGAAGCGGCGCCGCCGCCAGCGGGTCCCGGCGACGGACCCGACCCCGACGACCACCTGACCCGGCTCCCGTCACCGCCTCGGGGGCTCCGCTCCCGAACCCCCGTTGCGCAATTCCCCGCGCCCCGGGGTATCCCAAAAAAGCAAGCGCTTGGAAAGTGCGGCCCGCGTCACACGCCCTCACCCGTGACCTCGCCCCTACCTACGGGTAGCTTCCCAAGCAGGTCCGCCCGGTCCGCCTACATCGCCCGCGACGCCAATGGAGCCGAAGATGCCCGAAGCCGTGATCGTCTCGACCGCCCGCTCCCCCATCGGCCGCGCGTTCAAGGGCTCTCTCAAGGACCTGCGCCCCGACGACCTCACCGCCACGATCATCCAGGCGGCCCTCGCCAAGGTCCCGGAGCTCGACCCGAAGGACATCGAGGACCTGATGCTCGGCTGCGGCCTCCCCGGCGGCGAGCAGGGCAACAACCTCGGCCGCATCGTGGCCGTACAGATGGGGATGGACCACCTCCCCGGCTGCACGATCACCCGCTACTGTTCCTCCTCGCTCCAGACGACCCGCATGGCGCTGCACGCCATCAAGGCCGGTGAGGGCGACGTCTTCATCTCGGCCGGCGTCGAGCTGGTCTCCCGCTTCACCAAGGGCAACTCCGACAGCCTCCCGGACACCCGCAACCCGCTCTTCGCCGAGGCGGAGGCCCGCACCGCCGAGGTCGCCGCGAGCGAGGGCGCGTCCTGGCACGACCCGCGCGAGGACGGCCTCGTACCGGACGCGTACATCGCGATGGGCCAGACCGCGGAGAACCTCGCCCGGATCAAGGGCGTCACCCGCCAGGACATGGACGAGTTCGGCGTCCGCTCGCAGAATCTCGCCGAGGAAGCCATCAAGAACGGCTTCTGGGAGCGCGAGATCACCCCGGTCACCACTCCGGACGGCACGGTCGTCAGCAAGGACGACGGCCCGCGCGCCGGCGTCACGCTGGACGGCGTCCAGGGCCTCAAGCCCGTCTTCCGCCCCGACGGCATGGTCACGGCGGCCAACTGCTGCCCGCTCAACGACGGCGCCGCCGCCCTCGTGATCACGTCCGACACGAAGGCCCGCGAGCTGGGTCTGACCCCGCTGGCGCGGATCGTCTCGACCGGTGTCACCGGCCTCTCCCCCGAGATCATGGGCCTCGGCCCGGTGGAGGCGTCGAAGCAGGCCCTCTCCCGCGCCGGTCTGGGCGTCGGCGACATCGACCTGTTCGAGATCAACGAGGCGTTCGCCGCCCAGGTGATCCCCTCCTACCGCGACCTGGACATCCCGCTGGACAAGCTGAACGTGAACGGCGGCGCGATCGCCGTCGGCCACCCCTTCGGCATGACCGGCGCCCGCATCACCGGCACCCTGATCAACTCGCTCCAGTTCCACGACAAGCAGTTCGGCCTGGAGACGATGTGCGTGGGCGGCGGCCAGGGCATGGCCATGGTCATCGAGCGCCTGAGCTAGGGCCTTCCGTCCGGCCCGGCCCGGCCCGAGCCGTCGACCCGAAGCGCGGCCCCCGTAACCGGACTTGAACACAGCGTGAGCGAAACGACCCGGAGCCTCCCCCTCGGCGAGGCTCTGGGTCGTTTTGTGATCGAATCTCCCCCAGGATGTGACCTAAGTCCCTCCGGAGCGGGATTCGCGCAGGTCAGCACCACCACGCAGGGACACTTCGGGGCTAAAGTCCTGTCCGTTTCGTGACGTTACGCACTGCCGGCTGGTTAGTCCACCCTTCAAGCTGATGTAGGAAGTCGGGGGTCGACTTTGAACCGGGAGTACGTCAGTGAGCACCACGTTTCTCGCTCTGCTGCTCGCCACAGCCACCACCACGGCCGTGGGCGTCGCCGTTCTGCGCACCCTGTTTGCGCTGCGCCGACAGGTGGCGGCCCTGCACACCGAACTCACCGAGAGCCGCGCCGCGGCCCCGCACGGCCTCGTACCGGCCGCCCGCGGAGCCACGGACACCGACGAGATACGCACCGCCGTGGCCGAGGCCCTCGCCGAGGAGCGCGAGCGCGAACTCGCCGAGGCCCGCGCGTTCTGGGCCGCCCAGGAAGCGCGCGACGCCGGTGACGCACCGACCCTGCTCGGCCTGCCCGACAGCGAGCTGTACCTGCCGCGCCAGTCGGACTTCGCGGGCATCGAGCACCTCGAACCGGTGACCGAACCGCCCGCCGACACCGACGACTTCCCCGGGGACTCCCCCGAACTCGCCGCGGCCCGCCGCCGTCACCCCTCGCACCCGGACTTCGTCCCGGTCCAGTCCCCCATGGTGAACGACCACGAACGCACGGTCGCCTGCCTGGAGGAACTGGCCGACACGCGCACGGAGTTGGCAGACGTCCGCCCGGGACCGCTCGGCACGCTCGACGTCTACGTCTTCACCGACGGCACCACCCTCTGCATGACCCCGGGCCACCGCGAGACCGCCGAACGCCTCGCCGAGTCCCTGCGCACCGGCCACCCGCCGGTCCTGCTCGGCGGCTCGGGGGTCTCGGGCGCCTACGCCCTCACCTTCGAGTGCGGCCAGGAGAGCGTCTACGTCCTGGCGGACCGGGTCATAGCGTCGCTGTAGCCAGCACACCGGCGCCACCGCGGACGCGACCGAGGGCCGTACGTCCGCTCAGCCGCCGCTGATTCACCCAGCCACCGGTGCGCCCGGACGTCGGCGCACCCGGTCATCGGAGCACCCGGTCGCCGGCGCACTCAGACACCCGCCCGCTTCTGCGCCTCCCGCACGAGCACCAGCGCCTCCGCCAGCTCCGCCTCGGTCGTCAGTACGAGCGCCAGGTCGTGCGCGGCCACCGTGATCTGGTCCGCCGACGCGAACATGCCCGCGTCCGGCATCTCCCGGGGAGCCTGCTCGGGGTCCTCCAGCCGCTGGGCACGCAGTGCCAACTCCCTGGCCAGACCCAGCGCCTCGGCGGCGGCACCCCGCTGCAACCGGCTCTGCGGCGCGGCCCTCAACCGGTCGGCGAAATGATCCACTGCACGGGTCAACGGCGTCGTATCAAGCACGCCGCGAGACTACGCGTCGTACCAGGACTGTTGCCAACGACCGAACCCTCAGGCACGGTGGCGTGAAGGACCGGCTTACATCCCCTTTGCGTCCGGAGGCGCCGATGTCCCAAGTCTTCTCCGCGGAGACCCATCGCAATCTGCTCGCCCGCATCCCCCACTGCACCGGTCGTGAGATCTCCGACTGGCTGCGCACCGTCGAAGAAGGCCCCGCGCTCTTCCGCTTCGAGGAGAAGGTCAGCTGGCTCCGCGCCGAGCACGACCTCGCGTACGGCCACGCCAAGGCGATCATCCACGAGTACGACCTCAGAAGGGCTGCGCGCAACCTGCGCTGAGCCACGCCTTCGCCCCCGCTCGGGCACCAAGGACGAAGGGCCCCGCGAACCGAGGTTCGCGGGGCCCTTCGTCTTCTGCCGGCCGGTCGACGTGAGACCGGCCGAACCAGCGATCAGGCCGGTTAGTCGTTGCCGCTGAAAATGGCCACCAGACGCAGCATCTCCAGGTAGATCCACACGAGGCTCATGGTCAGGCCGAACGCGGCCAGCCAGGACTCGTCGCGCGGCGCGCCGTAGGCGATGCCGTCCTCGATCTGCTTGAAGTCGAGCGTCAGGAAGAACGCGCCCAGGACGATCGCCAGGATGCCGACGATCGCACCCAGCGGGCCCATGCTGCGCAGGCCGCCGTCATCGGCGACACCGAAGACGACCAGCAGCAGGTTGACCGCCATGACCAGCACGAAGGCGATCGCGATGGCCATACCGATGCGCGCGTACCGCGCGGTGACGCGGATCCAGCCCGCCCTGTAGATCAGCAGGGTGGCACCGGAGACGGCCAGGGTGCCGAGCACGGCCTGGAAGGGCGCGCCGGACCACCTGCTGTTGTACATCTCGCTGATCACGCCGAGGAACACGCCCTCGAAGGCGGCGTACGCCAGGATCAGCGGGGGCGAGGCCTTGCGCTTGAACGCCTGGACCAGCGCGAAGACCATCGCGATGAGAGCCGAGCCGATGGCCAGGCCGAAGCTGGTCGACGTGACCGGCAGCAGGACCCAGGCGAGGACGGCGCCGACGGTGACGGTACCGAGCGTCAAGGCCGTACGCGCGACGACGTCGTCCATCGTCATGCGGCCGGCGGCGGGCGGGGCCTGCGGCGGTGCGCCGTGCTGAAGGCCCTGCTGAGCGTAAGGATTCTGCGCGTACGGGTTGCCGCCCTGCGGGGCGTTGGGGGTGCCCTGTGCGTACGGGTTCCCCTGCGTTCCGACAGCGGGGCCCCCGGCCTGCGGCGCAGCGTTGAAGCCCGCGTAGCCGTTGTCGCGGCTGAACCCCCGTCGCGAGAAGACCGGGTTGCTGCTCCTCATTTCACTCCTCCATGGCCACCCTGCGCGGCCTTGGCTCTAGAGTAATGGGTAGGCAAAAGAAAGCCTCTAGTACCTGGAGGGATCTTTCCCCTCTTGTGACCGGGAACACCAGCTCTCACCCCGGCATTCCCCGCACAGTCACAACGCGCCCCACGCCGTCCGGGTTCCCCCACCCGTGTCCGCCTGGGCGTCCACTCCGGGCTCACTCCAGGGCGAAGCCCGTGTACCCCTCGGCGAGATCCTGCTCGGCGGCGCGCGAGGAGGCCAGCCGCTCCAGCCTCGCGAGCTGGATCCGGTCCTCGAAGGGCGTCGCGCCGGGCGCGCGGTGCAGCATCGTCGTCATCTCGTACGAGAACCGCTCGGCCTGCCACACCCGCCGCAGGCAGTCCTCGGAGTAGGAGTCGAGCAGGTCGCCGGACCCGGTGTCCCGCTGCCGCACCAGGGCCCGCGCGAAGGTCACGACGTCGCCCACCGCGAGGTTCAGCCCCTTGGCGCCGGTCGGCGGCACGATATGGGCGGCGTCCCCGGCCAGGAAGAGCCGTCCGTGCCGCATCGGCTCGTGCACCTGGCTGCGCATGGGCGTGACGGACTTCGAGGTGATGGCTCCCCTCCGCAGCCGCCACCCGTCGTCCGTCTCGAACCGCCGCTCCAGCTCGTCCCAGATCTCCGTGTCGCTCCACGCCTCGGCGTCCGTGCCCTCGGGCACCTGGAGGTAGAGCCGCGAGACGACCGGCGAGCGCATGGACAGCAGGGCGAAACCGCGCTCATGACGGGCGTAGACGAGCTCGTCGTGCGACGGGGGCACATCGGCGAGGATCCCCAGCCACCCGAAGGGATAGGTCCGCTCGAAGACCCTGGTGAGCTCCTCGGGGATCGCCCGGCGGGCCACACCCCAGGAACCGTCGCACCCGACGACGTACGAGCACTCCAGAACCTCCTCGCGCCCCTCGCGCCGGAAGCGCACCCGGGGGCTGTCGGTGCCGGGCCCCTCGACGGCCAGGGCCTCCGCCCCGAAGAGGAGCGGCCCGCCCTCCTTGAGCTGCAGCGCGATGAGGTCCTTGCACACCTCGGTCTGGGCGTAGACCATCACGGACCGCCCCCCGGTGAGGGCGGGGAAGTCGATCCGGTGGCGCCGACGCGCGAAGCGCAGCTCGATCCCGTCGTGGCGCAGCCCCTCACGGTCCATGCGCTCACCGGCGCCGGCGGCCCGCAGCACGTCCACGGTCCCCTGCTCCAGGATCCCGGCGCGCTGCCGCTGCTCCACGTACGCCCGGTCCCTGCTCTCCAGTACGACGGAGTCGATCCCGGCGTTGTGCAGCAGTCTCGCCAACAGCAGTCCGGCCGGTCCGGCCCCGATGATCCCGACGGTGGTACGCATCGACACGCCCCTTCGCGCTCCCACGGCTCCGACGAGCGCATCGTTCGTCAGGTGAACTTTAATTCACCATTTCCCGCACGCGAGTCTCCGCCGGACGGAACTCACTGTCAACGCCGTCAACACCCACACATCGAAAGTCCCTCGACGGGGAATGCACCCTTCACCGGGATATGCCAGGAGAGGCTGAAATGTCGGAGGTGCCCGGAACCGGACTTGAACCGGTACGCCCGCGAAGGGCAGCGAGGTTTAAGCTCGCCGTGTCTGCATTCCACCATCCGGGCAGGCCATGGGCTCCGCTTCGAGTGTTCCGAGCCTATCGGGACAGATCCCCCGAACAGCGGGAGGGTGGACCGATGTTGTCTTATTTTATTGACGTCTGAGGGTGCATCAGCCCACGGTATGCGCCATCAGCACATGCCAGGTGCCTTCCGGCGGACGCTGGACGGCGCCCAGGGAATGACGTGATTTCACCGCCCGAACGAGCGAAACCTGACGAACCGTCGCCTCTTCCCCCTCAGGTCGGTTGTCATCCCCAGGTATGACGGGACGCCGCGGCGTCCAACCGAAGTCTGCCCCCGGAACCAGAACAGAGGGTGACTACACCGCGGGGCTCGGCGTCGACGATGGGACTGTCGTCCACTCGTCGTCGTACCGACAAGGAGCACCCTCCCGTGACCACCACCTTCGCTGACCGGACCACCGCCGTGGCCGCCCGTGCCACGGATCTGTCGAAGGTCTACGGACAGGGGGAGACACAGGTGGTTGCTCTGGACCATGTCTCCGTCGACTTCCGGCAGGCCGAGTTCACCGCGATCATGGGCCCCTCCGGCTCCGGCAAGTCCACGCTGATGCACTGCGTCGCGGGCCTCGACACCTTCTCCTCCGGCTCGGTCCGCATCGGCGAGATTGAACTCGGCTCCCTCAAGGACAAGCAGCTCACCAAGTTGCGCCGCGACAAGATCGGCTTCATCTTCCAGGCGTTCAACCTCCTGCCGACCCTCACCGCCCTGGAGAACATCACCCTCCCGATGGACATCGCCGGCCGCAAGCCGGACAAGGAGTGGCTGAACAGGGTGATCCAGATGGTGGGCCTGGCCGACCGGCTCTCCCACCGCCCGTCCGAACTCTCCGGCGGCCAGCAGCAGCGCGTCGCGGTGGCGCGTGCGCTGGCGTCCCGCCCGGACATCATCTTCGGCGACGAGCCCACCGGAAACCTGGACTCGCGCTCGGGTGCGGAGGTACTGGGCTTCCTCCGCAACTCCGTACGGGAGATGGGGCAGACCGTCGTCATGGTCACCCACGACCCGGTGGCCGCGGCGTACGCGGACCGCGTGATCTTCCTGGCCGACGGCCGCCTGGTGGACGAGGTCCTCACCCCGACGGCGGACGCGGTCCTGGACCGCATGAAGCAGTTCGACTCCAAGGGCCGCACGAGTTAGGCGACGCCGCCGGCCTCGGAAGCCCGGCACACACCTGCGGGCCGCAGGGGGCTGAGCGCGCAGTTCCCCGCGCCCCTTACGGGGCGCGACTCGCGCCACCCCGAGGGCACCGGGCCCGCAGACCCTCTCGAACCCGACGGGGCACGGTCCGCAGGCAGTCTCGCGCCCGAGGGGACGCGGTCCGCAGCCGGCGACGGGCGCGAGGGGGCGGGTCGGGGGGTGTCCGCCCGCAGCGGACGGCGCGTCGACCGCCGCACGTTCTGAAGGCCCCCGATTCCGCGCCGGACCGAGGACGGACACCCCCCGGCCCGCCCCCGCCCCGACACACGCGCGCCCCACCCCTCGCCCTCACCCTTCGCCCTCGCCATCCCCCCACCCTCGCCCGCCACCCACTCCACCTGGACTGAGAAGACAATGCTCCGAACCGCCCTGCGCAACGTGCTAGCGCACAAGGCCAGGCTCCTGATGACCGTGCTCGCCGTGATGCTGGGCGTGGCGTTCGTCTCCGGCACCCTGGTCTTCACCAACACCATCTCGGACGCGTACCAGAAGAGTTCGTCGAAGGGCTTCGACCAGGTCGACGTCGCCGTCCAGCCGACATTCTCCGAAGAGGAGACCGACGAGTTCGGCGAGGACCCCGAACTGACCCAGGCGCAGCTGGAGAAGGCCGCCAAGGCCCCAGGCGCCGAGTCCGCCATCGGCGTGATCAGCGGCTTCACCGCCATCGCGGACAGGGACGGCAAGCTGGTCGGCGGCGGCTTCCAGTCGCAGGGCGGCAACTACTGGGGCGACAAGGACCCCCGTTACCCCCTCGAGAGCGGCAAGGCCCCGTCCGGCCCCGACGAGGTGGCCATCGACGCCGAGACGGCCAGGCGCGCCGGCTACAACGTCGGCGACACCGTACGGCTCTCCATCGACGGCCCGGTCCTCACCCCCACCATCGCCGCGATCTTCACCACGAACGACGGCAACGTCGCCGCCGGCGGCAGCCTCGCCGTCTTCGACACACCCACCGCACAACACCTCTTCCACCGGACCGGCGCGTACGACGAGATCGACGTGAAGGCGGCCCCGGGCACCACCCAGGCCACCCTCCGGGCGAACCTCGAAAAGGTCCTCCCCGCGGACACCACCTTCACCACGACCGGCCAGGAACTCGCCGACGAGCAGGCCGCCATGATCGAGGCGGAGATGTCCGGCCTCAAGACCGGCCTGCTGGTCTTCGCCGGCATCGCCCTGTTCGTCGGCACGTTCATCATCGCCAACACCTTCACCATGCTGGTCGCCCAGCGCACCAAGGAACTCGCCCTGCTGCGCGCCGTCGGCGCCTCCCGCAGGCAGGTCACCCGCTCGGTGCTCCTCGAAGCCTTCCTGGTCGGCGCGGTCGCCGCCGTCACCGGCCTGCTCGCCGGCATCGGCATCGGCGCGGGCCTGCGCGCCCTCATGGGCACGCTGGACGCCGCGGTCCCGGCCGGCCCCCTGGTCGTCACCCCGGGCACGGTCGGCACGTCGTTCGCCGTCGGCATCCTGATCACGATGCTGGCCGCCTGGCTCCCGGGCCGCCGCGCCGCGAAGATCTCCCCCGTCGCGGCGATGAGCAGCGTGCACGCCCAGGCGACCACCAAGTCGCTGGTGCTGCGCAACACCCTCGGCGCGCTGTTCGCGGCGGCGGGCGTCGCCGTCGTCCTCGCCGCCACGACGATGAGCAGCAAGGACGGCCAGGCCCCGATGGGCTTGGGCGCGGTCCTGCTGATCATCGGCGTCTTCATCCTCACGCCGCTGCTCTCCCGCCCGCTGATCGCGAGCGCCGCCCCGGTCCTGCGCATCTTCGGCGTCTCGGGCAAGCTGGCCCGCCAGAACTCCGTACGCAACCCCCGCCGCACCGCGGCCACCGCGTCCGCCCTGATGATCGGCCTGACCCTGATCACCGGTATGACGGTGATCGCGGGCAGCTTCCAGAAGGGGATCGACAAGATGGCCACGTCCTCGCTGAAGGCGGACTACGTGGTCTCGATGGCGAACTTCAACAACCTCTCGCCTGACGTGGAGAAGAAGCTCGCCGGGACCGACGGCGTCACCGCCATCAGCCCCATGCGCGACGCCCCCGCCCGCATCGAGGGCGAGACCGACTACGTGACCGGTGTGAAGGGTTCCGCGTTCGGCGACCTGACCGATCTGTCGGTCACCGACGGCTCCTTCAAGGTGAGCAGCACCCGGGCGGCCGTGGACGAGGACACCGCCGAGGACCACGGCTGGAAGGCCGGTTCGACGTTCTCGGTGTCGTACGAGGACGGCAAGAAGCACCAGCTGACGGTCTCCGGTGTCTACGAGGGCAACGATCTGGTCAGGGGCATCCTGGTCGACGTCGGAACCCTCGCCCGGAACCAGGTGGACCCGGGCGACGCGCAGGTCCTGCTGAAGACCTCCGGCGGCCCGTCCGACGCGGCCAAGGACAGGCTGGAGAAGGCGCTCGGCGACAACCCGGCCGTCAAGGTCCAGGACAAGCAGGACGTCTCCAACGACATCGCGAAGCTGTTCACGCTGATGCTGAACATGCTGTACGGGCTGCTGGCGATGGCTGTCGTCGTCGCGGTCCTCGGTGTCATCAACACCCTCGCCATGTCCGTCTTCGAGCGTTCGCAGGAGATCGGCATGCTCCGCGCGATCGGCCTGGACCGCAAGGGGATCAAGCGGATGGTCCGGCTGGAGTCCCTGGTCATCTCGCTGTTCGGCGGGGTGCTCGGCGTGGGCCTCGGCGTGTTCTTCGGCTGGGCCGTCGGTGAGCTGGCGTCAGGCGGCATGCCGACGTACGAGCTGGTGCTGCCGTGGGACCGGATGGCGGTCTTCCTGGTCCTGGCGGCGCTGGTCGGCATCCTGGCGGCGCTGTGGCCTGCCCGGCGGGCGGCGCGTCTGAACATGCTGTCGGCGATCAAGTCGGAGTAGCCCGCCACCCGATGTAGTCCCTCACCCGATGTGGTTCCCCACGCGATGGGCCCCGTTCCACCAGGAACGGGGCCCATTCGCGTAACCGGCCGGAACCACTCGACCAAGCCTCAGCCACCCTGACCGTTCAGATCAGATCAGGACAAGTCGGATCAGATCCGGTCAGTTCCAGGTCCGAGCCCGCAGAGGCATCCCCGAGGCCCCGCCCCCGGGCGTCCGCACCGCCAGTACCTGGTTGACGCCGATGCGGTTGCGCTCGAAGGCCAGCGCCGAGGCGGCCATGTAGAGCCGCCAGACGCGGGCCCGTCCGGGGCTGGTGAGGCGGACGGCGCTCGGCCACTGCGCCTCCAGGTTGGCCACCCAGCGGCGCAGCGTGAGCGCGTAGTGCTCCCGGATGGACTCGACGTCACGGACCTCGAACCCGGCGCTCTCCAACTGCCCCACGGTATCGCCGATCGGCGCGAGCTCCCCGTCGGGGAAGACGTACGCGTCGATGAACTCGTCGATCTCGTAGGCCGCTTCGTCGCGCCACGGCCGGCGACCGATCTGGTGGTTCAGGAGCCGGCCGCCCGGCTTCAGGAGGGCGAACAGATCGCGCGCGTACTCCAGATACCGTTCGCTGCCGACGTGCTCGGCCATCCCGATGGAGGAGATCGCGTCGTACGGCCCGTCGACGACGTCCCGGTAGTCCTGGACGCGGATCTCGACCCGGTCGGTGAGCCCTTCTTCCGCGACGCGCTTACGGGCGTACGCGGCCTGCTCCTGGGACAGCGTCACGCCGACGACGCTCACCCCGTGCTCGCGGGCCGCGTGGATGGCCATCGAGCCCCAGCCGCAGCCGACGTCGAGCAGCCGCATCCCCGGCTTCAGGTCCAGCTTGCGGGCGATGAGTCCGAGCTTGTCGCGCTGGGCGTCCTCCAGGGTGCCGTCCGGGGACTCCCAGTAGGCGCAGGAGTAGACCATGGACGGGCCGAGGACCATCTCGTAGAAGTCGTTGCCGACGTCGTAGTGGTGGCTGATCGCCTGCCGGTCGCTGCGCTTGGTGTGCAGATGGGGGTGTCTGCGCACCTCCTCGCGGGGCGGGGCGGGCGGCAGGAGCGACCCGGCCATCCGGACGAGCCCGAGCACCCCGGCCCGTACGTCGGGATCCCGTAGGGCCTCGCCCAGGGTCCTGGCGTCCTCGCCGCGCTCCCAGACCATCTCCGCTACCGCGTCCAGCGCGGCGTAGAGGTCCCCGTCGACCGTGAGGTCACCGGAGACCCAGGCCCGTGCCAGGCCCAACTCGCCCGGCTTCCACAGAAGTCGGCGCAGGGCCCGCCGGTTCCGTACGACGAGCACCGGGGTGCCCGGCGGTCCCGCTTCCGAACCGTCCCAGGCCCGGATCCGTACCGGGATCGGGGCTCCCAGCAGCTGTTCCATCAGCCCTTTGAGCCGAAGCGCCGCGTCCTGCATGGCGCACACCTCCGTGACGAGAGATCCCACAAACTCCAACACCACGTAAACACCGACGAACCCACGGCGCAGTCCCGCTGAAATGTCATGTCTCAGCAAAATACATGCAGCCACCACGTAATCCGAGAGGTCGGCGTCCCGTTTCTGAGGGCTACGCCCCAGATCCCATATCGGCCCGAACGGCCTCGTCCTCAAACGCGGGACGGACGTTCGAGGAGCGGGGTCCGGGGGCGCGACCCGCGAGCAGTGACGGGAAGGGTAAGGGCGGCGGGGACAAAAGCAAACGCCAAAAAGGGCCCCCCGCACCACGGATGGCGGAAGGCCCTTCAGGCAGAGCGAACAGAACAGGCGGAGCGGGCGGACAGGCCGTGACCGAGGGTCAGGAGGCCTTGGCCTTCTCCTCCGTCTTGGCGACGGCGGCCGGAGCGGGCGCCGGCTTCGCCGCCTCGTAGAACTCCTCGCGCGGGGTCTCCATCGCGCCGAGGGAGACGACCTCACGCTTGAGGAACACGGCCAGCGTCCAGTCGGCGAAGACCCGGATCTTCCGGTTCCAGGTGGGCATGGCCAGACCGTGGTAGCCACGGTGCATGTACCAGGCCAGCCGGCCCTTGACCTTGATCTTCATCTTGCCCATGACGATCATCGCGACGCCCTTGTGCAGGCCGAGACCGGCGACCGCACCCTTGTTGGCGTGGCTGTACTCCTTCTGCGGGAAGCCCCGCATACCGGAGATGACGTTGTCGCCGAGGACCCGCGCCTGACGCAGCGCGTGCTGGGCGTTCGGCGGGCACCAGGCGTTCTCGTTGCCGGCCTTGCGGCCGACGAGGTCCGGGACCTGGGCGTTGTCGCCGGCGGCCCAGATGTAGTCCGCGCCCTGCACCTGGAGGGTGGTCCGGGTGTCCACGTGACCACGGGGGCCGAGCGGCAGACCGAAGCGGGAGAGCACCGGGTTGGGCTTGACGCCGGCCGTCCACACGATCGTGCTGGAGTCGACCTCCAGGCCGTTCTTCAGGACCACGTGGCCGTCGACGCAGGAGTCCATGGAGGTGGAGAGGTAGACCTCGACCCCACGTCCTTCGAGGTGCTCCTTGCCGTACAGGCCGAGCTTGGGGCCGACCTCGGGAAGGATCTTGTCCGCGGCGTCGACGAGGACGAAGCGCATGTCCTCGCGGGAGACGTTGTTGTAGTACTTCGACGCGTCCCTGGCCATGTCCTCGACCTCGCCGATGGTCTCCGCACCCGCGAAGCCACCGCCGACGAAGACGAAGGTCAGCGCCTTGCGGCGGACATCCTCGTCGGTCGTGGAGTCGGCCTTGTCGAGCTGCTCGAGGACGTGGTTGCGCAGGCCGATGGCCTCCTCGATGCCCTTCATGCCGATGCCCTGCTCGGCGAGGCCGGGGATCGGGAAGGTGCGGGAGACCGCGCCCATCGCGATGACGAGGTAGTCGAAGGGCAGCTCGTACGCCTCACCCACGAGGGGCGCGACGGTGGCGACCTTGCGGTCCTGGTCGATGGTGGTGACCCGGCCGGTGAGGACTTCCGCCTTGGGCAGCACGCGTCGCAGCGGGACGACGACGTGCCGAGGCGAAATGCTGCCGGCGGCTGCTTCGGGGAGGAAGGGCTGGTAGGTCATGTACGACCGGGGGTCGACGACCGTGACGGTCGCCTCGCCGTAGCGCATCTTCTTGAGGATGCGCCGAGCTGCGTACAGGCCTACGTACCCACCGCCTACTACGAGGATCCTGGGACGCTCCGTGGTGCTCATGCCATCGAGTATCCACCCGCCTCAGGGGGGTAGCTCGTGCGCCCCTTCACAAGCTCCTACCCGCCCTCTGTTACACTGCCCCGCCCACGTGATCCAGGTCATGATCCAATGAGGGAACCAGCGCACCGCGCGACCCGTTGTCAATGCCGCCTGAGCTGCCACTCCGGCCCCGCGGAGCCACTGGACCGACCCCCTTCTTCACACGAACGAAGCACCCTCGAAACAGCCTGTTGATCATGTCCGGGACCCCTCCGAGCCCCCGGACGGACCCGGAAGGACAAAAACCTCCCTCAACAGGGCCGATTCTCTTGTGAAGAACTTCACGAAGTTTTCCGCCGGGGTGCGCGCGAGGCCGTTTCCAGACCCTCCCGAGGCCCGCGAAGGGCGCTCATACGGCAGCCGACCTGCTCAGTCGAGGCCGCGGTTCAGCGAGCTCGCTCGGCTTCCGCTGCCTCTGCCTCTGCCTCTGCCGCGACTGCTTCTTCCGCGGCCTTCCACGCGATCCCGTCCAGGATGTCGTGCTCGCTCACCACGACCTCCCGGGCGCCGGTCCGCTCCATGATCGCGAGGAGCACCAGGGCGCCGGCGCCGATGACGTCGACGCGGCCCGGGTGCATCGCGGGGATCGCCGCGCGCTCGGCGTGCGTGGCGGTGAGCAGCCGCTCGGTGATCTCGCGGACGCGGTCGTAGGAGACCCGGGAGTGGTGGATGGCGGCGGAGTCGTACTCCAGGAGGCCCTGGGCGATCGCCGAGACGGTGGTGACCGATCCGGCCAGTCCGACGAGCGTGCCCGCCGCACGCAGCGGCACGGTCTCCTCGGCCAGGTCGAGAGCCGCCTCGATGTCGGCACGGATCGCCCGCACCTGCTCCTCGGTCGGCGGGTCGCCGGCCACGCCGTCCCGGACGAGGTGCCGTTCCGTCATCCGTACGCAGCCGATGTCCACCGAGCGGGCGGCCCGCACGTGGTCGTCGCCCACGACGAACTCCGTGGAGCCGCCGCCGATGTCCACCACCAGGAAGGGCCTGGCGAGGTCGTCGCGGCCCGTCAGCTCCTTCGTGGCGCCCATGAACGAGAACTCGGCCTCCTGCTCGCCGGAGACGACCTCGGGCTCCACCCCCAGGATGTCGAGGACACCGCGGACGAAGTCGTCCCGGTTCTCGGCGTCGCGGGAGGCCGAGGTCGCCACAAAGCGGGTGCGTTCGGCGCCGTGCTCCTTGATGGCCTCGGCGTACTCGCGGCAGGCCGCGAAGGTCCGTTCCAGGGCCTCTGGGGCGAGGCGGCCCGTGCGGTCCACGCCCTGGCCGAGCCGGACGATCGTCATCCGGCGGTCCAGGTCCACGAGTTCGCCCGTGCTCGGGTTCACGTCCGCCACGAGCAGGCGGATCGAGTTGGTACCGCAGTCGACGGCGGCGACGCGAGTCATGACAGTGGTCTCCTTGCGATCGTTCAGGGAGGCCGCCCCCAGGCGCTTTCTCGCCCCCGCCGCCCCTACCCATTCCCGTCCCCACCTCGGGGGCTCCGCCCCCGATCCCCCCTTGCGCGGTCCCCCGCGCCCCTAGAGACCCACGGGCGCATCCACGCCCGGCACCACACACGCGCCCTTGCGCCACCACTCCGGAAGCATCGCGATCGCCTCGTCGCCGAGCGGGTTCACCCCCGGACCCGCCGCCAGGGAGTGCGCCACCAGGACGTGCAGGCACTTCACCCGGTCCGGCATCCCGCCCGCGCTCGGGAAGCCTTCGAGCACGTCGATGGAGTCACGGCGGGCGATGTAGTCCTCATGGGCGGCCCGGTACGCCTCGGCCAGCTCGGGGTCCGTGGCGAGACGTTCCGTCATCTCCTTCATGACGCCGTTCGCCTCCAGCGTGCCGATCGCGGAGGCCGCACGCGGGCACGTCAGGTAGTACGTCGTCGGGAACGGCGTGCCGTCGGGAAGGCGCGGAGCCGTCTCGACGACATCCGGCTGACCGCACGGACAGCGGTGCGCGATCGCGCGCAGCCCGCGCGGCGGCCGCCCGAGCTGCTGTTTGAAAGCCTCGACGTCAGCGTCGGTCGGCTCGGTGCGGGGAGTGGGCGGCGGGGGCGTTTCCATGCCTTGGGTCTGTGTCTTTCTCGTCGGTCGTGGGTGGGACGGTTCACCGGTCGGCGGCGTCGGCCTTGTCGACCCCGTCCCAGACGTTGGCGTACCAGGCCCGGTCGGCCGCCGTGCGGTCCGTACGTGTCTTCTTCGCCGCGTCGGGGTCGATCACGATGTAGCCGGTCTCGCCCGGCATCACATAGTGCAGCCGCTCCCGGATGCGCTGCTCGGCGTACGCGTCGTCCTGCCACCGCGCCTTCAGGTCGCGCAGCTCCTCGACCCGCGCGCGGGCCTGCTCGCGCCGGTGCTGCAGATCGGCGACCTCGGCCCGCTGGGAGACGTACTGCCTTATGGGATAGGCGAGAGCCAGCACGAGCGAGCACAGGACCAGGGCGAGGAGTGCGGCCCGGCCGGTCAGCCGCGAACGGCGGGCCTGCCGCTTGGTCTGGGAGCGGTAGACACGGGCCGCCGTCTGCTCACCGAGCAGCTTGATCCTGGTCGCGGTGGAGAACCGGTCCCGGTCCTTCACAGCCATGGTCCCGCCTCCCCGAGCCGGTCTAGCCGGGCCCTCACGTACGTACGTCCCCGCACACGGTACGGGACCGGGTACGGGGACGTACGTACGACGCTTCCTTCACAGGGTGTCAGCCCTGCTCAAACGAATGTCAGCCCTTGCTGTGCCAACTGGTTCACGGAGCGCTGTGCCTACTGGTTCGCGGAGCGCCGTGCCTACTGGTTCGCAGAGCGCTGTGCCTACTGGTTCGCAGAGCGCTGTGCCTACTGGTTCGCAGAGCGAAACCGCGGGAACGCGCTGCGGCCCGCGTACACCGCCGCGTCGTCGAGGATCTCCTCGATGCGCAGCAGCTGGTTGTACTTGGCGACGCGGTCCGAGCGGGCCGGGGCGCCGGTCTTGATCTGGCCGCAGTTCACGGCGACCGCGAGGTCCGCGATGGTGACGTCCTCGGTCTCGCCGGAGCGGTGGGACATCATGCACTTGAAGCCGTTGCGCTGCGCCATCTCGACGGCGTCCAGGGTCTCGGTCAGCGAACCGATCTGGTTGACCTTGACGAGCAGGGCGTTCGCGGAACCCTCGTCGATGCCGCGGGCGAGGCGCTCGGGGTTGGTGACGAAGAGGTCGTCGCCGACGATCTGGACCTTGTCGCCCAGCTTCTCGGTGATGACGTTCCAGCCGGCCCAGTCGTCCTCGTACAGCGGGTCCTCGATGGAGACCAGCGGGTACGAGGCGACGAGCTCCTCGTAGTACTCGGTCATCTCGGCGGCCGAGCGGGACTTGCCCTCGAACTCGTACTTGCCGTCCTTGTAGAACTCGGACGCGGCGACGTCCAGCGCGAGGGCGACCTGCTCGCCGGGGGTGTAGCCGGCTTCCTTGATGGCCTCGACGATGAGGTCGAGGGCCGCGCGGTTGGAGTCGAGGTTCGGGGCGAAGCCGCCCTCGTCGCCGAGGCCGGTGGACAGGCCGCGGCTCTTCAGGACCTTCTTGAGGGTGTGGTAGACCTCGGCGCCCCAGCGCACGGCCTCGGAGAAGGACTCCGCGCCGATCGGGGCGATCATGAACTCCTGGATGTCGACGTTGGAGTCGGCGTGCGACCCACCGTTGAGGATGTTCATCATCGGGACCGGCAGCAGGTGCGCGTTCGGTCCGCCCAGGTAGCGGAAGAGGGGCAGGTCCGACGCCTCGGAGGCGGCGTGGGCGACGGCGAGCGATACGCCGAGGATGGCGTTGGCGCCGAGCGAGCCCTTGTTGTCGGTGGCGTCCAGGTCGATCATCGCCTGGTCGATGAGGCGCTGCTCGGTGGCGTCGTAGCCGACGAGCTCCGGGCCGATCTGCTCGATGACGGCGAGGACGGCCTTCTCGACACCCTTGCCGAGGTAGCGGTTGGGGTCTCCGTCACGGAGCTCAACGGCCTCGAAGGCACCGGTGGAGGCGCCGGACGGAACGGCGGCACGACCCGTGCTGCCGTCGTCGAGGCCGACCTCGACCTCGACCGTGGGGTTGCCTCGGGAGTCCAGGATTTCCCGGGCTACGACGACGTCGATGGACGGCACGAGCATCTCCTTCTGGGATGTGACGCGAGCTACGCCGGGCCGAAGGCCCGGTTGGGCGCAGACCTGTGGTGGGCCCGCGGGATGAGCCTAACCGGCTGCCGGGGATCGTCCGCCCCCTGACCGTCTCCTGGCTGGAACCGAGAGGAAATTGTTTCCGAACGGAACAAAGACGGGACCGAAAAAACCCGCTCCGGCGCGTACGGGGGATGACGCACCGGAGCGGGGGCCCGTGGGGGACGGGGGTGGCCCTCACGGACCTCCACTATGAAGGACACGGATATGAGCGCCCTGTGGTTCAGTCACGAGTCGGATGCGGACCGGAGGCGAAGACGCGCTCCGACCTGCCGGCCGAGGCTGAGCGGCCAGGGCCTCGACCGGCACCACGTGACGTGACGCGACCGCCGGGTGTCAGCTGAGGTGCAGCTGCTGGCCCGGGAAGATGAAGTCGGCGTCGTCGACGATGTCGTCGTTCAGCTTGAACAGCTTCTGCCAGCCGCCCTTGACGTTCTCCTTCTCGGCGATCTCGCTGAGGGTGTCCCCCTTGACGACCTTGTACTCGCCGTCACCCTTCTCGACCTTCTTGCCGGTCGGGGTCTCGACGGTCTTCTTCGCCGCCGGGCGGTCCTGGGAACGCGAGGCACGCTCCTCGGAGGGCTGCGTGTTCTGCTGCTGCGACGGCGCGGTGCTCTGGCCGGAGGAGCTGCCCGAGTCCGAGGAGCCGGAGTCCGAGGGAGCCGAGCCGCCACCGGTCGAGGCGCCGGACAGGCCCACGCCACAGCTCGGCCAGGCACCCTTGCCCTGGCTCGCGAGAACCTTCTCGGCGACGGCTATCTGCTGGGACTTGGAGGCCTGGTCGGCGGTGGAGGCGTACGAGTTGCCCCCGTACGCGGCCCAGGTGGAGGACGAGAACTGCAGGCCGCCGTAGTAGCCGTTGCCGGTGTTGATCGACCAGTTGCCGCCGGACTCGCACTGGGCGACGGTGTCCCACTCGGAGGTGGAGGCGGCGGAGGCCCCCGAGGCGCCCATCAGCGGGACGGCGACGGCGGCGGTGGTGACACCGGCCAGCGTGGCGATGCGGCCGGCCTTGGACGGGCGACGGTGCTTGCCCTTGCTCGAAAGCAGCATGAAGTGATCCCCTCACCGACGCCTGCGAGGTGAGCTGTCGGGTTCGGGCCGAGTGAGTTGCCCGGCCGCGCGACACTGCTGTCACGCGGCTTAACCCCAAGCCGTGCCCGGTCTCGACGACCGGGTCCGGCACTTACCTTGGGTCCCCCGCTCCTGCCTACGGCGCTTTACGCGACGACTGTTCCCGTACGGCCGTTGGCAGGATTCGGCGTGCGACCGTCGGGGCTCACCAATGGCGAGCGGTCACGACCGTAGACACGGGGTCCGCCGAATTTCAAAGACGATCAGGGTCGTTGAGATCCATCTCTCACTTCGCCAAATCGGACATTCAACGCGAACTACCGCTGATTTTCGCCCGATTCGGCAGCTTGATCACCACTTGCTCGCCGCTCGCCCGGCGCCCGCCCGCCATGGGGCCGGTACGCGCGCCGGACACCGTTCAGCTGTCGACGACGATGCGCTGACCGGGAATGATGAAGTCCGGGTCGGCGCCGATGCTGTCCTTGTTGTCGGCGTAGAGCTCGCTCCATCCGCCCTCGACACCGAGGGAGTCGGCGATGCTCGAGAGGCTGTCGCCGGAACGGATCGCGTAGAAGCCCTCGTCGGCCAGGACGCGCGAGGCGCTGTCGCTGCGCGAGGCGTGCCGGCCGGCGTAGTCGTCCGCGCGGGGCGCGGTGTCGACCTCGTCGGCGGTGCCGCGGTGACGGCCCGAGGCGCTCTCGTCCTCCGCCTCGGCCGAAGCCTCGGCCTTCGGGGTCGACTTGCCCGAGTCGTCACTCTTCGACGTGCCGCCGCCGGCCGAGCCGTCCAGACCGTGCGAGCCCGAGCCGGAGTCGTCCGCGGAGTCCGAGCCGGAGTCCGTGTCGTCGGACTTCGCGCCGTCGTCCCCCTTCGAGCCGGACGAGCCGGCCGAGTCGGACGACGCGTCGCCGGTGCCCTCCGCGAGGCCCGTGTCGACGTCGGCGGAGTCGGAGTCCTGCGTCAGACCCGCCACCAGACCGCACGTCAGCCAGGCGCTGGTGCCCTCGTCCGCGAGGACCTTCTCGGCGACGGCTATCTGCTGCGAGCGGCTGGCCTGGTCGGCGCTCGGCGCGTAGTCGAGGCCGCCGTGCGACTCCCAGGTCTCCTGGGTCATCTGGAGGCCGCCGAAGCGTCCGTTGCCCTGGTCGGCGCTCCACGAGCCGCCGCTCTCGCATTCGGCGACCGCGTCCCAGGTCGTGCCGCTGGCGGCACTCGCACCGGTCGCGCCGAGCAGGGGGATCGCGATGGCCGATCCGGCCACACCCGCGGCGACGATGAGTGCCGGAGCCTGGCGGGGGCGACGATGACGGCCGTTCCCGGAGAGCATGCGATTGCCTTTCGCGTGACAGCAAGGAATGCGCACGGGGGCACGGCGGAAAGCCGTGCTCGTGGCTGCTGCGACGGGTGAGACCTGCCGCATTGATGGGTGAACGTATAGGCACTCGAACTCTTGTCACAAGTCGATGCAGCGCAGATAACGTGAAGATCACAAAGTTGACGGAGCCTCACCTTCCGTCGGCGTCGGTGCTACCTGGGGCCAGACTTCGCAACCGGGGTGAACTCCACTGGAAGCGTGCGCAATCCCCGCATGATGAGCCCGCCACGCCACCTCAAATCGGCCGAATCTCCCGCGAGTTGAAGGTCGGGGAGGCGCGTCAGCAAGGTGTTCAGCGCGGTCTGGCCCTCCAGTCGGGCGAGCGGCGCGCCCAGGCAGTAGTGGATGCCGTGGCCGTAACCGAGGTGTTGGTTGTCACGGCGGGAGAGGTCGAGGGTGTCCGGGTCCTCGAACCGTTCGGGGTCCCGGTCGGCCGCCGCGAGCACGACGAGCACGGGGTCGCCGGGGGCGATGTCCTGGCCGCCGATGCTGAGCGCTTCGGTGGCGAACCGCCAGGTGGCCAGTTCCACGGGCCCGTCGTAGCGGAGCAGTTCCTCCACGCCGGTCTCCAGGAGGTCCGTGCGGCCGGCCGCCAGGGAGGCCTCCAGCCGCCGCCGCTGCCCGGGGTGGGTGAGCAGGGCGTAGGTGCCGTTGCCGATGAGGTTGACGGTTGTCTCGAAACCGGCGAACAGGAGGATGAAGGCCATCGCGGCGACCTCGTTCTCCGTGAGGTGCTCGCCGTGGTCCGAGGCCCGGATGAGCGCGGAGATGAGGTCCTCGCCCGGCGCCGCCACCTCCGTGAGCTCCTCGCGCTTGCGGTGGATCAGCTCGGCGAGATAGCGCCGCATCTTCTTGACCGACCGGGCGACGCCGCCCCGGGGCCCTCCCCCGTGCCGGATCATCATCCCGGCCCAGTCGCGGAAGTCGTCCTGGTCCTCGCGCGGGACGCCGAGGAGGTCGCAGATCGCGTAGATGGGGAGCGGGAAGGCGAACTCGTGGATGAGGTCGGCCTCCCCCTTCTCCAGGAACCCGTCGATCAGCTGGTCCGCCAGCTCCTGGACCCGGGGCGCGAATTCGGCCACCCGCCGCGGGGTGAACGCCTTGCTGACGAACCGCCGCAGCCGGGTGTGGTCCGGCGGGTCGATGTTGAGCAGATGCGTCATCAGATCGGCGTTGCGCTCCCCCGGGATGCCGGTCTTGCCCTTGGCGTGCGCGGGCTCGTCGTGGTGCGCGGGGTTCTTGCTGAGCCTGCCGTCGGCCAGGGCCTGCTTGGCGTCCGCGTACCGGGTGACCAGCCAGGCCTCCACCCCGCTGGGCAGCTTCGTGCGGTGCACGGGGGCGTGCTCGCGCAGCCAGGCGTACGCCGGGTAGGGATCGGTGGCGAACTCCCAGGTGAAGAGTTCGGGGGCGGGGTGCGCCGCGGGCGGCTGTGCGGGTGTTTCGGTCACTCCTCGACGGTATCGGGAGGGGTGGCGCGGGCCCGACCGGCGTCCTCGTGGCCCGCGGTCGCCCTTCCGGGACCGCCGCACCCCTGTCCGACCTGGGCCCTTCACCCCAGACGTCCGGAAATGACCCATCCCTTGACCGTACGGCTCTTCGGCTATCTAGATTCGCGCCCGTGGACCCCGAAATACTCCGGACCAGTTTCGCGGTCGTCGAAAGGCGGGCCGAGTTCGCGCTCAAGTACTTCTACTCGCACCTCTTCTGGCACCACCCCGATGTCCGCGCCCTGTTCCCGCTGGACTTCCCCGAGGACATGGAACGCCAGCGGGACCGCCTGTTCGCCGCTCTGACGCTCGTCGTGGGGCGGCTGGAAGGTCCCGGGCTGCACGAGTACCTGCGGCACCTGGGGCGGGACCACCGGAAGTATCTGGCGCGGCCCGAGCACTACACGGCTGTGGGGGAGAGTCTGATCGCCGCGTTCGCCGCCGTGTCGGGTCCTGCGTGGACCGTGGAGGTGGAGAAGGCCTGGGGCGAGGCGTACGGAGTGATCGCGGACGCCATGCTGGACGGCGCGCGCGAGGCGGACAGCGAGGGCGAGCCGTCCTGGTGGGACGCCGAGGTCGTCGGCCGCGCCCCGCACGGGGACGACCTCACCGTACTGACCCTGCGGCCGCACCGGCGCCTGCCCCATCTCCCGGGCCAGTACGTGAGCGTCAACAGCCCGCGCGTCCCCGGCGTCTGGCGCCCGTACTCCGTCGCCAACGCGCCCCGCTCCGACGACACCCTCGATCTGCACGTCAGCCTCGTCGAGGACGGTGTCCTGTCCCCCGAACTCGTCCGGCACACCCGGGCGGGCGACGTCCTGCGGCTCGGCGGTCCCGGCGGCCGGCTGACCCTCCGTACGCCGGTGGAGCGGCCCCTCACCTTCATCTCGGCCGGTACCGGCTGGGCCCCGGTGAAGGCGCTGCTGGAGCAACTGGCGTGCGAACCCGGCCCGTACGACGAGGCCCGGCTGTTCGTCGTCGCCCGGGACCTCCCCCATCTCTACGACCGGGCCGCGTTCACGCGGTTGTGCACGCGGCTGCCCCAGCTGGACATCACCGTGATCACACCCGCGCCGGGGCGCCCGAAGGCCCAGGCCACCGAGCGGCTGCTCACGGCGCTGGGCAACCGGGCCAACTGGGCGCGCCACGACGTGTATCTGGCGGGGCCGCCCGCGCTGGTGGAGGAGATCTCGGCGGCGCTGCCCTGTCTCGGGGCGGATCCGGGCCGGGTGTTCCTCGACGAACTCCCCGCCACGGGCCGGGACGAGGACGACGAGGACGACGGCGGGGGCGGCGGTGAGGACCGGGGGCGGGCGCTGGGGCCCGGTGCGTGGCTGCTGCGGCGGGCCCGCCCGCACTGGCACGATCCGGCTGCCCGGGGGTGAGGGGTCTGCCGGGCGGTGCGGGGCCGGCGCCGTTCCCTGCGGGTCTGTCGGGGCCGGCCCCGCCCACGCGGCGGAGCCGCACGTCGAAACAGCCCCGCGCCCCTTGAGGGGGCGCGGGAGGCCGGTCAGGTCTCGGTCGCCCTTATCGCGTCTCTGTAGGCCCTCGCGGCCGAGCGCAGGGCCGCTTCCGGGTCCACTCCCGCCGCCTCGGCCCGTACGGCCAGCGCCAGCAGTTCGTAGCCGACGCCCTCGCCGCGGGGCAGGGGGACGTCCAGGCCCGCCGTGTGGGCGCGGGACGCCAGCTTGGCGGCCAGCGCGAGACCGGGCTGACCGAGCGGGACGCCCTCCGTGACGGACGTCCGCTGCTTCTCCTCGGCCTTGGTGCGCAGCCAGTGCTCCTTGACCTCCTCGGGCGTGGAGGCGCTCTCGTCACCGAACACGTGCGGGTGGCGGTGGATCAGCTTGGTGACGATGCCGGCGGCCACGTCGTCGATGGAGAAGGCATCCGACCCGTCGTCCGGGCTGCCCTCCTCGGCGATCCGGGAGTGGAAGACGACCTGGAGCAGTACGTCGCCGAGCTCCTCGCGCAGCTCGTCCCGGTCGCCCTCCTCGATGGCCTCGACGAGTTCGTACGCCTCCTCCAGGCCGTACTTGGCGAGGCCCTTGTGGGTCTGCTGGGACGACCAGGGGCATTCGAGGCGGATCCGGTCCATGACCTGGACGAGGTCCAGGAGGCGGGCGCCCGGGAGGTCGTACGACGCGGGGAGCAGTTCCAGGTCGGGCATCCGCACCCGCCCCGTGCCGGCCAGGCGGGACAGCCCGTCGGTCAGGCGCGGTTCGCCCTCACCCGTGGCGACGACGGCGACGGTGCGCCCGCCGGCGCAGGCGTCGACCAGCTCCTGGGCGCCGGGCGCGGCCTCGTCGACCCGGACACCCGCCTCGCGCAGATACGGCAGCTGCGGGTGGGCGCCGTCCGCGCACAGGACACGGTCGGCGCCGTGCAGCGCCTGCCAGGCGGGCCAGGACAGGAGTCCGGGTGCGACACGGTGGCTGGTGGTGAGCAGGACGATGCGCCCGGGGCTGGATGCGTTCACACACCGAACGTAACCCACACCACTGACATCACGGCGGTCACATCGCCTGTTGGCTCTCCGCCGCCGACACCTCGCGCAGCCACGGCAGCTTGGCGTCGACGCGGCCGCTCTTCTCCACGTCCCAGGCACCGTAGCGGGGGTTCAGGTCGACCCCCATCCTCTTGGACGCCTCGGACAGGGCCTTCCAGAAGGCCGGCTGGCTGGTGTCCGTGCCCAGTCCCGAGGCGAGTTTCTGGGCCTCGACCTGGACGCGGAGGTTGTCTTCGAGCCGCTCGGGCGCGACACCGTACTTCTGGAGCCAGGTCGTCTCCAGCGCCTTCGCGCCGCCCAGCTGCTGCTCCAGACCGGTGCGGGTCTGCTGGATCTCCTTGCGGGAGACGGTCACGTCCGCGTCCTGGGCGGCCCGGTGCAGCACCCGGTCCAGGACCATGCCGTGCAGGGTGTCGCGGGTGAGGCCGCCGGACTTGGCGATGGCCTGCTCGTACTGCGCCTCGTCCTGGGTGGCGGCGCGCTGTGCGGTCCGTACCTCGTTCACCCGGTTCTCCAGCTGGGAGACCGTGATGCGGTCGTCGCCCACGACGGCTGCGGCACCGGGATGCGCGTCGCTGCCACAGGCGGTCAGGAGGGGGGCCGCGGTGACGAGTGCGGCGGAGAGGAGGAACGCGGTGCGACTGCGGCGGTGCAAGGAGACCTCCTGTAGGAGCTTGTGCGGCGGTGCACAAAGTCTTGCGGTGATCGATGGTAGGCAGGGGACCGGCTCTCGGCCACCCATTCGACCCAACGATTCACCCGGACTTCGGGCACCGCCCCGGGCCGTATCCGTCCACACGCCGCATGTCGGAGTGCCGACGAGTGCGCGGTCAGCCGCGGACCTGGCCCAGCCAGTGGAGGGTCCGGCCGATCTCCGAGACCAGCGGATGGCCGGGGCCCCGCAGCCGTTCGGCGTCGTACTTGAGCCGGGCCAGCGTGTCGTGGGCGGCGGCCCGGTCGCCGAGGGCGAGGAGCAGATGTCCGATGCGGCGGCGTACCTCGAAGGAGAGTTCGGCGTCCTGGGCGACGTACTGGTTCTCGTAGTACGGCAGCAGCGCGCGGTACTCGCCGAGCGCGGCGGCGGGCTCGCCGAGCTGTTCCAGGCACTGGGCGGCCTCGTAGCGAAAGCGCAGGGACTGCGGGTCGGCCCGGCCCGCCTCGGTGGCCCGCTCGTCGGCGAGGCGGCGCAGTTCGGGCAGGGCGCGGCGGTACTGGCCGTCGTCCATCAGCGTGGCCGCGTACTGCTTGCGCAGGGTGCGGACGACCGGTGAGTGCTCGCCGTGCTGGGCGGCGGCGGCCGGGAGGATCTGGCCGAGTATGTCGACGGCCTGGGTGATGCGGCCCTCGCCGAGGAGCCTCTTGACCTCGTCGACCGCTGCCGCGACATCGGGTCTCTCGACGGTGGGCGCGGCCTGTGGCTGTGTGGCGGGCGTGCGGGCGCGGTCCGGCCAGGGAGCGTGCGGGCGCAGGAAGGGGCGGGTGGGGTCGAGGGGACCGCCGGAGGGTATGCCGCGCGCGGGGAGCAGCGGCAGCAGCTGCTCGTACGTCTCCTGGGCGGAGTCCGGGCGGTGCTGCGGGTCCTTGGCGAGCAGCCGCAGCACGAGCGCTTCGAGGGCCTCGGGCACCTCGGGGCGCAGTCGGCGGACCGGCAGGGGCGGCTCGTAGAGGTGGCGGTGCAGCACGCCGAGGGCGGTGGAGCCGGAGAACGGCACGTCCCCGCTGAGGAGTTCGTGCAGGAGCACACCGAGCGCGTACAGATCGGTGTACGGGCCGACCGCGCCGCCCATCGCCTGTTCGGGGGCCATGTAGGCGGGCGACCCGATGGGTGAGCCGGTGTGGGTGAGGCGGGTGGTGTCGGTGTCCATCACGGAGGCGACACCGAGGTCGAGGACGGTGACCGTGCCGTCCTGCTTGATCATCACGTTCCGCGGTTTGAGGTCGCGGTGGACGATGGGCACGGCGTGCACCGCGGAGAGCACGGCGCACAGTTGCGCGGCGACGGCGACGGCCCACTGCCAGGGGTAGGGGCCGTGTTCGGCGAGGTGGTCGGAGAGGTCGGCCCCGTCGACGTACTGCATGACGAGGAACAGCTCCTCGTCCTCGCTGCCCGCGTCGTGGACCGTGACCAGGCCGGGGTGGTCGACCTGGGCGGTGACGCGGCACTCGCGCACGAAGCGGCGGCGCAGTTCGTCGGCCTCGTGGCCCGCGACCTTGTCCGGCCGCAGCAGCTTGACCGCGACGCGCCGGTCCAGGCGCTGGTCGTACGCCGTCCACACCTGGCCCATGCCGCCCTGACCGATGAGCGTGGACAGTTCGTAGCGGCCGGTGATCACCCGTCCCGACGCCACGGTCATCTGCCGTCCTCGTTCCTGCGGAGATAGTCGCTCAACTCGTCCAGCTCGGCGCGCACCTGGTCGATACGGGCGGGCGCGGGGCGCTGCGGCGGCGGGGCCGGGGTCGCGTTCGGGGCCGAGTTCGGGGGCGGGGTCCGCGGGGCGGGCCGGGGTGTCGGGGCCATCGGCGGCAGCGGCGAGTTCGGGACCACCGTGGTGTCGTACGGCGACCGCTGGGGGTAGCCGTAGGCGGGCGGCGAGGGCTGCTGGTGCGGCGCGAATCCGGGCCGCGCGTACCGCAGGTGGTGGAAGTGCCGGACGTCCGCGGCGAGGTAGTACGCGATCGCGGGCACGAGGGAGCCCAGGAGCAGGACGAGGCCCGTCCAGCCGCCCGGGGTGTGGATCTCCTCGCCGGGCTCGGTGCCGATGAGGACGAGACCGAGGGACTCGGCCGCGAAGACGGCCACGAACAGGCCCCAGTCGAGCGATTTGCGGGTCACGATCGCCAGGCGCAGCATCATCGCCCAGCCGAGCAGGCCGAAGCTGCACACGGACATCACCACGAAGAGCACGCGCAGCAGGACCAGCAGCCCGGTCGGGGGTGGCGGCGTCGCCGGCGGCGCCTGGCCGTGGCCTTGCATGGTTGCTCCTGGAGACCTGATGGGACGTACGAGTACGGAGTCCGAGCGTATAGGCCGACGAGACAAACTGGTCCAGGGTTGTACCGAACCGTTGTCGTGCTGGTCACCGCCGCCGCCTCGGACGGCACGGCCCGGCCCGAGCAGCGCCCGCCGTGGCGGCCGCGGGGTGTGGCTTTGTCAGGTGTGCCTCACCCGTACGCCGGGCCCGCGCCTCCCTCAAAGGACGTGCCGTACCCACACGTTGGGCTCGACGTACACCGCGTATCCGCGGGCCGGTTCGCAGTGCACCGGCACCAGTGCGCCGGGCACCTCGATCAGGCCCTCCTTGTCGAACGGCAGGCCGGTCCACTCCCGCCACTCGTCGAGCGATGCGGCGACGGTCATCGACGCAGGGGCCACCGCCTCGATGCGCGCGCCCGCCCGGACGTGCACCCGCAGCCACGGGTCGTGCGGCAGCCCGTCGTCGCGCGTGCGGAACGCGTACTCCGCCATCGGCGTCCGCGGCTCCAGGTGCTTCGCGCTCGGCCGCACCGGAGCGACGACCTCGCCGAAGCCCCGCGCTCGCGCGTTGTCACGCATCGCCGAAAGCATCCGGGCCGACAGGCCGGTGCCCTGGGCGGGCGGGGCGACGACGATCGAGATGGCGCTCACCGTGTCGGGCGTGACGCCGCGACGCCGGTCCCCGAACGCCCACACCAGCACCTCGTCCCAGCCCCGCGCGGGCAGCTCGCCAGGCCCCGCGCCCCCGACACCCGCCTGACCCGCCTGGTCCGACTGGCTCCCGAGGGCGAACGGCACGCTGTACGCGTGCGCGACCACCTCGCCGCTCTCGTCCTCGGCGAACAGCACGTACTCCGGCAGCTCCTCGGCGATGCGGCCGTAGTGCGCGTTGCCGACGGGGTCGTTGCGCAGGAACTCCGGCCAGGTGTCGGCCATTCCCGTCACCCGGCCGTGCATCTCGGGCCGCTCGGCGAGGCTCGCGATTCTCAGCACCATGCCGACACGGTAGGCACCGGCCCGGCTCCGGCGGAACCGGTTTCTCCCGGACCCGGCCCGTTCACTTCGCGTGGAACCTGCTCGGCGCCCGCGTCGAGGTTCCGCCCGAGGGGAGCTTCTGCCCGGCGCAGGTGGACAGCACCTTCTTCATCGCGGTCTTCTCCGCGTCGGTGACCCACAGCTCGTACTTCTTCTTCACGGCCACCTGCCGGGCCACATACGCGCAGCGATACGCCTTGTTGGGCGGGAGCCAGGACGCGGTGTCCCCGTCACCCTTGCTGCGGTTGCGTCCCGCGTCGACGGCGAGGAGGTTCAGCGGGTCGTTGGCCAGAGCTATCCGCTTGCTCGGGTCCCACTTCTGGGCGCCCTTCTGCCAGGCGTCCGACAGCGCGACGAGGTGGTCTATGTCGACCTCGCTGCGACCGCCGCGGACGAAGGTGACGTGCTCGTCGGTGTACGGATCGGGGTCGAGCCTGCCCGTGCGCACGCTGCACTCACCGCCGCTGAACTTCACCTCTTTCAGGTCCCGTTTGAGTATGTCGTCGCGGGTGTCGCAGCCGTTCGAGTCGGTGTCCGCCCAGGGGGTGCCGAACTTGTCCCGGTCGTATCCCGTCTTCGGCGCCCTCCCCTTGACGGTCAGTGAGTCGACGGCACTGAGGGCGGCTCCGCCCGCACCTGCCGGTTCCTCGGGTCCGGCGGAACCGGTCGTCGTCTCCGCGGTACAGCCGGTCGCGGCGAGCAGCAGAGCCGCGACGCCGGCGGCCCTGGTCCAGAACGTCACGGGCGCTCCCTCTTCTTGCCTGCCCATGTCCGCCCTGAGCGGGCGGTCTTCCTGGACCTCACCGTACTTGCCCGGAGTTGGGACAAGAACAGCAGGAGTACGGACTTACAGGTACTTCGGCGGGCAAGTGGCGCACCACCGGCGCGACCGAGGTGGTGCGGCGTCGCGGACTCGCACCTTCCCCGTCCCTGGTGCCGTCTCCGGTGTCGTCTCCGGCGGCAGCAGTCCCGAGCCGAGGACCGCTGCCCGGAACTCGCCCAGCAGCTCGACGAGTCGGCCGGTCCCGTCGCGGGGCGGGGCCGCGGATGCACGGGGTCGCGACGCTGCTGCCGTCGAGGACCCCGCTCCTTACCTGCGGGTGCGTCGTGGCTGGGCGCGCAGTTCCCCGCGCCCCATAGGGCCTTGGGGCGGGGGCTCCTCCGAGTGGGTTTCTATGAACCCAGGATCGAGGCCAGGAACTCTCCCGTCCAGGCCAGCAAGTCCCTCCCGATCAGCGGTTTTCCGCCGACCCTTGCTGTCTTGGGGCGGGGGACCAGTACCTGGTGGGCGGCCGGTTTGATCACTGTTCCCGGGTAGAGGCGTTGCAGGCGCAGTTCCTGGGACTCCCTCAACTCCACCGGCGCGAACCGGATGTTGTTGCCCTGGAGGACGACCTCACCGACCCCGCACGCCCGCGCGAGCATCCGCAGCCCCGCCACCAGGAGCAGGTTCTCCACCGGCTCGGGGAGCTTTCCGTACCGGTCGACGAGTTCCTCGCGTACCGCCTTGACGTCGTCCTCGGAGTTGACCGAGGCGATCGAGCGGTAGGCCTGCAGGCGCAGCCGCTCGCCCGGCGCGTAGTCGTGCGGGACGTGCGCGTCGACCGGGAGCTCGATCTTGACCTCCAGCGGCGGCTCCTCCACCACACCGCCCTCCATGGAGGCGCGGTAGTCCGCCACCGCCTCGCCCACCATGCGTACGTACAGGTCGAAGCCGACGCCCGCGATATGACCCGACTGCTCGCCGCCCAGCAGGTTTCCCGCGCCGCGGATCTCCAGGTCCTTCATCGCCACGTACATGCCCGCGCCCATCTCCGTGTGCTGGGCGATGGTCGCGAGGCGCTCGTGGGCCGTCTCCGTCAGCGGCTTCTCCGGGGGGTACAGGAAGTACGCGTAGCCGCGCTCACGGCCGCGGCCCACCCGGCCGCGCAGCTGGTGCAGCTGGGAGAGGCCGAAGTTGTCGCCGCGCTCCACGATCAGCGTGTTGGCGTTCGCGATGTCGATGCCCGACTCGACGATGGTCGTGGAGACGAGGACGTCGAACTTCTTCTCCCAGAAGTCGACGACCACCTGCTCCAGGGCCTGTTCGGACATCTGGCCGTGGGCCGTCGCGATCCGCGCCTCCGGCACGATCTCCCGCAGTCGCGCCGCGGCCCGGTCGATCGACTCGACCCGGTTGTGGATGTAGAAGACCTGGCCCTCCCGCAGCAGCTCCCTGCGGATCGCGGCGCCGATCTGCTTCTCCTCGTACGGGCCGACGAAGGTCAGGACCGGGTGCCGCTCCTCCGGGGGTGTCGTGATCGTCGACATCTCCCTGATCCCAGTCACCGCCATCTCCAGGGTGCGCGGGATCGGCGTGGCGGACATCGTCAGCACGTCCACGTTGGCGCGCAGCTTCTTCAGCTGCTCCTTGTGCTCGACGCCGAAACGCTGCTCCTCGTCGACGATGACGAGCCCCAGGTCCTTGAACCTGGTCTCCGTGGAGAACAGCCGGTGCGTACCGATCACCACGTCCACCGAGCCCTCCCGCAGGCCCTCAAGGGTGGCCTTCGACTCCGTGTCGGACTGGAAGCGCGACAGGGCCCGTACGTTCACCGGGAACTGCGAGTAACGGTCGCCGAACGTCCCGAAGTGCTGCTGCACCAGCAGCGTGGTGGGGACGAGGACGGCGACCTGCTTGCCGTCCTGCACCGCCTTGAAGGCCGCGCGGACCGCGATCTCCGTCTTGCCGTAACCGACGTCGCCGCAGATCAGCCGGTCCATCGGGACCGTCTTCTCCATGTCGTCCTTGACCTCGGCGATCGTCGTGAGCTGGTCGGGCGTCTCCGTGTACGGGAACGCGTCCTCCAGCTCGCGCTGCCAGGGCGTGTCACCGCCGAAGGCGTGCCCGGGGGCCGCCATCCGGGCCGAGTACAGCCTGATCAGGTCCCCGGCGATCTCCTTGACGGCCTTCTTGGCGCGCGCCTTGGTCTTCGTCCAGTCGGCGCCGCCGAGCCGGTGCAGCGTCGGGGCCTCGCCGCCCACGTACTTGGTGATCTGCTCCAGCTGGTCGGTGGGGATGTACAGGCGGTCGCCCGGCTGACCGCGCTTGGCGGGCGCGTACTCGACGACGAGGTACTCGCGGGTCGCGCCCTGCACCGTCCGCTGGACCATCTCGATGTACCGGCCGACGCCGTGCTGCTCGTGGACGATGTAGTCGCCCGTCTCCAGGGTCAGCGGGTCGATGGTCTTGCGGCGGCGGGCCGGCATCCGCGCGCCGTCCTTGCCCGCGGCCTTCTGCCCGGTCAGGTCGGTCTCGGTCAGCACGGCGAGCCGCAGCGCCGGGTCGACGAACCCGAAGTCGATCGAGCCGCACGCCACCTGCACCACCGAAGGGGCCAGCGTGCCGAGGTCCGACTCCAGGCGGGCCGCGATGCCCTCCCCGCCGAGCACCTCGACGGTACGGGCCGCGGGGCCGTGCGCCTCGGTGACGAACACCGTGCGCCAGCCGTCCGCCAGCCAGCCCTTGGTGTCCGCGAGGGCCTTCGCGGTGTCGCCGCGGTAGGTCTCGGGCGCGTGCATCCCGAGCTTCAGGGTGTCCGCGTCCCCCGCCGCGTCAGCGGCCGATGTGAACGTCTCGTCCGCCGCGAACTGCGACACCGACCACCACATCATGTCCAGCTCACGGGCCCGCTCCCGGACGTCCGCGATGGACCACAGGGACGCCGCGTCCACGTCGATCGGGGCCTCCCCGCCGCCGGCCGTCGCCGCCCAGGACGCCTGGAGGAACTCCTGCGAGGTCGCCACCAGGTCCGCCGCGCGCGTGCGCACCCGCTCCGGGTCGCAGACCAGGGCCATCGAGCCCTTGGGCAGTACGTCCACGAGCAGTTCCATGTCGTCGACGAGGACCGGGGCGAGGGACTCCATGCCCTCGACCGCGATGCCCTCGGCGATCTTGCCGAGCAGCTCGCCCAGCTCGGGGTGCTCCTCGGCGAGCGTGGCCGCCCGCGCCCGTACGTCGTCCGTGAGGAGCAGTTCCCGGCAGGGCGGCGCCCACAGTCCGTGCTCGGCGACCTCCAGGGACCGCTGGTCGGCGACCTTGAAGTATCGGATCTCCTCGACGTCGTCGCCCCAGAACTCCACGCGCAGCGGATGCTCCTCGGTGGGCGGGAAGACATCCAGGATCCCGCCCCGTACGGCGAACTCGCCGCGCTTCTCCACCAGCTCGACCCTGGCGTACGCGGCTGCCGCCAGGGCCGCCACGGTGTCGCCGAGGTCGGCGCTCTGGCCGGTCCTCAGGGCCACCGGTTCCAGGTCGCCGAGGCCCTTGACCTGGGGCTGGAGGACCGAGCGGACCGGGGCGACCACGACGGAGACCGGGCCCGTCTCCGGGTCGTCGGTCCGCGGGTGGGTGAGCCTGCGCAGGACGGCGAGCCTGCGGCCGACGGTGTCGCTGCGCGGGGAGAGGCGCTCGTGCGGGAGTGTCTCCCAGGAGGGGTACTCCACGACGGTGTCGGCCGGCAGCAGTGAGCGCAGGGCCGCCGCCAGGTCCTCGGCCTCCCGGCCGGTGGCCGTGACCGCGAGCACCGTGCGCCCTGCCTCCCTGGCCAGCGCCGCCACCGCGAACGGCCTGGTCGCGGGCGGGCCGACCAGGTCGATGTGCATGCGGTTGCCGTCGCCGGCGGCCTTCACCGCTTCGGTGAGTGCGGCGTCCTTGACGACGGCGTCGAGCAGACCGTGCAGGCTCATGGAAAGGCTTCCGTCCGAGAATCTGGGGGTGTCGGGGGTCGGGGGCGGCGAGGCGGGGGCAACGCCGACGGCCCGACACGTCTGACGGGCCGGGGGTGTCCAGGGTACGACGCCGGGATGCTCCCCGCCCGCGCGTATGGACACCATCCCTTTCTCCGCCCCCAGACCCCCGCATCGCGCTGAACGCGCTCGTCCTCAAACGCCGGACGGGCTGAAAGACGAAAAGCAGGGCGCAGCCCGCTTTTCAGGGGCGCGGGGAACTGCGCGACCAGCCACAGACGGCCCGCAGACGACAGACAGCCCGGCGCCGCCGAGTCCGAAGACTCGCCGACACCGGGCTACCGTCCCACCACGACCCCCGTACGTGGTGGACACTCAACCAGCTCAACCGGCCCAACCCGCTCAGCCAGCGGCAGCTAATCCGTTGCGATCGCGTTCAGGACATTCATCCGGCCCGCCCTGAACGCCGGCACCAGCGCCGCGAACAGCCCCACGAACGCCGAGCCGATGAACACCCCGATGATCGTCGGCCAGGGAATCTCCAGGACCTTCAGGCCCTCCAGCGCGAGGAGCCGCTGCGCGGTCGCGCCCCAGCCCATGCCCAGGCCCAGGCCGAGCAGCGCTCCGAAGAGGGCGATGACGACCGACTCCAGCCGGATCATGCGCCGCATCTGCCGCCGCGAGAGGCCGATCGCGCGCATCAGGCCGATCTCCCTGGTCCGCTCGACGACCGACAGCGCCAGGGTGTTCACCACGCCCAGGACCGCCACGATGATCGCGAGGGCCAGCAGACCGTAGACCATGTTCAGGAGCTGGCCGATCTGGTCCTTCAGCTGCTGCTTGTAGTCGGTCTGGTCACGGACCTGGTACTGCGGGTACGGGTCCAGGGCCTTCTTCAGAGCCGCGTACGCCGCCTTCTCGTGGCCCTCCTCGGCCGTGGCGAACATGATCTCGTTCGGCGGGATCTGGTCGGCCGGGACGTACTGCTCCAGCGTGGTGATGTTCAGGTAGCGCGAGCCCTTGTCGAGGGCCACGTCGTCGTCCGTGACCGCCGCGACCTTCAGCTTCGCGCTCCGGCCGCCCTTGAAGGCGACGGTCATCGTGTCGCCGACCCGCACGCCGTGCTTCTTGGCGTACTCGGAGCCGACCGACATCGCGTTCTTCCCGTACGCCGCCGACAGGTCACCGGCGATCGTCTCGCGGCTCAGGTCACTCGTGTACGTCGGGTCCGCGGCCGTGACGTCGCTGCTCTCCGTCCTGCCGTCCGGCGAGGTCAGCTCGGCCTCGACGATCTTGTAGTTGGTGACGTGCGCCAGGCCCGGCGTCGACTCGATCGCCTTCTGGGCCTGCGGCACGATCCGCTGGTTGCCCTGCACGATGAAGTCCGTGCCGACCGACTTGTCGAGCTCCTCCGTCGCGGAGGCCACCATCGAGGAGCCGACCACGGAGAGGCAGGCGACCAGCGCGAGGCCGATCATCAGGGCCGCGCCCGTGGCACCGGTGCGGCGCGGGTTGCGCAGCGCGTTGCGTTCGGCGAGGCGGCCGACGGGACCGAAGCCCCGCAGCAGGACCGCGCTGATGACCCGGACCACACCGCCCGCGAGCAGCGGGCCGATGACGACGAACCCGATCAGCGAGAGCACCACACCGGCGCCCAGCATCAGCGAACCGTCGCTCGCCTTGTCGGCGCCCGCCGCCGTGAAGAGGGCGGCGCCGCCAGCGACTGTGAGGAGCAGGCCGAGCGTGCCGCGGATCCAGCCGGCGCGGCCGTCGGCCGGCGTACCGGCGTCGCGCAGCGCGGCCATCGGGGAGACCTTGCCGGCGCGGCGGGCCGGCAGATAGGCGGCGAGGACGGTGACGACGACACCGAGGACCAGGCCGATCACGGGGGTCGCGGTCTTCACCGTCAGGTCGGCCGTGGAGAGGTTCATGCCGGCGGCCGACATCAGCTTCATCAGGCCGATCGCGATACCGACGCCCGCGGCGACACCGAGGACCGAGCCCACGACGCCGAGCAGCAGCGCCTCGACCAGCACGGACCGGTTGACCTGCTTGCGGGACGAGCCGATGGCCCGCATCAGGCCGATCTCCCGGGTGCGCTGGGCGACCAGCATCGAGAAGGTGTTGATGATGAGGAAGATGCCGACGAGGAAGGCGATCCCGGCGAAGCCCAGCATGGCGTACTTGATGACGTCCATGAACTCGCCGATGCCCTCGCGGTTCTCGTCCGAGAGCTCCTTCTGCGTCTGGACCTTGAACGCCCCGTCGGTCCCCGTGAGGGTCGTGGCGACGTGCCGCTTGAGCTGCTCGTCGCTCACACCGGCGGCCGCCGTGACGTTGATCTGGGTGAACCGGCCGGTGGAGCCGAGCAGTTCGCGCTGGGCGGTGGCGGTGTCGAAGTAGACGATCGCCGCGCCGGGGTTGGTCACCTTGAAGGTGGCGATACCGACGATCTTCGCCTTGAAGTCACCGGTGACGGCGATGGTCCGCAGCTCGTCACCCATCCTGAGGTGGTGCTTGTCCGCGGTGTCGGCGTCGACCATCACCTCGGTGGGCCCGCGCGGGGCGTGCCCGGAGGTGATCTCCATCGCCCGCAGGTCGTTCTTCGTCCAGTTGCCCGCGATCGTCGGGGCGCCGGTGCTGGACCCCATGTTCTTGTTGTCGCTGTCGACGACGGTCACGTTCATCGAACTGACCGCGCCCTCCACCGCCTTCACGCCCTCGGCCTTCTGCGTCCGGTCGATGAGCGACGCGGGCAGCGACTCCGGCCTGCCGTTCTGCGGGGTGTCGTCGGTCGAGGCCCCCTTGGGGGAGACCGTGACGTCGGACGACGTCGTCGAGAAGAGCTTGTCGAACGTCGTGTTCATCGTGTCGGTGAAGACGAGGGTGCCGCAGACGAAGGCCACCGACAGCATGACCGCCACGGCCGACAGGGCCATGCGTCCCTTGTGCGCGAAGAAGTTGCGCATCGAGGTCTTGAAGACGGTCATGACGTACGCCCCCGGGCGTCGAAGTCCTTCATGCGGTCGAGGACGGCGTCGGCGGTCGGCCGGTGCATCTCGTCGACGATCCGCCCGTCGGCCAGGTACAGCACGCGGTCCGCGTAGGAGGCGGCGACCGGGTCGTGCGTCACCATCACGATGGTCTGGCCCAGCTCGTCGACCGAGCGGCGCAGGAAGCCCAGTACCTCCGCGCCGGCGCGGGAGTCGAGGTTCCCGGTCGGCTCGTCACCGAAGATGATCTCGGGCCGCGCGGCCAGTGCCCGTGCCACCGCGACCCGCTGCTGCTGGCCGCCGGAGAGCTGGTTGGGCCGGTGCTTCAGCCGGGAGGAGAGCCCGACGGTCTCGACGACCTGCGCCAGCCAGCCCTTGTTCGGCTTGCGCCCCGCGATGTCCATCGGCAGCGTGATGTTCTCCAGGGCGTTCAGCGTCGGCAGCAGGTTGTACGCCTGGAATATGAAGCCGATCCGGTCCCGGCGCAGCTGCGTGAGCTTCTTGTCCTTGAGCCCGGTGATCTCGGTCTCGTCCAGGAAGATCTGCCCGGCGGAGACGGTGTCGAGCCCGGCGAGGCAGTGCATCAGCGTGGACTTGCCGGACCCCGAGGGGCCCATGATCGCGGTGAACTGCCCCCGTGCGATGTCCACATCGACGTGGTCCAGGGCGACGACACGGGTCTCCCCCGACCCGTACGCCTTGACGACCTGCCGTGCCCGCGCGGCAACGGCCGTACGCTCTCCAGTGCCCCCGTGCCTGGGAATGGTTACAGCCGATGTCACGGTATGTCTCCTAAGTCGGTCGCTGCCAGGGCAGCGATGATCTGCGGTCTGTGCTTCGTGGTTCGTGGTTCGTCGTCTGCGGTTCGTCGTCCGCGGTCCGCGGCGCCCACCCGTGCCGTGCGGTGACAGGCATCAGTCTCGCTGCGGAGGGCGGTGCACCGCGCTGGTGCCCAGCGCAGTCTTCTGCTGGGGTAAACCCCACCCCCGAAGGTGCGGGACACCGCCCTCAGCGGCATAAAGCCAGGTTAAGGACGACCCGCCCACCGTCTCGTCCTCCGGCGGTACGAAACCACCCCGAGCCGTAGTACTGAGGCTCCCCTAGGGGATCTCCACCCACCGGTGGAGCCCCGCTCAGGGCTGCCTCCACCTCCGGGCGCACCCGATTGCGCCCTCCCGTGCCACGGTGCCCAGGTGGGAGAGTGTCCGACGCAGGTAGATGCACGATGCAGGGGAAATGAATCCGTCCCCGGGACGCGGGACGACACACGGACACACGAGATACACGGGACACAGGGGAGACATCCGGTGGACAGCGCGACACCCGGCACACCCGGATCATCACCCGGCACGCCCGGCATACCCGGGTCCCCCGGATCGCCCGGCATACGGAAGGCGACGGCGGACCGTCCCCCGGCCCTGCGCGGGCGCCGGGCCGTCGTCGCCTCCCTCATGCTCTGCATGGGCCTGGCCGCGCTCGACTCCACCATCGTGTCGACCGCCGTCCCGCAGATCGTCGGCGACCTCGGCGGCTTCGCCCTCTTCTCCTGGCTGTTCTCCGGCTATCTGCTCGCCGTGACCGTCACGCTGCCCGTCTACGGCAAGCTCTCCGACACCTTCGGCCGCAAGCCGATCCTGATCGCCGGCTCGATCCTCTTCCTCCTCGGCTCCCTGCTCTGCGCGCTCGCCTGGAACATGGCCGCGCTGATCGCGTTCCGGATCGTCCAGGGCCTCGGCGGCGGCGCCCTCCAGGGCACGGTCCAGACGCTGGCCGCCGACCTCTACCCCCTCGAACAACGCCCCAAGATCCAGGCCAAGCTGTCCACCGTGTGGGCCGTCTCGGCGGTCGCGGGCCCGGGACTCGGCGGAGTGCTCGCCGCGTACGCCGACTGGCGCTGGATCTTCCTCATCAACCTGCCGCTCGGCGCGGTCGCCCTCTGGCTGCTGATCCGCCACCTCCACGAGCCGGAGCGGGCCGCCCCCGCCCGCCGGCCGCGCATCGACTGGGCGGGCGCGCTCACCGTCTTCGCCTGCGGCGGCGTGCTCCTCATGGCGCTGGTGCAGGGCGGGGTGGCCTGGCCGTGGCTTTCGGCACCCTCGATCGCCCTGTTCTGTACGGGACTCGGGCTCGTCGCCGTCCTCGTACTCGTCGAACGCCGGGCGGCCGAACCGATCATCCCCGGCTGGGTCTGGCGCCGGCGCACCATCGCCGCCGTGAACCTGGCACTCGGCGCGCTCGGCCTGCTCATGGTCGCCCCGACGGTCTTCCTGCCGACGTACGCGCAGGCGGTGCTCGGCCTCGCCCCCGTCACCGCCGGCTTCGTGCTCTCCGTATGGACGCTGAGCTGGCCGGTGTCGGCGGCCCTCAGCCAGCACGTCTACCGCCGTATCGGCTTCCGCAACACGGCGATGCTCGGCATCGGCACGGCCACGCTGATCCTGCTCGCCTTCCCGTTCCTGCCCTATCCCGGCGAGGCCTGGCAGCCCACCACCCTGATGTTCCTCCTCGGCGGCGCGCTCGGGCTCTTCCAACTCCCCCTGCTGATCGGCGTCCAGTCGTCCGTCGACTGGGCGGAACGCGGCACCGCCACCGCCTCCGTCCTCTTCTGCCGCCAGAGCGGCCAGACCATCGGCGCCGCCGTGTTCGGGGCGGTCGCCAACGGCGTACTGGCCGCGCGGCTGGGCGGCGCGAGCGACCTCGACTCGGTGACCACGTCACTCGAATCGGGCGCACCCGCCGAACACGTACGCCGAGCGGTCGCGGAGGCGGTCCACTCCGTCTACTTCGGCGCGGCCTGCGCGGCCGCGGCCGCCTTCCTGATCCTGCTGTTCGTGGCCCCGCGCCGCTTCCCCGTACTGAAGAGCCCCGGGGACTGAGCAGCCCCGGGGACTCCGGACCCCCGAGGGCTCAGGGCCCCGGGGACCGGCCGGTGTCCGGCGGCCGGCTCGTGCCGATCGCCAGCTCGATCTCGGCGAGCTGGGTCGCGAGGATCTCCTCGAACGCGGCCCTGCGGTCCGCTCCCAGCGGGCGGATGTCCCGGCCGAAGTGGGCCAGGGCGGGGAACCGTTCGGGGTCGGCGCCGAGCACCGCCACGCGGAACAGCTCCATGCCCTGCTCGTGCTCCTCGGCGGTGAGCGCGCTGCCCCCGGCCTCGGCGGCGATCAGGGCGGCGATGAGGACCGCGATCCGGTGGTAGCGCGCCGGGATCTGCTCGTCGGGCAGCCCCGACGCACGCAGGGCCTGCAGCACCTCTTCCATGACCAGCCGGGAACCGGTGCCGCTCGACGCGTACCGCCCCCAGACCGCGGCGAGCTGGGGCTGCCTGCCGAACGCCTCCCGCACCCGCAGGGCCAGGACCGTGATGCGCTGCCGCCAATCGCCCTCGGGCCGGTGGCCGTCCATGGCGGTCAGGAGGATCCGGTCGGCGACCGCGCGCAGCAGTTCGGTCTTGCTGCGGAAGTGCCGGTAGAGGCTGGAGGAGTCGGTCCCCAGCGTCGCGGCGAGCTTGCGCACGCTGAACGACCCCGCGTCGCCCGTCCGCAACAGCTCGGCCGCCGTGTCCAGGATCTCCTCGGTCGACCAGCGCCTTCGGCCTGTCATTCCGCCCCTCTCGTCGGGTCGTCCGGCTTCAGCCTACCTATGCACTTGGCGTTGCACGCACCGCGTGCATAATGAGGGCATGCGCTCGGCCCAGGGCGTACACACGTCATCGGCATACGACACGGCCTACGAAAAGGACCATGAGAGGACACACACCATGAGGAACCCGACGGAACCCACAGGGCTGAATCCCCCAGAACTGGACGCCGCCATCGAGAACGTCCACCGCGCCGGGATGCCGGGCCTGTTCGCCGAAGTACGGGACGGCGACCAGGTCTGGCAGGGCGCCGCCGGGGTCGCCGATGTCACCACCCGGCGCCCCGTCACCGCCGGCCTGCGGCACCGCGTCGGCAGCGTCACCAAGACCTTCACCGCGGCAGCGATTCTGCAGCAGGCGGAGAGCGGCCGGATCGATCTCGACGCACCGATCGGCCGGTACCTTCCGAAGCTGGTCCCCGGCGAACGCGGCGCCGCGATCACCGTCCGGATGCTGCTCGACCACTCCAGCGGCCTCGCCGAGTACCTCCCCTACGCCTACCCGTCCCTCAGAGCGTTCCCCGCCCTCGCCGAGACCGGGCCCCGGAGCCTGGACGACCACCGGTTCACCCGGTTCCACCCCACCGAGCTGATCGGGATGGGGGTCGCCGCGCCCGCCGCCAACACCCCGGGCGGCACTCCGGGCATGTACTCCAACACCAACTACCTGCTCCTGTGCGAACTACTGGAACACGTGACCGGCAGCACCGCCGAGCGGTGCATCACCGAGAACGTCATCGAGCGCGCCGGGCTCCGGGACACCGAACTCCCCGCCGGACCGCACATCGACGGGCCGCACTCGCGGATCTACGAGGCGTGGTTCGGCATGATCGACCCGCCGCGCGACTACTCCGTCTACGACATGTCGTGGGTGGGCCCCTCGGCGTCCCTGATATCGACCGTCGCGGACCTCAACCGCTTCTTCGCCCTGCTGTTCGCCGGGGAGATCGTCAGCCCGTCGTCCCTCGCGCAGATGCGGCGCACGGTCCCGGTCGTCTCGCAGGAGGGAAGGACGATCGAGTACGGCCTCGGCCTGCACCCGATGGAGACCCCCGGCCGGCCGGCTCCCGGACCAGACACCTTCTGGGGCCACGGCGGCACGGTCTGGGGCGCCGGAACGCTGACCATGATCCGCGCCGACGGCCGGCGGCAGATGTCCGTCGCGGTGAACCTCCAGAGGTGGCACGGACTCGACCCCTCCGGCAGGCCGCAGCCCCACCCCATCGACGCCGCACTCGCGACCCTCTACCGCGTGGCGATGCACGGCGGACAGTGATGCACGGCGGACAGTCCTGACGGGGCGGACGGGGCCGACGGGGCGATGCCGACACGCGGGCGGGCGGCGCTACTCCGCCGACGCCTCCCGTCCCGTCAACGCCGCCAGGCTGCTGCGTACGTGGTCCATGTGCGCCTGTACGCCGTCCCACTCCTCGCTGTGCTCGCGCAGGACCCGCTCCGTCTCACGGGCGAGGCGCTCCTCCAGCGCCCTGGCCCTCGTCAGCAGGTCGGCGGCGCGGGCGTCCGCGTCCTCCAGGAGATGCCGGGTCGACTCCTGGGCCTCGGCCAGGTCCCGCCCCGCCTCGGCCGCACTCTCCTCGGCACGCGCGACGAGCTCACCGTGGCGCGCCTCGAACACCGCCTCCCGCTCGTCGGCCTCACGCACGGCACTCTCCCAGCGCTCGGCGTGCTCCTTCTCCTGCTCCGCGACCAGGCTCTCGCTGCGCCACCGCGTCTCGCGCAGCGCGGCCAGCGCCTCACCGCGTCCCTCCTTCACCTCGCGCCGCGCGGAGACCCGCATCTCGTCGGCCTCGGCCTGCGCGGCCAGCAGCCGGTACCGGGCCCGCTCGTCGGCCTCCCCGCGCACCCCGTCGGCGTCCGCCCGCGCCGCCTCGGACACCCGCTCGGCCGCCGCCCGCGCCTCCTCCACAACCCCGAGCGCCTGCTGCCGCGCGCCCTCGCGCACCGCCTCGGCCTCCTCCTCACCCAGCTCGAACAGGAGCCGGGCCCGGCCGCCCAGCGTCTCGTACGTCTGAGGCGCGAGACCCGTCACGACCTCGCCCAGCCGCAGCGCCTCGGCCTCCATCTCCCGGGCCAGCACGGTCAGCCGGGCGGCCCGCTCCCACGCGGCGTCCCGGCCCGCCGAGAGCGTCGCGGCATACGCGTCGACCTGTTCGGGACGGTAACCACGCCCCCGTACGACCTCGAAGCCCTGAGACGACACCGACGCGTTGCCCATCCTCGAATCCCCTCTCCTGCGTGTCCTGCGTGCGACCACGGCGTACGACGCATGCCGTACGACGTACATCACGATGTGCCGCACATCTTGGCGGATCAGACAGAAGGGCCCCCACCACGACACTCCGCGCAAAAGGGCCGGGCCCGGTCGGTCGACCGGGCCCGGCCCTCTCGCCCGGCGCCGTCGCCCGGACTCAGTGACGCGAGGTCAGAGCAAGCCGTCCCACATCTGCTCCAGCAGCACCGACCACCAGCCCTCCGGCGACCCGAGGGCCGCCGGATCGATCGCGGCCAACTGCGCCTGGAAATCGACGGTCCAGCGCCCCGCCTGCTCCTGGTTGAGCCCGAACCGCAGCCGCCACATCCGGCCCAGCAGCGCGAGACTGCGCGCGAACTCGGGCAGCCCCGTGTTGACGAACTGCGGCGGCACGGCGGCACCGCCGGGACCCGCCTCCACCGGCACGGCCACGATGTTCGCGGTCCCGTACTGGACACAGACCGCCTTGCCGAAGTCACTGCCCATGACGAGGTACGAGCCCGCGTCCGCGGCCGGCTGCACCCCGCGCTCCTGCGCCAGTTCGGCGAGCGTCGGCACCGGACGGCCCGGCTGGGCCTGCGCCCAGAAGAACGGGTTCATGTCGACGGGCAGCCCGGCCACCACCAGGGTGTGCGCCACGATCGGCGGCACCCCCTGCCGCGACACCGCCGCCTGGTCGAACCGGAACACCCCGGGACCGAACGCCCCCGCCAGCTCCTGCGCGATCGCCTCCGGCGGAACCGGAGGCGCCGACTGGACCGGCGGCAACGGCGCCCGCACCGGACCCGGCCGCGCCGGACCGTCCGCCACCTGATGCAACTCACCCTGATGCGCGAGCAGTTGAGCCATGCCCTGCTGGCGGCTCGCATGATCGGTGCCGTACGAGGCGATGCTCGTGATCCGCGCCTGCGGCCAGGTCTCCCGGATCATCCGCGCGCAGTACGCGCCCGGCAGCTCACAGGACTCCAGCTCCGTGTGCAGCTCCAGAACCTGCTGCGGCGGCACGTTCATAGCCCGCAGCTCGTGCAGGATCTGCCACTCCGGATGCGGGGTGCCCGGCGCGGACCGCCGGATCAGCTGCTGCTCGCTGCCGTCCTGGGCGCGGTAGCGCAGGACCGCCTGGTAGCCGGGGCCGACCGTGGGCTGGGCCTGCTGGGGGTAACCGTAGGCAGGGGGCTGTCCGGGCAACGACTGCCCCGGCACCGGCTGACCGGGGAACGGCCCCTGCCCCGGGAAGGACTGCTGACCGGCCAGGTGCGGGGCGGGCGGCGGCATACCGGGGGCGCCGGGCGGCATCCCGGGCGGACCCGGGGCGGGGGGCGGCGGCGGAGCCGTCCCCGGACCACCGACCGGCGGACCGGACAGCATGGTCGCCGCGTGATGGACCCCACCGGGCGGCGTACCACCCGGAGCACCCGGAGCACTCGGCACACCGGGAGCACCGGGCGCGCCGGGAGCACCCGGGGCGCCCGGAGGCGGCGGGGGGGCACCGGGGCCGCCGACCGCGGGGCCGGCGAGCATGGTCGCCGCGTGATGGACCCCACCGGCGGGCGTACCACCGGGAGCGTGGGGAGCACCGGGACCCTGCGGGGCACCGGGGGCGCCCGGAGCACCCGGAGGCTGCGGAGCCCTGGGGCCGCCCGACGGACCCGGCTGACCCGGCTGCCCTGACGGTCCCGCCGGGCCTCCGGGGCCCTCCGGCCCGTCCGGGCCGAGCTGTGAGACGAGCTGCGTCGGCACGTACCCACCGGCCGGGGCACCCGGCGCACCGGGGCCGGACGCCGGAGCCGGGGCCGGGGCCGGAGCACCCGGCCGCGCGCCCGGCGTACCGGGCGCCCCGGGAGGCGGCGGCGTACCGGCCGCACCCGCACCCCGCGCACCACGCGGCGGAGCCTGCGCCTTGCTGGTCGCCGCGTCGGCGATGTCACCGGCACCGGGCGGCAACGGCCGGCCGCCCTGCGCACCCGGACCGGACTGCGGCTGCGGCGGCTGCTGCTCGTCCAGCGCGGGCACGGCACTCGTACGCGGCAACTGGCTGCCGCCCGAGATCAGCTTGGTCCTGGCCTCCGGCGGCGTCTGCGGCGGGGGCGGCGGCGTGACACCGTCGCCGACATCGCGGAGCTGCGGCGCGTACACCGTCGCGGGCAGCGGCACCGAACGGTCGTCGGACTCGGCGTTCGTGTCCGTCCCGGCCCACGGAGTCGCGTCGGCAGGCACATCCGCGGCAGCGGGTACGCCCCCGCCCGCCGCGGGCCACGGCGTCCCCCCGCCCGGAGCGGCGGGCGCGCCGGCCGCGGGCCCCGGCAACGTCTCGGGCAACGGCCCCACGGGCCCGCCAGGACCCCCAGGACCGCCGTGCGCGCCAGGCGCGGCGTCCGCCGGAGGAACCGCGGCAGCGGCGGCGCCCGGCCGGGAACCAGCCCCCGCGCCCGCACCGGTCCCCGCCCCGCCCGACGTACCGTCCCGGCGGTCCGGGATCCCGATCCGGTCCGCCGCCTCCTGCAGCCACTCCGGCGGAGTGAGCAGGAACGACGTCTGGTTGAGGTCCACCCGCGCGGGGGGCACCGGCGCCTGGTCGGACACCGGGTCCGGCAGCCCGTACTCCTCCTCGTACCGGCGGATCACCTCACCCACCGGCAGCGACGGCCACAACGTGGCGTCCCCGCTGTCCCGCGCGATGACGAGCCGCTGGGCACCACCGTCGGAACGCGGACCGTCCGCCCGGTCCTCCGCCCACACCACGAACCCGAGATCGAACTCCCGCACCCGCACCTCACGGTGCTGATAACCGGGCAGGTCCCCGTTGATCCACTCTTCCGCGCGCTCCTGCGCCTGCGCGAAGGTCACCATCGGACGCTCACTCCCCCACCGAAGACACGGCGGACACCGGCACCGCCCGCGCGAAACCACCGTCCACCATCAGGTTCGCCACCGTCTCCAGCTCCGGCGGACTGCCCGCCAGCCGGGACAGGAACTGATCGAAGTCGTCACCACAGGGCAGCAGCAGCCGCTGCACGCGCTCCGCGGGCGGCCACGCGTCCTGGTCACGGGCGTCGTCGTACGCGCAGAACCACACCGAACCGACCCGCTCGCCCTTCACCTTCACCGCGAGCAGCCCGCCCTGCACGAACCCGACACCCAGGTAGTCCTTGGTCAGATGGTCCCGCAAGCACTTGTTCACATAGACGAGATCGTTGACGGCGGCCTCGTCCCGCACCGTGAAGAACGGCTGGTCCAGCAACAACCCCAGCTCCGCGTCCAACGCGGTCCCACTCGGCGCACACCCACCGGCAGCCTTCAGGAACGACCGGTACGCACCCGGCAACCGGTACCCGAGATCCTCCTCGACCCCCAGCACCTGCTGCTCGGTCACCGCGACCGACGCCTTCGGCAGCCCGAAGTGCGCGGGCCGCGTCTCCTGCAACGGCCGCGTACCCCGCTTGCCCTGGTCGACCACCGCCGTGGCAAGCCCACCGTGATGCCGCAGCAGCGCCTTCACCTCGACCGGCACCAGCTCCAGCCGACGCGAACGCGGCACGTGGTGCCACGTCCAGCCGTGCGGAGTCGCCACCGCCGGAATCGTGTCCCACAGCTCATGCCCCGACGCCGCCAGCGCGGCGTTCGCCGACACATAATCGGTCAACCGCAACTCGTCGACACCGAAACCCTCCGGCGGATCGGCGATCTCGGCAGCCGCACGCGCATAGAACGAGAAGTCGGGATACCCGACCTCGTCGATACGTACCCCTCTCGGGTGACGTGCCGCCCGAACCGGATCCGGGAAGTGCACGACCTGCCCGGCATAAGCCGCGTTCGGCGGCGCGGCTTGTCCCGCGGCCTGGCGGCCGGGAGGTGCCCCCAGCCCGAGCCGACCTGTCGTCATGGCGGTTGCCCCCTGCGGCATTCTGAAGGATCGCGGATGCCGACAGCCTATGCGGTGGAACGACACCGGTCACCGGGCCTCCTCCCCCGCACCGGCCGACCACACACCGGTTCCGTGACCTGCCGTCATCGAGCCGTGACGGTACGACGAAGACCTCGCGTGTCGGACCTCCTCAGCTTCCACACAGGCCCCGGAGTTTGGCACTCTGTCCAAGCACCGGGGGATGCAATAAGGGGAGGAACGAGACAATGAGCACGACGCAGACAGGTACGTCCGGAGATCCACGAGTCGGCTGGAGCAGCACCGAGACACCCGCCGCCCCGGCCCTCCTCCACCGCCGCGACGGCATCCTGCCCACCATCGCCGCCGCCCTCTCCGTACGAGGCGCCACCCTCACCGGCACAGCCGGCCGCGGCGACCAGCCACCACCCCTGCACCCCCTCGTACGAGACTTCCTCGACACCCTCACCAGCAGCCAGCGCGACCGCTTCACCGGCCGCTGCGCCGAAGCCATCCTCATCTCCCGCCACCTCGGCACCGCCGACGAAGCCCGCTCCAAACGCGCCGCCCGAAAACCCATGACCAACGGCGAGGCCCGCAGATCCCTCAAACAGGCCAAACTCACCGCCCGCCGCATCCGCGAGGACGGCGACCCCCTCCACGGCAGCTTCGCCCCACCCTGCCGCGCCTGCACCGCCCTCAGCGCCCACTTCGGCGTACGCATCGTCGACCCGACCACCCAGGAGAACTGACCCCGCACCTCCCACCCCCACCAAGGCGCCACCGACGCCACCAGAAGCCGCCGGCCGCGAACCCGCCACCCCGCACCGGCAGCCCGGACCGATCGCGAAGGCAGATGCACACCGAACGCACCGCCGCCTCCACCTCCACCACCCGCTTCTCCGTCCAGGTCGACGCAGCACTGCGCTCCGCCGGCTGGCGACCGGGCCGCTGGGACATAAAACAAGCCGAATTCTGGGCCGACACCCTGCGCGACCACGAGTCCACCGCAGGGCACCGCCACGCCGTGTTCCCGGCCGCGGTGGAAGCCTGGGCGGAGTTCGGCGGGCTCCACCTCAGCACCGCCGAGGCCGGCCGGCAGATCGCCTCCTCGCCCCTGCACCTGGACCCCCTGCACGGCCTCCACATGGCCCGCACCCTCGCCGACCTCGGCAGAGCCCTGGACACCGAAGTGGCCCCCCTCGGCGAGGAGACCGACAGCAGAGCCCTCCTGGCCATCGACACCATGGGGCGCGTCTACACCCTCGACCACACCGGCGACTGGTACGTCGGAGCCGACATCGACCAGGCCCTCACCACCCTCATCGCGGGCAGGGAACCGGTACGCTTGACCGTCGGCTGAACCGACACAGCCCCCTGACGTTCACGGACGCTCAGGGACGTTCACGGACGCTCAGGGACGTTCACGCCCCGGCCGGAATGACCGCCGACACCCGGAACCCACCCGCGTCCGTCGGCCCCGACACGAACACCCCGCCGAGCCCCACGACCCGCTCCTTCATCCCCAGCAGCCCATTCCCCCCACTGGGCAGCCTGGCATCCGACGCGGCCCCCGGCTCCGGCGGCGGACCGTTCTCCACCTGCATCGCGATCTCCACCCCCCGATGCGCCAGCCGCACCCGCGTCTTCGCCCCCGCCGCATGCTTGTGGACGTTCGTCAACGCCTCCTGCACCACGCGATAAGCGGTCTGCTCCACCGCCGACGCGTACGCCCGCGCCTTCCCCTCCACCGACAGATCCACCACCATCCCCGCGGCAGCCGACTGCCCCACCAACTCCTCAAGATCATCAAGGCACGGCCCNNNTCCCCCGCCGCCTCCTCCTCGGCGACCCGCGACGCCGCGGCGGCCGCAGCGGCCGCCGCCCCCACCGCCGCCAACGGCACCGCCTGCACCTGCCCCGGCCCGAACCCGGCCCCCGCCCTCGCCGACCCGTCCCCCGTACGCAGCACCCCCAGCATCTCCCGCAACTCGGTCAACGCCTGGCGCCCCATGTCCCCCACCAACGACGCGTTCTTCACAGCCTTCTCAGGATCCTTACGCGCCACCGCCTGCAACGCCGCCGCGTGCACCACCATCAACGACACCCGGTGCGCGACCACATCGTGCATCTCCCGCGCGATCCGCGTCCGCTCCTCGTTACGCGCCCACTCCGCCCGCTCCTCCGCACGCTCCGCCAGCAGCATCAACTCCCGCTCCAGCGAGTCCGCACGCTCCCGCAGGCTCTCCATCAACCGCCGCCGCGCCCCCACGTACAACCCGAGCAGAATCGGCGGCGCCGTCATCCCCAGCGACGTCGTGATCGACACGAAGGGCACGAACCAGTCCCCCAGCGCCACATCCCCCCGCACCATCCCCTGGTGCGCCCGCACATACGTGACGATGAGCATCCCCAGCATCGACATGCCGGCGAGCGCCCCGATGATCCGCCGCGGCAACTCGGACGCCGCCAGCGTGTACAGCCCGACGAGCCCCATCAGGAACCCCATCTGGGCCGGTGTGATCGCGATCGACACCAGCACGACAGCGATCGGCCAACGCCGCCGGAACAGCAGCATCGCCCCCGCCGCGGCCCCGAACAACATCCCCGCCGGCACCGGGACCCCCGCCGCGTCCGCGAACGGGAACCCCTCCACCGCGCACTCCACGGACGACACCACCGCGAGGCTCCCGTCGAGCACCGCGCTGCGCCACCTCGCCCACCACCACGGCCCGGTCAAGGCCGAGGTGTGGTCTTCCCCCGTCGTGGTCATGCCTCCAGCCTACGGTCGCCGCCCGCCCCTTTTCCGGTGAGTTTCCCGTACTGGCCTACACCACTCCACGTAATCGAACAGAAGCGAAACGGGCCGGTATCCCTCGAACTGCTGAATCGCCCACCGTTCGACCCCGGAGGCCCGCATTCCGCCCGGACGGTATGCCTATGACATACGCGCAGAGAAAATACGCGGACTTCGAGGGGCTGCGGGAACGGGCGATCGCCCTGCGCCGCGAGGGGTACAGCCTCCGGCGGATCCGTGACGAGCTGAAGATCTTCAACAACGACATCCTCAACCGACTGGTGAAAGGCGAGCCACCACCGGAGTGGACCAAGCGCCCCCGCGCCAAGGACGACCTGCGGAAGAAGGCGAGGGAGCTTCGCCTCCAGGGCTGGACCTACGACCGCATCCAGGCCGAGTTGGGCTGCTCGAAGAGTTCGATCTCCCTATGGGTACGGGACCTGCCGAAGCCGGAGCCCCGCGACTCGGTCGAACAGGCGAAGCTGGCCGCACAGAAACGGTGGGAGCACGAACTGGCGGTACGCGACGAGGAACGCAGGCGGACGAAGGAGGCAGCCGCTCTCGAGATCGGCCCGATGACCGGCCGGGACCTGTTCGTGGCCGGAGTCGCCCTGTACTGGGCCGAAGGTTCGAAGGACAAGCCGTACGCCCGGCGGGAGACGGTCACCTTCGTCAACAGCGACCCGGGTGTCATCCGGCTCTACCTGGCGTGGCTGACCCTGCTGGGCGTCACGCCTGAACGTCTGCAGTACCGAGTCATGATCCACATGACGGCCGACGTGGACGGCGCCGAGCGCTACTGGGCCGATCTGGTCGGAGTCGACGTCAGCGCGTTCCAGAGGACGACCATCAAGAAGCACAACCCCAGGACCCTCCGCAAGAACGTGGGCGAGAACTACCGGGGCTGCCTCGTGGTCCGCGTATCGCAGGGGGCCGAGCTGTACCGCCGTGTCGAAGGCTGGTGGTCCGGGATGGTGGACTCCACCGGCAGGGATCATGCCCCTCCCCTCCTCCGGTAAGGTTTGCGCAGCAATCCGCCGTGGGGTAGCGGCATCCCGCAGGCCTTTGGAGCCTTGAGACGCTGGTTCGAATCCAGCCGGCGGAGCTGCACAGCTCGGGCCCTGACATCCCTGTCAGGGCCCGCTCTCATGTCGCTCCTGAAACGTCCCGGTATCCTGCGGATGTCCGCACCCCAGACACCAGTAGCCGAAGGGCATATCCGTGAGCGCCAACCTTCCCCAAGCTCTCGGCTCCGGAGCAGGGGAGACCCCACTCGCAGCCGTCGTCGTTCTCGCAGCGGGTGAGGGCACCCGTATGAAGTCGGCCACACCCAAGGTCCTGCACGAGCTCTGCGGCCGTTCCCTCGTCGGCCATGTGCTCGCCGCGGCGAGCGAGTTGGACCCCGAGAACCCCGAGAAGCTCATCGTGGTCGTGGGCCACGCCCGCGAGAAGGTCACCGCGCACCTCGCCGAGACCGCCCCGGGCGTCCGCACGGCCGTGCAGGCCGAGCAGAACGGCACGGGGCACGCCGTGCGGATGGGCCTGGAGGAGCTGGGCGGCGTCGTCGACGGCACGGTCGTGGTCGTCTGCGGCGACACCCCCCTGCTCACCGGCGCCACCCTCCAGCGGCTCGCCGCGACGCACACGGGCGACGGCAACGCGGTCACCGTGCTCACCGCCGAGGTGCCGGACGCCACCGGATACGGCCGGATCGTCCGGGACAGCGCCTCGGGCGCCGTGACGGCGATCGTCGAGCACAAGGACGCCACCGACTCGCAGCGCGCGATCCGTGAGATCAACTCCGGTGTCTTCGCGTTCGACGGGCAGCTCCTCGCGGACGCGCTCGGCAAGGTCCGCACCGACAACAGCCAGGGCGAGGAGTACCTCACGGACGTCCTCGGCATCCTCCGCGAGGCCGGGCACCGCGTCGGCGCCGCCGTGGCCGGCGACCACCGTGAGATCGCCGGGATCAACAACCGCGTACAGCTGGCGCAGGCCCGCCGCATCCTCAACGACCGGCTGCTGGAGCGGGCGATGCTCGCGGGCGTGACCGTCGTCGACCCGGCCTCGACCTGGGTCGACGTCACCGTCACCTTCGAGCAGGACGCGATCGTGCACCCGGGCACCCAGCTCCAGGGCGCCACGCACCTGGCCGAGGGCGCCGAGGTGGGCCCCAACTCCCGCCTGAACGACACCAGGGTGGGCGCGGGCGCACGGGTCGACAACACCGTCGCGAACGGCGCGGAGGTCGGCCCCCAGGCGAACGTGGGCCCGTACGCGTATCTCCGCCCCGGCACCCGTCTCGGCCTGAAGGCCAAGGTGGGTACGTATGTGGAGACGAAGAACGCCACGATCGGCGAGGGCACGAAGGTGCCGCATCTGTCGTACGTGGGGGACGCGACGATCGGTGAGTACTCGAACATCGGCGCGGCGAGTGTCTTCGTGAACTACGACGGTGAGGCCAAGCACCACACGACGGTGGGGTCGCACTGCAAGACGGGTTCGGACAACATGTTTGTGGCGCCTGTCACCATCGGGGACGGTGCGTACACCGCAGCGGGGTCCGTGATCACGAAGGATGTGCCGCCCGGTTCGCTGGCCGTGGCCCGTGGCCAGCAGCGGAATATCGAGGGCTGGGTGGCCCGTAAGCGTCCGGGGAGCGCGGCCGCGAAGGCCGCCGAGGCGACGTCGCGCGAGGCGGCCGGCGAAAGCTGACCGGAAAAGGTCGGGTCGCACTCGGCGTACCGTGATAGATGCACACCCGCACATCCAGCTGAGACCGCACACGAGAACACATCTCAACATCCAGCTGAGACACCTCTGAGGAGACAGTGCTGTGACCGGGATCAAGACGACCGGCGAGAAGAAGATGATGTTCTTCTCCGGCCGCGCCCACCCCGAGCTTGCCGAGGAGGTCGCCCACCAGCTGGGTGTCGGGGTCGTCCCGACGAAGGCCTTCGACTTCGCGAACGGCGAGATCTATGTCCGCTACGAGGAGTCGGCCCGCGGTGCCGACTGCTTCCTGATTCAGAGCCACACGGCGCCGATCAACAAATGGATCATGGAACAGCTGATCATGATCGATGCTCTGAAGCGGGCTTCCGCCCGGAGCATCACGGTGATCATGCCGTTCTACGGTTACGCGCGTCAGGACAAGAAGCACCGTGGACGTGAACCGATCTCGGCGCGTCTGATCGCCGACATGCTGAAGACGGCCGGTGCGGACCGCCTCCTGACGGTCGATCTGCACACCGACCAGATCCAGGGCTTCTTCGACGGCCCGGTGGATCATCTGTTCGCGCTGCCGCTGCTCGCGGACTACGTGGGCCACAAGGTGGACCGTTCGAAGCTCACGGTGGTGTCTCCGGACGCCGGCCGGGTGCGGGTCGCGGACCGCTGGTGCGACCGGCTGGGCGCGCCGCTGGCGATCGTGCACAAGCGGCGCGACAAGGACATCGCGAACCAGGTGACGGTGCACGAGGTCGTCGGTGACGTCGAGGGCCGGGTCTGTGTCCTGGTCGACGACATGATCGACACGGGTGGCACGATCTGTGCCGCGGCGGACGCGCTGTTCGCGCACGGTGCGGAGGACGTCATCGTGACGGCGACGCACGGTGTGCTGTCGGGTCCGGCGGCGGACCGGCTGATGAACTCGAAGGTCAGTGAGTTCATCTTCACGGACACCTTGCCCACCCCGGGTGAGCTGGAGCTGGACAAGATCACGGTGTTGTCGATCGCTCCGACGATCGCGAACGCGGTGCGTGAGGTCTTCGAGGACGGTTCGGTGACCAGCCTCTTCGACGAGTAGCGGGTCCGCGTAGATCGATTTCTTGTACGGCCTCCCCGCCGCGTAAGCTGTGACAGTTGCTCGGCGAGGGAGGCCGCACTGTTTCGGTGCGGCGGTCCGTTATCGACGCGCTCTTCGTAGCAGGCCGATGGTGTGGCCGGGTGACTTTCTTCCCCTGCTTCCCCTGTTCTACGAGGAGTGACTATGCCCGAGGTCAAGCTCGCCGCCGAGACCCGCACCGAGTTCGGCAAGGGTGCCGCGCGCCGCATCCGCCGTGAGAGCAAGGTTCCCGCCGTTGTGTACGGGCACGGTGGCGAGCCGGTCCACATCACGCTGCCGGGTCACCAGCTGCAGCTCGCGCTGCGTACCCCGAACGTCCTGCTGACCCTGGACATCGAGGGCAAGACCCAGCTGGCGATCCCGAAGGCCGTCCAGCGTGACGCCATCAAGGGTTTCCTGGAGCACGTCGACCTGCTGCTGGTGAAGAGCGGCGAGAAGGTCAGCGTCGAGGTGTACGTGCACACCGAGGGTGACCTGGCTCCGGGTTCCTTCCTGCTCGAGCACGTGCTGAGCACGCTGACGGTCGAGGCCGAGGCGACGCACATCCCCGAGTCGGTCACCGTGTCGATCGAGGGCCTGGAGGCCGGTGCGGCCATCCTCGCGAAGGACATCCCGCTGCCCGAGGGCACGACGCTGGTCACCGACGAGGACGCCGTCGTGCTGCAGGTTCTGGCCGCGCAGTCGGAGGAGCCCGCGGACGACGCTTCGGACGAGGCCGCCGAGGCCTGATCCGTACCGGATCGCTGTTCGCCGGCCGCCGCTCCTTCGGGGGTGGCGGCCGGTGTGTGTCCGCCGGTCGAGGACTGCCGGCGGAGAACGACCGGTCAAGGACGCCAAGGACGCCAAGGACCCATGGGAGCAACGGACGTGACCTCGCAAGCATCGTCGGAGCCGGGTGCCCCCTGGCTGATCGTGGGGCTCGGCAATCCCGGCCCCGAGTACGCCATGAACCGGCACAACGTGGGTTTCATGGTGGCGGACCTGCTGGCGGGGCGGGTCGGCGGGAAGTTCAAGCGGGCGGGCCGGGCCCAGGCCCAGGTGATCGAGGGGCGGATCGGGCCGCCGGGTCCGCTGAACCGCCGGGTGATCCTGGCCAAGCCGATGTCGTACATGAACCTGTCGGGTGGCCCGGTGACGGCGTTGCGTGATTTCTACAAGGTGCCGACGGCGAACGTCGTGGCGGTCCATGACGAGCTGGACATCGACTACGGGGTGCTGCGGCTGAAGCTGGGCGGCGGCGACAACGGTCACAACGGTCTGAAGTCGATGACGAAGGCGATGGGTCCCGACTATCACCGGGTGCGTTTCGGTATCGGGCGGCCGCCGGGCCGTATGCAGGTGGCTGATTTCGTTCTGAAGGACTTCGGGTCGGCGGAGCGCAAGGAGCTGGACTACTTCGTGGACCGCGCGGCGGACGCGACGGAGGCTCTGGTGATCGAGGGTCTGGAGCGGGCGCAGTCGACGTACAACTCGTGAGCGGTGTCGTGCGGTGGTCGTCGGGGTGGTCGACAGGTCCGCACAATGCGGGACTTGTCGCTTCCTGAGCGCTGTTCGAGTTGACCGGGTGCGGGGGCATGGCCAAGGATCGCCGCCATGCCGTCCCATGCCTCCCGTCGGAATCCGGCTGATCGGAATCCGGCCGGTCGGAAACCAGCCCGTCGGAGCTCGGTCGCCGCGCTGCGGTTCGGGCAGCTCGCGGCGATGGGTACGGTCGCGGTGCTGATCCTGATCGCGGGTGTGTGGGCTTCCTGGGGGACGGCCCAGCACGTGGTGCTGGCCCAGGGGCGTGAGCGCGGCACGATGACGGTCACCAAGTGTGCCGAGGGGCGCTGCACGGGTCCGTACCGGCCGGTGTCGGAGGGGTCGACGGCGCGGGATGTGGTGGTTCTCGACAGTGATGTGGCGGTGGACAAGGGCCGTACGTACACGGTTGTCGTGAAGCCGGGTACCGATGACGTGGTCCGTACGGGCACGGGTGGTCTGCTGTACGCGTGGGTGCCGTTGGGCGGCGCGATGATGCTCGCCTCGGTGGTGGTGGCGGGTGGGCTGCGGTTGAGCCGGCTGGGGTGGGTGCTGGGCGGTGCGGGTCTTGCGCTGGTCACGGCGGCGTTCCTGGCGCTCTGATCCCGGGGCCGCGTACCTCCGTGAACGCCGGAAGGCGCCCGCACGACCCTGTTCGGGTCGCGCGGGCGCCTTCTGCGCTGTGCGGGCCGGTCGTACGCGGGCCGGTCAGCCGGTGTTGCGCAGGCCCGCCGCGACGCCGTTGACGGTGAGGAGCAGGGCGCGGGACAGCAGCGGGTCGGCCTCGGAGCCGGCCGCCGCGGCGTCGCGCTGGCGCTTGAGGAGTGCCACCTGGAGGTAGGAGATGGGGTCCAGGTAGGCGTCGCGGATGGTGAAGGTCTGCTTGAGGACCGGGTGGGCGTCGAGGAGTTCGGGTTCGCCGGTGATGCGCAGCACTTCGCGGACGGTGAGTTCGTGTTCGGCCTGGATGGTGGTGAACACGTGCTTGAGCTCGTCGGGGACGAGGGTGTCGACGTAGTGGCCGGCGATCCGCAGGTCGGTCTTGGCGAGGGTCATCTCGACGTTGGAGATGAAGTTGCGGAAGAAGTGCCACTGTTCGTGCATTTCGTTCAGGACGCTGTCGAGGCCGGCTTCGCGCAGTGCCTTGAGGCCGGCTCCGACGCCGAACCAGCCGGGGACGATCTGCCGTGACTGGGTCCAGCCGAACACCCACGGGATGGCGCGCAGTCCGTCGAGCGAGACGCCCGAGCCGGGGCGGCGGGAGGGCCGTGAGCCCAGGTGCAGGTCGGCGAGCTGGTCGACCGGTGTGGAGGCGAGGAAGTACGTCGGCAGGTCGGGGTCCTCGACGAGGGCGCGGTAGGCGGCGTGGGCGGCGTCGGAGACGACGTCCATGGCGGCGTCCCAGCGGGCGAGGGCCTCGTCGGACTGGCGGGGTGCGGTGTGCAGGGCGGAGGCCTGGAGGGTGGCCGCGACGGTCAGTTCCAGGTTCTCGCGGGCCAGGGACGGTACGAGGTACTTGTCGGAGATGACCTCGCCCTGTTCGGTGACCTTGATCTCACCTTCGAGGGTGCCCCAGGGCTGGGCGAGGATCGCGTCGTGGGAGGGGCCGCCGCCGCGGCCGACGGTGCCGCCGCGGCCGTGGAAGAGGCGCAGGCGTACGCCGTAGCGGTGGGCGACGTCGCGCAGTCGGCGCTGGGCGCGGTGGATCTCCCACTGGGAGGTGGTGATGCCGCCGAACTTGGAGGAGTCGGAGTAGCCGAGCATGACTTCCTGCACGTCTCCGCGCAGGGCCACGAGCCGTCGGTAGGACGGGTCGGAGAGCATGTCTTCGAGGATGGTGTCGGCGGCCTTGAGTTCGTCGGTCGTCTCCAGGAGGGGGACGATGCCGATCTTGGCCCAGCCGGCGTGCAGGTCGAGGAGTCCGGCCTCGCGGGCGAGTACGGCGGCGGCGAAGACGTCGTCGGCGCCCTGGCACATGGAGATGATGTAGGACTCGATGACCTCGGGTCCGAAGACCTTGAGTGCCCTCTTGACGGTCTCGAAGACGCCGAGGGTCTTCGCTCCGGCGGCGTCGAGCGGTGCGGGGGTGGGGCCGAGGGGCCGGCGGGAGCGCAGTTCCTTGGCGAGGAGCTTGTGCCGGTATTCGCGCGGCATGTCCTCGTAGCGCCAGGATTCCTCGCCGAGCCGGTCGAAGAGCTGGCCGAGCGCGTGGTGGTGGGCGTCGGCGTGTTCGCGTACGTCCATGGTGGCGAGCTGGAGGCCGAAGGCGGCGAGGGTGCGGATGGTGCGGTTCATGCGGCCGTCGGCGAAGAGGGCGCCGCGGTGTGCGCGCAGGGAGGTCTGGATGAGGGTGAGGTCCTGCAGCAGTTCGGCGGTGCCGAGGTAGTCGCGGCCGTCCTCGTGGGGGATGCCCTTGGCGAGGCGCTGCTTGGTGTTCTCCAGCTTCTGCCGGATGCAGGTGGCCTTGAGGCGGTAGGGCTCTTCGGCGTTGAGGCGCTTGTAGCGGGGGCTGATCTCGGGCAGCCGTTCCAGGTCGGTCCGGAGGGAGGCGAGCAGTTCCTCGGTGGCGCCGGTGTAGCGGATGGAGTTGGAGAGGAAGCCGCGGAGTTCGTCGATCAGTTCCAGGGCGTCGTTGATGCCGTGTTCGTGCTGGAGGATGAGGACGTCCCAGGTGACCTGGGGGGTCACGTTGGGGTTGCCGTCGCGGTCGCCGCCGATCCAGGTGCCGAAGGTGAGGGGGCGGGTCTCTTCGGGGAGCTGGACGCCGACGCGTTCGAGTTCGGCGGTGAGGTCCTCCAGGACGTCTCCGACGGCGCCCGCGTGGAGTTCGTCGAGGTAGTAGATGGCGTTGCGGGCCTCGTCGGCGGGTTCGGGGCGTACGACGCGCAGCTCGTCGGTCTGCCAGACGAGGTCGATGTTCTCGGCCAGACGGGTGTCGTAGCGGCGCCGGTCGGCTTCGATGACCGGGGTCTCCAGCAGGGCGGCGATGCGGCGCAGCTTGTTGAGGACGGAGCGTCTGGCCGCTTCGGTGGGGTGTGCGGTGAAGACGGGGCGGACGTTGAGGTTCTTGACGCTGGCGCGCAGGTGTTCGGGGTCGGCGTCCTTGAGGCGGTCGGCCGTCCGGGCGAGGAGTCCGCCTTCGGCTGCTCGGCGGGCGCGCAGTTCGCGGCCGCGGTGGACCTGTTCGGTGACGTTGGCCAGGTGGAAGTAGGTGGAGAAGGCGCGGACCAGTTTGGCCGCGGTCTCCAGTTCCGTGCCGCGCAGCAGTTCGGCGGCGGCTTCGCCGTCCTCGCGGGTGAGGCGGCGGACCTTCTCGACCAGTTCGAGGAGCTCGGGTCCCTCTTGCCGTACGAGGGTCTCGCCGAGCAGGTCTCCGAGGCGGCGGATGTCGGCGCGCAGCTCACTGCCGGTTGTCGTGGTCTGGTCGTCGGCACTGCTCACAGGTGCGGCTCCTTGCAGTGTTGAAGCTCGTCTGGAGGGGAACCCGTCGGCCCGTGGCGGCGTGCGCCGCGTCGGCGGCTGGGCATACGGGAATGGAACAGAGCGGACCGCGCTGTCCGAACGAGACCAAGGATAGGTGTCCGTCCGGTGGCGCGGTCTCTTGGGCTCTTGCCCCCGGGCAACGCGCTGTCATACTTACGATGCCGTAGGTTACGGAACCGTAGGCACTGTTTCCGGCTATCCGCTGGTGCGGTTACCGGCCACGCGGGTGCGGTTACCGGCCCACACTCACACTCCTCGACTCCCCAGGGGACGCCCCATGCCGAGTTCCGATGTGATCGATGACGCCCCGAAGGCGCCCGACGACGACTCCTCCTCATTCCCCTCCGCCACGCTGGGCGGCGAGCAGAAGCGTTCGATCGAGCAGATCACTCTCCTCCTCTTCATCACGGTCCCGTTCCTGGCCGTTCTCGCGTCCGTGCCGCTGGCCTGGGGCTGGGGCGTGAGCTGGCTGGACCTGGGTCTGCTGGTGTTCTTCTACTACCTGGGCTGCCACGGCATCACGATCGGTTTCCACCGGTATTTCACGCACGGCGCCTTCAAGGCGAAGCGCCCGTTGCGGATCGCGCTGGCGATCGCCGGTTCGATGGCGGTCGAGGGGCCGCTGGTCCGCTGGGTGGCGGATCACCGCAAGCATCACAAGTTCTCCGACGCGGAGGGTGATCCGCATTCGCCGTGGCGTTTCGGTGAGACGGTCCCGGCGCTGATGAAGGGCCTGTGGTGGGCACACATCGCATGGATGTTCGATGAGGAGCAGACGCCGCAGGAGAAGTACGCGCCGGACCTGATCAAGGACAACGCGCTGCGCACGATCTCGCGCCAGTTCCTCCTGTGGGCGGGCCTGTCCCTGATGCTGCCCGCGCTGATCGGCGGTCTGGTGACGATGTCCTGGTGGGGCGCGTTCACGGGCTTCTTCTGGGGCTCGCTGGTGCGGGTGGCGCTGCTGCACCACGTCACCTGGTCGATCAACTCGATCTGCCACGCGGTGGGCAAGCGCCCGTTCAAGTCGCGTGACCGCTCGGGGAACGTGTGGTGGCTGGCCGTGCTGTCCTGCGGCGAGTCCTGGCACAACCTGCACCACGCGGACCCGACGTCGGCCCGGCACGGTGTGGAGCGCGGCCAGGTGGACTCCTCGGCCCGGCTGATCCGCTGGTTCGAGCGGTTCGGGTGGGCGTACGACGTGCGCTGGCCGTCACGCTCGCGTATCGATTCCCGTCGCAACCCGGACGGGAAGGGCTCCCGACGCAGGGCGAAGGCCGCCGAGGCGGCATGATTGACGGCGTGGCCGACTCCAGCGCACCCAGCAATGAAAAGCCGCGGCGCGTCCGCCGCACCCGGATGACCGGTGCGGAGCGGCGGGCCCAGTTGCTGGAGATCGGCCGCACGCTGTTCGCCGCGAAGGGTTTCGAGGCGACGTCGGTGGAGGAGATCGCGGCGAAGGCCGGTGTCTCCAAGCCGGTCGTGTACGAGCACTTCGGCGGCAAGGAGGGCCTGTACGCGGTGGTGGTGGACCGGGAGATGCGCCGTCTCCTGGACGGGGTGACGAGCTCCCTCACCGCGGGCCACCCCCGCGAGCTGTGCGAACAGGCGGCGTTCGCCCTCCTGGACTACATCGAGGAGTACACGGACGGCTTCCGCATCCTGGTCCGCGACTCCCCGATCCCGCAGTCCACGGGCAGTTTCGCGTCGCTGATCTCGGACATCGCCACGCAGGTGGAGGACATCCTGGGCCGCGAGTTCAAGCGCCGCGGCTTCGACGCGAAGCTCGCCCCGCTGTACGCCCAGGCCCTGGTCGGCATGGTCGCGCTCACCGGCCAGTGGTGGGTGGACGTACGCCGCCCGAAGAAGGCGGAGGTGGCGGCCCATCTGGTGAACCTGGCGTGGCACGGCCTGGACGGCCTGGAGGCGAAGCCGCGCCTGATAGGCCGCCGAAAGAATTAACGAACCAACCACAAGGTCAACCTTGTGGTATCTATATAGCCATGACTGAGATTGCGATCAGCGCGGCCCGTTCCCAGCTCGGCGACCTGGTCCGGCGGGCGGCCCACGGCCGGGAGACCATCGCCCTCACGGACCACGGCCACGTGGCCGCGCTGCTCGTCTCCCCTCAGGTCATAGAGGACCTGGAGGATGCGCTGGCGGTCGCCGACTATCAGCGACGTGAAGCCGCCGGAACGGTTGAGCCCGGTATCCCCATGGCAGAGGTACGCAGGCGACTGGGGCTCGAACAGAAGTGACCTACGAAATCACCTTCGAGCCACACGCTCTCAACTCCGCAGCCCGATTCCTCGAAGAGGATCCGAACGGCCTCGTCCTGCTCCTGGACACCGTCGACAAGCTGGCCCACGACCCTCGTCCAGCAGGGTCGACCGCCTACGGTTCTCCCAACCTCCGACGCCTCCGCGTCGGCGACTACCGCGTCCTCTACGTCATCGACGACACCGTGATCCGCATCCTCGTCACCCACCTGGGCCGCACTCCCTGAGGGCTACCGCTCCATGATGTCGCGGGCCCCGAGCGCCAGGTCGTTCGTGACGGTGAAGAACGGCCTGACCCGGGTGGCGCCGCGCTCCCGCGCCTCGGCGGGCGAAGCCTTCGACCTGCTGAACTGCGGCTGGTACGGAGTCGAGGGCGACGCCCTCAATTCCAGCCTGTCTTGCGCCGCAGCCATCCCGATCGTCGGCTGGGGCGCCACAGGCGGCAAGTGAGGCAAGACCGGCATTTCTGCGGTGGAGGCGTTCGCCAAGGCCATGCGTGCCGACGGCAAGGTGCCACACGTATGGACCGCGAACCCGAGAAAGGGCTTCTCGAACAGCCAAAACGCTGCCGACTACGGGTCCAGGCATAAGGCGGAGTTCCCCGAACTCTCCTCGGTTTCGGAGTATGTCCAACTCGCCCATCGGTACAGCGCGCTGGGCCGCAGCGCCATCAAGAACGGCCAGCCGGTCCCTGGCTACCGCGTTTACCAGCAGAACGGCGGATCCGTCGAGGTGTTCGACAGCGGCAGCAAGACATGGTCCGCGTTCACGCCGGATGGGATCCCTCAGACGATGTACAAGCCACAGCCACGTAACGCCGGCCACCCCAACGGCTACACGGGAAGCTTGGAAGACTGGCTCAAGGAACCTGGCCGCGGAACGGAGATCCGGTAAGTGCAGCCCGAAGAGAACATGAAGGTCCCCGCGGAGACGGTTTGTCGTGTCTGCGGGCTGGACGACGGGAAGACACCCCTCTGGGATGAGTACGGTGCGCCGCGGTACGTCATCTGCCCCTGTTGTGCCACCGAGTCGGGGATCGGCGACGACAACCTGTCCCAGGTACGTGAGATCCGCGGCTACTGGGTGGCCCGCGGCGCGGAGTGGGACGATCCGCGAATGAAGCCGCAGAACTGGGACCTGTTGAAGCAACTGGGCAACATCCTCCCCGAGTGGCGCTGACGCACCACGGAGCCGTGGCGTGTCCGCACGCTGGCACGCCATGGAAACGGCCGGTACGCCCGCGTGTGACTCGGGAGATCGGCAACGGCTTCAAGAACTCCAGCCGGTTGCCCACCGGGTCCTCCGAGTAGAAGCGGCGGTGGCCCGGAAGCAGGTCGTCCCAGGTGACCGTCGCTCCATGGGCGGCGAGCCGGGCGGCGTACGCCTCGATACCCGTGACCCGCAGGCCCGGGTGCGCCTTCCTCGCGGGACGGAAGTCCTCCTCGATCCCCAGGTGCAGCCGGACCGCCCCGCCCGCCCGGAACCAGCAGCCCCCGCGCGCGGCGAGGACGGGCGGCTTGGTGACCTCGGTCATGCCGAGGACGTCGACGTAGTACGCCCGCAGCGCGTCCTCGGACCCGGGCGGGGCGGCGAGCTGGACGTGGTCGACGGCGGTGAGCATCCGGTCAGCCGGCCTTCCTCGCCACGGCGAACAGCCGCCGGAACGGCAGGACCGTGCCGTACGGGGCCGTCGGGTAGGCCGTGCGCAGCAGGTCCCGGTATTCGACCGTGAAGGCGTCCGCCGCCTCCGGGTCGTCGGCGAGAGCCGTGAGCGCGGGCCGCATCCCGGTGCCCTTCGACCAGTCGAGCACGGGGTCCTCGCCCGCCAGGAGCTGCATGTACGTCGTCTCCCACACATCCACCTCACAGCCGAGCCGCGCCAGCCGGTCCAGGTAGACGAGCGGCGCGTGCACCGAGTCCTCGCTCCGCAGGACTCCGGCCAGGCGGCCCCTCCAGCGCGCGGAGGCGGCGAGTTCGCGCATCAGGGCGTGCAGCGGCGCGTCGATGTTGTTCGGCACCTGGAAGGCGAACGTGCCGCCCGGGGCCACCGCGTCGAGCCAGGGCCCGAAGGCCTCCAGGTGTCCGGGCACCCAGTGCAGCGCCGCGTTCGACACGATCAGGTCGTACGCCTCGGTGGGCGTCCAGTCCGCGAGGTCCGCGTGAGCGAAGTCGAGGCGGCCGCCGCCCGCCGTGGGGCCCGCGTGCGTCTCGGCCCTGGCGAGCATCTCCGGGGAGTTGTCGTACCCCGTGATGTGCGCGTCGGGCCAGCGCTCGGCGAGCCGGGTGGTGACGTTGCCGGGTCCGCAGCCCAGGTCGGCGATGCGGGCCGGGGCGCCGGGCAGGAAGGGGATCCGGCCGATCAGCTCGGCGAAGGGGCGGGCGCGGTGCTCCGCGTGCCGCAGGTACTGGCCCGGGTCCCAGGTGGGAGTGGTGGCGGCGGGCATCGGGGGCCTCCTCGGGTCGTCGTGGTGCGGCCCGGCCGACCTCGTCGACGAGCCGTGCACCCACCCTCACACCGAAAGTCTCTTGACGTCAAGAGACTCCACATCAAGAGACTTCATGTCGACACAACCACTACACTGATCGCCATGGAGGACGAGGTCGATCGGCTGGTCGCAGCATGGCGCCGGGAGCGCCCCGACCTCGACGTGGAACCACTCGAGGTACTCAGCCGCGTGAGCAGGCTGGCGCGGCATCTGGACCGCGCACGGCGGATAGCGTTCGCCGAGCACGCTCTGGAGCCGTGGGAGTTCGACGTGCTCACCTCACTGAGGCGCGCCGGAGTCCCGTACCAGCTCTCCCCCGGTCAGCTCCTCACGCAGACCCTCGTCACGTCGGGCACGATGACGAACCGTATCGACCGGCTCGCGAAGAAGAGCCTGGTCGAGCGGCTGCCCGACCCCAGTGACCGGCGCGGCGTGCTCGTGCGCCTCACCGAGGAGGGCCGCGACCGCGCCGACCAGGCACTCGCCGGGCTCCTCGACCAGGAGCGGGCGATCCTCGCGGAGCTCAGCGGTGCCCAGCGTGGTGAACTCGCCGCCCTGCTACGCCAGTTGACCGCCCCGTTCGACAACATCCCCGGTTAGGTCGACCGGGCCGACGCCGGCGCGGCGGGCGAGCGCCACGGCCGCGAGGGTCGAGTGCACGCCCAGCTTCCCCAGCACGTTCTGCATATGGGTGCGGACCGTGTGCGGGGAGAGGAACAGCCGCTCGGCGACCGCTTTTCGCCCCAGTCCGGCCACCATGCAGCGCAGCACCTCGCGCTCGCGCGGCGTCAGCGACTCCACCAGCCGCTCGCTCTCGGTGCGGTGCTTGCGGGCCGCGGTCAGTTCGCGCAGCACGCCGGTGAGCAGGGCGGGCGGCAGATGCGTCTCGTCCCGGAGCACGCCCCGGATGACGGTCAGCAGCCGGGACAGCGAGCAGTCCTTGGCGACCCAGCCCGAGGCACCGGCCTGCAGGGCGAGGGCCGCGCGGCGCGGATCGTCCTTCTCGGCGAGCACGACGGTACGGACACCGGGCTGGCCCGAACGGACGCCCGCCACCAGCGAGATGCCGTCGACCAGGCCTTCTTCGTTGTTGTCGTGCACGGGCACGGCCGGGCGGGCGCCCGGTACGTTGCCGCCGAGGTCGGCGTCGACGAGCAGCACGTCGAATCTGCGGCCTTCCGCTATCGCCCGCTCCAGGCAGCGCAGTGCGGCCGGGCCGCTGCCTGCGGCGGAGACGTCGACGTCGGGCTCGGCAGCCAGGGCTGCGGCGAGCGACTCGGCGAAGATACGGTGGTCGTCGACGACCAGAACACGGATGCGAACCACTGAAACCCCCACTGGTCGGGGGACGGACCGGCGCAGGTACGGCGCCCGAGGTGATCCCGAGCCTCCTGTCGACTCGGAAAACGGGGTGCCGCAGCCGCACGGCCGCCGCCGTGCTGGACTGCTTACCCCCACTTCGGGCGTCGTACCCGACTGTCTCGCCCCCTGATCAACACCGGCCCCCACCGGTGCTGTTCAACAGGGTAAGGCCGTGCGGCAGGAGCGGAAGGTGATTTGCAGAACTGATTGGCCAGCGCGTTTATGGTGAGCCGTATGTTTCGTATTGAGACAGAAGTCGACAAGGAACGTAGCCAATTCCTACGGGCTCGGCTACGGGAGGCCAACTTCGCCGGCTCTCCCGTGCTGCGTTCTCTGCGCGGAACGCCTGGTGAACGGGAACGTCCGCTCCAGGTCTGGGCGGTGGAGCCGGGTGGTGGGGTGGTGGGCGGGCTGGTCGGGCACACGTGGGCGACGTGGCTGCATGTCGCCCATCTGTGGGTCGACGAACGGCAGCGGGGGGCCGGGCTCGGCTCGCTGCTGCTGTCGCGGGCGGAAAATCTGGCTTGTTCGTCACGGGGGTGCCGTGGCGCCCGCCTGGAGACGTGGGACTTCCAGGCGCCCGAGTTCTACCGGAAGCAGGGGTACGAGGTGGTGTGCGCGATCCCCGACTACCCGCCGGGGGTCACGGAGTACACCCTGACGAAGCGCCTGCCCTGACCGGCCTTCTTTCGCCCCCGCCGCCCCTACCCGTCCCATCCCTGGGGGCTCCGCCCCCAGCCCCCCGCATCGCGCTGAACGCGCTCGTCCTCAAACGCCGGACGGGCTGAAAAACCCAACCCCCGGCCGGGCGGCGCTGAAAAGCCGGGGCGAAGCCCCGCTTTTCAGGGGCGCGGGGAACTGCGCGACCAGCCCCCACCGGACCCGCACCCGCTCACCCCACCCGCCGCGCCCCCTCCGAAGGCACCGCAGGAAACACCCGTGGTGCCGTGTAGCCCGCCGTCGCGAACGCCTCCGTCACCGCTTTCGTCACCGTGTCCGCGTCCGCCGTCTCGACCAGGACGACCGCCGAGCCCCCGAACCCGCCCCCCGTCATCCGCGCGCCGAGCGCCCCCGCCTGGTTGGCCGTGGTGACGACGAGGTCCAGCTCCGGGCAGGAGATCCGCAGGTCGTCACGGAGCGAGGCGTGCCCGGCCGTCAGGACGGGGCCGATCCCGCGGACGTCCCCCGCGTCGAGCAGCGCGATGACCTCGTCCACCCGGTGGTCGTCGGACACGACATGGCGTACGTAGCGGCGTACCCGCTCGTCCGAGAGGCGGGCGAGCGCCGCGTCGAGGTCCTCGTACGGGAGGTCCCGCAGGAAGGGGATGCCGAGTTGCCGGGCGCCCTCCTCGCAGCCCTCCCGCCGCTCCGCGTACGCCCCGTCGCCCAGCGCGTGCTTGACGCGGCTGTCCACCACCAGGAGCTGCAGTCCCTGGGAGGGCAGGTCGAAGGGGACCTGCCGGATCGACAGGTCACGGCAGTCGAGGTGGAGGGCGTGGCCCTCCGTGGAGCAGGCGGACGCCGTCTGGTCCATGATCCCGCAGGGCACGCCCACGAAGTCGTTCTCGGCCCGCTGCGCGATCCGCGCCAGCTCGGGCCCGGTGAGGCCGAGCTCGAACAGGTCGTTCAGGGCCAGGGCCGTCACGACTTCGAGCGCCGCCGAGGAGGACAGGCCCGCGCCCGTCGGGACGGTCGACGCGAGGTGGATGTCCGCGCCGGTGACGGTGTGCCCGGCCGCGCGCAGCACCCAGACGACGCCTGCGAGATACGCCGCCCAGCTGGTGTTCGTCAGCGGCGTCAGGGTGTCGACGTGCAGTTCGACGACCGGGCCCTCGATGTCGGCCGAGTGCAGGCGCAGTACGCCGTCGTCGCGGCGCGAGACCGCGGCGACCGCCGTGTGCGGCAGTGCGAGCGGCATGACGAAGCCCTCGTTGAAGTCGGTGTACTCACCGATCAGGTTGACCCGGCCGGGAGCCGCCCAGATCCCCTCGGGGGCCGTCCCGTACAACCGCTCGAATCCGTCCCGGACCCGCTGAACCGCCTGCCCGGCTTCCTGCTGTGCCCCCACTAGTGCCCCTCCACCTTCGCGGCGCTCTGCTCCGCGATGTTCTGCGCGAACTCCCATGCGTCCGCGACGATGTCCGCGAGATCCGCGCGGGACGGGTTCCAGCCGAGCCGTTCGCGGGCCGTGGCGGCGGAGGCGACCAGGGTCGCCGGGTCGCCCGCCCGGCGCGGGGCCGCGACCTCGGGGATCGGGTGTCCGGTCACCCGGCGGACGGTCTCGATCACCTCGCGGACCGAGAAGCCGTTGCCGTTGCCCAGGTTGCAGATCAGGTGCTCGCCGGGCCGCGCGGCGGCGACCGCCAGCAGGTGGGCCTCGGCGAGGTCGGCCACGTGGATGTAGTCGCGTACGCAGGTGCCGTCCGGTGTCGGGTAGTCGTCGCCGTAGACCGAGATGGCGTCGCGGCGGCCCTGGGCGACCTGGAGGACGAGCGGGATCAGATGCGACTCGGGGTCGTGCCGCTCACCGCAGGTGCCGTACGCGCCCGCCACGTTGAAGTAGCGCAGCGAGACGGCGGCCAGCCCGTGCGCCGCCGCCTCGCCCGTGATCATGTGGTCGACGGCGAGCTTCGAGGCGCCGTACGGGTTCGTGGGCGCCGTCGGCGCGGACTCGACGATCGGGGTGGTCTCCGGCTCGCCGTACGTCGCCGCCGTGGAGGAGAAGACCAGCCTGCGGACGTCCGCCGCGCGCATCGCCGCGAGCAGGGCCATCGTGCCGCCGACGTTGTTGTCCCAGTACTTCTCGGGCTTCACGACCGACTCGCCGACCTGCGAGAACGCGGCGAAGTGGAGCACCGCGTCGAAGGAGGGGTCCAGCCACTTGGCGGCGTCGCGGATGTCGCCCTCGATGAACGAGGCGCCCGCGGGGACGCCCTCACGGAAGCCGGTGGAGAGGTTGTCGAGGACGGTCACCTCGTGGCCCGCCTCCAGCAGGTGCTGCGCGACCACGCTGCCCACATAACCCGCACCGCCGGTGACCAGGTACTTCCCACTCATTGACTCGCTACCTCTCGCAGTCGCTGGGCCGCGGCCTCCGGCGGCACGTCGTTGATGAACACGCTCATGCCGGACTCGGAACCCGCGAGGAACTTCAGCTTGCCGGAAGTACGGCGAATGGTGAAAAGCTCGAGGTGGAGGGCGAAGTCCTCGCGCACCACACCGTCGAACTCCTCCAGCGTGCCGAACGGCGCCTGGTGCCAGGCCGAGATGTACGGCGTCGGAGGCTCACCTTCGCCGAAGATCCGGTCGAAGCGCCTCAACAGTTCCAGATAGACCTTGGGGAACTCTGTGCGCGCCCCCTCGTCCAGGCCCAGCAGGTCGGGCACACGACGGCGCGGGTACAGGTGCACCTCGTACGGCCAGTGCGCCGCGTACGGCACGAAGGCCACCCAGTGCTCGGTCTCCAGGACGATCCGCTCGCCGGCGAGTTCACGCTCCAGCACGGCGTCGAAGAGGTTCTCCCCGCCCGCGGCCTCCTTGTGCGCCGCGAGCGAGCGGAGCATCAGGGCCGTGCGGGGTGTGGTGAAGGGGTACGCGTAGATCTGCCCGTGCGGGTGTCCGAGGGTGACGCCGATCTCCGCGCCGCGGTTCTCGAAGCAGAACACCTGCTCCACGGAGGGCAGGTGGGACAGCTCGGCGGTGCGGTCGGTCCACGCGTCCAGGACCAGGCCGACCTGCTCCTCGGTGAGCCGGGCGAAGGACGCGTCGTGGTCCGAGGTGAAGCAGACGACCTCGCAGCGCCCGGCGTCCCCGGCCAGTGACGGGAAGCGGTTCTCGAACACCGCGACGTCGTACGAGGAGTCGGGGATCTCGCTGAGCCGGTCGCCCTCGGAGGGGCACAGCGGGCATTCGTCGGCCGGCGGGTGGTAGGTGCGGCCCTGCCGGTGCGAGGCGACGGCCACCGCGTCACCGAGCAGCGGGTCGTGCCGTACCTCCGATGTGGTGACCGTCCGGTCCAGTGGGCGCCGGTCCACCGCGTCGCGCACCGTGTCGTCGCGCGAGTCGTAGTAGATGAGCTCACGACCGTCGGCCAGCCGGGTCGAGGTCTTCTTCACGCCGGACTCCCCATCACTACCCGATCAAACCAACCAACAGAGCAATAAACAGAACCGAACACATCAAACCACAATTCCCCACGCACGTCATCACCAGAAACAAACAAAGAGCACCAAGCAAAGAGCACCAGACAAAGCACCGGACAAAGCACCAAGTGAAGTGAGCGCTCCATGCAGACCCCCACACCTTCCACCGTCGCGCCGCCCACGCACCTGGCGGCGGAGCTGCGGCTCCCCACCAACTGGCTCGACTACACGATCCTGGCGATCTACTTCGTCGTCGTGCTCGGCATCGGGTTCGCCGCCCGCCGCTCGGTGAGGACCAGCCTCGACTTCTTCCTCTCCGGGCGTTCGCTGCCCGCCTGGGTGACCGGACTGGCCTTCGTCGCCGCCAACCTCGGCGCGACCGAGATCCTGGGCATGGCCGCCAACAGCGCCCAGTACGGCGTCTACACCGTGCACTGGTACTGGATCGGCGCCATCCCCGCCATGGTCTTCCTGGGCCTGGTGATGATGCCCTTCTACTACGGCTCGAAGGTCAGATCGGTCCCCGAGTTCCTGCTGCTGCGCTTCGACCGGGGGGCGCACCTGCTCAGCTCCGTGCTGTTCGCCTTCGCCGCGGTCCTCATCGCGGGCGTGAACCTCTACGCGCTCGCCATCGTCGTCGAGGCGCTGCTCGGCTGGCCGGAGTGGGTGTCGATCGTCGTCGCGGGCGCCTTCGTGCTCGCGTACATCACCCTCGGTGGTCTGTCGTCCGCGATCTACAACGAGGTGCTGCAGTTCTTCGTCATCCTCGCCGCGCTCATCCCGCTCACGATCCTCGGCCTGAAGAAGGTCGGCGGCTGGGACGGTCTGACCGACTCGCTGACGGCGGGCCACGGCGGTGACTTCACCACCGCGTGGGGCGGCACCGGCATCGGCAGCGACAACCCGCTGGGCGCCAACTGGCTGACCATCGTGCTCGGGCTCGGTTTCGTGCTCTCGTTCGGCTACTGGACGACCAACTTCGCCGAGGTGCAGCGCGCCCTGTCCGCGAAGAACCTGTCCGCGGCCCAGCGCACCCCGCTCATCGCCGCGTTCCCGAAGATCTTCATCGTCTTCCTGGTGATGATCCCCGGCCTGGTCGCGGCGGTGCTCGTCCCGAAGATCGGCACGGCCGGCTCCGACCTCCAGTACAACGACGCGATCCCGTACCTGATGGAGGACCTGCTCCCCAACGGTGTCCTGGGCATCGCGGTGACGGGTCTGCTGGCGGCCTTCATGGCGGGCATGGCGGCCAACATCTCGTCCTTCAACACGGTCTTCACCAACGACATCTGGGGCAAGTACGTGAAGCGGGACGAGGAGGACGCGTACTACGTGCGCTTCGGCCGCCTCATCACGGCCGTCGGCGTGCTGGCGTCGATCGGCACGGCGTTCCTCGCCTCCTCCTTCTCGAACATCATGAGCTACCTCCAGACGCTGTTCTCCTTCTTCAACGTGCCGATGTTCGTCGTCTTCATCGTCGGCATGTTCTGGAAGCGCGCGTCGGTGAAGTCGGGCTTCTGGGGACTGCTGGCCGGCACCACGGCCGCGATGGTCAACTACTTCGTCCTCTACAAGCAGGACATCATCTCCATCCCCTCCGACCAGGGCGCCAACTTCGTCTCGGCGATCGCCGGGTTCGTGGCCGGCGCGGTCGTCATGTTCGCCGTCTCCCTCTTCACCGCGCCGAAGCCGGCGGAGGAGCTGCGGGGGCTGGTGTACGGGTCCAGCTCCCCCGGCATGGAGGAGCCGGCCGGCGCGGGCGACGACGTCTGGTACCGCAGGCCGGCGCTGCTCGGCTGGGGCGCGGTCGTCCTGGCGGCGCTCTGCTACATCCCCTTCTCCTTCTGACGACGCCCCCTGCCGACGACGACTCGTACCGACGACTTCCGCTTCTGCCGACCGGAGGACTGATCCCCCATGTCCCACCAGTACGACGAGCACGACCGCCCCGCACGCCCCGAACACCCCGAACACACCGGACACTCCGAGCACGACGTCCACCGCCAGGTCACGGAGCTGGAGGGCAAGTCGGCCACCGCGGCCCGGCTCTTCGACATCCGCCGCATCATCGGCGGCCTCTTCGTGATCTACGGGATCATCGTGACGATCGCCGGGATCACCGCGTCCGACGCCGACATCGACAAGGCGGAGGGCGTCAACATCAACCTCTGGACGGGCCTGGGCATGCTGGCCCTCGGCCTGTTCTTCCTCGCCTGGCTGCTGCTGCGCCCCACGGCACCGCCGCCCCCGGCGGACGAACGGAGGGAAACCCCGGCCCAGGTCTGAGGCACACCGGATGGCGGCCCGGTACGCGCGTTCCTACGGTTGGTCCATGCCGATCACCCGCACCGCGCATACCGGCCGCGGCCACAACCGAGACACGACCACCGGCTTGCAGCGGGACGCCGACGCGTTGCGCGACGCCGGGGTGACCGGTGTGTCGGTGCGGCTGGAGACACCGGACGGGGTGCGTTCGGTGCCCAGTACGCGCTCGTCCACCTGGGCGTGTGCTCGGCCTCCATCGCCCTGCTGCTCGCGGATGTGATCAGGAAGGGGGTCGCCGAGTGACCGGGAGCGCGCACGGCCTCGTCGGGCGCGCCTGGGACGCCGACCCCGGTCACCTCCGCGCCCTCACCCCGGACGAGTCGCTGAGCCCCCTCCTCGCCGAAGTGAACTCCCGCAGCCGGCAGTCCCAGCACCAGCACCAGTCCCGGCCCAGATGACAGCACCCCCCGTGGACGGCGCCCTTACCCGGGTCGGTCCTGGGGCTCCGGCGTCGCGTGCGGTGGGACCGGGCCCGCGCGGTCCAGCAGGCCCGTGCGGGCCGCCAGCGCGGCGGCCTCCAGGCGGGAGCCCACGCCCAGCTTCATCAGGACCCGCTGGACGTGGGTGCGGGCCGTGCTCGGGGCTATGCCCATGCCGGCCGCGATCAGCCGGGTGTCCTCGCCGTCCGCGACCCGGACCAGCACCTCCACCTCCCGGGGCGTCAGCATCTGGAGCAGTCGCTGTCCCTCGTCGTCGGGCTGCGCGGCCGGGTTGAGCAGTTCGCTGAAGGCACCCTGGAGGAGCTGCGGCGCCACCGCCGCCTCCCCCGCGCGAGCCTTCATGATGGCCCGCTCGACACCCTCTATCCGCTCGTCGTGCCGTACGTACCCGGAGGCACCCGCGGCGAACGCCGCGGCGATCCCGCGCGGATTGGGCACCGGTCCCAGGACCAGCACCGCGACCTGCGGCCGCTCCCGCTTGATCTTCACCACCGGGTCGAACATGCCCGGTTCGGCCGGTGTGGCCGTGCCGATCAGGCACACCTCCGGCGCCCTCGTGATCACCAGCTCCGCCGCTCCCGCGGCAGGCGCCGCCGCGGCCAGCACGCGGTGTCCGCGCAGCTTCAGGGCCGAGGCCAGCGCCTCGGCGAGCAATCGGTGGTCGTCGACCACCATGAGCCGCACTCCCATCGAGCCCAACCCCCCAGTCCCCCCAAGGATCCCTACTGGTACCCCATGGCTCGGAGCCCCCCGGCTCTCCATCCCCCGGAAGCTACACGCTTGTTCGACGTTGCGCTTCCCCTACTGGAGAGAACTGCCCCGGATTACCGAAAATCCTCGTATTCGCGAGCGATGGGGGGTACGGGCACGGCTCCGCCCCTGAGCAGGGGCGGAGCCGTGATCGACGGGCGGACGCCCGGCAGGCGTACCGGCGCACCGGCCGGAGCCGCGCACGCGGTCCCGCGCTACTTCGCGCCGAATCCGATCGCCGTGTAGTCCTTCTCGTCGGCCGAGTAGGGCGCGCTGATCAAGTCCTCGGCCATGAAGAGCCGGCCGGCGGTGTAGCGCATCTCCGACGACTTGGGCACCATTCCGCTGATCGCGCTGCGGACCTGGTCGGTGGCCGGGGTCTCCAGGAGCTTGGTCTCCTTGAGGGTCTTGCTGTCGATGGTGACGACCTGGGAGCCCTTGTCGTAGGGGCCGCTCTTGTACGCGAGGATGTTCGTGCCGTCCATCCGGATCGGGAAGATCTCGTAGCCCTCGCCCGCGTCGGCGCGGTCACTCGTGGACTTGCCCGTGGCCAGCGAGAAGGACACGATCTCGTTGACGCGGGAGTACTTCTCCCCGCCCTCGTGCTGCTTGGTCGGCACGTACAGCCTGTCGTTGCCGACCGCGACCGACTTGCAGTCGTGGATCTTGTTCACACCGCAGTCGTGCTCGTACTTGCCGTCCTCCAGCGTGATCTTCGTACGCAGCTTGCCGCTCTCGTCCATCGAGAAGATGTCGGTCGCGCCGGACGAGGTGATCTCTCCGGAGTCCACGCCGAAGACGACCGGCTTGGTGGAGATGACCTTGGCGTTGTCGATGCCCGAGGGGAGCTTGTAACTCCACTTGACCGTGCCCGACTTCGGGTCGAGCAGCTGGACCTCGAACTTCTCGTTGCCGTAGTCACCGCACTTGCGGACCGCGACCAGCTGCTCGCCGCCCGCGTAGCCGACGTCCTCGCACGTGTCGACCTTGGGCTGCCACAGGACCTTGCCGTCGCTGATGTCGAAGGCCGCGCCGCCGTCGAGTCCCGAGCCCGCCGCGACCGTGGTGCCGGTGATGCTGACCTCCTTGAACCGGGCCTTCTCACCGCCGCCCGGTGCCACGGACTTCGTCCAGCGGGCCTTCCCGGTGTTCATGTCGAAGGCCGTGACCTCGGTGCACCTCGGGTACGGGTTCGCCTTGGTGCGGGGGGCGTCCTCCGCGACCACCACGGCGACCCCGTCCTCGGTGACCTCGGGGGAACCGGCGCAGGTCAGGCCCGTCAGCGGCAGGGTCCAGAGCTCCTTGCCGGTGTCCGGGTCATGGCCGACGACCTTGCGGACGCCCGCCTTGGCGTACACCTTGTCCGTCAGCCAGGACCCCTCCACGCTCCAGACGTCCTTCTTGGGGACCTCGGGCGCGGGCAGCTGGAAGAGGACCTTCGCGTCGGTGCCGGCCGGCACCTTCTCGGTGCCGCCGCCCCCGCCCGTGCCCGTGCCGCCGTCCTCGCCGCCCTTGCCCTCGGTGCCGCCGGAGCCCGCGGAGGTGTCCTTGTCGTCCTTGCCGGACGACGAGTTCGCGTACAGGACACCGCCGCCGACGATCAGCGCGATCACCACCACGGCGGCGACGATGATCGCCGTCTGGGCGTTGAACTTCCCCCCGCCCTGCGGGGACTGCGGCTGCATGGGCATGGTGGGCGGCTGCGGATAGCCGTACGGCTGCTGCGGCTGCCCCGGGTAGCCGTAACCGGGCTGGGTCGGCGCCTGGGGCTGGCCCGGGTAGCCGTAGCCCGGCTGGGCCGGTGCCTGCGGGGCGCCCTGCGGGTAGCCGTACGGCTGCTGCGGCTGGCCCTGCGGCGCGGCGGGCGGCGGCGTCTGGGGGGACTGCGGCGGGGTCTGCGGGTAGCCGTAGCCCGGCTGCGGGGGCCCGGCGGGCTGGCCCGCGGGCGGTGTCGGCGGGCCGAATCCGCCCGGCGGCGGGTCCTGCGGGGCGCCGAAACCGCCGCCCTGGGGCGGCTGGTTGGGCGGTGGGGGCGGGGGCGGCGGCTGGCTCATGGCGTGGATACCTCGCGTGCGAAGGGGACGAAGGAGAAGAAGGAAGCCAAGGAGGCGCAGGAAGCGAAGGAGACGAAGGAGGCGAAGAACGGGTGGCCGTGCGCCGCCGGCCGTACCGGCGACAGGTGACGGCGGCGAGGCGCGGAGAGAGGCGAAGCGGGCCCGGTCACTTGCCGTAGGCCAGCATCAGCTTCTCCTTCGAGTCGTCCCTGCCGTTCAGCCGGGTCGTGGAGAGGTAGAAGCGCCCGTCCACGTAGTCGACGGCCTTCGAGAAGAAGCCGTTCTCGACCTCCGCCGCGCCCTGCGGGTTCTGCAGCAGCGTCGTCGGCGTGTGCGCACCGCCGCCGGTCGGGATCGAGACGACCCGTCCCGCCGCGCTGTACGAGGGCTGCACGTACGCGACGAGGTCCGTGCCGTCCAGCTTGAGCGGCATCATCGAGTTGTCCGACGGGGACTTGACGCGCCACTTCTCCTTGCCGCTCTCCAGGCTGACCGCGACGATCTCGTTGGCGCCGCTCTTCGCCTCGGTCGGCAGGTAGAGGGTGTTGGCGTCGGCCGCCACGCCCTCGCAGCCCTGGAGGTCACGCGAGAGGATCGCCCAGCCGCACTGCGGCGCGAACGTCTCGTCGACGTCGAGCTGCGAACGGCCCGAGCCGTCGTTCTTCAGCGTGGTGACGTTCCACTGCTTCTTGTCCTTGTTGGTGAGGTACAGGACGACGGGATCGACGGAGTACGCGCGGTCGACGCGCCAGCCCTTGGGGATCTTCTTGGTCCACTTGGCCTTGCCGGTCGCCGGGTCGAGCTCCTGCACCTCGTCGTGCTCGTTGTCGCCGCCCGCGCCGCAGGACGACACGGCGAGCAGCTTGTTCCCGCCTGCGAACGCCGCCGGGAAGCAGGTGTCGTCGTACTTCTTCTTGTCGAAGAGCTTGTCGCCGCTGCCCGTGTCGTAGCCGATGCCGGACTGGGAACGGCCGACCATCAGCGTGTCCCCGGAGATGGTCAGGCTCAGGCTGAGGGAGCTGTCGAACAGCTCACCCTTCGGGATCTCCTCGGTCCAGCCCTTCTTGCCGGTGGCGAGGTCGATCTGCACGAGCTGGTTGCACTCGGCGCCGTCCTTGCTGCCTTCCTTGTACGCCACGAAGACCTTGTCGTCGGCTGTCTTCTGCGTGGACGCGGCACAGATCGGCTGCGGGAAGGTGAGCGCGGGCCAGCTGACCTTGCCGTCGGCGACGTCGTACCCGAAGACCTGCTTGTACGCGGCCTTCACGGCGACCGTGTCGGTGATCCACAGGCCGGGGGCGTCGGCGCCGGAACCGGGGGCGTCGGGCGCCTCCTTGTACCAGAGCACCTTCGACTCGCCCGCCTGGCGGCCCTCGTTGAGGTCGTCCGTGCCGGCGTCACCGCTGCCCTCGCCGTCACCGGGGTCGACCGGCGCGTCCGAGCCGCTGGGCTTGGCGTCCTGGCTCTTCTCGGCGACGGGCTTCTTCTTGTCGCTGTCGTCGTCGCTGCCGGAGACGGCCCACACGGTGGTGCCGATGACCAGCACCGCGGCCAGCGCCGCCCCGATGACCAGGGCGGGCTTGCCCTTGAAGGGGTTGTTCGAGCCACCGCCCGGCGGAGTGCCGGGCCCGCCCGGGAACCCCGGCTGCTGCGGGTAGCCGTACCCGGGCTGCTGGCCGTAGGGCCCCGGCTGCTGCGGCTGACCGTACGGACCCGGCTGGGCGTACGGTCCCGGCGGCGGCTGCTGGCCGTACGGTCCTGGCTGTTGCTGCTGCGGCGGCTGACCGTAGGGGCCCTGCTGCTGCGGGTAGCCGTAACCGGGGCCGGCCGCGGGCGGCGGGGTCTGCGGTGCGCCCTGCGGAGGTGGCGGGGTGTTCGGTGCGCCCTGCGGGGGCGGCGGGGTCGACGGCGGCTGGGCCGGCGGAGGGCCGAAACCACCACCCTGCGGTGGTTGGTCCTGCGGCGCTCCGAACCCGCCCTGCGACGGCTCCTTGGGTGGCTGGGTCATCAGCGTGTTCCCCCTCTTCACTGATTTTTAGCCATGCCCTGCAGTACGCACCGCACCGGGCGATGTACTCAGAGTGGTTGTCGAACGGCCTGAGAGTGTTCTCAGACGGCTCTTTCTATCACCCTGAGGGCCTCGAACAACGGGCCGGTTCTCCCCTGTTCCCAAGGGAGGACCGGCCCGTGACGTCCTCGTTATGCGTCTTCACCCGCTCTTCACGCGTCGTCGGCGAGCTCCAGCCAGCGCATTTCCAACTCCTCGCGTTCGGTGGCCAGTTCACGTAGCTCGCTGTCCAGTTTCGCCACTTTCCCGAAGTCCGTGGCGTTATCTGCGATTTGCGTGTGGAGCTTGCTCTCCTTGTCGGAGATCTTGTCCAGCTGCCGCTCGATCTTCTGGAGTTCCTTCTTCGCGGCGCGGCCGTCCTTGGCGGACGCGGCGGCGGAGGAGGCGCTCTTTTCGGCCACGGAGACCGGCGCCGCGGCCGCGGCCGCCGCCTCCATCGCGTGCCGCCGCTCCAGGTACTCGTCGATGCCGCGCGGCAGCATCCGCAGGGTCGCGTCGCCGAGCAGCGCGAACACCCGGTCGGTCGTCCGCTCGATGAAGAACCGGTCGTGGGAGATCACGATCATGGAGCCGGGCCAGCCGTCGAGGAGGTCCTCCAGCTGGGTGAGGGTCTCGATGTCGAGGTCGTTCGTCGGCTCGTCGAGGAAGAGGACGTTCGGCTCGTCCATCAGCAGCCGCAGCAGCTGGAGCCGGCGGCGCTCACCGCCGGAGAGGTCGCCGACGGGCGTCCACTGCTTCTCCTTGTTGAACCCGAAGGTCTCGCAGAGCTGGCCCGCGGTCATCTCACGGCCCTTGCCGAGGTCGACCCGGTCACGGACCGCCTGGACGGCCTGGAGCACCCGCAGCGTCGGGTCGAGCTCGGCGACCTCCTGGGAGAGGTAGGCCAGCTTGACGGTCCGGCCGGTGACGACCCGGCCCCCGGCGGGCTGCTTCTCGCCGTCGGAGCGGGCGGCCTCCGTCATGGCGCGCAGGAGGGAGGTCTTGCCCGAGCCGTTCACCCCGACCAGACCGATGCGGTCGCCAGGACCGAGCTGCCAGGTCAGATGCTTGAGGAGCACCTTGGGCCCGGCCTGCACGGTGACGTCCTCCAGCTCGAAGACGGTCTTGCCGAGCCGGGACGAGGCGAACTTCATCAGCTCGCTGCTGTCCCGGGGCGGCGGCACGTCCGCGATCAGCTCGTTGGCGGCCTCGACGCGGAACCGGGGCTTGGACGTACGGGCCGGGGCGCCGCGGCGCAGCCAGGCCAGCTCCTTCCTGACCAGGTTCTGCCGCTTGACCTCCTCGGTGGCGGCGATGCGCTCCCGCTCGGCGCGCGCGAAGACGTAGTCGGTGTAACCGCCCTCGTACTCGTACACGTCGCCCTTCTGCACGTCCCACATGCGGGTGCAGACCTGGTCGAGGAACCACCGGTCGTGCGTCACGCAGACGAGCGCGGACCGGCGCTCGCGCAGATGCCTGGCGAGCCAGGAGATCCCTTCCACGTCCAGGTGGTTGGTGGGCTCGTCGAGGACGATCAGGTCCTGCTCCTCGATGAGCAGCTTGGCCAGCGCGATGCGCCGGCGCTCACCGCCGGAGAGCGGTCCGATCACGGTGTCGAGGCCCTGCGGGAAGCCGGGCAGGTCGAGCCCGCCGAACAGGCCCGTCAGTACGTCCCTGATCTTGGCGTTGCCCGCCCACTCGTGGTCGGCCATGTCCCGGATGACCTCGTGGCGGACGGTGGCCTCGGGGTCGAGGGAGTCGTGCTGGGTGAGCACACCGACGTGCAGGCCGCCCGAGTGGGTGACGCGCCCGGTGTCGGCCTCCTCCAGCTTGGCGAGCATCCGGATCAGCGTGGTCTTGCCGTCACCGTTCCGGCCGACCACCCCGATCCGGTCCCCTTCGGACACGCCGAGGGAGACTCCGTCGAGCAGCGCACGGGTTCCGTACACCTTGCTGACTGCCTCGACATTGACCAGATTGACGGCCATCGCACTCCTGAGAAGGGGGGATCGATCGACCTTCCAGGGTAGTCGTCTGGAAGAGTGATCCTTCCGCCCACCCCGAAAGGCCCGACAACGGCCGCGGCCTTCGATTTTCAGGGGCGCGAGGAACTGCGCAATCGTGTGCCTTCCGACTCCCGAGCGCGCAGGCCAGCAGGCACCGGCCTTCGGCTTTCAGGGGCGCGGGGAACTGCGCAATCTTGTGCCTTCCGACTCCCGGGCCGCGCACCGGTCAGCAGGCGCAGCCCCTGGCTTTCAGGGGCGCGGGGAACTGCGCAGTCTTGTACCTTCCGACTCCCGGGCCGCGCACCGGTCAGCAGGCGCAGCCCCTGGCTTTCAGGGGCGCGGGGAACTGCGCGACCAGCCCCCACCCACCCGCACCCGACACTCAGCGATCAGCCGGCCCGCTCAGATCACAACCGCCCCACGCACAGGCCCCACAGCCCCGCGCGCAGCGCGACACGTCCCGGACGCCACCAGCGCGTCAGCCACCTTCACCGCCCCCGCCTCGTCCGGGACGAGAAACGCGGTGGTCGGCCCCGACCCCGACACCAGCCCGGCCAGCGCCCCGGCAGCCGTCCCCGCCGCCAGCACCTCCGCCAACGCCGGCCGCAAGGACACCGCAGCCGCCTGCAAGTCGTTGGAGAGCGCCCCGGCGAGCCCCACGGCGTCCCCCGCGGCCAACGCCCCGAGCAGCACCCCGGAGGCAACCGGCTCCGGCACCTCGACGCCCTCGTTGAGCCGGTCGAACTCCCCGTACACCGCCGGCGTCGACAACCCCCCGTCGGCCACGGCGAACACCCAGTGGAAGGTCCCCCCGACCTCCAGGACCCGCAGCTTCTCGCCCCGCCCGGTACCGAGCGCCGCCCCGCCGACCAGGCTGAACGGCACGTCGCTGCCCAGCTCGGCGCAGATGTCGAGCAGTTCCTCCCGCGAGGCCCCCGTACCCCAGAGGGCGTCGCAGGCGAGCAGCGCGCCCGCGCCGTCCGCGGAGCCGCCCGCCATGCCCCCGGCGACGGGGATGTCCTTGGCGATGTGGATGTGCACGTCGGCCCGGCGCCCGTACCGCGCGGCCAGCTTCTCCGCCGCCCTGGCCGCCAGGTTCGTACGGTCCAGCGGGACCTGGGACGCGTCGGGCCCCTCGCAGGTCACCCGGAGGGACTCGGCGGGGGTCACCGTCACCTCGTCGTACAGGCCGACCGCGAGGAAGACGTTGGCCAGGTCGTGGAACCCGTCGGGGCGGGCGCCGCCCACCGCCAGCTGGACGTTGACCTTGGCGGGGACGCGTACCGTCACGCTCACTGCTGCTCCTCCGGGCGAGGGGCCCGGCCCCTGGTCGGCTGGGTGCCCCTCGGCGGGGTGTCCCGCTCCGGCGCGTACTCCGCGATCCGCGCGAACTCCTCCACCGTCAGCGACTCGCCGCGCGCCTGCGGCGAGACGCCCGCGGCGACGAGCGCGGCCTCGGCGGCCGGCGCCGAGCCGGCCCAGCCGGACAGCGCGGCCCGCAGGGTCTTGCGGCGCTGGGCGAAGGCCGCGTCCACGACGGCGAAGACCTCGCGCTGGGAGGCGGTCGTCTTCACCGGCTCCGCGCGGCGGACCAGCGAGACGAGCCCGCTGTCCACGTTCGGCGCGGGCCAGAAGACGTTACGGCCGATCGAGCCGGCCCGCTTGACCTCGGCGTGCCAGTTCGCCTTCACGGACGGCACGCCGTAGACCTTCGAGCCGGGCGGCGCGGCCAGCCGGTCGGCGACCTCCGCCTGCACCATCACGAGGGTGCGTTCGATGGTGGGGAAGGTGTCGAGCATGTGCAGCAGGACCGGGACGGCGACGTTGTACGGGAGGTTCGCGACGAGCGCCGTCGGGGCGGGGCCCGGCAGCTCGGTCACCTGCATGGCGTCGCGGTGGACGAGCGAGAAGCGCTCGGCGCGGGCCGGCATGCGGGCGGCGATCGTGGCGGGCAGCGCGCCCGCGAGGGCGTCGTCGATCTCGACGGCGACGACCCTCTCGGCCGCCTCCAGGAGTCCCAGGGTCAGGGACCCGAGACCGGGGCCGACCTCGACGACCACGTCGTCGGGGCGGACGCCGGCGGTCCTGACGATGCGCCGCACGGTGTTGGCGTCGATGACGAAGTTCTGACCGCGCTGCTTGGTGGGCCGTACGCCGAGGGCTTCCGCGAGTTCGCGGATGTCGGCGGGGCCCAGGAGGGCGTCGGAGGCGGGGCTACTCACGCCCCAAGGGTACGGGTGGCGCACCCATGGGACCCCTGGGGGCTGCCGCCCCCAGCCCCCCGCATCGGCCTGAACGGCCTCGTCCTCAAACGCCGGACAGGCTGAAAAACGAAAAGCCAGGGCGCAGCCCGCTTTTCAGGGGCGCGGGGAACGGCGCGCCCAGCCACAGACGGCCCGCACCCGCAGAACAGCCGGAGAGGCGCGGGCGAAGCCCCGCGTTCAAGGGGCGCGAGGAACGGCGCGACCAGCCCCCACCGAACCCGCACCCACCGAACGAACCCAGGAGGCGAGGGCGAAGCCCCGCCTTCAAGGGGCGCGGGGAACTGCGCGACCAGCCCCCACCGGACCCGCACCCACCCCACCGCACCCTCGCCGTCACCCACGCAACCGCCCACCACAGTGCGGCCAAGGACTCGCCCCCCGCCGCACATACAACTTCTTCGCCCGGAACGTCTGCTCCGCCGCGGACGCCTCCTGCGGCCTCCCCACCCCACCGAGGCTCTGCCACGTCCGCGTGTCGAACTGGTAGAGCCCCCCGTACGTACCGGACGGATCCACCGCCCCCGCCAGCCCACCGGACTCACACCGGGCAAGCCCCTCCCAGTTCAAGTGATCCGCACCCCGCACGGACAGCGGAAGCGGCTTCGTGCCCACCCTCACCACCTGCGTGCGCGGCCCGTGCACCACCTCCGTCCTCAGCCGGCGCGGCCTCTGCTGCACACCGTTGACCGTCCGCAGCGCGTACGTGACGCGGCGCAGACCAGGCTGCCCCGCCCGCTCCACGACCTCCGTGCCCCGGAACAGCTCCGGGTCCTCGGCCCGCTCCACCGCGAAGGGGATCGACTCCTCCCTGATCTCCTTCATCCCGACGATCCGCATGACCGTCACCGTCTGCCCGTCGCGCGGGAAGCTGTCGGGCGACACGGACGTGGTGTCCTGCCCGCGCAACGTGATCCCGGCCTCGTCCACGGCCTCGCGGACCGTCGCCGCGTTCGTGCGGACCTTCCGCGCCCGTCCGTCCGCCATGACCGTCACGGTCCGCTCGGTGCGGACGTCCAGCGCGAGCCCCGCCCGCCCGATCCGGTGAGCGCGCGGCGTCGACACGTACGCGCCCTCCACCCGCACCCCGAACTCCCGCAGCGCCTCCTCGACGGTGCGGGCCGTCGTCCACCGCTCGCTGCGCTGCCCGTCGAGGGTGAGGCGCACGGGACGCCCGTACCGCACGGAGATCTCTTCACCGCTGGTCAGAGAGGTTTCGGGGGCGGGGAACACCATGTCGTGATCCCCCAGCCTGACGCCCTCGTCGGCGAGGAGTTCGCTCACGTCGTCCGCGAAGGTGTGCAGCGTGCGCGGCGTGCCGTCGACGGTCAGCTCGATCGCCTTGTCGTCGGCGACGAACGCGGAGGTGCCGCCCGCGAGGAACGCCACGACCAGTGCCTGCGGGAGCAGTTTGCGTACGTCGGGCCGTTCCGCGCTCCTGCGGCGCCGGTCGGCCCTGCGGGCTTCGGCACGTCCGCCGGGCGGGTGCGGCTCGGTGGGCCAGGGCAGTTCGGCGGTCGGGTCGAGCGGCACCGCCTGCCGCGGGAGCGTCGGTGTGCCGGAGGGCCAGGGATCGCCGGGGGCCCACGGCCCACCCGGGGTCCAGGGCTCGCCGGGGTGCTCCCGGCCCTGCCCGTACCCGTACTCCCCGTACCCCCCGTACTCGCGTTCGGGGTGGTAGGCGGGCTCACGCCCGTGCTCGTACGCGGGTTCACGTCCCTGGGCCCACTCGTACCCGTAGTACCCGTACTCGTACCCGTAGCCGGGCTCGTAGCCGGGCTCGTGCCGGTGCTCGTACGCGGGCTCGTGTTCCTGCTCGTACGCGGGCCGGTACGCGTCCGGGTATCCGTGGCCCTCGTGGCCGTACGGCTCGGGGTGCCCGTACGCGGGGCCAGTCTGGCCGGTGGGGCCATACGTCTCGTACTGCGAACTGCTCACGACGACACGCTCCAGAAGACCGGTGGAGAGAGGCGGACAGAACCTAGCGGAGCGTCCGTCACTCTCCAAAGCAGCACGACTACGCGGTGTCGCCGAACACCCCAGGCCGGTCCCCGGAAGCACACGGTCCGTGACGACTCAGTAGTCGAACGCGCGCGCGGTGTTCGCTGAGACGGCCGCCGCCAGCGCGTCCTCGTCCAGGCCCCGCACGGCGGCCATGGCACGGACCGTCACCGGAACGAGATAGGGGGCGTTGGGCCGTCCGCGGTACGGCACGGGTGTCAGGAACGGCGCGTCGGTCTCGACGAGGACGAGTTCGAGCGGCGCCACCGCGAGGGCGTCGCGCAGCGGCTGGGCGTTCTTGAAGGTCATGTTCCCGGCGAAGGACATGTAGTAGCCGGCGCGGGCGCAGATCTCCGCCATCGCCGCGTCGCCGGAGTAGCAGTGGAAGACGGTCCGCTCGGGCGCGCCCTCCTCCTTCAGGATCCGCAACACGTCGGTGTGGGCGTCCCGGTCGTGGATGACCAGCGCCTTGCCGTGCCGTTTGGCGATCTCGATGTGGGCGCGGAAGGACCGTTCCTGGGCCGCCGTACCCTCGGGGCCGGTGCGGAAGTGGTCGAGGCCGGTCTCGCCGACGCCCTTGACCTGGGGGAGCGCGGCGAGCCGGTCGATCTCGGCGAGCGCCTCGTCCAGCGCGCCGTCGCCGCCCGCCACCCGGCCCTCCTGCCGCGACCAGTTGTCGGGGTCCCCGTGCACGATGCGCGGAGCCTCGTTCGGGTGGAGCGCGACCGTCGCGTGGACGGCGTCGTACGCGGCCGCCGTCTCGGCCGCCCAGCGCGAGCCCCGTACGTCGCAGCCCACCTGGACGACCGTCGTCACACCGACCGAGGCGGCCTTGGCGAGGGCCTCCTCGACCGTGCCGGACTGCATGTCGAGATGGGTGTGCGAGTCGGCCACCGGCACCCGCAGGGGGTCCGGCAGCGGCGGGGCTTCGGCGTTGGAGGGCATGCCCCGATCCTACGAAGTCCCGCCGCGGGGGAGTCACCCCGCCTTGCGGTGCTGGAACGGGTGCAGCAGATCGGAGAGGTGCCAGTGGTGGGCGGCCTTGGCCGCCGTCCGGGTCTCCGCCGACGCGGCGGGCGCGGTGGCGGGGACGGCGGTCGTCGTCGCCGTGGCGGTCGCGGTCCGGTGTGTCTGGCGGAGCATCGAGTTCTGCACCGAGGACACCTGGCCGGCCCGCATGATCCGTACGATGTGGCCGTCGCAGTTCACGCAGCCCGGCCGGCTCAGGGGCGACGGCACGACCCGGCCCTCGGCCACGTACGTCACGAACGCGGTGCCCTCCGCGTCGAAGTGGTGCTCGATCTCGTACGACTGCTCCCAGCCGTGCCCGCAGCGCATGCAGGCGAAGGAATATGCCTCGTGGACCGTGTCGGCCGCCGCGGTACGGGGTGCGGGTCCGCCGGTGGCCCCACCGGTCTGCCCTGCGATCTCACTCATGCCAGCTCCTCTTGTCCGCTGGACGAGGACGGGTGCGTCCTTTACCAGTGGACGCCACTACCAGCTGATAAGCATCAGACCTGTCGAGTGTTGGAGGCGTCTTGGCCGTTCCTTGTCGGATGGTCCTCAGGACACGGTCCGAGCTTTGCTTTTCACGGTGGTCCTTTGCTTGTGCATGGGGTCCGTGCGCTCCCTCATGCCATCGTGCGCCCCCTCATCACCCCCCGTGGAGCCCCGCACAGGACCCCTATGAAGTCCCCATGAGGTCCCTCACGGGGTCGGGGTCGAGCCCGAGCCCGGGGCCGGGGCCGGGGTCGTGCGTGCGGCGTTCTTCGCCGCCACGACCGCGTCGAAGACCTCCCGCTTGGGCCGTCCCGCGTCGGCGGCGACCGCGGCGATCGCCTCCTTGCGCCGCTCCCCCGCCTCCTCCCGCACCCGCACCCGGCGCACCAGCTCCTCGGGGTCCAGGTCCTCGGCGCCCTTCTCCGGGGCGCCCTCCACGACGACGGTGATCTCTCCGCGTACTCCTTCGGCGGCCCAGGCGGCGAGTTCCCCCAGGGGGCCGCGCTTGACCTCCTCGTACGTCTTGGTCAGCTCGCGGCAGACGGCGGCCCGGCGGCCGGTGCCGAACACCTCGGCCATCGCGGCGAGCGTGTCGTCGACCCGGTGCGGCGCCTCGAAGTACACGAGCGTGCGCCGCTCGCCCTCGACCTCCCGCAGCCGCGACAGGCGTTCGCCGGCCTTTCGCGGCAGGAAACCCTCGAAGCAGAACCGGTCGACGGGCAGCCCGGACAGCGCGAGCGCGGTGAGCACGGCGGACGGACCGGGCACGGCCGTGACCTTGATGTCCTTCTCCACGGCGGCGGCGACCAGCCGGTACCCGGGGTCCGACACGGACGGCATCCCGGCGTCCGTCACGAGCAGCACGCGCGCGCCGCCCACCAGCGCCTCGACCAGTTCGGGCGTCCGCGCGGACTCGTTGCCCTCGAAGTACGACACGACCCGCCCGGACGGCTGCACGTCCAGGCCCTGGGTCAGCCGCCGCAGCCGTCTGGTGTCCTCGGCGGCGATGACGTCGGCCCTCGCCAGCTCCGCAGCCAGCCGGGGCGGCGCGTCCGCGATGTCCCCGATGGGCGTTCCTGCGAGTACGAGGGTTCCTGCCGCGGTTCCATCGGTTCCTGTCACGGTTCCATCCTCGCAGGGGCGGCCGCGGGACTCACACAGCCCTGTTCCCTACGATGGCGCGGTGACAAGTACCGCGTCCTCCACGGACACCCGGCAGGGACAGGGCGTCGAAGAGCAGCGGCCGTCGTGGCAGCAGCGGCTGCGCAGGTTCGGCTACGCGGCCGGAACCAGAGACGACGTCCGCGACCGCCTCGTGCCCGCGTACACCGAGCCCAGCCCACGTCTGTGGGCCGCGATCGGGCTCCGCCAGGAGGCCGCCGAACGCATCGTCCGCTGGTCGGCGTGGGGCGGCCCGCTGCTCATCACGCTGCTGGCGGGCCTGATGAGGTTCTGGAACCTGGGCAGCCCGAAGGCGGTGATATTCGACGAGACGTACTACGCCAAGGACGCCTGGGCGCTCATCCACCGCGGGTTCGAGGTCAACTGGGCCAAGAACGCCAACGACGTGATCCTGCAGAGCGGCGGCGACATCAGGATCCCGTCGGACGCCGCGTACGTCGTGCATCCGCCGGTCGGCAAGTACGTCATCGGGCTCGGCGAGTGGATGTTCGGGCTCACGCCGTTCGGCTGGCGGTTCATGACGGCCCTGCTCGGCACGCTGTCCGTGCTGATGCTGTGCAGGATCGGGCGCCGGCTGTTCCGCTCGACGTTCCTCGGGTGCCTGGCGGGCGCGCTGATGGCGGTGGACGGCCTGCACTTCGTGATGAGCCGCACCGCGCTGCTCGACCAGGTGCTGATGTTCTTCGTCCTCGCGGCCTTCGGCTGTCTGCTGATCGACCGCGACAAGGCCCGCGAACGCCTGGCTGCCGCGCTCCCACCGGACGACGACGGGATCGTACGCCCGGACGCGCGCATCGCCCAGGACACCCGTCTGGGCCTGCGCCCCTGGCGTCTGGCGGCCGGGCTGATGCTCGGCCTGGCCATCGGCACCAAGTGGAACGGCCTGTACATCCTCGTCGCGTTCGGCCTGATGACGGTCCTGTGGAACGTCGGCTCACGGCGGGTGGCGGGCGCGCGGCGCCCCTACGTGGCGGTGCTCAAGCACGACGTGGGCTGGGCGTTCCTGTCCACGGTCCCGGTGGCGGTCGTCACGTACCTCGCGTCGTGGACCGGCTGGTTCCTGTCCGGCACGGACGGCAAGGGCGGCTACTACCGCAACTGGGCCACGGCCGACGGGCGCGGCAGCGACTGGTCGTGGCTGTTCCCCGACTGGTGGCGCAGCCTGTGGCACTACGAGACCCAGGTGTACGACTTCCACGTCGGCCTGCACTCCCCGCACACGTACCAGTCGAACCCGTGGAGCTGGATCGTCACCGGCCGCCCGGTCTCGTACTTCTACGAGTCGCCGCTGCCCGGCAAGGACGGCTGTCCAACGGACGCGGGCGAGAAGTGCGCCCGCGAGGTCCTGGCCCTCGGCACCCCGATCCTGTGGTGGGCGGCGGCGTTCGCGCTCCTGTACGTCCTGTGGCGCTGGCTCTTCCGCCGGGACTGGCGCGCGGGCGCGATCGTCTGCGGCGTCCTGGCCGGCTACCTCCCGTGGTTCCTCTACCAGGAACGCACGATCTTCTTCTTCTACGCGGTCGTCTTCCTCCCGTTCCTGTGCCTGGCGGTGACGATGATGATCGGCGCGATGCTCGGCCCCCCGGGCTCCTCCGAACGCCGCCGAGTGGTGGGCGCGGCGGCAACAGGCGTCCTGGTCCTGCTGATCGCCTGGAACTTCATCTACTTCTGGCCGATCTACACGGGCAACGCGATCCCGATCGACAGCTGGCGGTCGCGGATGTGGCTGGATACGTGGGTGTAGCCGGGCGCGCCGAGAGGGCGCGGCGGGCTGCCGCGCCCTCTCAGTCGTTGTCGGCCGTTGTCGTTGACCGCCCGCGGACGGCCCCGTGAGATTTGCAGTCTGCGGACCCAACAGACTCTCTTCCTACTGTTGACCTGCAGTGACACGCACTTCGCGTAATCCACGCCTCATCCAGATGTACCTTGCCACGTCGCCTGCGACGGACCGACCATAAGCACTCCGCTTCCTTGATCGCGTAAACGACTAGCCCTCCGGAACCGACTCAGCGATCGATCAAAGCGACCTTGGAAGACTCATGATGAAGAGTTTCCCGAGAATCGCAAACTGCCATTCACCAGAATGAGATCATGCGTTAACGTCAAGCGGGACTCAAACTCTCCCAAGGGAGTCACCATGGAAGTCACCCTTGCCGTCGTTGGCACAATGGCTGGAGTAATCGGCTGCTACCTTGCGTGGCGCGCTCTGGATGATGGCGCTGTCAAAAAGTCACAGGAGGAATTCTGTGATGTACGCAAGACCCTGAGGACGAATCTAGGGGAGTTATCCAGAATCTCCGCCGATATGCATATCGCATCAAATCCAGCACTCCAGAGAGTCGAAAATAGCGATCTGCTATCTGACGCGACCATGCAACCCGTCACCCCTGTACCCCTAAATAAGGTACAGATCATGTGGGATAATTCCAATCCCCCCGAAGATTCAAATCTGAAGAGGCTGTCAAAACACGTACTGCCAAAACAAACACGCTGGAAAAGGTTTGCAAGCTACTCCGACGCACTAGGCACCCTAATGCGTCCCACCTTGTTCGAAAATAGACTCACATTCCGCCTGATTAAAACAGATTGGAATAACCCCGCTGGGCCTGAACTCACTTTCGGCAAAGGACAGTACTTCGATGTTATCGATCAGGGTGAATCATTGACACACGAGCTGGCTTTGGCGCACCGAAACAGCCCGACCGCGACACCAGGCTGGAAAAGGGCACCGTTGCGAGCCCGACTTAAGAGCGATCCCCTTTCGCTGACAAATCGTGCAGTTCTGCCATCAATTGGCACACTGACGATCAGAAACACACCGGACGGAAAATCCACATTTTTCCTGCTCCATCGCAGTGCCGGAAAGGTGGCAATCGGCGAGGATCTCTTGCATGTAATCCCCGGCGGAATGTTCCAACCCGCCTCCATTTCACCACTCAGCTACCGCAACGATTTCAGCATATGGCGAAACATTATGCGCGAATATAACGAAGAGATGCTGGGAGCCCCTGAGGCGACTGGAGAAAATGGGATAGAAGTTGACTATGACCATCCTCCCTACTCCGACTTCGAGCGAGCCCTAGCCGATGGGGGGCTAAGAGTTTGGAGCTTCGGAATGGGATTGGAGCCAATTAATCTTGTACCGTGCCTACTAACCGTTGCGGTCTTCAATTCGGCGACATTTGATCAACTATTTTCGTCTATTGTCAGCGAAAATGACGAAGGCAAATTGATCGCCAGCTCACACGGAACGGGAATCAAAGGCCTACCCCTCGAAGAGGAAGAAGTGCAACATATTTTGAATAATAGTAATGTCGCCCCCATTGCCGCCGCCTTGCTACACCTCGCACTTAAATATCGAAACCTCCTGTTGGAACAGTAACTCCACTGCGCCATTGCCCCCCCCAGGGGCGCTTCCCTCTAGTTGATTCGTTACCTACTCTATCGATTTCAACACAGCCCAAAGCTGCGAAGCGAATTCTTCAAAGAGACCGCACAGGGGCCCGATCTGGACATCTGATCCTTCGCCCACGAGGTAGTGGAGTTCTCACTCCACGCCCGCACCCGCGCTCGTATGCGGACGTGCCGTCACCCAAGGCTATTGCTACCCTCCGGAACCACTCGAAGGAGTTCGAGCCGACCGAGTGACACTTTCGTGGCACACGCCCGATGGCCACGTCGTCACGAAGCGACTCATCTTCACCTCTACCGGGCGTCCACTCCTCAAGATCACGCCCCAAAGCCGGCCCCAGCTGCCTGATCCGGCCCCGACCAGAAGCAAATGCCCCCGGCCGGGGCCCCAACAGGCCCCATTGCCAGACTTCATCTACTTCTGGACGATCCAACACGGGCCAGGCGATCCGATCGACTCGTGGCGGTCGCGGAGGTGGCTGGATATGTGAGTGCGGCAAGGCAGTTGCACGACGATGGCGCAGCAGAATGCCGCGCCATCGTCGTTGTCAATGGTCTGTCGTCGGTCGCCTCCGACGGCCCGACAGGGGGTCGCAGTCCACACAAGAGCGGTCGGGGGTCAGAGTCCTGGGCAGGACGCTTCCACTCACGTGTACGAGCTCGCGACGTGTAGTCATCAGTGGGCTGCCTGTCGGCAGGCCGTAGGCTTCCCAGGGTGATTGCGACCATCGTCCTAGACGTCGGCGAGACCGTCACCCGCGACGACCGTTACTGGAACTCCTGGTCCGACTGGTTGGACATTCCTCGCCACACTCTCTCCGCTCTCGTCGGTGCCGTCGTCGCCCAGGGCCGGGACAACGCCGATGCCGTGCGCCTCGCCAGGCCTGGGATCGACCTCTCCGCCGAGTACCGGGCGCGCGAGGCCGCAGGCCGTGGCGAGGTGCTCGACGAGACGGATCTCTACGACGACGTCCGTCCCGCACTGTCCGAGCTTCGCAATCTCGGGATCCGCGTCGTCATCGCCGGCAACCAGACTTCGCGCGCGGGCGAACTGCTACGTGCCCTGGACCTGCCCGCGGACCTGATCGTGACGTCGGGCGACTGGGGCGTCGCCAAGCCGCAGCCGGAGTTCTTCGAGCACGTGCTGGAGGTGGCACAGGCCACGCCGGGCGAGACGGTGTACGTCGGCGATCACCCAGCCAACGACATCTTTCCCGCGAAGGCGGCCGGACTATGGGCGGCGCATATCCGCCGTGGCCCCTGGGGACACCTGTGGGCGGACGACCCGGAGTTGGTGGCGGCAGCGGACTGGCGGGTCGACAGCCTCACTCAGCTCGCGTCGATCGTCGCAGGCTGAAGGCGGGCCCGAGAGGCCGCCAATTCGTTCGGAACTTGCCGCGCTGTTCACGCGCGCACCGCGTCCAGGTATGGGTACCGTCCGGAGCAGACGCCCCGAAATGGAGCCCGCATGTCCGCACCGTCCACTCACGGTGGAGTAGGCAGGCGCATCGCCTACTACCGCAGCGTCGTCCGCCCGAAGATGACACAGCAGCGACTCGCAGATACGGCTCGCGTGGCCCTCGGCACCATCCGCAAGATCGAGCGCGGTGAGCGCGGCGTGACCGACACAACCCTCGAAGCCATCGCGGCCGCCCTCGGCGTCGACCCGGCCCGGCTCCGCACCGACCGCCGCTCAACGCATTCCGCCGTCCACGACGCGCTGCCCTCGCTCTCCGCGGCGTTGGCCGCCTACGACGTCCCGGAAGACGGCCCGGTCCGCCCGCTCCGCAACCTACGCGCAACCGTCGCCGAGGCTGTCCGCTGGCGCCTCGCCGCCCAGTACACACGCATGGCCCGTGAACTCCCCGACCTGCTCGCCGAACTCGCGCGCGCCTATCACTCGGCCTCTGCCCACGAGCGGCGTGAACTGGCTGGATTACTGGTCAACGCCTACCGCTCGGCGGACGCCGTGGCCTACAAGTTCGGCGCCCTCGACCTGTCCGCACGGCTGGTCGAACTCATGCGATGGGTCGCCCCCGAGGCCGAAGACCCGCTGCTCACCGCCGCCGTGGCCTACGTACGGACGGAGACGTTCTTCGCAGCTCGTGCTCACGCCACGGGACTGCGGGTTCTGGAACGGGCCATCGACGACACACCCGCGTCCAGCACGGCATCCGAGGCTGCGGCGAGGGGCGCCCTCCACATGCGGGCCGCGGTCATCGCCGGCCGGGCATGTGACGCCGGCGCCGCACGAACCCACCTCGCCGAGGCTCGCGCCCTCGCGGAACAAGTAGCCGAGGGTGTCTACTGCGGCACTTCGTTCGGCCCGGACTCCGTCCGCGTCCACGAGGTGTCCGTCGCGGTCGGTCTCGGAGCCGGTCACGTCGGACATGCCCTCGCTGTCGCCCGCGAGTGGAAGCCGCCGACCGATCTGCCGGCCGAGCGGCACTCCGGCTTCTACATCGAGCTGGCCCGCGCCCAACTGTGGTCAGGGCTCGTGGACCAGGCCTTCGAGTCTCTGAAGCTCGCACGTCGGATTGCCCCGCAGCACACCCGTGAGCACCCGTGGGTCCGCGCCGACGCCGCCACCCTGTGCCGGTTGAAGCGCGCCGGATCGGAAAGCCTCACCCACTTCGCACAGTGGTGCTCGGCCACCTGACGAGGAGCCGGCTACCCCCTGCCGGGGTACTTGTAGACCTTGCTCGCCCCCATCGTCTGTCTTACGGACAGAGTCCGACAGAGAGATGGGAGCGGGAATGCCTGAAGCATTCGCCCTCGCGCCGACCGTGAGCGCGCGTAGGGAAAAGCCCGTGACAACGGCGCAGTACAAGCCCGGACTCGGCGACACCGTCGAGGACACCCAGCGACAGGCGATCGGCAGAGTCATGGGCTTCGTCGGCCCGTATGTGCAGGTGCGGCCGGTCGACGGCGGACGCGAATGGGACGCCCTCCCGGACAGACTCCGGCCCGTACCTCTCACCAAGATGCTGAGCGTGGGTGTAGCAGCAGCCAACGCCCGCTCCCTGGGTGGAGCGACCGCGGCGGTGAACGCTCCCTTTCCGCTCGACACCATGCCTATGCGGGCCACAACGGCACTCCTCCTCGCAAAGGACTCCGAGAAGGAGCTGCGCCGAGCAGGACCGACGACAACAAAGAGCGACAAGAACGAAGAGGACCTGGTGAGCAAGCAGGTCACCGTGCCCTTCGGCCTGACCCGGATGCGGCCGTTTCCTGATGGCGCGGTTCTGGCTCCGGCCTTGGTAGTGCTGGACCCGAAGACGCAGATCGGGCGTTGGCTGGGGCCGGACGGGCTGGACATCCCCGAATTGGATCGGCACAAGAGGTCCGAGACGTCGAAAGAGACGAAGACGAAGACGAGCCTGGACGGGAATCCCGATGAACGTGGGGACCAGCAGGGAGACAGCGATTGAACGCGTCACCCGTTCTTGTGGTCACCCAGCTCGATGACGCGACCGCCGATGGGGTCATCGAGGAGCTGAATCGTCGGTCGGTTCCGGTCGTACGACTCGACCCGGGCGACTTCCCCGCTGCTGTCACCGTTGACGCGTACGTGGGCGATGTCGGCCTCGTGGGCGGTGTACGAACCTCGACCCGAGCGGCGGAACTCGATCAAGTGCGCTCGGTGTACTGGCGGCGCCCCAGCCCTTACAGCGCTCCTGAAGGGGTGAGTTCCCAGGACGCCCGCTGGTGCGTGGACCAGGCCCGTTACGGGCTGGGTGGCCTTCTCGCCGCTCTACCGGGTGCGCGCTACATCAACCACCCCTGGCGCAACCGGGACGCGGAGTACAAGCCCGCCCAGCTTGCCGCCGCTGTACGCAGTGGTCTCCGCGTACCCCCGACGCTCCTCACCAACGATCCGGAACGCGCGCGCCAGTTCGCACACGACTACGGTCCGGTGATCTACAAGCCGCTGCGCAATACCGACTACTCCGACCGCGACGGGCACGGGCTCACCGTCTGGGTCGAGGAAGTTGAGCCTCAGGCGATCGGGGCCGGTGTCACACAGACCATGCACCTGTTCCAGCAGCGGGTGAACAAGACGGCTGACATCCGTCTGACCGCAGTCGGCGACCGTCTGTTTCCCGTACGTATCGACGGCTCTCCGGGCCTGGACTGGCGCCGCCACTACGACGAGCTCGCCTACGCGCCGCTCGACACCCCGCCCGACGTCGCCAAAGGCGTAGGAACCTATATGAACGCCTTCGGCCTCACCTACGGCGCGTTCGACTTCGGACTCGATCCGGACGGCCGCTGGTGGTGGTACGAGTGCAATCCGAACGGGCAGTACGCCTGGCTCCCCGCACCCTTCACAGACCGCATCACAGCAGCCATCGCCGACGAACTCCAGCACCCCTACCAGGACGGTCCATGACTACCAGTGCCGTTGCCCTTCGCCGGGGCCTCGCAGACTCCCTGGCCGCCCAAGGCCGGCTGACGGACCCCGCATGGCGAGCCGCTGTCGAGGACGTGCCCCGCGAACTCTTCCTCGGCTCCACGCTCTACCGACCACACGGGACGCAGTGGGAACCCGTACGCCGCGAAGATCTCAGCGAGGACGAGTGGCTTCGCCTGGCCTACTCGGACACCACCTGGGTCACACAGGTGGACGGTATCGGCGCCGCCGACTCTCCGGGCCCGCGCTCCGGGCACCCGACCTCCTCAAGCACACTGCCCTCCCTCGTCATGAGGACCATCGAGCTCGCCGAACTCCAGGACGGCGACAAGGTACTGGAGATCGGCACCGGGACCGGCTACTCCACGACGATCCTGTCCCACCGCCTGGGCGGCGAGAACGTCTGTTCCATCGAGTACGACGAACGTCTCGCGGCCCTTGCGGCCGACCGCATCCGTGCTGCGGGGGCCAACCCGAACCTCGTCATCGGCGACGGCCTCCAGGGCCACAGGCAAGGTGCCGAGTACGACGCCATCATCGCCACGTGTTCCGTGCGCAGCATCCCTCCTTCATGGCTGTTCCAGCTCCGCGACGGTGGCAGCATCACCACCACCGTCAGTGGCTGGATGCTCGCCTCCGGCATGATCCGCCTCACCCTCGACAACGAGGGAGTCGCGCACGGGCGCTTCACCGGGGACACCGTCTCCTACATGCTCGCCCGCCCCCACGAGCGCCCTCCCCACCCCAACTTCTTCCCGCACCCGGGCAAGGTCCGCCCCACCCGGGTGAGTCCCACTCTGCTCGACCGGTGGACCGGGCACTTCGTGGCGCAACTAGCCGCGCCCTCAGCGGAGTTGATGCGTACGAGTGATGACGTGATTCTCCTCGACGCTGCCACCGGCTCACAGGCGTGGACAGAGCCCGACGGAAGCGGCTGGGCCGTCCACCAGCACGGGCCGCTGAACCTGTGGGACCAGGTCGAGGACGCACTGATGACATGGCAAGAGGCGGGCTCGCCCGACCAGACATCGTTCGGGATGACCGTCACGGACCTGGACCAAGTCGTCTGGCTGGGGCATCCGGAAGGGCCGAGTTGGCGATTGCCGAACTGACAAGGTGCAAGAACCTGCCCCTGGTTAGCTGGGTCCGTGACCTCCACGACATCGATATCCAGCGCAGTAGCCGTACCCGACAAGGCTCGGCGGCTCAGCGTGGCCCGAGTCCACCTCCTCGCCTGCCAGGGCGGTGCGTCATGACCGGACTCTGGGGCTCCCCCGCCCCCGAAGCAGCCCCCGAACCGGTCGCCGCGCGGACAGCCCCGCCGCTCGACGCCGAACTCGGCGTCGCCCTGGCGGCCCTCGGTGATCTGGCGGGCAGGCGGCTCACCGCGGCGGGACTCGGTGCTCAGCGTGCGCGGGACGCCGTGAGCAGGCCCCGGCCGGCCGTGGACGTGTTGCGGGCCGGTGGGCGGTTCGCCGTGGAGGAGCTGAGTGTGCCGGGTGGTGAGGGGCGTCCGGACGTCACGCTGGTGTACGCGCGGCCCGCCGACGCCACCGAGCCGCTGCCGGTGCTGTACTACCTGCACGGCGGCGGGATGATCATGGGCAACGCCTGGTCCGTGCTGCCGAAGGTGCTGCGCGACTGGTCCGCCCCGCTCGGTCTGGCCGTCGTGTCCGTGGAGTACCGGCTGGCGCCGGAGACGCCCTACCCGGGGGCCCTGGAGGACTGTCACGCGGGGCTTCTGTGGACCGCCGGCCACGCGGACGAGCTGGGCATCGACGGCGAGCGCCTGGTCATCGGGGGCAAGAGCGCCGGCGGCGGGCTCGCGGCCGCCCTCACCCTGCTCAACCGGGACCGGGGCGACGGGCCGACACCGATCGGGCAGTTCCTGCTGTGCCCGATGCTCGACGACCGCCTCGACACCCCCTCCGCCCACCAGCTGGCGGACACCGGGGTCTGGGACAGGTCCTCGGTCGCCCTCGCCTGGCAGGCCTACCTCGGCGACCGGTGCGGCGCCCCCGACCTCCCGCCCTACGCCGCTCCCGCCCGCGCCACCGACCTGAGCGGGCTGCCGCCCACCTACATCGACGTCGGCTCGGCGGAGATCTTCCGGGACGAGAACGTGGCCCACGCGCACGGGATCTGGTGTGCCGGAGGTGACGCCGAACTGCATGTCTGGCCCGGCGCCTTCCACGGCTTCGACTCCGTCGCCCCGGCCGCCGCCCTCACCCGCGAGGCCCGGCACACCCGGACCGAGTGGCTCCGCCGCGTACTCGGGCGCTCTCACCGACGCCGGGAGGAACAGCGGTCCGGCCCCGGCCCCTCCCCCGCCCCGGGCACGGCATGACCTCCGGGGTAATCGACCGGCCTCCCCCGTCCCGGCAGGATCGGGTGCGTCGGCGGGGGTCCCCGCCGGGGTCCGGCCGCGGCAGCGAGGAGATCACCATGTCCGTCACGTCCACCGTCACCACGGCAAGCAGTACGACAAGCAGTACGACAGACAGCACCGCGAGTTCGGTCGCCGACGCCACCCGGTCCGTCGTACGGGAGTTCCTCGGCGCACGGGCGGCCGGGGACACCGCGCGGCTCGTCGCGCTCTTCGCCGACGACGTCGACTGGCTGCTCGCCGAGAACCCCGCCGTCCCGTGGATCCGCCCCCGGTCCACCGCGGCCGAGTGCGCCGCCCAGTTCACGGAGCTGAGGGAACACACCGTTGCCGAGGACGCGCGCGCCCACGTCGACGTCCTCCTCGTCGACGGCACCGACGCCGTCCTGACGGGGCACCTGTCGGGCACCGTACGGGCGACGGGAAAGCCGTTCGAGGGCCCGTTCGCGCTGCGCCTCACCGTCGAGGACGGCCGGATCACCCGGCACCACCTCTACGAGAACAGCCTGTCGATCGCCGAGGCCTGCGCCGCCTAACGATCGGGGAACACCACCCCCATCCGTCACTCTCCCCGCATACAGTGCGACGCAGGGACACTGTTCTGAACGCGTTCAGAACGACGTCCGTGACATGTTCTGGACGTGTTCTGGACGTGTTCGGGTGCGTTCGGGACGGTTCATGGGGAGGGGATCGCGCGATGCGCAACGGGGCCAAGACCGCCATTGTCGGCGGGGTGTTCGCTGTGATGGTGGGGGGCGCGGGGTACGGCGCCTACAACATAGTGAGCGCCGTCAGCGGGGACGGGGGCACCGCTGAGACCAAGGCCGCGAAGACCGGGCCGCCCTCGGCCGACGAGATCCAGGAGACCTCGGAGAAGTTCTTCGCCGCCTGGGAGAAGGGCGACGCCACCACGGCCGCGGCGCTGACCGACAACGCGACCGCCGCCGAGACCCTGCTGGCCGCCTACGCGGGACCGGCGCACATCACGAAGGTGAAGATCACTCCCAGCAGGACGACAGGCGCGACCGTCTACTTCTCGGTGTCCGCCACCGTCACGTACGAGGGCACGAGCAAACCTCTCGCGTACAAGGGCAAGCTGGGCGTCGTGCGCGGGAAGACCACGGGCAAGGCGCTGGTCGACTGGCGGCCGGCCCTCGTGCACCCGGACCTGGGGACCGGCGACACGCTGGTCACGGGCGAGGCGGCGAACCCGCCCGTCGAGACGGTGGACCGGAGGGGCTACGCCCTGACCAAGGCGAAGTACCCGTCACTGGGCCCCGTCCTCGACACCCTGCGCGACCGGTACGGCGCCAAGGCGGGCGGCACCCCCGGCGTCGAACTCGCGATCCACCACGAGAGCGAGAACGCGGGAGACACCACGCTGGTGACCCTCGTCAAGGGCAAGGCGGGCAAGCTCCGCACCACGCTCAGCGCGAACGCGCAGGCCGCCGCGGAGAGGGCGGTCCAGCAGTACCCCGAGTCCTCCGTCGTCGCCGTGCAGCCGAGCAGCGGGGAGGTGCTGGCGGTCGCGAACCACCGCGAGGACGACTTCAACGCGGCGTTCCAGGGCAAGGCCGCCCCCGGCTCCACGATGAAGATCGTCACCGCGGCGATGTTCATCGACAACGGCGTGACCGCGATGAACAGCCCCGCGCCCTGTCCGCCGAGCGCGACCTGGCAGAGCCAGACGTTCAACAACCTCAAGGGTATGGAGCCCGATGAGGGCGCCACGCTCGCCGACAGCTTCATGCGCTCGTGCAACACGGCCTTCGTGAAGCTCATCGACGGCTCCGACGAGAAGCCCCTCACGGACGAGTCGCTCACCACCGAGGCCCAGGAGCGGTTCGGTCTGGGCAAGGACTGGAAGACGGGCATCGTCTCCTTCGACGGGAGCGTCCCCGCCTCCGGCGGCCCCAACCGCGCGGCCAACGCGATCGGCCAGGGCGAGGTCCAGATGAACCCGCTGAACATGGCGTCGGTCACGGCGACCGCGATCACCGGCACGTTCCGCCAGCCCTACCTCGTGTCGCCGAAGCTCGACGACCGGCAGCTCGCGAGCGCCCGCGGCCTGCCGAGCGGCACCGCCGCCCAGCTGAAGCAGATGATGCGGCTCACCGCGACCGGCGGCACCGGCGCCCAGGCCATGTCCGGGCTCGGCGGTGACATCGGCGCCAAGACCGGCTCGGCGGAGGTCGACGGCCAGCAGACGTCCAACAGCTGGTTCACCGGTTTCCGGGGCGACGTCGCGGCCGCCGCCATGACGGAGGCCGGCGGTCACGGTGGGGACGCGGCTGGGCCGATTGTCGCAGCCGTGCTACGGACAGGTGGCTGAACTCGACCGCACAGGGCGGGACTCTAGAGTCAGGACTCGCGTTCTCGTAGAGAATCATCGAGGGCATCGAGGTAGCAGCGAAGGAACGGAAGCCGTGGGGAACAGAAGGCGCGCTCCTGAGCGCGGCAGGTCGAGCAGGATGACCGGGACGAAGACGAAGCCGGCCGTCATCGGCGGGATGATCGCCGTGGTCGTCGGCGGTGCGGGACTCGGCGGATACGCGCTGTTCGGCGGCGGGGCGGCCGCCGACGAGGGCTCGGCCGCCGGGAAGGAGTCCGTGAAGAGCGGGCCGCTTTCGGCTGCCGAGGTGAAGTCCACGGCCACCGCGTTCCTCACGGCCTGGCAGAGCGGGAACGTGCGGAAGGCCTCGTCCGTGACGACCGACACCACGGCGGCGGCCCCCCTGCTCACCGGCTACGGCAAGGAGGCGTACGTCAAGGACGTGACGCTCACCGCCAAGAAGCGCACCGGCGACGTCGTGCCGTTCTCCGTCAAGGGCACGGTCACGTACAAGGGCCTGACCAAGCCCCTCGCGTACGAGTCCGAGCTCACCGTCGTGCGCCGCGCCAAGGACGGGAAACCGCTGGTCGACTGGCATGCGGCGGTCGTGCACCCGGACCTGGAGGACGGCGACAAGCTGGTCACCGGCGAGGCGGGGACACCCCCGGTCAAGGCCCTGGACCGGGACGGCGGCGAGCTGACCACCGCCACGTACCCCTCCCTGGGGACGGTCCTCGACGGCCTGCGCGAGAAGTTCGGCAAGACGGCCGGCGGCAAGGCGGGCGTGGAGCTGCGGGTGATCCGCGCCGGCTCCGAGGACTCCGACGGCGGCAAGGGCAAGAGCGGCGAGGACGGCAAGAACAGCACCAAGTCCGCGGACGCCGACAAGAACCCCGACAAGACCCTGCTGGAGCTGAGCAAGGGCACGCCGGGCACGGTGCGTACGACGCTCAGCCCGGCCCTCCAGGCGACCGCCGAGAAGGAGGTGGCCTCGAAGTCCAAGGCGTCGGCCGTGATCATGCGGCCGTCGACCGGCGAGATCCTGGCCGTCGCGAACTCGGGGCACGGCTTCAACACCGCGTTCCAGGGCTCCCTGGCCCCCGGCTCGACGATGAAGATCATCACGGCCTCGCTGCTGATCGACAAGGGACTCGCGTCGGTGAACGAGGAGCACCCCTGCCCCAAGTACTCGACGTACGGCGGCTGGAAGTTCCAGAACGACGACAAGTTCCAGATCAAGGGCGGCACGTTCAAGGCGAGCTTCGCGCGTTCCTGCAACACGGCCTTCATCAGCCAGGCCAAGGAGCTGAGCGACGACGACCTGACCAAGCAGGCCCAGCAGGTGTTCGGCCTCGGCAGGGACAACTGGGCCATCGGGGTGCCGACCTTCGACGGCTCGGTGCCGGTGCAGTCGCAGGCCCAGATGGCGGCCTCGCTGATCGGCCAGGGCGGCGTGCGGATGAACCCGCTGAACATGGCGTCGGTCGTCGCCACGGCCAAGACGGGCACGTTCCACCAGCCCTACCTGGTCTCCCCCGACGTCGACGACCGCACCCTCGCGAAGGCGTCCCGCTCGCTGTCCGCCTCGACCCAGTCGCAGCTCAAGGAGCTGCTCCAGTACACGGCCGCGGCCGGTACGGCCGCCGAGGCGATGGCGGGGCTCGGCCCCGACTTCGGCGCCAAGACCGGCTCCGCGGAGGTCGACAACCAGAAGAAGCCCAACGGCTGGTTCACGGCCTGGAAGGGCGACCTGGCGGCCGCGGGCGTGGTCCAGCAGGGCGGCCACGGCGGCGACACCGCGGGCCCGATCGTGGCGGCGCTGCTGAAGGCGGGCAGCTGACCGGCCGGAGCCCGTCAGTGGGGTACGGGAGCGGCCGTGTACGTCCGGCGCAGGAAGCGGATCAGCGTCTTCGTGTCGAACTGCACGACCGCCACACCCTTCGCCGAGTGGAACTCCATGACGGCCTGGACCCGGCCGCAGGGCCAGATGCGTACGTCACCGGCGGCGGCCGGTGCCCGCAGCCCCTGTTCGAGCAGGTCACGGGCGAACACCCACTCGTGGTGGCCGGGCAGCGTGATGTGCACCCTGGGCGGGTCGGCCTCCGGGTCGTAGCGGAGGACCACCGGAACGGCGGGCGGATCCTGCGCCTCGTCCGTCACGATGTGGGCGCGCGCGCACTGCTCAACGGCGGACATCGACAGCTCCCTCTTTGAACCGTTTTTCGAACCGCTCTTCACACTGCTTTTCGAACCGATTCTTCTCTAATGTCGCATATTTTCCGCTATGCGCCCCATGTCCGGTCGGCGCACTCCCGGATTGTTCGAGACCGTCTCGCTCTTGCAACCGATTCGCATTAGGCCACTATCATCGAACGGTCACAGCCAGCCGGCCTGCCCCCGGAAGCGGAGCCCTCCATGCACGTGCCCGACGGATTCATCAACGCTCCCGTCTCCGTCGCCGCCGGAGTCGTGGCCGCCTCGGCGGTCACGGTGAGCCTGCGCGGCGCACGCCGTGAACTGGACGAACGCACCGCCCCGCTCGCGGGACTGGTCGCCGCCTTCATCTTCGCCGTGCAGATGCTGAACTTCCCGGTCGCGGCCGGGACCAGCGGACATCTACTCGGAGGCGCACTGGCCGCGATACTCGTGGGCCCCTTCACCGGGGTCCTGTGCGTCTCGGTCGTGCTCCTCATGCAGGGCATCCTCTTCGCCGACGGCGGCCTCACCGCGCTGGGCGTGAACATCACGAACATGGCGGTCGTCACCACGGTCGTGGCCTACGCCGTCTTCCGCGGCCTGGTGAAACTTCTGCCCCGCAAGCGTCGATCCATTACCGTCTCGGCGTTCATCGCGGCTGTGATCTCCGTCCCAGCCGCCGCCGTGGCCTTCACCCTCATCTACGCGGTCGGCGGCACCACGGACGTCCCCCTGGGGCAGGTCTTCACCGCGATGGTCGGCGTGCACGTCCTCATCGGCATCGGCGAGGCCGCGATCACCGCCCTCACGGTCGGCGCCGTCATCGCCGTACGACCGGACCTCGTGTACGGGGCCCGCGGCCTGACCACACCGCTGAAGCTGCGCATCGGCGGCGAACTGGTCGACACCCCGGCCGCCGGACCCGCCACCGAGCCCGCCGCCCGGCCCGTCCCGGTCGCCGCGCGCTCCCACCGCACGGTCTGGCTGGTGGGCCTGGCCACCTCCCTCGTCCTGGCCGGCTTCGTCAGCTTCTACGCCTCGGCGAACCCCGACGGCCTGGAGAAGGTCGCCTCCGACAAGGGCATCGACGCCAAGGCCGAGGACCACGACGCCGCCGGCTCCCCGCTCGCCGACTACGGCGTCGAGGGCATCACCGACGGCCGGATCTCCGGCGGCCTCGCGGGCGTGATCGGCGTGGGGGTCACCATCGTCGCGGGCACGGGCGTCTTCTGGAGCGTCCGCAGGCGCCGTACGCCGGAGTCCGCGTCCGGCAGCGGGCCCTCGTCCTCGCAGCTCGGGGAATCCGTCTGACATGGGGCTGACATCCGACATGGGGATCTGACATGGGAGCGGGCCACGCCCACAGGCTCTACCGGCACGGGCACTCGCCCGTGCACGCCCTGCCGCCGCACACCAAACTCGCCGCCGTCTTCGCCTTCGTGCTCGTCGTCGTGTCGACGCCGCGCGAGGCGATGTGGGCGTTCGGCCTGTACGCGCTGCTGCTGGCCACCGTGGCGTACGCGGCCCGCGTCCCGGCCGGCTTCGTACTGAAGCGGCTGCTGATCGAGGTGCCGTTCGTGGCCTTCGCCGTGCTGATGCCGTTCGTGGCGCAGGGCGAGCGGGTCGACGTACTCGGCCTGTCCCTGAGCGTGAACGGCCTGTGGGGCGCCTGGAACGTGCTGGCCAAGGGCACCCTGGGCGTCGCCGCGTCCGTGCTGCTCGCCTCCACGACGGAACTGCGCGAGCTGCTGCTCGGGCTCCAGCGGCTACGGCTGCCACCCCTCCTCGTACAGATCGCGTCCTTCATGATCCGGTACGGGGACGTCATCACGGACGAGATGCGGCGGATGCGGATCGCGCGGGAGTCACGCGGTTTCGAGGCCCGCGGCGTCCGCTCCTGGGGCGTCCTCGCCAAGTCGGCCGGCGCGCTCTTCATCCGCTCCTACGAGCGCGGGGAGCGGGTGCACCTCGCCATGGTGAGCCGGGGGTACACGGGCTCGATGCCGGTCATCGACGACGTGACCGCGTCCCGGGCCCAGTGGTCGTACGCCTTCGCCCTCCCGTGCGCCGCGCTCGTCGTCTGTCTGCTGGGATGGACCCTGTGACCTCACCCTCCTCCCTCTCGTCCCCGCCGCCGTCCCTCGAAGTGGCCGGGCTGGCCTTCGCCTACCCCGACGGGCATCAGGCCCTGTTCGGCGTGGACTTCGCCGTCGCCCGCGGCGAGCGGGTGGCCCTGCTCGGTCCGAACGGCGCGGGCAAGACGACCCTCGTGCTCCACCTCAACGGCATCCTGACCGGCGGCGCCGGGACGGTGACGGTCGCCGGGCTGCCCGTCGGCAAGAAGCACATGGCGGAGATCCGGCGCAAGGTCGGCATCGTCTTCCAGGACCCGGACGACCAGCTCTTCATGCCGAGCGTGCGCGAGGACGTGGCCTTCGGCCCCGCCTCCGCCGGTCTGAAGGGCGCCGAGCTGGCCGAACGCGTACGCACGGCGCTGGAGCGGGTCGGCATGGAGGAGTTCGCCGACCGCCCGCCGCACCACCTCTCCTACGGCCAGCGGCGCCGGGTGGCCGTCGCGACGGTCCTGGCGATGGAGCCGGAGATCCTCGTCCTCGACGAGCCGTCGTCCAACCTCGACCCCGCCTCGCGGCGTGAACTCGCCGACATCCTGCGCTCGTTGGACGTGACCGTGCTCATGGTCACGCACGACCTGCCGTACGCCCTCGAACTGTGCCCCCGTGCCCTGATCCTCAGCGAGGGCGTGATCGCGGCGGACGGGAGGACGGGCGCGCTGCTCTCCGACGACGCGCTGATGCGGGAGCACCGCCTGGAGCTGCCGTTCGGCTTCGATCCGCGCTCGGTGACAATGGGCGCCTGACGTAACAGGAGCGGCGAGGAGCGCGGACGTGAACGACGTGGACGACGTGAACGTGAGCGGCACGGTGGGCGAGGGCTTCGAGCCGGTCAGGGCGGCGTTCGTACGCAACTTCGAGACGCTGGGGGAACGGGGCGCGGCGGTCACCGTGTACCGGGACGGGCACAAGGTCGTCGACCTGTGGGCGGGTACGAAGAACGTCGACGGCGGTACGGCTGAGGCAGGAGCAGGGGCAGCGGAACCGGCTCCCTGGGAGCGCGGGACGGCCCAGATCGTGCGCTCGGCGACCAAGGGGATCGCCGCGGCGGCCCTCCTTCTCCTCCACCAGCGCGGAGAGCTGGACCTGGCCGCCCCGGTGGGCGAGTACTGGCCGGAGTTCAAGGCGGCGGGCAAGGAGCGGGTGCTGGTCGGGCAGGTGCTCGCACACCGGGCCGGACTGCCCGTCCTGGACCGGCCGTTGACCCCGCGGGAGTCGCTCGACCCGCTGCGCGGCGCCGAGGCCGTCGCCCGCCAGGCCCCCGTGTGGGAGCCAGGCACCGATCACGGCTATCACGCGCTGACGTACGGCTGGCTGGTCGCTGAGCTGCTGCGGCGCGTCACGGGCCGCGGTATCGGTGAGTGGATCGCCGAGGAGATCGCCGGGCCGGTGGGCGCGGACCTGTGGGTCGGGCTGCCGGCCGGCGAGGCGGGCCGGGTGGGCACGGTGGGCCGCGTCGAGACGCCGGAGCGGGACGGCGGCGGGGGCGGTCTGCGGGCGCGGCCGAAGCGGTCGGTCGCCGAGGCGTACGACGACCCGGACTCGCTCACGCGCCGGGCGTTCGCCGCGATCACCCCGTTCCCGGACCAGAACGACCCGGCCTACCGGGCGGCGGCGCTCCCCGCGACGAACGGCATCGCGACGGCGGACGGGCTGGCCCGCTTCTACGCGTCCCTGATCGGCGAAGTGGACGGCGGGACGCGCCTGTTCACCGCGCGGACGCTGGCGGCGGCGCGCGCCGAGGAGTCGGCGGGTCCTGACCGGGTCCTGGTGATCAACACCCGGTTCGGCCTCGGGTACATGCTCCACGGCTCGGCCTCGCCGTTCCTGGCCACCGGCTCCTTCGGCCACCCGGGCCGCGGCGGCTCCCTGGGCTTCGCCGACCCGGAGTCGGGCATCGCCTTCGGCTATGTGACGAACGGCTTCCGCAAGACGGTGACGGCGGATCCGCGTGCGCAGGCACTGGTACGGGCGCTGCGGTCGGCACTTCCGGTCTAGCCCGCGGGGCGGTCGTGGCCGGCCGAGCCCTCCTGGCCGGCCGGGTCGTCGGCCGCACGCCGCCGCCTCGCCCTGTGGTAGAAGGGCATCCAGATCCCCAACGCCAGGAAGAGGAGCGCGAACACTCCGGACAGCGTCGCGAGCACGATGGCGCCGCCGCCCCCGACGTCCTGTTCACGGGCGGCTGTCCGCGGGTCGTCCGCCTGATACCGCACCGTCCACTCGGTCCCGACCCCGTTCTTCCCGCCGCCGCTGCCCACCGGCAGATCCGCCACGACGGTCCGCCCTCCCGCCTCGAACGTGATCTGGCAGTTCCCGGCCATGCACGAGCCGCTCCGGGTCAGCGTCGCCTGCGCGCGCTCGCCGTCCGCGAGCGAGCGCAGATGCTGGGCCGCGGGAAACATCACGAGCCCCGACAGCGCCCCGAGCAGCAGCGCGATCACCCACGACAACGCCACCGCCGCGCGCGGCGACAGGGTCGTCGGCGCGGCGGCCAGCTGGTAGACGCTGGGCGCGCCCGCGCTCGGTCCGCCGTCCTCGTCGCGTGCCATCAGGCTCCGTCCTTTTCCGCTCAGGTCCTGTTCCGCTCAGGTCCTGTTCCGCTCAGGTCCTGTTCCGCTCAGGTCCTGTTCCGCTCAGGTCCTGTTCCGCTCAGGTCCTGTTCCGCTCAGGTCCTGTTCAGGTCCCGTACCGTTCGGTTGCCGACCAGGGTAAATACCGCGGGATGCCCGCATCAGGTCCGAGTACGGACACATCGGGCCGTCCGGGCTGCCCGGCACCGGCAACCGGCAGCCGGGAGCGACCGGGGCCGCAGAAATCCGTTGGCGGGCCTCGGCGGCCGCTGCTACCTTTCCGGAGGCCGTGCGAGAGAACGAGGAGGTGGTACCCGTGAACGCAGTCGCAGTATCGACATGGGTGCTCCCCTCCGGGGTCACGGTCGGGCGATAGGTCGTCCGGGAGCGCCGCTCTGAGCCCTCCCGAAAGGCACGACCATGCACTTCACCTCCGAGCAGCGCCTCGACGACGGCGTCCTCGAACGCGAATTCACCCTCGGCGAGATCCCCGGCACCCTGTGGACACCCGACTCCGCCGAACCGGCCCCGCTGGTCCTGATGGCCCACAACAACGGCCTGCCCAAGGCGGAACCCCGGCTGGTGGCGCGGGCCCGGTACACCGCGGCGCGCGGCTACGCGGTGGCCTCCATCGACGCCGCCGGGTGCGGTGACAGGCCCCGTTCCGCCGCCGACGAGCAGACCCGTGCCGAACTCCGGCGGGCGATGCGGGCCGGCGAGCCGGTCGACGAGATCTTCGAGTCCTTCATCGGCCCGCTGGTCGAGAAGGCGGCCCCGGACTGGCGGACCGCCCTGGACGCCCTCCTCGAACTGCCGGAGACCGGCGGCCCGGTCGGGTACTCCGGCGGATGGGCCGCCCTCGGCATCCGTCTGGCGGTGACCGAGCCACGCATCGCCGCCGCGGGCTTCTTCGCCGGGGGTTACGTGCCCCGCGCCCAGCGCGAGGAGGCCCGGCAGGTCAGCGTTCCGCTGCTGTTCCTGCTGCAGTGGGACGACCAGGGGAACCCGCGGCAACGGGCCCTGGACCTCTTCGACGCCTTCGGCAGCAAGGAGAAGACGCTGCACGCCAACCTGGGCGGCCACACCGGCACCCCGTCGTTCGAGCTGGAAGACGGGTGCCGGTTCTTCGACCGCCACCTGAAGTAGGGCCGGGCAGCCGCACACCGGGGCGCGGGCACCGACGGTTCGCCGCCGCGCCCGCGCCCCGGACCGGACCGGGTCAGGTCGGGCTCGTCCGCTCAGCCCAGCGTGTCCATCAGGGCGGTGACATAGGCGTCCAGCCGCTCCTCCACGGCTCGCGTCGTCAGCTCCGTCCGCCCGGCCTCCCGCCATGGCCGCGACACCGCCCGCACCTCTTCCGAGAACGCCAGCCCGTCCCGCACCTGCCAGTACAGCCGCTCGCCCGCGGCCGCCGCGAGCACCCCGCCGGCCTCCTCGTACGCCTCGGCGAACCGCGGGCCCCAGGCCGGTCCGTGCAGCAGCGCGAGATTGGTGGAGCAGTGCGCCACATCGAGATCCGCCGGGCCCCAGGAGGCCGCCGCCCAGTCGACGACGCCGGTGATCCGGGCGCCTTCGGGCTGTGCGGACGGCACGTCGAACAGCACGTTGCCGGGGTGGAAGTCCCGGTGCAGGAAACGTCCTTCGTAGGGCGGCGCGGGCCTGCGGATCACGTCGATCGCCGCGGCCCATGCCGCCGTGTCGGCGCCCTTCGGGACCACGACGGTGTCGGCGGTCGTCAACGCCACATACGCCCGGGGCCGCTCGGCGGGCCGCACCGCGTGGATCGCCACGAGCTGACGGGCCAGCACGGGCACGCGCGCCGCCACTCCTTCGTCGTCGAGGACCGTCCGGCCCGCCAGATGCGTCATCAGGAGCGAGGGGTACTCGCACCGCGCGGCGGTCTGATCGACCGCGACCAGGCGGGGAGCCGGCACGTCGGTCGCCGTGAGCAGGGTCAGCGCGTCGGCCTCCCGGTTCAGCGAGTCCTCGGCGTGCTCCACGTCGACGAAGCTCCGCAGCACCAGGCGCCGAAGGCCACCGCCCCGCCTGCCGACGGTCAGCCTGCGCATCTCGGCGGTGGTGCCGCCGTGCAACGCCTCGACGCCGACGATCCGTTCGCCGGCCTCCAGATGCCGACTCACCCAGGCCGAGGTCGACGGTCGAACGGCGGCAGCCTCATCACGATCGGTCACCGCGCCACCTCAGCATCCGGACGACGGCCCGCGCAAAGCATTTCGCCGGAGGTGGTGGGCGGAGGTGGTGGGCGAAGGCGCGCCAGAGCTCCCCCGCGGGCCTGGCGCGCCTTCGTCTCCCCGTCCCCCGTTCCCGTCCCCCGGTCGGGTGGTCACAAGGATGGTCGGCGGGGACCGGTCTGTCGTTGGCCGTCCGTCCGCGTCTGCTTGGCGGAGCGTCCACCGTGCCGCGGGTCCGCCCCGGGGTCCGCGGAGTCCGGGGACAGTGCCTGGCGGCGGAACTCGCCCGGCGGGAGGCCGTACGCGGCACGGAACGCCCGTGAGAACTCCGGGGCGCGGGGGAAGCCCCAGCGGGCGGCGACGGTGTGGACCGGCGTCGCGCACTGGGCCGGGTCGGTGAGATCGCGCCGGGCGTTCGCCAGGCGCCGGTCGCGCACGTACGCGGCCACGGAGATGCCCTCGGTCCGGAAGAGGCGGTACAGATGGCTGCGCGAGACGTGGTGCGCGGCGGCGATCCCGGCGGGTGTCAGCTCCGGGTCGCTCAAGTGCCGCTGCACGAAAGCCTTCACGCGCAGGACCAGTGTCCGCTCACGGGTCTCCGCCGGCAGCAGCCGGAGGTCGTCGTCCGCGGTGCCGGCGAGGACCGCGGTGACGAGGTCGGCGACGACCGTGCCCAGCCGGGGTGCGTCCGAGGGCCGGTACGAGCCGGTGTCCGAGGCCAGTTGCACGAGGAACTGGGCCAGCAGCGCGCCGGTGCCCTCGCGGCCCGAGATCCGGCGCCCGATCGCCCGGTCGGCCCGGCCCGCGGGCAGCGCGACCAGTTCCCGCGGCAGCTCGACCCCGACGATGGTGACCGGGTCGGGTCCGGTGACTATCTCGTACGAACGCGACGAGCAGTTGACGTGGAAGTCGCGGATCCGGTAGGCGGCCTGCTGCCTCCCCCAGGCGGCTTCCCCCTCTCCCCGCAGCAGCAGGGAGAGGTGGAAGGCCTCGGGGTCGGACTGCCGGACGAGTTTCGGGGTCCGGCTGAAGACCAGGTGGTCGAAGGTCGCCGGCCACACCGTCACGTCGCCCAGCCCGATGACACGCTGGTGCCCGTGGTAGTCCGCCGCTCGGTCACTGGCCAGCCGCATGGGCGCGTGGGTGTGTCCCAGCCGCTGCGTCCACGCCTCGAACCGGTCGGCCACCGGCAGATCCAGGGTTCGCAGAACGGACTCGTGCAGCACGCGGGTAGTCAACCACACGGGTCTTCCGCGACCGCGCCCCCCGAAATCACCTCACCACGACGTTGTCCCCGGCCGAAGTCGACGCCCCGGTGGTCGTGTTGCCGTAGTACACCCAGCGCCATGTGCCCGTCTTGGCCGCCTTCACGGTCGTCCTGAGAGCGCCCGAGCCGTTCGCGGACACCTTTTTCACCGTGCTGTAGGCGGTCGCTCCGGTGGGCTTGAACTGCAGGCTCACCAGCCGGTCCGCGTAGGAGGCGTACTTCCTGGTCTCCCAGTTGGCCCGCGTGACCTTTCCGGTCACCGTGATCGTGGCGCCCTTGGTCACCGGCTCGGGTGAGGCGTTCACGGTCAGGCGGGAGTTGCGCTTGACGTAGGCCGTGAGGCCCTCGTCGTCGGTGTCGCCGCCGTCGTCCTGGAAGAACACCTCGGCCGCGACCTTCCAGGCCCCGGCCTCGCTGTTGCGCATGTCCCACTCGCTCGGGTCGAAGAACATCGTCTCGTCGAAATCGCAGACGCCCGAACTCACCTTGTTGCAGTCGCTCGTCTCGATGGCGTGCCACAGCCGGTCGTCCGCGTTGTCGCGGTAGAGAAACACCGCCGGCCACTTCCACTTACGTGTGGTCGTCATCCGGAAGGAGGTCGGCACCGCGACCTCCTTCGACACACCGATCACGATCGGCTTGCCGCCGTTCACCTGGACACGGGTGAACGAGACCCCGCCCTCGGCCGCGCCGGCCGGAACCGCGGCCACACCGGTGAACACCGCGGCCGCGCCACCGGCCACGACGGCTCTCCAGAGCTTCTTCCCCACTTGATCCCCGATTCTCCGTACCGAAAGGCGCCGGATACTCGTCCTCCGGCGCCTTTCCGACCGGCGGGATCCCTACGGGGTTGCGCACCCGTGGATCACGATCGGGCATCAGCCCCCGCTAAGTCGCTAACCCGCGTGCAGCATCAGGCCGATCCCGACCACCAGCAGGCCCGCCGCCGCGATGCGCGGTGCCCCGAACTTCTCCTTGAAGAACACCGCTCCGATGGCCGCGCCCACGATGATCGACGACTCCCGCAGCGCCGCCACCGGTGCCAGGTCCGCTCTCGTCTGGGCCCACAGGACCAGGCCGTACGCGGCGACGGACAGCGCGGCGCCGAGGAGGCCCACCGGGGCGAACGGGCGCAGGACGGTGAGGAGTCGGCCGCGCCAGCGGTACAGCGCGTACGCCGGGACCGCCATGCCCTCCACCGCCATCAGCCAGGCGATGTACCCGAGGGACGAGCCGGAGGCGCGTACGCCCAGGCCGTCCACGACGGTGTACGCCGCGATGGTCAGGCCGGTCGCGAGCGCCGCGCCGATCGCCGCCCAGTGGGGCCGCTTCCCGCGCAGCCCCCAGAGCGCGACCCCCGTCAGCCCCGCGCACGACACGGCGACGCCGGTGGCCGCCCAGCCGTCGGGCACCTCGTGGGCGAAGAGGGCGGCAAGGAGGGTCACCACCAGGGGCGCCGTGCCGCGCGCTATCGGGTACGCCTGGCCGAAGTCGCCCAGCCGGAACGACCGCATCAGCAGGACGTAGTACGCGACGTGGATGACCGCCGAGACGAGGAGGTACTTCCAGGCCCCGGCGGCCGGGAACGGTACGAACGGGGCCATGGCCAGCCCGATGAGCGTTCCGCCGCCCGCTATCAGCGTGAAGCCGACCAGCTTGTCGGTGATGTGGTGGGCCAGCGCGTTCCAGCCGGCGTGCGTGACCGCCGCGAGCAGGACGGCCGCCGTGACCAGCGGAGTCACGCGGTCCGTTCGCGGACGTCCACCAGGGTGCCGCCGGCGTGGTCGATCAGCGTCCTGGGTGCCATCGGGAACACGGCGTACGGGGTGCCCGCCGCGGCCCACACGGTGTCGTGGTCCAGGAGGGAGAGGTCGGCGAGCACCCGGGTCTTGCTGCGGTGTCCGAAGGGAGGGACGCCGCCGATGGCGTACCCCGTCGTCTCCCGTACGAGATCGGCGTTGGCCCTGGTGACCTTTCCGGCGCCCAGCGCGTCCCGGACGAGTCCGAGGTCCACTCGGGACGAACCGTCCATGAGGACCAGGACCGGCACGCCGTCCGCCGCGAAGATCAGGGACTTGCAGATCTCGCTGAGCTCGCAGCCGAGTGCGGCGGCGGCCTCCGCGGCGGTGCGGGTGGCGTCCGGGAAGCGGCGGACCCGCGGGAGGAGATCGTCGAGACCCAGGTTCCGCACCGCTTCGGCGAAGCGGGGGTTGGCCGCGGTCTGTCCTTCGGTCGCGGACCGGTTCGCGGTCGCGGTCCGCTCTGGGGATGTCGTCGGTTCTTCGGCTGCCGTCATGGACGGCACGCTAGCCGGTCCCCTTCCGAGGGCACATCCCGATTACGTGCACCATGCAGTTGCCCGGCCGGCAGCGCCTCACGTTCGACGGGGCGGACACGTGTGGGCCTGTGGGAGGACGGCGGGAGAAGAGTTGGGCGCGGGCAGGTTGACACGCCTGAGGACATAGGGGTCATGCGTTCGGAGGAAGGTAGTGTGTTTGGTGAACTGCCCTGCGCATGAACCGCGGTGGCGACTGCGATGGGCGAGTCGTCCGTCTGAGCCGCCTGCACGTGACTTCGGAAAGTGGAGCTGATGACCGTGTCGACCGGCGGCAGACGACTGCGGAGTCGGGCCACCATAGCAACCCTTGTCCTTTCCATCGCCCTCATATCAGGGCCGAGTTACGCAGCCCCGGGCGAACCGGGCCCGCAGGACGACAAGTCGATCGAGGACATCCGCACCGAGCTGGACGGCCTGTACCGCCAGGCGGAGGTCGCCACCGAGGCGTACAACGCGGCGGACGAGAAGGCGACCAAGCAGGAGACGCGGCTGACGAATCTCCGCAAGGGCCTGAACCGCGCCGAGGACCGCGTCGACGATCTGCACGAACTCGGGGGCGCGGCCGCCCGGACGCAGTACCGCGGGGGCAATCTCGCCGCCACCGGCATCCAGTTGCTGCTCGGCGACAACCCCGACCAGGCCCTGGACGAGGCGTCCCAGGCCCGCCAGGCCCTGCGGAGCATCGCCAAGGTCTCCGAGAGCCAGCGAGCCGCCCGCGCGGAGCTGAGCCGGCAGACCGACACCGCCGAGACGGAACTGCGCAAGCTGAGGACCAGCCGCGCGGACAAGGCCGAGGCGAAGAAGAAGATCCTGGGGAAGATCGGCAAGGCCGAGCAGATCGAGGCCGGCCTCGAAAAGGACCAGGCCGCCGAGCTGGCCCAGTTGGAGAAGGACCGGAACAAGGAAGCCGAGGCCCAGTGGACGGGCTCCGGCGGCGGGACCTCGACCGGCGGCGGCGGAAGCGGTGGAGGCGGGAGCGGCGGCAGTCCGGGCGGCGGCACGAACGCGACCGGCGCCGCCGCGAAGGCCGTCAGCTTCGCGATGGCGCAGATCGGCAAGCCGTACGGGTGGGGTGCCGTGGGCCCCTCGGCGTACGACTGCTCGGGACTCACCTCCGTGGCCTGGGCACAGGCCGGACACCCCATACCCCGTACCTCGCAGGCGCAGTGGCAGGGACTGACCCGGGTCAGCCTGTCGTCCGCGCGGCCCGGGGACCTGATCATCTATTTCAACGACGCCACCCACGTGGGCATGTACATCGGAGGCGGGCAGATCGTTCACGCCCCGCGGCCCGGACGCACGATAACGACCGCGCCGGCCGCCTCCATGTCCATCCTCGGTGTCGTCCGACCCGGAGCCTGAGCACATGTCCCACTCACTGACACCTCGCGACTCGTCGAGGAACCTGCCCGTTCTCAGCGCACCGCCGCTGGTCCGGCTCGACGCCTACGTGGCCGAGGACGGGTCGACGGTGGTCAACGGCCACCTGCTGCAGATGGGCGGCAAGCGGCCGCCCAACGAGGCGATCCTCGACGCCGTCGCCATGTTCGCCCGCACCCTGGGCGCGCCGGTGGCGGCCACCGTCATCGACCGCACGGTGATGCAGGTGGCACGGCTGCGGGTGTACCCCGACGGGTCGAGCCGGACCATCGCCGACGAGGACGACCTGCCTCCCGGGCGGGAGCGCACCGCCGCGGAGGAGGAGGCGTTCCCGCCGCTCGCCCGCGTCGAACGCATCATCCGGCACGCGCAGCACGACGAGCTGCACGCGGCGTTCGTCCTCGCCAGCGCGCTGCGGGAGCACCTGACGCTGCGCAGGGGCGCGGAGGACGAACTGTCGCTGGAGGCACGGGCGATCGAGGCGTACATCGCGTATCAGCGCAACGACTACCCGCTCTCGATCACCCTCGCGCTGACCGTCGCGCGCATCCGCTGCCGTACCGACCTGGACCGGGCGGCGCCCGACGTGGCGCGCGCCACCGCGGCGTGGCAGCGGCTGATCGACGAGGGGCAGGTCGCCAGCCGGGGGCAGGAGTTGCTGCACATGTGGGAGCGGCTGTCCTCGCAGGGGCTGCTGCTGGAGCCTGCTCACCAGGCGATGGCCAGGACCGTGCGGAGCCGGCTCGAACAGGGCGTGCGGTCCATGCCGGCTCCGACCGCTATGTCGGCGCTGCCTCCCGGGCAGGTGCAGGGGCAAGGGCACGGGCACGGGCAGGCCGCGGGTGAGGGGTCGCTCGCTCCCGAGGACGTGCCCCTGAGGCCCGCGCGGCGAGGGATGCGGCGGTTCACCCGGTGGCCCGGTCGGGCTGCCGAGTCCCCCTCGTAGGCCGCCGCTCCCTCTCACGCAGGTGTCGCGTCCGGCGGCGGGGGTGGACAGCTACGGCCGGGGGGCGGGCGGCAACGGCGGCGGGCGGCAGCGGGTCGGGGCCGTGCCGGTACGTCGAGTTCGCCGCAGCCGGGCGTACTGCCCCTTGCTTCCAGGGCAGGGGCAGTGTGGAAAAGCTACGCGGCGAACTGCGACGTACCGGCACGGCCCCTTCCGTCCGTGGGGCGCCGATCTAGCCGTGGTCGTGTGGGCACAAGAGGAAGCCGGTGAGGGCCGCCCGTCCCCACGGAGCCCTCACCGGCTGGTCATGGCCGGGTTCCTACCGGCTCGTCGTCGAGCGGAGCCGTCGCGTCAGGCGCGTACCAACTCCCTGTCCTCGTCCGGGTTCCTCTCGTGGGCCTCGTCCAGGGTTCGCAGGCCCTCGCCCTCCACGTCCACGTTCGGCAGGGCGCGGTCCAGCCACTTGGGGAGCCACCAGGCCTTCTCGCCCAGCAGCGCCAGGACCGCCGGGACGATCGCCATGCGGACCACGAAGGCGTCGAAGAAGACGGCGATCGCCAGGCCGAAGCCGATCATCTTGATCATCGAGTCGCTCGCCCCGATGAAGCCGCCGAAGACCGCCATCATGATGATCGCCGCGGCGACCACGACCCGGGCGCTGTGCCGGAAACCGGTCACCACGGCCTGGCTCGGCGACTCGCCGTGTACGTACGCCTCCCGCATCCGGGTCACGAGGAACACCTCGTAGTCCATCGCGAGGCCGAAGACCACGCCCACCATGAAGATCGGCATCATCGACATGATCGGGCCCGTCTCCTCCACGCCGATCAGTCCGGCCAGCCAGCCCCACTGGAAGACCGCGACCACGGCACCGAGCGCGGCCAGCACGCTCAGCAGGAAGCCGAGCGCCGCCTTCAGCGGGACCAGGATCGAGCGGAAGACCACGATCAGGAGGAGGAAGGCGAGACCGACCACCAGGGCCAGGTACGGGATCAGCGCGTCGTTGAGCTTCTGCGAGAAGTCGATGTTCATCGCGGTGGTGCCGGTGACCAGGACGGCGGCGCCCGTGCCGGCCTTGATGTCGGCACCCTGGCCACGGATGGCGTGCACCAGGTCCTCGGTCTGCGCCGAGGACGGCTTGGAGTCCGGGATGACGGTGATCGTCGCGGTGTCGCCGGCCTTGTTGGACGCCGGCGGGGTGACCGTCACGACGCCGTCGAGCCCCTTGATCCCGTCGGCCACGTCGCCGAAGGCCGCCGTCGGGTCGTCGCTGTCCTGGGCGTCGACCACGATCAGCAAGGGACCGTTGAAGCCGGGGCCGAAGCCCTCCGACAGCAGGTCGTAGGCCCTGCGCTGCGTCGTGGACGTCGGCTGGGAGCCGTCGTCGGGCAGGCCCAGTTCCAGCTGGGTCGCCGGGACCGCGATCAGGCCGAGGCCGACCACGCCCAGCAGCAGTACGGCGGCCGGGCGGCGGATGACGAAGCTCGCCCAGCGTGTGCCCATGTTCGGCCGCGTCGGGCTCGTCGAACGTGTCGGCTGCTCGGACACCGGTGACGGCGTGGACCCGGTGGTCCGGCCCCGTGCCTTGCGCTTCTCGTTCGCCGGGCGGATCTTCTTGCCCGCGTAGCCCAGCATCGCCGGGATCATCGTCAGCGCGATGAGGACGGCGACCACGACCGTGCCCGCCGCGGCGAGGCCCATCTTGGTCAGCATCGGGACGTTGACGACCGCGAGGCCCGCCAGGGCGATGACGACCGTGAGGCCGGCGAAGACGACCGCCGATCCCGCGGTGCCGGTGGCGCGGCCCGCCGCCTCCTCGGGCTCCCGGCCCTCGGCCAGCTCGGCCCGGTAGCGGGAGACGATGAACAGCGCGTAGTCGATGCCGACCGCGAGGCCGATCATCAGCGCGAGCGTCGACGTGGTGTCGCCGAGGTCGAACGCGCTGGCCAGCGCGGTGATGGTGGAGACACCGATGCCGACGCCGATGATCGCCGTGAGCAGCGGCAGTCCGGCCGCGACCAGCGAGCCCAGCGTGATGACCAGGACGACCGCGGCGAGGGCGAGGCCGATGATCTCGCCCGCCCCGCCCACGTCGGCCCCGGCCTCCAGCGCGTCCCCTCCGACGTCGACGGTCAGCCCGGTGGTCCGGGCGTCGTCGCCCGCCGTCTCCAGGGCGGCCCTGGTCGAGTCCTCCAGTGACATTCCGGGGGCGTCGTACTTCACCGACGTGTAGGCGACCGTCCCGTCCTCGCTCACCGCGTTCGTCGTGAACGGGTCGGTGACGGAGACGACCTCGGAGCCGTCGCCCAGTGTCCTGACGGTCTTCTCGACGGTCGCCTTGTGGCCGGCGTCCGTCATCTTCTGGCCCTCGGGCGCCTTGAACACGATGCGCCCGGTCGCTCCGTCGGCGCTGGCGCCGGGGAAACGCTGCTCCAGCAGGTCGAAGGCCTTCTGGGCCTCGGTGCCCGGGATGGAGAAGGACGTGGAGCCCGCGGCGGGCGCGGAGGCCGCTCCGACTCCCGCGAGTGTCAGCAGCGCTATCCAGATCAGGACGGCGAAGTGCCGTCGCCTGAAGGCCGTTCGGCCGAGTTTGTAGAGGAACGTGGCCACGAGGGCGTACTCCCGATCAGGTCGGTGATGCCGTCGGTGGACAGGGCATCAGGGCATCAGGGCAGGGGGTGTCAGCCCGACGACGTGAGCGGTCGCGTCAGGTACCGGGGTGCAGGGGTGCACGCGGGCGTGCGGAGGTACGGAAGGGTCTCGCCTCAGGGAAGGGGCGGGGCCGGAAAAGCGGGTCGGGGCAGGCGGGTCAGGCGACGAGGGCGGGGAGGACCACTGCGTCGATGTACGAGGACACGAAGGCCTGGGTCGGTGGCTGGTCGTCGATCATCGTCCGGGCCACGAAGGCACCGATGATCATGTGCAGCACGTAGTCGATCGCGGGGTTGTCCGCACGGACCTCACCGCGGTCGACGGCACGCTGCACCACCTGGCGCATCTCCGCCAGTTCCGGTTCGATCAGCCATTCCCGGAGGGCGGCCAGCAGCTCCGGGTTCGAGTGCACCACCGCGCTCAGAGCCCGCATCAGCGAGGAACTCTGTTCCATCTGGCAGTCGTCCTGGCGGGCCGTCAGCGCCTGGAGGTCGCCCCGCAGGGAACCGGTGTCCACGTTGGCGAGATGGACCGGCTTGTGGTGCCGGATCGCCCTCGCCACGAGCTCGGCCTTGCCGCCCCACTGGCGGTAGAGGGTGGCCTTGCTGGACCGGGTGCGGGTCGCCACGGCGTCCATGGTCAGGGCGTCGTAACCGACCTCGCGGAGCAGATCGAGCACCGCCTCGTACAGCTCGGCCTCGCGCTCGGGACTGATCCGGCTGCGACGCGTCGTTGCTGTCTCAGCCATCCCATTCACCGCTTCCGCTCGAACGAAACTGTCTCGTACGCCATAAACATACCCTGCGCGTCAACGAAACGAAACCGTTTCGTACGTGTGCTGGGTCACCAGTTTCCCCGGCTCCCCCGCCACCACGAGTTGCCGGGCCCCGCCCCCCGGAAAAACATGGGGAGGTGAGCGACACGTACGGAACCCCGAAGGACGACCAGAACGACGCCGAGTACGAGGACCGGCACGAGGACGGGAGCGCCGCCCACGATCCGGCCGGCGGCGACTCCGGCGCCTATCTGCGGTTCCCGCACCTCAGCGGCGACCGGCTCTGCTTCGTGGCCGAGGACGATCTCTGGGTGGCCCCCCTCGACGGGCCAGGGCGCGCCCGGCGGCTCACCGTCGACCGTACGAAGGTGAGCCACCCGCGCTTCTCCCCCGACGGGCGGCACCTCGCGTACACGACCTGGCGCAGTCTCGTGCCGGAGATCCAGCTGGCGCCGGTGGACGGCGGCCCGGCCCGGCGGCTGACCTACTGGGGCAGCACCGACACCCAGGTCTGCGGCTGGTCGCCGCCCGACACGGAGGGCAACTGCGACATCCTCGCCGTCGCCTCCCACGGCGAGCCCTTCTCGTACTTCACCTGGGCCTACAGCGTGCCGGTCAGCGGGGACCCCGGCGGCCGGCTCCCGTGGGGCCCGGTCTCCGACATCGCGGTCGCGGACTTCGGCTGCGAGCGCAAGACCCTGCTGCTCACCGGCACGCCCCCGCACGAGCCCGCCGCCTGGAAGCGCTACCGCGGCGGCGCCACCGGCCGGCTCTGGCTGCACGGACAGCGCCTCCTCGCCGACCTCGACGGGCATCTCGACTCGCCCATGTTCGTCGGCGACCGGATCGCCTTCCTCTCCGACCACGAGGGCATCGGCAACCTGTACTCGTGTCTGCACGACGGTTCGGACCTGCGGCGCCACACCGACCACGACGCCTTCTACGCCCGGCACGCGTCGAGCGACGGCGCCCGTGTCGTCTACCAGTGCGCGGGCGACCTGTGGATCGTCGACGACCTGTCGCCGCGCTCGCGGCCCCGCCGGCTCGACGTACGGCTGGGCGGGCCGCGCGCGGGACGCCGTCCCTACCAGGTGCCGGCCGCCCAGCACGTGGACGGGATCTCCGTGGACGAGACCGGCCGGGCCGGCGCCGTCGTCGTACGCGGCAGCCTGTACTGGCTCACGCACCGCGACGGTCCCGCGCGCACCATCGCGGACACCCCGGGCGCCCGCGTCCGGCTGCCGGAGATGCTCGGCAGCGGCGGACAGGTCGCGTACGTGACGGACGCGGACGGCGAGGACGCCGTCGAGATCGCCTATCTGCCGCGCGCGACGGGCGAGCGGGAGCCGAGGCGGCTGGCCTCGGGGCGGCTGGGCCGCGTCCTGGAACTCGTCTCCGACCCGAAGGGCGAGCGGCTCGCGATCGCCTCGGACGACGGCCGGCTGCTCCTGCTCACCGTGGCGGCGGAGGAGCCCGACGGCGAGGTCACCGAACTCATCCGGTCCGTCAACGGGCCGGTGCGCGACCTCGCCTTCTCCCCGGACGGGGCCTGGCTGACCTGGTCGCATCCGGGCATCGGCCGCACCCTGCGCCAGATCAAGCTGGCGCGGATCGAGGGGCCCGGCGCCCGCACGATCGTCGACGTCACCAACGGCCGCTTCGAGGACGAGAACCCGGTCTTCACCCGGGACGGCCGCTTCCTCGCCTTCCTCTCCTGGCGCGGCTTCGACCCGGTGTACGACGTCCACACCGGCGACCTGTCCTTCCCGCTGGGCTGCCGCCCGTACCTCGTACCGCTGTCCTCGGCGACCCCGTCCCCGTTCGCGCTGACCCCCGAGGGCCGCCCGGCGGCCGGCGGCCTGGACCCGGTCGCGGACGACCCGGACCCGGGCGCCTCCCTGGCGGGCGCCACCGAGGGGGGCGCGGGACGGGCGGGTACGGTCATCGTCGAGACCGAGGGCCTGGAGAGCCGGGTGACGCCGTTCCCCGTCACCGCCTCCAAGTACTCGGCGCTGTCCCCGGTCGCGGGCGGCGGACTCGTCTGGCTGCGCTGGCCGATCTCGGGGGCGCTGGGCGAGACGTTCGCCAACCCGGACGACATGAGCGGCCGGCCGACCCTGGAGTACTTCAACCTCGCCAAGGCGAAGAAGTCCGAACTCGTCGACCACCTCGACTGGTTCGCGCTCAGCGGCGACGGCACCCGGCTCGTCGTGGTCGACGAGGGAGAGCTGCGGGCCGTGCCGTCCACCGAGACCGGCGACAGCGACTCGACCGTCTGGATCGACCTGCGCCGCATCCTGCACGAGGTCGACCCGGCCGCCGAATGGCGGCAGGCGTACGCCGAGGCGGGCCGCCTCATCCACGCCTACTTCTGGGAACCCGGCATGTGCGGCATCGACTGGCCGGCCGTCCTGGACCAGTACCGTCCGCTGGTCGAACGGGTCGCGTCCCCCGACGAGTTCGCGGACCTGCTCCGCGAGGTGCTGGGCGAACTGGGCACCTCGCACGCGTACGTCGCGGCCGCCCGGCGCAACGAGGGCCCGCCGCACTATCAGCGGCCCCAGGGCCTGCTCGGCGTCAACTTCGTCCGCCGGGACGACGGTTGGATCGTCAAGCGCATCCTGCCCGGTGACTCCTCCGACTCCAAGGCGCGCTCCCCGCTGGCCGGTACGGGCATCCGTGAGGGCGCGGAGCTCACCCATGTGGACGGCCGCCCCGTGGACCCGGTCACCGGTCCGTTCCCGCTGCTCGCGGGCGCGGGCGGCACGACGGTGGAGCTGACGTTCGTCCCGGTGGACGGCGAGGGCCGCTCCTGCCGGGGTTCCCGCCGGGTCGCGGTGGTCCCCCTGATCGACGAGCGCCCGCTGCGCTACCAGGACTGGGTGGCCAAACGCCGCGAGGTGGTACGGGAGTTGAGCGGCGGCCGGTGCGGCTACCTGCACATCCCCGACATGGGCGGCTCGGGCTGGGCCCAGTTCAACCGCGACCTGCGCATGGAGGTGTCCCGCCCCGCGCTCATCGTCGACGTACGCGGCAACGCGGGCGGCCACATCAGCGAGCTGGTCATCGAGAAACTCACCCGTACGATCATGGGCTGGGACCTGACCCGCAACGCGCAGCCGGTGTCGTACACGTCCAACGCCCCGCGCGGACCGGTGGTCGCCCTCGCCGACGAGATGACCTCGTCCGACGGCGACATGATCACGGCGGCCTTCAAACTGCTCAAGCTGGGGCCCGTGGTGGGCCAGCGCACCTGGGGCGGGGTCGTCGGCATGACCGGCCGCCACCGGCTGGGCGACGGCTCGGTGATCACGGTCCCGATGAACGCCGCCTGGTTCGACACGTACGGCTGGTCGGTGGAGAACCACGGCGTCACCCCGGACCTGGAGATCCTGCGCACCCCGCTGGACTGGGCGGAGGGCCGCCACGCCCAACTGGACGACGCCATCCGGCTGGCCGTGGACCTCCTGGCCCGCCACCCGGCCTCCACCCCGCCCCCCTACGACGACCTCCCCGACCGGTCCCGCCCGCCACTGCCGCCCCGCTCCTGACCTCCAGACATCCCACGCGGCTGACGCCCCGTACAGCCGGCGCCCCGTAAGGGGCGCGGGGAACTGCGCGACAAGCCCCCACCGGCCGGCACCCGGCGAACAAGCGGCAACACGCGGCAACGCAAAGAAGCGTGGGGCGCCCCGGAGAAGAAGGGGCACCCCACGCCGGCGCCGGCCGAGGCCGAGCACCAGAACGTCAGCGCGTCAGCACGTCAGCGCGTCGGCTCAGACGTCGAAGTCGTCCTGGTCGGGACGGGGAGCGTCCCGACGCGACCGCTGCGACTCGTCGGGCGTGCGCTCCGGACGCCCACGCTCCGGACGCTCGCTGTCGCTGTCCGGACGCTCACGCTCGGGGCGCTCACGCTCCGGCGTCTGCTGTCCGCGCTCGCTCTCCTGGTCGCGGCGCTCACCGAACTTCTGCTTCGCGTTCCGCTGCAGCTCTTCGGCCTTGTCCTGGAACTGGTCCTTCATGGCCATGAGGTTCACTCCCGTTTTTGGGTGAGGGGATCGGGCCTCGACCAGAGTTACACGCACGGACATCTCGCGCATTTCGATCAGTCACGGTCGGTGACGCGCCGTGTCCGGCCCCGCGGCGCGCTCCGTCTCGTCGGCCGCACCACCCGCCCCGACGAGCCCCTTCGTCATGCCTCCGAGCCGCGGTGCGAACCGCCGCATCTCCCGCTGCCCGACCGCCCCGATGAGCGCGGGAAGGTACCCGCGCACCCCCTGCATCCCGCGCAGCCACCACTGCCCGTACACGTGACTGGACCGCCGCTCGATCCCGGCCACGATCCGGTCGACGGCCGGCCCCAGCGGATACGTCTTGTTGGTGGGCCACGGCAGCCGGCCGCGCAACTCCCGCATGACGTCGTCGCTGTCGGTCCCGCGCACCATGTCGGTGTCGGTCCACGACAGATACCCGACCCCGACCCGTACGCCCCGGTACCCGACCTCGGCCCGCAGACTGTGCGCGTACGCCTCGACGCCCGACTTGGACGCGCAGTACGCGGTCATCATCGGCGCCGGAGTGATCGCGGCGAGCGAGGCGATCTGGAGCAGATACCCGCGGCTCTCCATCAGCACGGGCAGGAAGGCGCGGGCGGTGACGGCCGACCCGATGAGGTTCACCTCGATGACCCGCCGCCAGGCCCCCGGGTCGGAGTCCACGAACGGCCCGCCGCTGGCGACCCCCGCGTTGGCCACGACGATGTCGACCTTCCCGAACCGCGCCTTCACCTCCCGCGCGACCTCGGCCATCGCCACCTCGTCGGTGACGTCGGCGTACCAGTGGCCGCTCTCGCCGTGCAGCCGCTCGCTGACGTCCTTCAGCACCTCGGGCTCCAGGCCGACCAGCGCGACCGTGGCGCCGCGGGCGGAGAGCTTGCGGGCGAGGAGTTCCCCGACGCCCCGCGCGGCCCCCGTGACGACGGCGACCTGTCCTTCCAGACCGACCCTGCTCATGCGCCCTCCTTGATCACTGCGTAGGTGGTGACGAGTTCGCGTATCCGGGCGGTGACCAGTTCGGGGGCCTCCACCGGGGTCATGTGCCCGATCCCGGGCAGTTCGGTGGAGCTGACACAGTCCGGCAGCGCGGCGGCCAGCGAGCGCGCGTGCACGACGGGCGTCAGCCGGTCGGCGGTCCCCACGACGACCGCGGTCGGCACGGTCAACTCCCGTACCCCTTGGTCGAGATCGAGCAGGTCGAGCACCTTCGACCAGGCGTACCGCACCCGGCGGGGGCACGCGTGCACGATCCGGGCGCAGGCCTCGACCATCACCGGCGCCGAACCGGGGCCCATCGTCCCGTACTTGAGGATCCGCCGGGCGAGCGGTGTGACCGGCCCGAGCGGCGCCCGCGACCCGAGGATCTGCTTCGTGAGCCAGGTCCGCGTCCGGCCGGCCCGCATCGGCACGATCCGCGACTCGGCGACCAGCCGTGAACTGCCCGTACTGCACAGCAGCACGGCGGCGGCGTGCTCCCGGAACCCGGGCCGCCCGGACGCGGCCATCAGCGTCATCCCGCCCATCGAGTGCCCGGCCAGGACCGCCTTCTCGCCCGGCGCGAGCGTGGCCGCGAGCACCGCCTCCAGGTCGTCGGCGAGCGCGTCCGTACTGCACACGGGGTGGGCGGGGCTGCGCCCGTGCCCGCGCTGGTCGTACACGATCACCCGGTGGTCGACGGCGAGGTCGCGTATCTGGGCGGCCCAGAAGGCGGTCGAGCACGTCCACCCATGGGCGAGCACCACGGTGGGGACCGCGGCGGGGGCGGCGGCGTCCGCGGCGTCCACGGTGTCCACGGTTCCGTGCACCTCGACGTGCAGGCGGGCCCCGTCGGCGGAGACCGCGGTCAGTTCGCGCGCGGGTGCGGGCGGCGCGTAGGGGCCGGAGGCCACATGGGTCAGTCGGCTCATGCCTCGGCCTCCGCCTTCTTCTTCGCGTTCACCTTCGCGTCGGCCTTCGCGCTCGTACGGCGCGTGGGCCGCGCATCGGACTCCTCGGACACCGATGCCGGTTCCGGCGCCGGTTCCGGTGCGCGGATCAGGTCGTACTCCGCGAGGTCCACATGCCGTGTGGCGCCGCGGAACTCGGTGGTCGTACCCGGCCAGACCGTCGTGTTGACGCCGTGCTCGTCGACGTACCAGCTGTTGCAGCCGCCGGTGGACCACACCGTGCGCTTCATCCGTTCCTGGACCCGGTGGTTCCAGGCGTCGACCGCGCCGGGGCGGGCGTCGAGGGCGGCCCGGCCGCCGAGCACGTCCAGCTGCCGTACGTAGTCGGCCAGATAGTTCAGCTGCGACTCGATCATCAGGATCATGCTGGAGTTCCCGAGGCCCGTGTTGGGCCCGATGACCGAGATCCAGTTGGGGAACCCGGCCGCGGTCGAGCCCCGCAGCGACTTCATGCCCGTCGACCACGCCTCGGCGAGCGTCCGGCCGCCCACGCCGACGACCCGCTCCGCGATCGGCATGTCGGTGACATGAAAGCCCGTGCCGAAGACGATCGCGTCGACCTCGGCCTCGCTGCCGTCGGCGGCGACGACGGTCGAGCCGCGGATCTCGCTGAGCCCGCTCGCCACCACGTCCACATTGGGCCGGGCGAGAGCGGGGTAGTACGTGCTGGACAGCAGGATGCGCTTGCAGCCGATGCGGTAGGACGGTGTCAGCCTGGCCCGGAGCGCCGGGTCCTTGACGGCACGGAACATGTGGCGCTTGGCCAGCTGCTCGACCAGGCCCAGCTCGTTGGGCCGCTTGGTGAACGCCTGGACCTGCAACTCCCGGATGCCCCACAGGACTCCGCGCCGCAGCCGGGCGGTGACGGGCAGCGTGCGGTGCAGCAGACGCTCGGCGCCGCTGACGGCCCGGTCGACGCGCGGCAGCACCCAGGCCGGGGTGCGCTGGAAGACGGTGAGCTTCGCGACCTCGGGCTGGATCGCCGGCACGATCTGGATGGCCGAGGCCCCGGTGCCGACCATCGCGACCCGCTTGCCGCGCAGGTCGTAGTCGTGGTCCCAGCGGGCCGAGTGGAAGACCTTGCCGGGGAAGGTGTCGATGCCCGGGACGTCCGGCACCTTGGGGTCGGAGAGCGGCCCGGTGGCGGACACGACGAGGTCGGCGGTGAGGGTCCCGCTGCTCGTCTCGATCTCCCAGCGCAGCCGCTCCTCGTCCCACGTCATCAGCTTGACCTCGGAGTTCAGGCGCAGATGCGGCCGCAGCCCGAAGACGTCGGTGACGTGCTCCAGATAGGAGCGGATGTGCTCCTGCCCGGAGAAGGTGCGCGGCCAGTCGGGGTTGGGCGCGAACGAGAACGAGTACAGATGGGACGGTACGTCGCAGGCGCAGCCCGGGTAGTTGTTGTCGCGCCAGGTCCCGCCCACGCTGCCGGCCCGTTCCAGGACGACGAAGTCGGTGACGCCTTCACGGCGCAACCGCACGGCCGCGCCCAGCCCGCCGAAGCCGGAGCCGATCACCGCCACCCGTACATGCTCGTGCTCGGTCATCCCGATGCCTCCATGCCGCGTACGACCGCGCCAGTGAACACTGGCGCAATGGGGAGAGTAGAGCAGCTCCGTACTCATGGGTAGGGGTCGCGCACCGGAAAGTTACCGGCGGTACGGCATAGGGTGCCGCTGTGGTCGCCAAGCGGGAGTACCGAATGGAGGAGCTGGCCGGGAAGGCCGGCATCACCGTGCGCACACTGCGCTTCTACCGGGAGCGCAAGCTCATACCGCCGCCGCGCCGCGAGGGCCGGATCGCCTGGTACGACGAGGACCACCTCGCCCGCCTGCGCACCATCGCCGCCCTCCTGGAGCGCGGGCACACGCTCAACGGCATCGCCGAGCTGGCCGAGGCCTTCGACCACGGCCGGGACGTGGGAGAGCTGCTCGGGCTCGGCGCGCCCACCGAGGAGACCCCGGTGCGCCTCTCCCCCGAGGAGCTGGCCGACGTCTTCGCGGGCCAGGCGACCCCGGAGAACCTCGCCGCGTCCCTGGACCTCGGCTACCTCGCCACCGACGGCACGGACCTCGTCCACATCAGCCGCCGGCTCCTGGAGACCTCGGCGGCCCTGGTCCGGGAGGGCGTCCCGCTCGCGGACATCCTCGCCGCCGCCCGCCGGGTACGCGCCCACGCGGACGCCCTGGCCGAACTGTTCACCGACCTGGTCCTCACCCCCGACCGCACCCCGGAAGACCTCCAACGCCTGCGCCCCCTGGCGAAGAGCGTGGTGGAGGCGGAACTGTCGATGGCGATGGACCGGCGACTGAGCGGATTGCCCCGCGACAGCAAAGCGGATACCTGACCGGTTTCCCGGCGTCAACGCGCACACCAGCACCATGCAGTCCCCCACATGGGCTAGGCTCCGCACCATCCATGGAACTGATGGACCCTTTTCCAAACACCTGTACGATCGGGAGAAAAGTGCGCAGGTTCTACACGCTCGTCGGCACCACGTTCGCTTTCTGCATCCTCTCGGTATCCGCTGCGGCGGCCGACTGTATCTGGTAAATAGCGAAGTACCGGATCCCTCTCCCAAAAGGACCCTCAGGACCCGGTAGCCCCCCGGTCGGCGAACAGCCGCCGCAGCTCATCAGCCTCGGACACCGCCCCGAGTCTTCGATAGATCGTCTGTGCGCGCTCGGCATGGGCGCGCGCCGACTCGATGTTTCCCATACTGAGACAGGTACGGCACATTCCCGCCAGGGCCTGCGCCGAGCACAGAGAATAGCTGTGGCATTCGGCGATGTCCTGCGCGAGCAGATAGGTTTCCAGCGCGACGTTCAACCGCCCCATCGCATACTGCGTGTCCGCAATTCCGATGAAACTCCGCAACCTTTCGTAAGAATTCCCAATTCGCCGCGCGGCCTCTTCCGCCGCGCCGAAGTGGGACAGGGCGTCCTCCGTCCGCCCCGACCCCGCACAGGTCTCGCCCAGCCGGATCAGAGTCGTGATCTCCCCGATGGCGTCGCCGCAGTCCCGATGGCTGGCGAGGGCCCGGCGAAAACAGCCGAGAGCCCGACCGGACTGGCCCGTCGCGTGGTACACCGCGCCGAGATTGGTGTCGATGATGGCGATATCCCTTTTCCCGCCGACTCGCCGCATGAGCACCAGAGCCTGTTCGTAGTACCCCCTCGCCTCCTCGTGCCGCCCCACAGCGAACCGGATATCACCCAGATTGTTCCAGGCGATCGCCTCTCCGTGGAGATCTCCCAGGTCCCGGTGGATGGCGAGCATCGTCTCGAAGAGGTCGCCTGCCTGCGCGTACTCCGCCCGGTGCACCAACGCCGTGCCCTGCACCTTGAGGGTCTCGGCCACCCCGTGCCGGTCGCCGACAAGGAGGTAGAGCTCAAGAGCCCGCGCGAGTTCCGCCAGGCACTCCTCACCGTGACCCGCTCCCAGGTGCGCGCGGCCGATCTCGAAGAGAGCGTCGGCCCGGCCGTGGGTGTCCCCCAGGTCCTCGAAGAATCCGAGCGCCTCGGTGGCGGCGGCCAGCGCCGCGCCGTGGTCCTCCCGGGCCAGCACGCTCGCCCGCTCCACCAGCGTCTGCGCGAGAGCCACCCGGTCACCACCGGAGCGCAGCGCGGTGAGCGCCGCCCCGTGCAGTTCCGCGGTGATGTCGTGCATGCCCCAGAGCTGGAGGGACTGCGCGAGGACGTGCGGGAAGTGGGCGGCGACGTCCGGGAACTCGGCGGCGGCCGTACGCGCCACGGCCAGCAGGTTGCCCCGCTCCACGGTGAGCCAGACCGACGCCTCGTCGGCGCTGGGCGCCGTACCGGACTCAAGGGTGTCCGCCGACACGAGCTCGGGCCCGAGGGCCCGCCGCCGTCGGCGCGGATACGCGGCCCGGTCCGCCCGGTCGGCGGCCGTGAGGTAGTGCGTCATCAGCCGCCGCAGAGCCTCCCGCCGGACCGGTTCCGGGTCCTCCCCGCGCCCGAGCCGACTGCCGAACGCCCGTACCAGATCGTGGAGTTGGCAGCGGTCCCGGACCGGCTCGTCGAGCAGATGGCGGTCCTGAAGGGTGTCCACCGCGCGACGGACCACGTCCGGACCGTCCCCGGACAGCGCGATCGCCGCCTCCAGGGTGATGTCCGGGCCCGGATGCAACGCCAGCCGGCGGAACAGCCGCCGCGCCGGAGCGTCGAGATCGGTGTACGACAGCCGCAGCGCGGCGGCGACGCGTTCGTCGACCTCGTCCAGCCGGTCACCCGCGCGCGCCAGCCGGTCGGCCACGTACTCCAGATCCCAGGTGTCCCGGTGCCGGAACCTGCTCGCGAGTAGCTGCACGGCGAGTGGCTGGCTGCCGCACAGCTCCACGACGCGGCGCAGCGCGGACGTGTCGGAGACCCTCGCCGCGCCCACGATCCGGGCGAAGAGCGAGGCCGCCTCGGACACGGACAGCACGTCCAGCGGGAGGGAGGCCGCCCCGTCGAGGTCGGCGAGCCGGTTGCGGCTGGCCACGATCGCACGGCACTCCGACGAACCGGGCAGCAGCGGCCTCACCTGCTCGGCGTCCCGCGCGTTGTCGAGGACGACGAGCACCCGGTGGTGCGCGGTCCACTCCCGCCAGCGCGCGATCCGCTCGTCGAGCGAGACCGGCAGCGGATCGGCCACGCCGACGGTGTGCAGCAGGAACGCGAGGGCGTCGGCCGGTTCGTACGGCGGCTGGTCACTGTAGCCGCGCAGATCCACGTAGAACTGGCCCGCGGGGTAGCGCGACCTCATGCGGTGCGCGGCATGGACGATCAGCGCGGACTTGCCGACCCCGGGCATACCGTGCACAACGGTCAGGGGCAGTGCTGTGGCGCTGTCCTCGGGGGCGGGTTCGGCGAGCAGGATGTCCAGCTCGCCCCTGCGGCCGATGAAGTCCCGGGTGTCACGAGGGAGGCTGCTGCCCACGTGCCCCGCGGGGCCGTCCGCGGTCGCCGTGCCGCCGGTCGGTCCTGGTGTGCGTCCTTCACCGGCCGCTGCCGTCGCCCGTGCGGAAGCGGTGTGCGCCGTACGGGACGGGCCGGCCTCGGGCTCCGGCTCCCGCAGGGCCGGGTCCTGGCGGAGGATGCGCTGCTGGAGGTCCCTCAGGTCCGCCCCGGGGTCGATGCCCAGCTCGCTGCCGAGACGGCCGTGGGTGTCCCTGTACAGGGCCAGCGCCTCGCCGTCGCGTCCTGAGCGGTAGAGAGCCAGCATCAGGGCGGCGACGGCCTGTTGGGCGAGGGGGCTGAGGGACACCAGTTCGTGGAGCTCGCCGATGAGGTCGGCATGGCGGCCCAACTCCAGCTCCAGGCGGATGCGTTCCTCCCGCACCCGCCGGTGGTCCTCGGTCAGCCGGGCCCGCGCGGAGGCGGCCCAGGCCCCGGTGAACTCCGCGAACGGCTCCCCGCGCCAGAGCGCCTGCGCGGCGTGCAGCAGTCCGACGGCGTACTCCGTGTCGCCCCGCCCCGCCGCCGCACGGGCCTGCGCGCGCAGCTGTTCCAGGCGTACGAAGTCCACGTCGTCCTCACGCTCGACCCGCAGCCGGTAGCGGCGCGGCGACGCACGCTCGACCATCGCGTCGTCGCCGACGGCACGGTGGAGCCTGGTACGCAGCCGCGAGAGGTAGGTGCGCAGCACCTCCACGGGAGCCGCGGGCAGCTCGTCCTCGTCCCAGACCCGCTCGACCAACGTGTCCACGGAGACCGGGTCTCCCCGGGCGTAGAGCAGGATCCCGAGGACGCATCGCTCCTTCAGCGAGCCGAGCGCGTACTGACGTCCCTGGTGCCACAACTCGAGAGGCCCCAGTGCAAGAAGGTCCACCATCTCCCCCAGATGGTTCAGCCGCTTCCTGCAACTCACTGTCGGGGCAGTGCCGGAACGGCCGGAGGGAGCGGAGCGGGGCGCACGGATGCGCGAGGGGCGCACACGGGGACCGCACACTGTCCCCCGGTGATCCACGGGCTCTTCCGTGCGGGGACTGCAAGGTTTCTGCAAGCCCACCGTCCAGCCTCCCGGGCAGACACGGAAGGCGGGGCCGCACTGCCACCGGCAGCCGGCTCCGCTTCAACTGACTGAGCCAACAAGGAAGTTGGCATGACGGGGGAGTTCGGGGGAGTTCGTATGAGTATGACGATGCCGGATGCCGACCGGCGTCTGGCGGTGCCCTTGCGCCTGGACGTGGAACGCTGGGCCACCTTCCGGATACGCAAGAGGGTGCTCGCCGTGGTGCACACGGTGACCTCCGCGCGTCGCCTGCTGGAAGCGGTCCGGCTGCTGGAGGGCGACCCGAGGGTGCAAGTGGTCTTCACTACGGCCGCGGACGTCTTCAACCACGGCGTGGACGCGTTCCTGGAGGACACCCGGGCGCTGGTGGTGCCCTGGGACCAGGCGGTGAACACTCGCTTCGACCTCGCGCTGGCCGCGAGTTACGGCGGTCTGCACGAGCTGCACGTCCCGGTCATCGTGCTCCCGCACGGGGCCTCGTACAACAAACGGGTCTCCGCACCCGGCGACCACCGCCGCCGGACCGTGGCGGAGCCCGAGGTGTACGGGCTGGGCCGGCAGTGGCTGGTCAGGGACGGCGTGGTCGTCCCGTCCGCCATCGTGCTGGCGCACGAGGACGATCGGGAACGGCTCGGCCGTGAGTGCCCCGAAGCACTGCCCGTCGCGGAGGTCGTCGGAGACCCCTCCTACGACCGTGTGATGGCGAGCCTGCCCTCACGGGCGCTGTACCGGGAGGCCCTTCGGACCGGGCCCCGTCAGGAACTGGTACTCGTCTGCTCCACCTGGGGACCCGACTCCCTGCTGGGACAGCAGTGGGACCTGCTGGAGCGGCTGGCCGCCGAGCTTCCCCGGGAGGAGTTCCGCATCGTGGTCATGCTGCACTCCCATGTCTGGAACGCGCACAGCGAATGGCACATCCGCAGCGCCTTCGCCCGGCTGAACCGGTCCGGCGTCGGCCTGGTCGGCCAGCACGCGGAGTGGTGCGGGGCCGTCGTCGCCGCCGACTACATCGTGAGCGACCACGGTTCCGTGTCGCTCTACGGGGCGATGACCGGTGCGCGGATCCTGACGGCCGGCTCTCCGGACACCGAGCTCGACCCCTCCTCGCCGATGGCCGAACTGCGAGCCCTGGCGCCCCGGGTCCGTGCGGACCGTCCGCTGCGCAGGCAGTTGCGACAGAGCTCGGCGACGTACCGCTCGGAGCTGTACACGCGGATCGCGGCGCGGCTCAGCTCGGAGCCGGGCCGGTTCGCCCGCCGGATGCGCACGCTGTTGTACCGCCGGCTCCACCTGCGTCCGCCGGCCGCGGCACCCACCGTGGAGCGGGCCCGGCTGCCGGTGACCGTGCGCTGCGACGAGCCGGGGGCGCAGCCTCATGAGTGACCTCACCGCACGCGTCACCGCGCCCTTCGCCGTCCCCTTCATCGCCGCCTGTGCCGCCTTCTTCGCCGACTCCTCTACGGCCTCCGTCGACGATGCGCGGGTGATCTCCGTCGACGAGCGGCTGCGGGCTCCCTCGGTCCACGACGTCGAGGTCGCGCTGGCGCTGCCCGCGCACGACCGTCCGTTCGTTGACCGGCATGTGCGCGTCACGCTTCCCGCGCCGTCTCCCTGGCCACCGCTGGCGGACGTCCTGCTCGCACCCGACTCATCCGGCTCATCCGGCTCATCCGGCTCATCGGGTGCGGCGGGTGCGGCGGCCGAAGCGCTGGCCGCCGACCATCCGGGCGCCGCGGTGGTCGCGGTGTACCGCGGGTCCCGCGAGTGCCGGCTCCGGCTCGGACCGTACGGGCCGGGCACCACCCGCGCGCCGCTCACACTGACGCTCACCTCAGGCCATGCCGCCCTGTGTCCCTGGCCCGTCTGGGCCTCGCTGGCGCACGCCTGGCTGGTCGCCGACTCGGGAGCGCATCGGTCAGGGGGGACCGCGGCCGGCGCTCGCCGACCGGGTCCTCTCCTCGCGCGGGCTCCCCTCTCAGGGGCTCCTCAGCCGTGGGCTCCTGAGCCGAAGGCGCCGCCCTCGTCGAGCCCGCGCAGCCGCTCCCGTACACCGTCGGCCGGTCCCGGCCGGTTCACGCCGACGTAGAGCTCCAGCGCCTCCTGGTAGTACCCCCGGGCGAGTTCACGCTGTCCGCGCAGTGCGGCGACCTCGCCCAGGGCATCCAGCGCACGGGCCGTCTCGTAGTGGGCCCCGACCTCGCGCAGCACGGCCAGCGCACCGGCGAGCCGGCGCTCCGCCTCGTCCGGCCGGCCCTCGCCCAGGCGGATCCGGCCCAGCAGGGTCGCCGCACGCGCGACGTTGTAGGAGTCGTCGGCCGCCAGCAGCGCCGTACGCGCCTCGACGGCGCACTCGGCCGCCCGGGAGAGCCGGCCTCGGGCGAACTCGACGTCTGCCGCGTTGAGCCGGGCGAGCCCGCCGGCCCGGAGGTCCCCGCACCGGGGAAGCTCCGCGGCAGCCCATTCGAACAGCTCGGCCGCCTCGTCCGGCCGGCCCGCCCGCTGGTGGGCCAGCCCACGGTAGTTCGCCGTCCGCGCGTACCCCAGTTCGTCCCCGGCGGCCGCGAAGAGCCGTGCCGCCTCGTCGAACATCTCCAGGGCGTGGGCGGGGTCCCCCCTGCCCAGCTCGCACTGGCCGCCGGAGGTCAGCATCCGGCACTCGGCCGGCCCGTCCGCCGTCTCCCTGGCCGCGGCAAGCCCTTCGGCGTGCGAGGCGCGCCATGCGTCGTAGTGCTTGCGCCGCAGGAAGAAGGGGCCCAGGGCGTCGGCGAGCTGCCATCTGATGTCGTGCTCCCCCGTCGTCCTGGCCCGCCGTATCACCGCCAACAGGTTGGGCAGCTCCCGCTCGAACCAGTCCAGCGCCGCTCCGGCGTCGTCGCCGAAGCACTCGACGATCACCGGGCCGGGCCCGTAGGACCGTTCCCGTAAGGGGTGCTGAGGATCGACGGCCCGCTCGGCCCGCGTCGCGGTGGCCAGATAGTGGTCGGCGATACGGCGGAAGACCGCTGCCCGCTCCGCAGCGGACTCGTCCTCCGCGGCCTTCCCCATGGCGTGCAGCCGTACGAGGTCGTGGAACCGGTAGCGGTCCTCGCCGATGTCGATGAGCAGGTTGGCGTCGTGGAGGACATCGAGCAGTTCGCCGGGGTCCGGCCCCCGGCCGGAGTCAGCACCCTCACCGGGCCGGCCCCCGTCTCCGGCCCCCGTACCGGCACCGGCACCGGACCGGGAATCGGATTCTCCGCACGCGTCCCGGTCCCCCACCACACCGGCGCCCGCACCGGCCGACCCCAGCACCGCGCCCGCGACCCCTGCCCCGAACTCCGTCCCCGGATGCACGCCGAGGAGCCGGTGGAGCCGGGCCGCTTCCCGGGGCAACCCCTGGTAGGAGAGGTCGAGAGCGGCCCGTACACCGTGATCGCCGTCGATCGCCAGCGCGTCCAGCCGGCCCCGCTCCGCGGTCAGGGCCCGGACCATCGTGGTGATCCGGCGCCGCGGCCGCGCCGCGAGGCGGGCCCCGGCGACCCGCACGGCCAGCGGCAGCCCCGCGCAGAGTTCGACGAGTGCGCGGGCGTCGTCCGGCTGCGTGGCCACGCGGTCGTCGGCGAGGGTGACCGCGAGCAGTTCGACCGCCGCTTCGGGGGCGAGTGGTTCCAGATGGACCTGGTAGCCGCCTTCGAGAGCCAGTCCTGACATCCGCCGACGGCTGGTCACCAGGGTGATGTTGGGGCCGCCCGGCAGCAGCGGCCGTACCTGCGCCGCCGTCGCCGCGTCGTCGAGCAGCACGACGATCCGGCGCTCGGCGGTGAGCGAGCGGTACAGCGCGGCCCGGTCGGCGATGCCGTCCGGCACCTGCTGCGGCGGCACACCGAGCCCGCGCAGGAAGCTGCCCAGCACGTGGCTGGGGTCGAGCGGGCCTGCGGGCGCCTGCGCGCAGAGGTCCGCGTAGAGCTGGCCGCCGGGGAAGTCCCGGCGCAACCGGTGCAGCCAGGCCAGGGCCAGCGCGGTCTTGCCGACTCCGCCGAGGCCGCTCACGGTGGCGAGAGCGGGGTGGTCCCGCTGGGCGGCGACGGCCCGGTGACGTTCCAGCCGCTCCACCTCCGCGGTGCGGTCGGTGAGACGGACGGCAGGCGGGAGCTGCCACGGCGGTCGCGGTTCCGTGCTCCCTCCGGTGCGGAGGTGGACGTCACCGTGGACGACGGCGGCCTGCACGCTGGAACCGTGGACGACGCCGCTCAGTTCGTTGTGGCCATCCCGCTCCTGCCCCCGCACACGTCCCCCTACGACCGACCGGTAAGTACCGTCCTGTGAGGAGGAGCCTTTCCGTGCCCGGGTGTCCGCACACTCTCCGGCGAACCGGCGTCTCGTGTGACGTCACGGAGAGCAGAGCAGCCGAGCAGCCGGGCGGAGGCGAGGATCACGAGCGCGCGAGCGCTCGATCTCGGGAGCGAGTAGGCGGACCACTCGTCACTCGTACACGACGGTCACCGGTGCGTGGTCCGACCACCGCTCGTCGTGGGTCGCCGCCCGCTCCACGGAGCCCTTGACGGCACGGGACGCGAGTCCGGGTGTGGAGACGTGGTAGTCGATCCGCCAGCCCGCGTCGTTGTCGAAGGCCCGCCCCCGGTACGACCACCACGAGTACGGCCCCTCCACGTCCGGGTGCAGCGCGCGTACGACGTCCACGTACCCGCCGTCCGACGCGTCGAAGACCTGCCCCAGCCACTCCCGCTCCTCGGGCAGGAACCCGGAGTTCTTCTGGTTGCCCCGCCAGTTCTTGAGGTCGGCCTGCCGGTGGGCGATGTTCCAGTCGCCGCACACCACGACCTCGCGCCCGTCGGCGGCGGCCCGGGTGCGCAGCCCCTTCAGATAGGTGAGGAACTCACCCATGAACCGGATCTTCTCGTCCTGCCGCTCGGTCCCGACCTCACCGGAGGGCAGATACAGGCTGGCGACGGTGACTCCGGGCAGGTCGGCCTCGACATAGCGGCCGCTGCCGTCGAACTCGGCGGATCCGAAGCCGACCTGGACGCGGTCGGGCTCGCGGCGGGTGTAGAGGGAGACTCCGGCCCGCCCCTTCGCGGCGGCGGGCGCGTGCACGACATGCCACCCCTCGGGCTGCCGCACGCCCTCCGGGAGCTGCCCCGGCTCGGCCCGTACCTCCTGGAGGCACAGCACGTCGGCGGAGGTCGCCGCCAGCCATTCCACGAAGCCCTTCTTGGCGGCGGCCCGCAGTCCATTCACGTTCACAGAGGTCACAGTCAGCACCCGGGCACGATACCGGCACACTGGACGAGCACACCGCACCCCTTCACAGAAGTACGAGAACCAGCATGGACATCCGCCGGGCCACCTTCGACCACCCCGACGCCGTCAAGCTCAACGACCAGGTGCAAGCCGAGTACGCCGTGCGCTACGGCGACGACGGCGACGTCACCCCGCTCGACCCGTCGATGTTCGAGCCACCGCTCGGCCTCTACCTGATGGCGTACGACGCGCAGGGCGCACCCGTGGCCACCGGCGGCTGGCGTACCCAGGACGAGAACGACGAGGGTTACTCGGACGGCGACGCGGAGCTGAAGCGCATGTACGTGGTCGAGGAGGCACGCGGCAACGGCCTGGCCCGGCGCATCCTGCGGGCCCTGGAGGACGACGCCCGCGCGGCCGGCCGTACCCGCATGGTCCTGGAGACCGGCGACAAGCAGCCCGAGGCCATCGCCCTGTACGCGTCCAGCGGCTACGAGCCCTGCGCCAAGTTCGGCCACTACCGCTTCCACGAGGACAGCCGCTGCTTCGCGAAGCCCTTGTGAGGACACGCGGCCCGCGCGGCGGCGGTGGTCGCCACGGTATCCAGCGGGGCATGGGGCTGCCCGGTGGTACGCGGCGGGAGGCCGTGCCCGGGTCCGGGACGATGCGCAGGGGGTGGCCCTGGCAGCGAATGCCCCTCGGTCAGCAGATCGGCCCAGAAGCAGCCACGGACGTGAGCCGCTGTCCCTGCGGACCGGGGCCGTGACCTACGAAGGCCGCGAAGAAGGTCGCCGCAGCGGTCGACGTGCTGCTGACGACGACGCCCACGACCGACACCGGCAAGCTCGTCTCCGTGGTCGACGCGTGGTCCGCAATCGAGCAGGCCGTGCCGCGCGAGCCGTGATCGAGGACATTCGGCCGTGTCCAGGTGGTCCGTGACGGCCCCGTGAAGGTGTCAGACCTGGCCATATCCGCCGTCGACCTGGTAGTCGGCGCCGTTGACGTGGGAGGCCGCGTCCGAGGCGACGAAGGCGATGACGGCAGCGACCTCTTCCGCGGTACCGGCCCGGGTCATCGGGGTCCCGGTACCCATCGTGGCGATGAGCGCCTCGCGTTCCTCGGCGGTGGCGGCCAGCTGTGCGATACCGGGCGTGTCCGTCGGGCCCGGGCTCACCACGTTCACCCGGATCCCGCGTGGGGTCAGCTCAAGGGCCCAGGTACGGGCGAGGGCGCGGACCCCGGCCTTGGAGGCCGCGTAGAGACTCCGCCCGCGCGACGCCTTGTGCGCGGCCATCGAGCCGGTGAGGACGATGACGCCACCGTTCGCCAGCAGCGGCAGCGCCTTCTGGACGGTCATGATCGTGCCGGTGATGTTGACGTCGAAGACCGTCCTGATGACGTCCTCGGTGATGGTTCCCAGCGGTGCGGTCGCGATCGCCGCCGCGTTGACGACCAGCACGTCCAGCCGGCCGCTGCGCCGCTCCACCTGTGCGAAGAGCCGGTCGAGGTCGTCGGCCGAGCGCGAGTCGGCCCGCACCCCGATGACATCACCCGGTATGTCCGCGGCCCCCGCCGTCAGGGCGTCCTGGTCCCGTCCCGTGATGTAGACGGTGCCGCTCCCTTCGGCGATCTTCCGTGCGGTGACGTGGCCGATACCGGCACTCCCGCCCGTCACGACCGCGACCTTGTTGTGAAACGCGTTGCTCATGGAACTCGTCGTCCGTTCATCCGGGCAGCTGTTCCGAAGGAAACGTCCTGGGGAACACGGGCGGTACGAGCCTGCGTCCTGTGCGGACACCGGTGCCAGGAGCCCGCTGATACTGGTACTGGCAGCACCAGGCCGGCACCTCCCGGCTCTGGCACAGTGGATCTGTGCCGACATCCACGAACCGGACCGACCTACGGGAGTTCCTGCGCTCACGACGCGCGCGGGTCTCACCCGAGGACGTCGGCATACCCCCGGGAGTCCATCGGCGCACCCCCGGACTGCGCCGCGAGGAGGTCGCCCAACTGGCCGGTGTCGGCATCACCTGGTACACGTGGCTGGAGCAGGGGCGGCCGATCAACGTCAGCTCCCAGGTGCTCGACGCGGTGGCCCGCACGCTGTTTCTGGGTGCCGCCGAGCGTGACCACCTCTACCGTCTGGCCGAGGTCCCCCAGCCCCCGGTCATCAGCGATCCGCCGACCGAGCTCCCCGGCCACCTCGACACCGTCCTGGGAGCCCTGGACCCGTTGCCCGCCATGCTGGTCGACGCCCGCACCGACGTGCTGCGCTGGAACCACGCGTACGCGGCCCTGCACCCCGCTCTGGTCAGTGCTCCGCCCGGCAGGCGCAACACCCTCTGGCACCTCTTCGCGGCACCGGAGGGGCAGCACCACATCGTCAACCGCGACGAGCAGGCGCCCGAGGCCGTGGCGGGGTTCCGCTATCGCTACAGCCAGAACGCGGGCGACCCGCGATGGCAGGACTTCGTCACCCGTCTGTGTAACGCCAGCCCGCTGTTCTCCCGGCTCTGGGCCACGCAGGACGTCGCTCCACCCCACCTGTGCGACAAGCGCTACGACATCACGGGGATCGGCGAAGTGAGCCTGCGCGCCACCGGCATGGAACTGACCGACCACCCCGGCGTCCGCCTCGTCGTCCAGACCCCCACCGACAGGCGCAGCCGCGAGAACATCGACCGCCTGCTGCGCCGGGCGACGCACCTGTGACGAATGGGACCCTCGCACATCACATCGAACACAGCCCGGAAACGACGAAGATCCCGTCCGATCTTCCGATCGGACGGGATCTCGTCAACCACTCCTGAGCTGACTCAAGAACAGTTGTTGCGGTGGTGGACCTGTGGGGATTTGAACCCCAGACCCCCTCGATGCGAACGAGGTGCGCTACCAGACTGCGCCACAGGCCCTTGCAACGAGTGAAACTCTAGCATCCTGATCCGGGTGCTCGGAAATCCGTTGCCGGAGGCTCTCCCGCTGGTCAGGGGCGGGGGTTTCGGGGGGTTTCCGGGCGGTCGGTCCGAGGCGTCGTCACTCGTTGGCGGCGCGTCGCCGGTCGCCGTCCTCGTACTGGTCGAAGAGGGGGGTGCGGCCCCGCTCGCGGGCGCGCCGGGCCGAGGCCGCGCGGCGGACGTCCGCGGCGTTGTCCGAGCCCTCGCTCCCGTCGGGTCCGTCCGGCTCCTCCTCCGCGTCGGCCGTCCCGGCCGGATCCGCCGTGGGGCGTTCCGCGTTCGGTTCGACCGTGCTGGACCGGGCCGAGCTCCACGCGTCGGGGCCGGCCAGGTCCACCTCGGACGTGGCACGCGGGGCGACCGGCGCCGTCACGTACGTCGGCAGGGGCACCGGGACAGGGTCCCAGCTCTCGCCCCGTACAGGTCCGTGCCGGCGCTCGCGCTGCTGGTCGACCCACTCCGCGTGGTCGGTCTGCTCGACGAGGGCACGGCGGTCGGCGGCGAGCGCGGACATACCGGGGTCGGTGTCCGGCTCGGGTCCGTCCTCCGGCTCGTCGGTGGCGCCCGGGTCGGTCGGGGGCCGCCGGCGCGGCTGCCGCTCGCGCAGCCGCTGCGCCGCGACCTCGGCCTGCCTGCGGTCCATCACATAGGTGAAGCGCCGGCGCTCCTGGGAGCGCAGGTACGCGATGTAGATGCTCAGCAGGACCGCGGGCACCCCGGGCGCCCACAGGAACGCGAGCCCGCCGACGGCCGCGACGATCGCCCCGAGCGAGAAGGCGAAGAAGAGGACGACGGTGGTACGCCGACGGCGCGCGAGCACCTTCGAGCGCCGGGCACGGGCTGCGGCCTCCGCCGCGGCCGCCCTGCGCGCGGGGGACGCGCCCGCTCCGTTCGGCGAGGACTTGCCGCCCTGCCGGGGCACGGGGCGGCCGTCCGCCGCGCGGCCCTGCTTCCTCGCCGGGCGGGCCTTGGTCCGGGGGGCGGCCTCGGGCGCCGTCGCGGCCGCCGCCGCTTCCGCCTCGGCGGCCGCCGCCTGCTTCGCCGCCGCCTGCCGCGACGCCTGTCTCAAAGCCTGCTGTTCCGCCTGCTGCGCCTGCGCCTGCTGTGCCTGCGCTTCGGACCGGTCACGTGCCTCACGCGCCTCACGCGCGGTGCGCGCCTCGCGGGCGTCACGCGCGTCGTCGACGTCCGCCCGTACCTCACGGCGCGTCGGAGGCATGGCGAAGGCCCGGACGTCCACCGAGTCGGTGACGCCGTCCGGGTCGGCGCGGGGCTCCCCCTCGTCGGTGGAGCGCGCCCGCAGGTCCTTGGCGTACCGGCGCTCCATACCCGCTCGTCCGGACAGAAGCCGGATGGCGGTGCTGAAGCGTTCCGTCGGACGGGCCTCGTTCAGCTCGTCCTGCCTACGGAGCCACATCGGCACCAAGTAGGCGGCCCAGGCCCCGACAATGACTGCGTAGATGAGGCCGCTGTTGGTCACGCCTCACACGGTAGAGGGGTTTGCATGAGGCCATCTGCCAATTGAGTCGGTGTGTCGCACGATCTGGCTGATATTTCGAGCTTTTTTTGTGACCGATGCGATCAGCAGGCCACCGAGGGTACGAAATTAATGCCCGAGAGTGGTCGATCACCGATCATTTTCGAACACCCATTTCATTTACGCCGGGTTTCGAGGGGTGTCCCGAGGTGCGTTTTCGGACGTGTTCCTGGAGCGCCGCGTCCGCCGCCAGCGGGCCAGCAGTCCTTCGGGGATCTCCTCGGCCGTGAGCGCGAAGACGAGGTGGTCGCGCCAGGCGCCGTCGATGTGGAGATAGCGTGGACGAATGCCTTCGTCGCGGAATCCGAGTTTCTCGACGACCCGCCGGCTGGGGCCGTTCTCGGGCCGAATGCAGACCTCGATGCGGTGCAGACCAACGGTCCGGAAGCAGTGGTCGGACACGAGCGCCACGGCTGTCGGCATCACTCCGCGTCCGGCGACCGCCTGGTCCACCCAGTAGCCGATATGGCCCGAGCACATGGAACCCCAGGTGATTCCGGCGACCGTCAGCTGTCCGACGAGGCGCCCCTGGTACTCGATGACGAAGGGGAGCATCCGCCCCGCGTTCGCCTCCGCGCGCAGATGCCGGACCATCTGCCGGTACGTCGGCCGGTGGATGATCGGCCCGCTGGGCGTGGGCGGCGGAATGGTCGCTTCCCAGGGGCGCAGCCAGTCACGGTTGCGGCGGTTGACGTCACGCCAGGCTCGCTGGTCGCGCAGCTTTATGGGTCTGAGGACCACATCGCCGTCCACCAGCTCGACCGGCCAGGATGGGGTGTTCAGCTCGCACCCCCACTGCCGTCGGGTCTGGGGTGGTCGCCGCCGCGGAGCTGGTCGACGGCGTGGATCAGGAGGGGTTCGAGGACGGCCAGGCCGTCCTTGACCCCGCCGGTGGAGCCCGGCAGGTTCACGATCAGTGTTCCGCCCGCGACGCCGGCGAGGCCCCGGGAGAGCGCCGCCGTGGGCACCTTGTCCCGGCCGAACGCCCTGACGGCCTCCGCGATGCCCGGCACCTCGTACGCGATCACCTTCCGCGTGGCCTCCGGAGTGCGGTCGGTGGGTGAGACGCCCGTGCCGCCGGTGGTCACCACGACGTCGTAACCGGCGCGGACGCCCTCCCGCAGCGCGCTCTCGACGGGGTCCCCGTCGGGAACCGCCAAGGGGCCGTCGACGGCGAAGCCGAACGCCACGAGTCCCGCCGCGATCAGGGGCCCGCCCCGGTCCTCGTAGACACCCGCCGCCGCGCGGTTCGAGGCCGTCACCACGAGCGCGCTGTACGGGGCTGTCAGCGCCTCCCCGACGGGCGCCCCGGCCGGTGCCGTCGACGAGGGCCGCGAGGGCCGCGAGGGCCGCGAGGGCTCAGGGTGCGGCGGCGTCATGTCCGGCTCCAGTCGCCCGACTTGCCGCCCGTCTTCTCCTCCACGCGTACGTCCGTGATGACCGCCCCCTTGTCGACCGCCTTGACCATGTCGATCACGGTGAGAGCCGCCACGGTGACCGCGGTGAGGGCCTCCATCTCGACGCCCGTGCGGTCGGTGGTCTTCACGGTGGCCAGGATCTCGACGGCGTCGTCCGCAACCGACAGGTCAAGTCTGACACCGGACACCGACAACGGATGGCACAGAGGGATCAGATCCGGTGTGCGCTTGGCCCCCATGATGCCCGCGATGCGCGCGGTGGCGAGGGCGTCGCCCTTGGGCACTCCCTCGCCGCGCAGCAGTTCGACGACGCGCGGCGAGACCAGGACGCGCCCGCTCGCGCGTGCGGTGCGGGCCGTCACGTCCTTCGCGGACACGTCGACCATGCGGGCGGCACCCGCCTCGTCGATGTGGGTCAGTCTGCCTTGCGTGCTCATGCTTGCGTACTCATGCTGTGGCGGCGCTCCCGGTCGTGCCTGTCGTGCGCGACACGGTACCCCCAACCCGGAGCGCTCAGCCGAGGAGGACCACGTCGACCTCGGTGCCGGACGCCACGGACTCGACGGACTCCGGGACCACGATCAGCGCGTCGGCGTGCGCGAGGGCCGCGATCAGATGGGATCCGGCACCGCCGACGGGTGTCACCTCCCCGTCCGCGTACCGGCCGCGCAGGAACTGGCGGCGTCCGGCGGGCGAGGTGAGCGCCTTGTCCGTACGGAGTGTCGCCGTGGTGGTGGGCCGGTGGACGTCCTCGACGCCCATCAGGGTGCGGATCGCCGGGCGCACGAACAGCTCGAAGGACACGTACGAGGAGACGGGGTTGCCGGGGAGGGCGAGCAGCGGGGTGTGGTCGGGGCCGATGGTGCCGAAGCCCTGGGGCTTGCCGGGCTGCATGGCGAGCTTGCGGAAGTCGATGCCGCCGCCCGCCTCGTCCTCGTCGCCGACCGAGGAGAGCGCCTCCTTGACGACGTCGTACGCGCCGACGCTGACGCCGCCCGTGGTGACCACCATGTCGGAGCGGATGAGCTGGTCCTCGATGGTGGCGCGGAGTGTCTCGGCGTCGTCGGCGATCGCGCCCACGCGGTAGGCGAGGGCTCCGGCGTCCCGGGCCGCGGCGCACAGCGCGAAGCTGTTGGAGTCGTAGATCTGGCCGGATTCCAGCTCGCCGCCGCCTGGCTGGACGAGCTCGCTGCCGGTGGACATGACCACCACGCGCGGGCGCGGCCGGACCCGGACGGTCCCGCGGCCGATCGCGGCGAGCAGGCCGATCTGCGGGGGGCCGAGGACGGTGCCCGCGGCCAGTGCCAGGTCGCCGGCCTTCACGTCGCTGCCCTTGGCGCGCACGTGCGCGCGTGCCTGCGCCGGGCGGTGCACGTGCACCTGTCCCGAGGCGCCCTCGGGGGACGTGCTGCGGGCGCGCATCCCGGCGGCGGGGCCCTGGCCGAGGCCTCCGTCGGTCCACTCCACGGGGACGACCGCCTCGGCGCCGGGCGGCAGCGGGGCGCCCGTCATGATGCGGGCGGTCTGGCCGGGGCCCACATGGAGCAGTTCGGACTGGCCCGCGGCCACGTCGCCGACGACGGTGAGGACCGCCGGGTACTCCTCGCTGGCGCCCGCGACGTCCGCGACCCGGACCGCGTACCCGTCCATCGAGCTGTTGTCGAACGGCGGCAGGGAGACCGGCACGATGACGTCCTCGACGAGGACGCAGCCCTGGGCGTCGAGGATCTGCAGGTCGATGGGGTCGAGGGGCCGTACGGTCGCGAGGATGTCCTCTAGGTGCTCGGACACCGACCAGAAATGGTCCTGGCCGGTGGCACGGGTCGTCGCGACGCTGCTCAAGTTCCTACATCTCCTCGGTGACGTAACTTCGAAGCCAGGTCCGGAAGTCCGGGCCCAGGTCTTCACGTTCGCACGCGAGTCGGACAATGGCACGCAGGTAGTCGCCGCGGTCACCGGTGTCATAGCGGCGGCCCTTGAAGACGACGCCGTGCACGGGGCCGCCGACCTTCTCGTCGTCCGCGAGTTGCTGGAGGGCGTCGGTGAGCTGGATCTCGCCGCCGCGGCCGGGCTCGGTCGTGCGGAGTATGTCGAAGACGTGGGGGTCCAGGACGTAACGGCCGATGATCGCGTAGTTGCTGGGGGCGTCCGCCGCGTCGGGCTTCTCGACGAGTCCCGTCACCTTGACGACGTCGCCCTCCTCGGTGGCCTCGACGGCCGCGCATCCGTAGAGGTGGATCTGCTCGGGCTCGACCTCCATGAGCGCGATGACGCTGCCGCCGCGCTCCTCCTGGACGTCGACCATGCGCTTGAGCAGCGGGTCGCGCGGGTCGATGAGGTCGTCGCCGAGGAGCACGGCGAAGGGCTCGTGGCCGACGTGCGGGGCGGCGCACAGGACGGCGTGGCCCAGGCCCTTGGGGTCGCCCTGGCGGACGTAGTGCATGGTGGCGAGGTCGCTCGACTCCTGCACCTTGGCGAGCCGCTTGGCGTCGCCCTTCTTCTGAAGGGCCGACTCCAGCTCGTAGTTGCGGTCGAAGTGGTCCTCCAGGGGCCGCTTGTTGCGGCCCGTGATCATGAGGACGTCATCGAGCCCCGCGGACGCGGCCTCCTCGACCACGTACTGGATCGCCGGCTTGTCCACGACAGGCAGCATCTCTTTGGGAGTCGCCTTGGTTGCCGGCAGGAACCGGGTGCCGAGACCCGCTGCCGGGATGACAGCCTTGCTGATCCTTGGGTGCGACTGAGTCATGCCCGACACCATATCCGGTGTCTTTGTAGGGAATCTGTGGCTCCGGTTAATTTGCTCTCATATGAGCGCAATGCGAAGGGTGCGGAACAAGTCTATGAGTCGCCTTGGATCCGAAGAGGACTCTGGCAAGCCATTGTTGCGGCGAGGCATCCTCACGGTGAGGAGCGGGTTGACGGCCGATGACGTGCGCGAGACCGGATCGGTTCTCGCCACGCGCGCCCTGGAACTGCCCGAACTGGCGCACGCGCGCACGGTCGCGGCGTACGTCTCCGTGGGGAGCGAGCCGGGCACCCGCGCACTCCTCGACGCACTCCACGCGCGGGGCGTGCGCGTCCTGCTCCCGGTGCTCCTCCCGGACAACGACCTCGACTGGGGCACCTACGACGGCGCCGCCGCTCTCGTACGCGTCCGGCACGGGGGCAGGATGGCCCTCCTGGAGCCCGCGGGCGACCGTCTGGGCCCGGACGCCGTGCTCACGGCCGACACCGTCCTGCTGCCCGGCCTGGCCGTGGACGGGCGCGGGATGCGGCTGGGCCGCGGCGGCGGATCGTACGACCGGGTCCTCGCCCGTCTGGAGCGGGCGGCCGCGGATCCGGCCCTGGTGGTGCTGCTGTACGACTCCGAAGTGGTCGGCCTGGTCCCCGGGGAGGCGCACGACCGGCCGGTGCACGCGGCGGTGACCCCTTCGGGAGTGCGTCGGTTCGTCTGACGCACAAATGGCCCTCCACGCGTGCGTGGAGGGCCATTTCACCGAGTGCTTCCCAAAATCCCGGAAGGGCCTTCTCAGGGCCTCGGGGTCCTGGACCCCGGTCTCGTCAGGGTTGCAGTACCAGCGTGTCCGACGTGGCCTTCTCGACCGCCCGGTCCGTGGAGACCCACGGCAGCAGCTCGCCCTTGACCCACTTGTTCGTCTGGTCGATGTAGTGGGCGCTGTAGGCGTGTCCGGAGGCCCCGGTGAGATTGATCCACTTGGACTTGTCGAAGTCGTCGAGGTTCACCACCATGCGCATCGACGGCACCCAGACGACCGAGTAACCGCCCGCCGCGTTCCAGCCGGTGGCGTTCACCGCCGCCTCGCCGCCGCCCAGGTTGTACGGGCCGCGGTTGAGCATGTACTGCAGGAAGCCGGGGCCGTCGGTGCCCAGGGTCTGGTTCTTCAGGTACAGGCGGTGCAGCCGGCCCCAGTTCCAGGTGTCGATGTCCTTGCCGAGCTTGGCGGTCAGCTCCCAGCGGGCGTCCTTGAGGGCCCGCTCGAACAGCTCGTCACGGGTGTCGACGACGGTGGAGTCGGTGCGCGTCTTGGGCGTCGACCACCAGTCGTTGTCCTCGTCGTCGAGGATCTTGCGGACCACCTCGAACCAGCGGTCGCCGCCGTCCGGCTGCGCGCTGTCCGCGTCGCGCTGGCCGCACTCGCGCACCTTGTCGTCGTCCCCGTCGACCGGTCCCGTGGAGTCGGCCGGTTCGACGTACAGGCACTGGCTCTTGACCCGCAGCTCCTTGGGCAGCTTGTTGCCGAAGGCGAGCTTGAGGATGTTGCGCCAGGTCGCGTTGAAGTACGCGGCCGCCGCCGAGTCGGCGTCCTGGGTGTAGTTCCAGCCCTCCAGGAGCTTCTGCGCCTCGCGGACGTCCTTGTCGACGACATCGATCTTGAGCAGCTTGGGCACCAGCAGCTTGGCGATCTCACTGCTGTTGTCGAGCTGCATCTGCCGCATGTCGTCCGTCGAGATCTTGCCGCCGTTCTTCGTCTTCGACGCGATGAGGTCGGCGATCCGCTGGCTGCGCGTGCCGTAGCCCCAGTCGGTGGTGAGTGTGTACGGGTAGCTGTCCTTGTCGACCACGGCCTGGTTGGCGGTCACGATGTAGCCGCGCTTCGGGTTGTACTCGTACGGCAGCGCGGCCTGCTTGATGTAGCCGGTCCAGCGGTACTTGGAGTCCCAGCCGGGCGAGGGGAGCGAGCCGTCGCCCTCGCCGCGGGTCGGGATCCTGCCCGGCAGCTGGTAGCCGATGTTGTTCTCTTCGTCCGCGTAGGTCAGGTTCTGCGAGGGGACGTCGAAGAGGGTGGCCGCCTTGCGGAAGTCCGTCCAGTCGGCGGCCTTGTTCAGCGCGAAGACGGCGTCCATCGAGGTGCCCGGATCCAGCGCGGTCCAGCGCAGGGCGATGCCGTAGCCGTCGCCGCGGTCGGGGGCCGCGCTGTCGACGCCCGCCTTCTTGCCGACCTTCACGAGTTCGTCGTCGCGGTCGGACAGCAGCGGTCCGTTGTTGGTCTCCCGGACGACGATGGTCTTGCTCTTGCCGCCCGCGACCTTGATCTTCTCCTTGCGGGTGGTGAAGGGCAGCACCTTGTCGTCGTACTCGTAGCCCTCCCCGGTGAGCTTCTCCAGGTACAGGTCGGTCACGTCGGCGCCGGAGTTCGTCATGCCCCAGGCGATCTTGTTGTTGTGGCCGATTATCACGCCCGGCATGCCCGCGAAGGTGTACCCGGAGACGTCGTACTGGCACTTCGCGGAGACGCTCTTGCAGTGCAGGCCCATCTGGTACCAGACGGACGGCAGCGAGGGCGACAGGTGCGGGTCGTTGGCCAGCAGCGGCTTGCCGCTGATGGTGTGGTCGCCGCCGACGACCCAGGAGTTGGAGCCGATGCCGTTGCCGTTCACGCCGACGGACTCGGGGACGTCGTCCAGCACCTCGTAGAGGCCCGCCAGCTGGCTCTCCAGCCCCGCGGGGGCCTCGGTGCCGCCCGTGAGCCCGGTGCCCGCCGAGGCCTGCGTACCGCCGGTGCCGGTACCGCCACCGATGCCAGTGCCGGTGCCGCTACCGGTGCCGGTCCCCGCGCTCTGGGAGTACTCCCCCGTGAGGCTGTCGTACTGGCCCTCCCGCACGATCGGCTTGTTCCGGTCGTACGGGTACTGCGGGTACAGGTCGGCGATCTGCTTCGGGCCGAGCCGGCTGGTCATCAGGGAGCGGTCGATCTCGTCCTGCATGTTGCCGCGCAGGTCCCAGGCCATCGCCTTGAGCCAGGCCACGGAGTCGACCGGGGTCCACTCCTGGGGCTTGTAGTCGTTGGAGAAGCCCAGGGCCGCGTACTCCAGGGAGATGTCCGCGCCGCCCTTGCCCGCCAGGTAGGTGTTGACCCCCTTGGCGTACGCCTGGAGGTACTTCTTCGTCGCGGCGGACAGCGTGGTCTCGTACTCCTTCTGCGCCACCCGCTGCCAGCCGAGTGTGCGCAGGAACTCGTCGTTGTCGACCTGGCCCTTGCCGAACATCTCCGAGAGCCGGCCCGCCGTCATGTGGCGGCGGACGTCCATCTCGTAGAACCGGTCCTGCGCCTGGACGTAGCCCTGCGCCATGAACAGGTCCTCGTCGGTCGAGGCGTAGACCTGCGGGATCCCGTAGCCGTCCCGTTTGACGTCCACCGGGCCCGAGAGGCCGTCGAGGGTGACGGAACCCTTGGTCTGCGGGAAGGAGGCGCGCACGGTGCTGACGCTCCAGAACGCCCCGTAGGCGACGCCACCGATGATGGCCAGAACCAGGATGATCAGGATCAGACGGGCTCTGCGCCCCTTCTTCCTGCCGGACTTGCCGGGCTTCTGTCCGGAAGATGCGGTGGTGTTCGGGGGCATCGCTGTCCTTGCTGTCCTCACGCGAGCGGCAGACGGGCTTGTCCATGTGACTGAGCGCTGGAGCAACCATAGGCGCAGGGCCCACCCGGACTTGACGCGGAGTCGGGAACGCGGTCGGACGGAAGTTCGATCTTGCCTTGATAGGCGTCAAGAAAGCGTCAAGACTTAGGTAAGGTAACGAAGTAGTTGAACCATCGAAGCAGCCGAAAACGGTCACGGTTGAACTTTCGTGACGACCGGACCGGCTCACGGCCGACCGGCCGGGGCGATCCAACTGGTCGGACCGGTCCCCCGGACCAGTCCGACCGGACCAGCGAGAAGGGAACAGCCGCTGACTGTCCACCACCTCAACCAGCTCATGCTCGTCTGCTCGCTCGTTCTGCTCGTCGCGGTGGCAGCGGTTCGGATCTCCTCGCGCAGCGGGCTCCCCAGCCTGCTCGTCTACCTGGGCATCGGCGTCGCCATGGGCCAGGACGGCATCGGCGACGTCCACTTCGACAACGCCGAACTGACCCAGGTCATCGGCTACGCGGCCCTGGTCGTGATCCTCACCGAGGGCGGCCTCGGCACGAAGTGGAAGGAAGTCAGACCGGGGCTCCCGGCCGCCTCCTCACTGGCGATCGTCGGCGTCTCGGTGAGCGTCGGCGTCACGGCGACCGCGGCCCACTACCTGGTCGGCCTCGAATGGCGACAGGCACTGATCATCGGCGCCGTGGTGTCCTCGACGGACGCGGCCGCCGTCTTCTCGGTGCTCCGCAAGGTGCCCCTGCCCTCACGGGTGACGGGCATCCTGGAGGCCGAGTCCGGCTTCAACGACGCCCCGGTCGTCATCCTCGTCGTCGCGTTCTCCACGGCCGGACCGGTGGACCACTGGTACCACCTGATCGGTGAGATCGCGCTGGAGCTGGCCATCGGCGCGGCCATCGGGCTCGCGGTGGGCTTCCTGGGGGCGTACGGGCTGCGGCACGTGGCGCTTCCCGCCTCCGGTCTCTACCCGATCGCCGTGATGGCGATCGCCGTCACCGCGTACGCGGCCGGCGCGCTGGCCCACGGCAGCGGCTTCCTCGCCGTGTACCTGGCGGCGATGGTCCTCGGCAACGCCAAGCTGCCGCACTGGCCCGCCACCCGCGGCTTCGCCGACGGGCTCGGCTGGCTCGCCCAGATCGGCATGTTCGTGCTGCTCGGCCTGCTGGTCAGCCCGCACGAGATGGGCGACGACATCTGGCCGGCGCTCGTCATCGGCCTGGTGCTGACCATGGTGGCGCGACCGCTGAGCGTCATGGCGGCGCTGCTGCCGTTCCGCATGCGCTGGCAGGAACAGGCCCTGATGTCCTGGGCCGGGCTGCGCGGCGCCGTGCCCATCATCCTGGCCACCATCCCGATGGTGAGCGGCGTCGAGGGCAGCCGCCGAATCTTCAACATCGTGTTCGTCCTGGTCGTCGTCTACACCCTCGTGCAGGGGCCGACGCTGCCCTGGCTGGCCCGGAAACTGGGGCTGTCGAAGGCCTCCTCGGAGACCGCCGACCTGGGCATCGAGTCCGCGCCGCTGGAGCGGCTGCGCGGACATCTGCTGTCCGTCGCGATCCCGGACGGGTCGAAGATGCACGGCGTCGAGATCAACGAGCTGCGGCTGCCCGCGGGTGCGGCCGTCACGCTGGTCGTACGCGGTGGAGAATCGTTCGTTCCGCTTCCGGCGACCGTGCTGCGACGCGGCGACGAGCTGCTCGTCGTGGCCACGGACCCGGTCCGGGACGCCGCCGAGCGACGACTGCGCGCGGTCGGACAGGGCGGCAAGCTGGCGGGGTGGCTGGGCACGGGCGGGGACGGCAAGGAGGGCTGAGACCGCCCTCCGGGACGCGGCTGAAGACCGAGACGGGCCCGCGGGCCCAGGTGGGGCGGGCGGCGAAGGGCCGGTGGGGGCTCGGGAGGCGGCGGGTTCGGGCGGCGAGGCGGCTCGTTCCTGCCTGTACGATCGAGGCACACCTGATCGAACCAACTCTGCCTGAAGCAGTGCTGGCGCGAGTCGTACGGCGGCCGCGGTGCCCCTCTCAGCGGGCGGCCCGGTATCTACCGCAGTTCCGCGCAAGAGGACAGCTCTCGGCGCCCCACGCCCCGGTCCACGGGGTCGCGCTACCAGGCGGCAGAAAGGCACGGCCGTGGCATCCACGGTCACCTCCCGTCCTGGATACGGACAGCTGCTGCGCACGCGCGGCGCCTGGACCTTCCTGCTCCCCGGCTTCGCCGCACGCCAGCCGTTCGCGATGCTGACCATCTCCATCGTGCTGCTCGTGCAGCACACCACCGGCTCGTACGGGACCGCCGGCGCCGTCGCCGCCGTGACCGGTGTCGCCATGGCGCTGTTCGCGCCGTACACCGGCCGCCTCGCCGACCGGCACGGCCAGCGGGCCGTGCTGCTCCCCGGGGTCGTCGTCCACTCGCTGGCGGGCCTCTCGCTGACCGCGCTGGCCCTCTCGGACGCTCCCCTGTGGGCGCTCTTCGTGGCCGCCGTGCCGACCGGCGCGTCGGTACCGCAGATCGGGCCCATGGTGCGGGCCCGCTGGGGCGTCAAGCTCCAGGGCTCGCCCCTCATGACGACCGCGGCGGCCTTCGAGTCCGTCACGGACGAGCTGACCTTCGTGTTCGGGCCGCTCCTGGCGACCGCCCTGTGCAGCGCCGTGGACCCGGCCGCGGGTCTGCTCACCGAGGCGGCGCTGACCCTGGCCGGGGGGCTGCTGTTCGCCTCCCAGCGCCGTACCCAGCCCTCGGTGAGCGGTCTCGGGCCGTCCGTGGGTGGTGCGAGCGGGGCCGGCGGCGACGGGCACGCGCGCGTGAAGCACGCCTCCGCGCTGTCGGTACCCGGAGTACGCGTCCTGATCGTGGCCTTCCTGGGCGTCGGCGCCGTCTTCGGCGGCATGCAGGTCTCGCTCGCCGCGTTCAGCGCGTCGATCGGCGAACCCGGCCTGAACGGCGTCCTGTACGGGACGTTCGCCGCCGGCAACATGCTCTCCGGCCTCGTCTGCGGCGCGATCGCCTGGAAGGTGGCCCCGCGCCGCCGCCTGGTCATCGGGTACGCGGCCCTGGCCCTGACCGCCTCCGGGCTGTGGGCGGCGCAGTCGGTCGTCGTCCTCGCCGGGCTCGGCCTGCTGGTCGGCGTGTGCGTCGCGCCCGCCCTCATCACCGGCTACACGCTCGTCGAGGGTCTGGTGCCGGCGGGCGCCCGCACGGAGGCCTTCACCTGGCTGACCGGCGCGGTCGCGCTCGGCCAGGCCGCGGCCGTCCTGGCGGCGGGACAGCTGGAGGACCGCCTCTGGGACGGGGCCGGTTTCCTCGTCCCGATGGGCGGCACCCTGCTCGCCCTGGCGACCCTCGTGGCCCTGCGCTCGCGGCTCGCCGCACCCGCCGCGAGCCGTACCGTCGCACGTGGCGTGGGTCACCGCGTGCCGGTGGCAGTGGACTGATCCCGAGGAATACGTCAGTATGGACCGTCGTTAGCACTCACAGACTGAGAGTGCCAGGAGGAAGACACGTGCCGACCTACCAGTACCAGTGCACCGCGTGCGGCGAGGGCCTCGAGGCGGTACAGAAGTTCACGGACGACGCCCTGACCGAGTGCCCCGAGTGCAGTGGCCGCCTCAAGAAGGTGTACTCCGCCGTGGGCATCGTCTTCAAGGGCTCGGGCTTCTACCGCAACGACAGCCGCGGCTCGTCGTCCAGCAGCAGCCCCGCCTCGGCTTCGGCCTCGTCCTCGGCTTCGAAGGACTCCAAGTCCGAGTCGAAGTCGTCGTCGGACTCCAAGCCGTCCTCGGCTTCGAAGTCCTCGGACGCCAAGTCGTCGTCCACGAGTTCGTCCTCCGGCAGCAACGCTGCCTGAGACCTCCTCGCGCCTCATTTCTTACCGGACCCTGTCGTCGTGAACGGCAGGGTCTTCGGCGTTTCCCGGCCCGGTTAGGGTGCCGTTCATGGCGAACACGGAGAACGTCGAGATCGGCGTCATCGGCGGATCAGGTTTCTACTCGTTCCTCGACGACGTGACCGAGATACAGGTGGACACCCCTTACGGGCCGCCCAGTGACTCCCTCTTCCTCGGCGAGATCGCCGGGCGGCGGGTGGCGTTCCTGCCCCGCCACGGCCGCGGCCACCATCTGCCGCCGCACCGCATCAACTACCGGGCCAACCTGTGGGCGCTGCGCTCCGTCGGCGCGCGCCAGGTGCTCGGGCCGTGCGCGGTGGGCGGGCTCCGTCCCGAGTACGGGCCCGGGACGCTGCTCGTACCGGACCAGTTCGTGGACCGTACGCAGTCCAGGGCGCAGTCGTACTTCGACGGGGTGCCGCTGCGGGACGGCAGCACACCGAACGTGGTGCACGTGTCGTTGGCCGATCCGTACTGTCCCGTGGGGCGCGAGGTCGCACTCGCCGCGGCGCGTGGGCGGGAGTGGGAGGCGGTGGACGGCGGGACGCTGGTCGTGATCGAGGGGCCGCGGTTCTCGACCCGTGCGGAGTCGCTCTGGTACCGGGCGCAGGGGTGGTCCGTGGTGGGCATGACCGGGCATCCCGAGGCGGCGCTCGCTCGTGAACTGGAGCTCTGCTACACGTCGATGACGTTGGTCACCGACCTCGACGCGGGGGCCGCGGCCGGTGAAGGGGTCTCGCACGACGAGGTGCTGAAGGTGTTCGCGGCGAACGTGGAGCGGTTGCGGGGCGTGCTGTTCGACGCGGTGGCCGGGCTGCCGGCGGGTGGGGCGCGGGACTGTCTTTGCGCTTCGGCGCTGGGTGGGATGGATCCGGGGGTCTCGCTGCCTTAGGCGTGGGGCCGGGTGGGGGTGCGGGTCTGGGGCCGGGTGCGGGCCCGGGTGCGGGTCTGAGGCCGGGTGCGGGGTGGCGTGGGTCTGGGGTCGGGGCCGTGCCGGTACGTCTTGCCCGCCGCCCCCGGGTGTACCGCTGTACGTCTCCACGGTGCTCTCTCCTGGAGGAGCCCTACGCGGCGGGCTTCGACGTACCGGCACGGCCCGCTCCCGTTTCGTCGCCGGGTGCGGGTGTTCAAGGGTCCTTTCCCGCTCCCGTTTCGTCGCCGGGTGCGGGGGCGGCACTCCTTCGGGTGGTGGGGTTTTCCACAACTGGGGGGTTGTCCACGAGGGGCGGCGGGGGTCGGCGGGAGGCCGCAGGCTGGTTCGGAGCCGAATCTTCGACCGCAGGTGGTGGTGGCCATGTCCCAGCTGTCTTCCTTTCCCCGTCCGTTGGGCACGGACGTTCCCGGTACGTGTGAGGTGCCGCACTTCGCTCCCGTGCGGGTGCGCGGCGGGAGGCGCCGGCTACGGCGGCTGGTCGGGCACCGGCGGCGGGCCCTCGCGGCCGGTCTGGCGGTGACCGCGGCCGCCCTCGTCGCCGCCGGGCCCAGGGGTACGGGTACGGCGGCGCGGGACCCGGGGCCGCCGCGGGCCCGTCCGGTGGTCGAGATGGTGACGGCGCCGGTGCGGATCGCCGACGGCGCGACGGTGCGGCTCCTCAGGGCCGGCGACCGGGTCGACGTGGTCGCGGCCGGGCAGTCGGCGGCGGGCGGCGCACGGGTGGTGGCGCGTGGCGCGAGAGTGGTGAAGGTCCCCGAGTCCCCGGACAGCGTGGCCGAGGGTGGCGCGCTGGTCGTCCTGTCCGTGCCACGCGGGACCGCGACCCGGCTGGCCGGGGCGGGCGTGACCTCACGGCTGGCGGTGACCCTGTGCTGAGCGCGATGGGCACAGTGACGCTGTCAAGTCGCTCGTCCGAGTCCGGGAATTGGACAGGGCCGCCACACCCTGACGTAGGTTGCGTAGCTGTTCATTCAACAGTCTGTGCGATCGAAAAGGGGCTCCCTGGTGAGCGAGAAGAAGAGCCCGAGTGTCCTGGACGGCTTCAAGGCCTTCCTGATGCGCGGGAACGTCGTCGACCTGGCTGTCGCGGTGGTCATCGGCGCCGCCTTCACCAACATCGTCAATTCCATGGTGAAGGGCGTGATCAACCCGCTGGTCGGCGCCTTCGGCACCAAGGACCTCGACAAGTACAGCTCGTGCCTGAAGGACCCCTGCAACTTCGACGAGGCGACAGGGACCGCGACGAGCGGCATCCCCATCATGTGGGGCACTGTCCTCAGCGCGACGCTGACCTTCCTGATCACCGCGGCCGTCGTCTACTTCCTGATGGTGCTGCCGATGTCGAAGTACCTCGCCCGGCAGGCGGCCCGTCAGAAGGCGAAGGAGAACACGCAGGAAGTGATCGAGGTGACCGAGCTGGCCGTCCTGAAGGAGATCCGCGACGCCCTCGTGGCCCAGCGCGGCTCCGGGCACAGCGAGCGATAGCGCGCGGCTCAGATGTGGTGGGGCGGCTTCTCGTCGAGGAAGCGGGCCAGGTCATCGGCGCTGTCGCCGGTCGGCCGCTCGCCCCAGCCACGGTCCGTGTCGTCCTGGGACGGCCGGCTCAGCGGATCGTCGAAGACCAGCGCGGCCTGGGCCTGCGCTTTCGGGTCACGCGGTGCGGGGGTGGGCGCTTCACTCATGCCTCCAGAGTACGCGCGAGGGCACCTGGGGCGCCGGGCCGACGAGTGAGGGCCTCGCCCGCGGGCCCGCTACTTCTCCCCGTACAGCTCCCGGTGCGCGCGCCACACCCCGCCCGGCCCCTCCACCGACTCGGCGGCCCGCACCGCCCGTACGATCGCGCGCGTCACCAGGTCCGCGCCCGCCGCGAGGATCTCGTTCAGGGCGAGGGGGTCCTGTGCCGCGAGGGGCCGCGCGCCCGTGGCGAGTGCGAACACGGTGTCTCCGTCGTTGAGCAGATGCGCCGGCCGGACCGCCCGCGCGATGCCGTCGTGAGCCGTCCCGGCGAGCTTCTGGGCCTGTGCCTTCGACAGGTCGGCGTCGGTGGCGACGACCGCCAGCGTGGTGTTGAGCGGTGGAACGGTGTTCCTGGCCGCGGCCTCGGCCAGCCGCGTCCGCGCCGCCTCGTGCACCTCCGGAGCCGGACACTCCGTCCGCCCCTGGACCAACTCCCCGTACAGCGCCCCCGTCTCGGGCTCCAGCACCGACCCCGCCGCGTTGGCCACGACGAGCACCGCCACCGTGACACCCGACCCGAGCACGACACTCGCCGTCCCGATCCCGCCCTTCATCATTCCGACGGTCGCCCCGGTCCCGGCGCCCACACACCCCTCCGGCACGGGCCCGCCGTACTCGCTCGCCGCGGCGGCCTCCACCGCCTCGCGGCCCGTCTCCGCGTCCGGCCTGGCCCGGAAGTCGCCGCCCCGGCCCAGGTCGAAGACACAGGCCGCCGGCACGACCGGCACGACATGGCGCGGATCGGGCCCGACCCGTACGCCACGGCCCCGCTCCTCGAGCCAGGCCATCACGCCGGTCGCCGCGTCCAGCCCGTACGCGCTGCCGCCGGTCAGCACGATCGCCTCGACCTTCCGCACCACATTGCGAGGATCGAGCGCGTCGGTCTCCTTGGTGCCGGGGCCTCCCCCGCGCACGTCCACGGCCGCGACGGCGCCGCCCTCCGGCGCCAGAACGACCGTCGTGCCGGTGAGCCACCCGTCGCCGGTCCGAGTGGCGTGTCCCACCCGCAGTCCGGTCACATCGGTCAGTGCGTCAGCTGTCATGGGTCCAGTGTCGGCCCCCGCCCCACCCGGACCCGGGACGCCCGGCCAAGAGCTCCGGATTGTCCCGACTCTGTCACGTGATGGTGTTCCGGGGCGGCTCGGGGAACCCCGACCGCCCGTGTGCCACTCCTTGTTCATGGTTCCGCCTCCACCCGACGGAGCGGACATCCCCAACCACCTGAACCTGGAGCAGCCCGTGACAACGCCCGACGCAACAGCGAGGCGCACGCTGGTGGCCTGTGCCGCCCTGATGGTCGGCGCCCTGACCCTCACCGCGTGCGGCGGGGACGCCAACGCCGACAACAAGCCCGGCGGGTCCAAGGCTTCGGGGGCCGAGATCCTGATCTCCGCGAAGGACGGTTCGGCGGGGGCCTCGATCAACTCGACCGGCGTCAAGGTCAGCGAAGGCAAGCTGACCGAGGTGAAGATGACGGCATCCTCGACCGGGACGGCCGTACCGGGGTCGATCGCGGCGGACGGGAAGAGCTGGAAGCCCAAGGAGCAGCTGGAGCGGGGGACGAAGTACCGGATATCGGCCCGCGCCCAGGTCGGGGAGGGAAAGCTGGCGGCGGCCGACTCCACCTTCACCACCGTGTCCACGGACAACAGCTTCATCGGGACCTACACACCCGACGGCGGCGCGAAGGTCGGGGTCGGGATGCCCGTGTCCTTCACCTTCGACAAGGCGATCAGCAACAAGAAGGACGTCCAGTCGCACATCGAGGTCACGTCCAGCAGCGGGCAGAAGGTGGTCGGGCACTGGTTCGGCGCGCAGCGGCTGGACTTCCGGCCCGAGGAGTACTGGAAGGCCGGTTCCAAGGTCACGACGAAGGTCGACCTGGACGGGGTCGAGGGCGCGAACGGCGTCTACGGAGTGCAGGACAAGACGGTCACCTTCACGGTCGGGCGTTCCCAGGTGTCCACGGTCGACGCCGCCACGCAGACCATGACGGTCGTGCGGGACGGGCAGACCCTCAAGACGGTCCCGATCTCGGCGGGCAGCCCCGACAACAGCACGTACAACGGCCAGATGGTGATCGCCGAGAAGTTCCGGCAGACGCGGATGGACGGGTCGACGGTCGGCTACGGCGGCGAGTACGACATCGCGGACGTGCCGCACGCGATGCGGCTGACGGCCTCGGGGACCTTCATCCACGGCAACTACTGGTACGACAAGGGCAATCCGCCCTTCGGCAGGTCGGGAACCAGCCACGGCTGCGTCGGGCTCGCTGACGCGCAGGGCGCCGCGAGCGACACGAACGGCAAGTGGTTCTTCGACAACTCGCTCGTCGGGGACGTCGTGACGGTCAAGAACTCCCCCGACAAGACGGTCTCGCCGGACAACGGGCTCAACGGCTGGAACATGGCATGGAGTGCCTGGACCGCCGGAAGCGCCCTCTGACCTAAGACTTTTGAGGTTTTGCCCGGGTCGCGCGGGAACTCCCCGTGCGGCCCCGGCGTTTTCCCTGCGTACGTTTTCTCGGTTCCCGGACATGATGTCCGACCGAGGGGCTACGGTATGCACCCACAAGGTGACATGCAGCAACGCCGGGAGAAGCCTTGAGCGTTCCGTACGAGACGGCAGCGTACGAGCCACCCGAGTCGCCCGAGTCTCCGGAGGAGCATCTCGCGCGACTCCTCGGTCGCGCCCTGAACTCCTTCGAGCTGACGGACGACACGATACGGCGGCTCGACCGGGCTCTGGCCCACGACAGTTCACTGCATTCCGCGCATCACAGCGCGGGACTGCACCGTGAGACCTACCGCCACACCTGGCTGCTCGCCGACGGGAGCGCGCTCACGCTCTGGGAGCTGGTCCACAACACCGCGCCCGGCCGCGACACACAGCACGAGGTCTACGAGGACGAGGAAGAGGTGCGTACGGCGACCGTGCGCCTGCCGCTGCCCTCGGACACCCTCGACTTCGAACTGCCCGTCCTGGTGCGGCTGGCCCCCGTTCCCGAACCGCTGCACACGTACGTCCTGGACGACTCGGCGGACCACGGCCGGCGGCTGCTGCGACGCGCCGAGAACACGGACCGGCCGGGCGAGGCCACGGCCGAGTTGTTACGGATGGCGTTCGCGCACCAGATCACCCAGGCCTTCGGGCGGCTCGGCCGGACCGGCCGCAAGGGGGTGTCCTTCTCGCTGTACGAGCACGCGTTCCTGCTGCAGGACGGCCGCGAGCTGTCCCTGTGGGAGGTCGAGCACACGGCCACACCCGACGGGCGGCACAGGTGCGAGGTCTATCCGTCGGAGACGGACGCCCGGGACGCCATGGAGCGCCTGGCAGCCAACCTGAACTGACAGAGGCGCAGAAGGACAGGGGCCGGCGGGGACAGGCAGAGGCGCACAGAGACAGATTCCGCGCGGACATGGCTGTGGCCCGGGATCCGGTCCCGGGCCACAGCCGTGTCCGTCCGCCCTGTCGGCGACGCGGCTCGCTCAGCGGAGGGGCTACACGGCGACCGGCTGTTCCGCCGCCCGCGTCCCCGTCGCGGCCTCCGCGGTCTTCCCCGCGCTGTCGCCGTCCGGAGTCTGCTTGCGCATGCTCTTCAGGACGATGACCAGACCGGCCGTGACCGCCGTGCCGACCAGGATGGCGAGCAGGTAGAGGAAGGGCCTGCCGATCAGGAAGGTGACCCAGACGCCGCCGTGCGGGGCGCGCAGGGTCGAGCCGAAGGCCATGGTCAGCGCGCCGGTGACCGCGCCGCCCGCCATCGAGGCCGGGATGACCCGCAGCGGGTCGGCGGCCGCGAACGGAATGGCTCCCTCGGAGATGAAGGACGCGCCGAGCACCCAGGCGGCCTTGCCGTTCTCCTGCTCGGCCGGGGTGAAGAGCCTCCTGCGGAGGGTGGTCGCCAGCGCCATGCCGAGCGGCGGGACCATGCCCGCGGCCATCACGGTCGCCATGATCTTCATCGCGGAGTCGCCCGGGTCCTGCACCGCGATACCGGCCGTGGCGAAGGCGTACGCGACCTTGTTGACCGGACCGCCCAGGTCGAAGCACATCATCAGGCCGAGCAGCACGCCGAGCAGGACCGCGTTCGTGCCGGAGAGGCCGCCGAGCCAGTCCGTCATCGCGTCCTGGGCCTCGGCGATGGGCTTGCCGATCACGATCAGCATCAGGAAGCCGACGACGATCGACGAGATCAGCGGGATCACCACCACCGGCATGATGCCGCGCAGCACCGGCGGGATCCTGACCCGCTGAATGGCGAGAACCACCCCGCCGGCCAGCAGACCTGCCACCAGACCGCCGAGGAAACCGGCGTTGATGTTGAACGAGATCATGCCGCCGACGAAGCCCGGCACCAGACCCGGCCGGTCGGCCATCCCGTACGCGATGTATCCGGCGAGGACGGGGATCAGGAAGCCGAAGGCGACGCCGCCGATCTGGAACAGCAGCGCGCCCCAGCTGTCGATCTGGCCCCAGTCGAACACCTCGGTGACCGGCTTGGCGTCGCTGACCTTGTAGCCGCCGATCGCGAAGCCCAGCGCGATCAGCAGGCCGCCCGCGGCCACGAAGGGGACCATGTAACTCACGCCGGTCATCAGCCACTTGCGGAGCTTCGTGCCGTAGCCGTCGTCGGGGTCGCCCGCCCGGTCCACCGGGGTTCCGCCGGACCGGGCGGCCGAGGTGACCTCGCCGCGCCGGGCCTTGCCGCGTACCTCGGCGATCAGTTCGGCGGGCTTGCTGATGCCCGCCTTCACTCCGACGTCCACGGTGGGCTTTCCGGCGAACCGGTCCTTCTCCCGTACGGGCACGTCGTGCGCGAAGATCACACCGTCCGCCGCCGCGATGACGGCGGGGTCGAGGCGGGTGAAGCCGGCCGATCCCTGTGGCTCGACGGCGATCTCGACGTCACCGGCCTCCTGGCCCGCCCGCTCCAGCGACTCGGCCGCCATGTAGGTGTGCGCGATGCCGGTGGGGCAGGAGGTGACGGCGACGATCCGGAACGGCCGGTCCTCGTCCGCCGCGACGACGGCTGCCGAGGTCGCTGCGGCCGTCGCCGTGGGCTCGGTCCCCGTCGAAGTCCCCGCACCAGGAGCAGGGGCGGAAGCAGGAGCAGGGGCGTCGTCCCCTCGGATGAGCGCCGCCGCGGCAGCCGCGTCGTCCACCGACCGCAGCGCGGCGGTGAACTCGGCGTTCATCAACTGGCGGGCCAGCGACGACAGGATCGTGAGGTGGGCGTCGTCCGCGCCGGCCGGGGCGGCGATCAGGAAGACCAGGTCCGCGGGGCCGTCCGGCGCGCCGAAGTCGATCCCGGCCGCGCTGCGCCCGAAGGCCAGGGTCGGCTCGGTGACATGCGCGCTGCGGCAGTGCGGGATGCCGATGCCGCCGTCGAGGCCGGTCGGCATCTGGGCCTCGCGGGCGGCCACGTCGGCGAGGAAGCCGTCCAGGTCGGTCACCCGCCCCAGAGACACCATGCGCTCGGCGAGGGCGCGCGCCGCCGCTTCCTTCGTATCGGCGGACAGGTCGAGATCGACCAGGTCCGCGGTGATCATCTCGCTCATCGCGGGCTCCTTCGCACGCGTATCGCCCGGGGAGAGGTGTGGGCGAGGGTGGGAACTGAGGTGGGGACGGGGGTGGCTTCGGGGACGGCATCGGGGGCGGGGGTGGCTGAAGTGGCTGAAGTGATGGTCATGACGCGGGCTCCGTCAGTACGCGGTCCAGCGGGATCTCCGCCGTGACCGTCACCGCGGACGGGTCGAGGTCCGCCGGGCTCGGCATCACGCTGCCCGGCAGCTGGACGGCCGCGGCTCCGTGGGCCACGGCGGAGGCGAGCGCGTCGGGCCCGCTGCCGCCGGCGACGAGGAATCCGGCGAGGGAGGAGTCCCCCGCGCCCACATTGCTGCGTACGGCGTCGACGCGGGCGCTCGCGAACCACACCCCCTCCTCGCCGACGAGCAGTTGTCCGTCCGCGCCGAGCGAGGCCAGCACCGTCCGGGCGCCCGACTGCCGCAACTCCTCGGCCGCTTTGACCGCGTCGCCCACGGTGGTGAGCGGGCGGCCGACCGCCTCGGAGAGTTCCTCGATGTTCGGCTTCACGACGTCGGGCCGTTCGCGGAGGGCCGCGAGCAGGGCCGGTCCCGAGGTGTCCAGCGCGATGCGGACGCCCGCCCGGTGGGCTCGGGCGACCAACTCCGCGTACCAGGAGGGGGCGAGGCCGCGGGGCAGGCTGCCGCAGCAGGCGATCCAGTCGGCGTCGCGGGACTGCTCGCGTACGGCCTCCAGGAGTGCTTCCTGTTCGGCGGGGGTGAGTTCGGGCCCGGGTGCGTTGATCTTCGTGAGGACGCCGTCCGCCTCGGCGAGCGCGATGTTCGAGCGGGTCGCCCCGGCGACCGGGACCGGTGCGACCTCGATGCCCTGCTCGTCGAGCAGGGCGGCGACGAGCGCGCCCGGGGCGCCGCCGAGGGGCAGGACGGCGACGGTGCGCCGGCCCGCCGCGGCGACGGCCCGCGAGACGTTGACGCCCTTGCCGCCCGGGTCCATGCGCTCGCCGGTGGCCCGGACGACCTCGCCGCGGTCGAGCGAGGGGACCTCGTACGTACGGTCCAGGGACGGGTTGGGGGTGACGGTGAGGATCATGCCGTACTCGTCTCTAGACACAGAGCACCTCCGTGCCGCCGCGCTCGATGGCGGTGACGGCCTCGGGGCTCAGCCCGCTGTCGGTGATCAGCAGGTCGACCTCGCCGAGGCCGCCGAAGCGCGCGAAGTGTTCCTGGCCGTGCTTGGCCGAGTCGGCGAGCAGCACCACGCGGCGCGCCGCGGCGACGGCGGCGCGCTTCACGGCGGCCTCGGCGAGGTCGGGGGTGGTCAGGCCGTGCTCGGCGGAGAAGCCGTTGGCGGCGAGGAAGACCACGTCCGCGCGGATCTCCCCGTACGCCCGCAGCGCCCAGGCGTCGACCGCCGCGCGGGTACGGTGCCGGACGCGGCCGCCGATGAGGTGGAGCTGCATACCGGGGTGGTCGGCGAGGCGGGCCGCGATGGGCAGGCTGTGGGTCACGACGGTGAGCGTCGCCTCCAGCGGGAGGATGCCCGCCAGGCGGGCGACGGTCGTGCCCGCGTCGAGGATCATCGTGCCGTCGTCGGGCAGTTCGGTGAGGGCCGCCTTGGCGATGCGGTCCTTCTCGTCCGCGGCGGTGCTCTCGCGCTCGGCGAGGTCGGGCTCGAAGTCGAGCCGCCCGGCCGGCAGGGCGCCACCGTGGACCCGGCGCAGCAGGCCCGCCCGGTCGAGGGCCTTCAGGTCCCGGCGGATGGTCTCGGCCGTGACCTGGAACTCCTCCGCCAGTGACACCACGTCCACCCGTCCACCGTCACGCGCGAGCCGGAGGATCTCCTGCTGCCGCTCAGGTGCGTACATGTCCGTTTGCCTCCGCCTTGTACCCGAACCTGTGGTTTCCCCCGGAGGCTACGCCCGGATTTCGGGAAAGTAAACAGGCTCGGACATTCATGCGGGCATGAACGGACATCGCTCGCTCGATCAGCCGACGAGTTCCGACGCCTTGGCGGGACCAGCCTCGACGGCGTCCGTGGTGTCCGCGGAGTCCGTGGTGTCCGCCGGGCCCGCCGGGTCGGCGGCGCCCGTTCCCTCCGCTCCCTCCACGTGCTGCGCCGGGTGCTTCGGCAGGGCGAACATCAGCAGGAAGATGGCCGCCATCACCACGGCGACCCAGACCATCGCCCGCTGGAAGGCGTCCACGAACGCGGGGCCCACCTCGAACGACGACAGGTGGTCGGACATTCCGCCGAAGAAGATCACGGAGACCAGCCCGAGGCCGAGCGCGTTGCCCATCTGCTGGACCGTGTTGATCAGGCCGGACGCCGAACCGGAGTGTTCGCGCGGGACCCCGGAGAGGATCGCGTCCGTCAGCGGGGCGACGATCAGGCCCATGCCCACGCCCATGACGACCAGCGGAAGGGCCATCTGCCAGGGGGCGACGGACATGCCGTACCGGTCGGACTCCCAGATGTAGAGCACGACGCCGGCGGCCATGGTGAGCGCGCCCGCCTGGAGCACCTTCCGGCCGAACCGCGGCACCAGCTTCTGCACCGACAGCCCTGCCGCCAGCGACACCGCGATCGAGAACGGCACGCCCGTCAGACCCGCCCGCAGCGGGCTCCAGCCCAGGCCGGTCTGCATGTAGAGCGTCCAGACCAGGAAGAAGATGCCCAGGCCGAGACCGAAGACGGTCTGTACGGCGATGCCCGCGGCGAAGCTCTTCACCTTGAACAGCGACAGCTCGACGAGGGGAGACCCGTCCCGCGCCGCCTTCCTCTTCTCGTACGCCACCAGCGCGCCGAAGACGACCAGGGCGCCGCCCATCGAGACGTACCCCCACGTCGGCCAGCCCAGCTCGCGGCCGCGGATGAGCGGGTAGAGCAGCATCAGCAGACCGAGGGTGACCAGCGCGACGCCGACGAGGTCGAGCTTCAGGGCGTGCGGGGCCTTGGACTCGGAGATGAACCTCCGGCCCAGGACCAGGCCCGCGATGCCGACCGGCAGGTTGATGAGGAAGATCGGCCGCCATTCCAGGCCGAACAGGTTCCACTCGGTGAGCAGCGCGCCGAGGAGCGGGCCCGAGACCGCGCCGAGCCCCACGATCGCGCCGAACAGCCCGAAGACCTTGCCGCGCTCGTGGGCCGGGAACGTGGCGTGCACGATCGACAGGACCTGCGGCACCATCAGCGCGGCCATGGCGCCCTGGAGGATCCGGGAGGCGACGAGCATGTCCGGGTTCACCGCGAAGCCGCAGAGCGCGGACGCGAGGGTGAAGCCGCCGATGCCGATGAGGAAGAGCCGCTTGCGGCCGTGGATGTCTCCGAGCCGTCCGCCGGTGATCAGACCGGCCGCGAAGGCGAGCGCGTACCCCGCGGTGATCCACTGGATCTGGCCGAAGGTCGCACCCGCATCCCGCTGGATCGAGGGGATCGCGATGTTGACGATCGTGACGTCGACGAGGTCCATGAAGGCCGCGGTCATGACGATGGCGAGGGCGTACCAGCGTCGGCGGTCCGCCTCCGGCCGGGGTGACGTGAGGGTGCTGCTTGCTGAGGTCATGGCTGAACGGTAGGGACGATATAGGCCAGGTCCTGTCCTAGTGGTGCGGCATCCTGGGGGTCGTCGCGTCGGAAAGCTGCGGCGTACCGGAGGGAGAACTCCATGAGTACCGACACCCCTGCCCGGCTCCTTCAGTTGCTGTCCCTGCTCCAGACGCCGCGGGAGTGGCCGGGCGGGGAGCTCTCCGAACGGCTCGGGGTCTCCCGGCGGACCGTGCGGCGGGATGTCGACCGGCTGCGGGAGCTGGGCTATCCGGTGCGGGCGAGCAAGGGCGCGGACGGCGGCTACCGGCTGGTCGCAGGCAAGGCCATGCCGCCCCTGGTCCTCGACGACGAGGAGGCGGTGGCGATCGCGGTCGGGCTGCGGGCCGGTGCGGGGCACGCCGTCGAGGGGGTCGACGAGGCCTCGGTGCGGGCCCTGGCCAAGCTCGAACAGGTCCTGCCGAGCCGGCTGCGCCACCGGGTCGCCACCCTGCAGGCCGCCACCACCGCCCTGACGACGGGTGACGGCGCCAGTATCGCGCCCGAGACGCTGACCGTGATGGCCTCGACGATCGCGGGGCGGGAGCGGCTGCGGTTCGCGTACCGCGCGAAGGACGGGGCGGAGAGCCGTCGGCAGACCGAGCCGTACCGGCTCGTGTCGACCGGCCGTCGCTGGTATCTCGTCGCGTACGACCTCGGCCGCGAGGACTGGCGTACGTTCCGGGTCGACCGGGTGGCGGACCCCTTCGCCACCGGGGCCCGCTTCACACCGCGCGAGCTGCCCACGGGGGACGCGGCCGAGTATCTGCGGCAGTCGATGTACCGGCGGCAGGAGACGTACGAGTTCGACGTGACGTTCGCCGCCCCCGCGGAGCACGTCGCGGCGCTGGTGCCCGCGTGGCTGGGGGAACCCGAGGCGATCGACGACCGGCGGTGCCGGCTGCGTGGCTCGGCCGGGGACGCGGTGGAGTGGCTGGCGGTGCGGCTCGCGATGCTGGGCGTGGAGTTCACCGTGCACGAGCCGGCGGAACTCGTGGATCGTGTACGGGATCTGGGCGGTCGGCTGAGCCGGGCCGCCGGGAGCCAGGTCCTGCCTGGGCCGAAGGACGGGGCCGGCTGACCGGGCCGGGTGACGGGGCTGCGGCCGGGGCGGCGGCGGGGTCGGGCCCCGTCGGGAGGGCGCCGGAGCGTGCCTCGGCGGGATGTGCTCGCGTGACACAATGTCGCCCCTGGGTCACCCCGGGGTTCAGGTTCGGGGTGGCCCAGTCATCGTGCCCGGCGCGCTCGCGCGGCCCCACCGAACGACCCCGGAAATGGAGTCGAGCTCCGGCGCCAGGGGGGGGAGGCGCCGGAGCTCGACTCTGGAAGAGTCCCTGGCACCGGGGGAAGTGCGTCGGGACTCGGCATTTGGGGGCCCTGGAGTTTTGTGCCCCAGGACCGCTGTGTTGAAGCGGCGGTAAACGGACTTCTGTACGAGCCGGTCGGAGGCCTTGACCAGCCATGCCGTGCGGCGTGGCCGACGCGGCCCCGACCTGAGTGGCCCGCGGTAAGCTCGCGTGCCCCCGGATCAGGAACCCAATCCTCTCTGTGGGAACGAGTTTTTCCTTCCTCGCTTCCACGGGCGCCGCCGGAGCTCTCGGAGCCGAGTATGCCCGCCCGGGAGGTCCGCGCCGCGAAGAACGGATTACGCCGCGGCGTCGAACCCCGTGGACCGGGCCAGCTTCTTCAGCTCCATCAGCGCGTGCTTCTCGATCTGGCGGATGCGCTCGCGGGTGAGGCCGTGCTCCTTGCCGACCTCGGTCAGCGTGCGCTCCCGGCCGTCGTCGATGCCGTACCGCATCTTGATGATCGAGGCGGTGCGCTGGTCGAGGCGGCCGATGAGGTCGTCCAGCTCCTCGCTGCGCAGCAGCGTGAGCACGGACTGCTCGGGCGACACGGCCGAGGTGTCCTCCAGCAGGTCGCCGAACTGGGTGTCACCGTCGTCGTCCACGGCCATGTTCAGCGAGACCGGGTCGCGGGCCCAGTCGAGCACGTCGATCACGCGCTCGGGGTTGGAACCCAGCTCCTTGGCGATCTCCGCGGGCTCCGGGTCGCGGCCGTGCTCGCGGTTGAACTCGCGCTGCACACGGCGGATCCGGCCCAGCTCCTCCACCAGGTGGACGGGGAGCCGGATGGTGCGGGACTGGTCGGCTATGGACCGGGTGATGGCCTGGCGGATCCACCAGGTCGCGTACGTCGAGAACTTGAAGCCCTTGCGGTAGTCGAACTTCTCGACCGCGCGGACCAGGCCGGCGTTCCCCTCCTGGATCAGGTCCAGCAGCGGCAGACCGCTGCGGGGGTAGCGGCGCGCGACCGCGACGACCAGGCGGAGGTTCGACCGGATGAAGACGTCCTTGGCCCGCTCGGCGTCGGCGACCAGCGCTTCGAGCTCCTCGCGGGAGGCCTTCACCTTTGTCTCGGTGGCCTCACCGTCGAGCAGCTGCCGCGCGTAGACGCCGGCCTCGATGGTCTCGGACAGCTCGACCTCCTTGGCGGCGTCGAGCAGCGGTGTGCGCGCTATCTCGTCGAGATACATGCCGACCAGGTCGCGGTCGGCGATCTCGCCGCCTACGACGCGAACACTGCGTGCCGCGTCGGTCTCGCCGGAGGCGGACTTACGACGGGCGACGGCACGGGTTGCCATGCGTGCTCCCTTGCGATGGTGGGCTTGCGGGGCAGGTCCTGATGGTGGTGTCTCGGTGGCGGCTCGGTCACCCTCCCGGGTGCCCTGCCTCCGATGGAAACAACGACTGGAATCCGGACAGAATTCCCAACCCGCCTCTCGATTTTTCTGATCTTGCAGTACCCTGTGCCGCCGTAAAAGGAGGCCGAGTGCCGTCGGAACGCACAGAGGTGCAGGTCAGGCCCGGAGTCGTAGGTGACCTCGACGACCTCACGGACATCTACAACCACTACGTACGCGAGACGCCGATCACCTTCGACACGGCGGCCTTCACGGCGGAGGAGCGCCGCCCTTGGCTGCTCTCCCACCCTGAAGACGGCCCGCACCGGCTGATGGTTGCCGTGGACGCGGACTCACAGCGGATTCTGGGGTACGCCACATCGAGCGCGTTCCGGCCGAAGCCGGCGTACGGGACGTCCGTCGAGGTGACGGTCTACCTCGCCCCGGACGCGGGCGGGCGGGGTGTCGGGACGCTCCTGTACACGGCGCTGTTCGAGGCGCTCGCGGGCGAGGACCTCCACCGGGCGTACGCGGGGATCGCGCAGCCCAACGAGGCGTCGACACGGCTGCACGACCGGTTCGGCTTCCGGTACGTCGGTACGTACCGGGAGGTGGGCCGGAAGTTCGGGCGGTACTGGGACGTGGCCTGGTACGAGAAGGAGCTCTGAGGGAGTACGGGGCCGGGCCGGGACCGGGGCCGGGGAGCTTCCCCGGCCGCCGGGCTCGTCAGCCGAACTGGACCGAGCGCTTGGCCAGGCCCAGCCAGAAGCCGTCGATCACCGAACGCTGGGTCTCCAGGTCGCCGGCGGCGTCGGCCGCGCCCATGGTCACGAACAGCGGGGCGAAGTGCTCCGTGCGCGGGTGGGCCAGGTGCCCGGCCGGGGACTTGTGGAGGAAGTCGAGCAGGCCGTCCACGTCCGCCGAGTCGAGGGCCTGGTGGCCCCACGCGTCGAACTCGGCCGACCAGCCGGGGATGCCGCCCTGCCGCAGGGCCGCCAGATTGTGGGTGAAGAAGCCCGAGCCCACGATGAGTACGCCCTCGTCGCGCAGGGGGGCCAGCTTGCGGCCTATCTCCATGAGGCGGACGGGGTCGAGCGTCGGCATGGAGATCTGCAGGACGGGGATGTCGGCCGCCGGGAACATCTCCACCAGCGGGACGTACGCGCCGTGGTCGAGGCCGCGGTCCGGGATGTCCTGGACCGGCGTGCCGGGGGCGCGCAGCAGCTTGCGGACGGACTCGGCGAGGGCGGGGGCGCCCGGGGCGTCGTACCGCACCTTGTAGTAGTGCTCGGGGAAGCCCCAGAAGTCGTAGACCAGCGGTACGGGGTCGGTCGCGCCGAGGGCCAGCGGGGCCTCCTCCCAGTGCGCGGAGACCATGAGGATCGCCTTGGGGCGCGGGAGGTCGGCGGACCAGGCGGCGAGCTGGCCCGGCCAGAGGGCGTCGTCCGCCAGGGGCGGGGCGCCGTGGGAGAGGTAGAGGGCCGGCATGCGCTCCACGCCGGCACGTTCTTCGGTGGGTGCGGACATGGGTGCGGCTCCTTGATTGCTTGAAGTATCAAGCTTAACGAGTCACAGATTACCGCTTACTTGTTTAAGTTTCAAGGATGACCCTCGTACAGTGGGTGCATGAACACGGCATCCGGTGACCAGCCGCGCTGGCTCAGTGACGAGGAACAGCGCACCTGGCGTGCGTTCATGCACGCGACCACGCTCCTTGAGGATCATCTCGATCGCCAGTTGCAGCGGGACGCGGGTATGCCGCACATCTACTACGGCCTGCTGGTGCAGCTGGTCGAGGCGCCGCGGCGGCGGTTGCGGATGACCGAGCTGGCGATGCGGGCGAAGATCACCCGGTCCCGGCTCTCGCATGCGGTCGCGCGGCTGGAGAAGAACGGGTGGGTTCGACGGGAGGACTGTCCGTCGGACAAGCGGGGGCAGTTCGCCGTCCTGACGGACGACGGGTACGCCGTGCTGGAGCGGGTCGCTCCCGGGCATGTGGCGGCGGTTCGTCAGGCGCTTTTCGACCGGCTCACTCCTGAGCAGCAGGAGGCTCTCGGTGAGGCGATGCGGGTGGTGGCGGAGGGGCTTCAGCCGGAGGGGGCGGGGGCGGATCTGCCCTGGCTGCGGTAGGGCTGGGCGGCGTGTGCGGGTGCCGGGTGCGGGTGTGAGTTCGGGTGCGGGTGGGTGGGGGCTGGTCGCGCAGTTCCCCGCGCCCCTAAGAGATTGCGCCGTTCCCCGCGCCCCTGAAGAACACAAGACTGCGCCGTTCTCCGCGCCCCTGAAGAACACAAGACTGCGCCGTTCTCCGCGCCCCTGAAGAACACGAGACTGCGCCGTTCTTCGCGCCCCTGAAAGCCGCAGCCACGAGCCTGCGCGGTGCCCGTGTGGGTGGTGGATGTGGGTGTGGATCTGCCCCGGCTCCAGTGTCTGGAGTCGGGGCAGATCTTGGGGTCGTACGTACGAAGGCGTCCCCACCCCTGCGTACGTACGAGGTCAGCGGGTTCCCCTGTCGGGATCGGTCAGTGGGCGATGACCGGGACCAGCAGGTCCTCCTCGGCGCCCTCGACCGAACCGGCGGACGGGCTCACGTCCGACGGCTTGGCGGTGACCAGGGTGAAGACGATCGCCGCGGCCGCGACGAGGATGCCGACGGCGAACCAGATCGCGTTGGTGTAGCCGTTCACCTGGGCCTCCAGCTGCACGAGCTGCTGCTGGGACTGGGTGGTGGCACCGGCGAGGTGGTCCTTGAGGTACGACGTGGTGGCCGAGGCCGCGATCGTGTTCAGCAGAGCCGTACCGATCGCGCCACCCACCTGCTGCGAGGTGTTGACCATCGCGGAGGCGACACCGGAGTCACGCGGCTCGACGCCCAGCGTGGCCAGGGACATGGCCGGCATGAACGCCGTACCCATGCCGAGACCGAGCAGCAGCATGGCCGGCAGGAACAGGGTCGCGTACGACGAGCCGATCTCCATCTGGGTCAGCAACAGCATGGCGAGCGCGGCGACCAGGAAGCCGGGGCCCATCAGCAGCCGCGCCGGAACGCGGGTCATCAGGCGGGCACCGATCTGCGTGGAGCCCGTGATCATGCCCGCGATCATCGGCAGGAAGGCGAAGCCGGTCTTGACCGGCGAGTAGCCCTTCACGATCTGCAGGTAGTAGGTCAGGAAGAGGAACAGGCCGAACATCGCGATGATCGCGAGACCGAGCGAGAGGTAGATTCCGCCACGGTTGCGGTCGGTGATGACACGCAGGGGCAGCAGCGGGGCCTTGACCTTGGACTCGACGAAGACGAACGACGCGAGCAGCAGGGCCGACGCGACGAACAGGCCGATCGTCATGGAGTCGCCCCAGCCCTCGGACTCGGCACGCGTGAAGCCGTAGACCAGAGAGACCAGACCGAGGGTGGACAGGACCACGCCCGGGATGTCGAGCGGCGAGCGGTTGCGGCTCCCGGAGGGCTCACGGATGACGAAGTAGGCACCGGCCGCGGCGACGACCGCGAACGGGATGTTCACGAAGAAGGTCCAGCGCCAGTTCAGGTACTCGGTGAGGAAGCCGCCGAGGATCAGGCCGACGGCGCCACCGCCACCGGCGATCGCCCCGTAGATGCCGAACGCCTTGGCGCGCTCCTTGGCGTCGGTGAACATCACCGCGAGCAGTGAGAGCGCGGCGGGTGCGAGCAGCGCGCCGAAGGCACCCTGGAGGGCGCGGGAGCCGAGGAGCATCGCCTCGTTCGTCGCGGCACCGCCGAGGGCGGACGCGCCGGCGAAGCCGATCAGGCCGGTGACGAAGGTGCGCTTGCGGCCCCAGATGTCGGCGATCCGGCCGCCGAACAGGAGGAGTCCGCCGAAGGCGAGGGCGTAGGCCGTGATGACCCACTGGCGGTTGCCGTCGGAGATCCCCAGGTCCTGCTGGGCCGAGGGCAGTGCGATGTTCACGATGGTCGCGTCGAGCACGACCATCAGCTGGGCGAGCGCGATGAAGACCAGCGCTTTCCAGCGGTTGGAATCGGGAGCCGGTGCCTTTGCGGCGTTGGCCTGGACTGTTTCAGACATGGGAGTACCCACTTCAGGACTTCGTGGCGAAAAAAGGTGACGGAAGGGACGGCTCGTCGCCGGTGACGTCTTCGTCGACTTCGTTGTCGACGCCCTCCTCGACGTCTTTGTCGGTGACGACCGGTGGCTTGTGGTGTGAGTAGTGACTCTCGAAGTGCGCGGATCTGATCGGTCCGGACGGTCCGGACGGCCGGTTGGCCAACTGGCCGTCCGGTCGGTCGGTCAGTCGATCTGCCTGTCGGTCGGTCGGCTGGTCCGTCGAACCCCGGTCGGGGAACGCTCGCCCAGCCGGCTGCCGGTGATCGGTCGCCCGGTGATCAGTCGCTCGGTCGGTCGGTCCGGCGGGCCGCGGTCCGGACCGGCTGGTCGGTCATGCTTGTCGCAGGTCCTCCATGGTCACGGCCGCACCGGGCAGTTCGGAGCGGGCGGGTGCCCGCAGACCGTCCAGGAACAGCTGCAGGTGGCGGTGTACGAAGCGGTCCATGTTCGGGCACGCGGTGCCCGGCAGAGGCCGGGTGAGCTGGCTGATGGCGACCATGAGGTCCCCGACGGCGACGTCGGAGCGGAGACGGCCCGTCCCCCGGGCTCGCTCCATGAGTGCCTCGACCAGGCTCTCGACCCGCTCGCGCGAGGCGACCAGGTCCGGGTGGATGTCGTCGAAGGCCGCGGAGAGCATCGGGCACAGGGCGCCGATCCGCTCGTCGGCCGACGTGTGGACGAACCGCGAGAGTGCCTCGAACGCGTCGCCGGACTCGGCGAGCTCCTGCTCGATCTGCTCGGAGACGCGATCCAGGACCGAGCAGACGACCTCACGCTGGAGGGCCTCACGGTCCGGGAAGTTGCGGTACAGCGTGGCATTGCCGACGCCGGCCCGGCGGGCCACCTCGTCGAACGGCACCTCGGCGCCGAACTCGACGAACATGTCCCGTGCGGCGACGACGATCCGCTCCCGGTTGCGCAGAGCATCGGCCCTCGGGCGGGGCACCTTGCGCTGTGCGACGGTCGCGGTCTCCACGGCGTACTCCTTCGAAGATCTCTCGGTGGTCTCTGCCGTCCGCGCGGTCCGGGGACCTTCCCCCGTCTTCATGCGGACACATGGCTAAACGGGGAAACGATCCCCGGTTATTTCCCGTTCCCGAAGAGACTTCTTGTGACCTGAGTCACAGGACCGGGTCCATGGGTTTATCCCCCGTCGCGGCCGGCCGTACCGCCGCGGCCCGTCCGCCCCTGCCTTCGGTCGGCCCCGGCCGCCGTCGGCCCGTGCCGTCACGGGCCTCTTCCCCGATCGGTCTCCTCCAGCGCGCGCCCGCGCATTCGGCGGCACAGGGTGAGTCGGACAGGATGCAGCCGGCCACGGTGGGCTGCCTGGAGCGAAAGGCCTCCGTATGCAGCCGAGCAGCCGTCGGATACGCCCGCGCCGTCGCACCGCAGCCCTCTTCTCGGTCAGCGTCCTCACCCTCGCGGTCAGCACCTCCGCCGGATCGGGACATCTCTCGGCCGGCTCGACGACGACGGCGGGACCCATCGCACTGGCCCGGTCCTCCCCGCTCGGCCCCTGCATGATCAGCGGCTCGCTGGGCGTGCAGATGTCGGAGGGCATCCCCACCCCCACGGGTTACGCGCGCTCCACCGGTACCGTCCGGGCCCTGAACCTGATGGTCGACTTCTCCGACGCCCCCGGCCAGGGCAAGGCGCTCGACCGCTTCGGCGAGTTCTTCCCGCAGACCACCGACTGGTTCCGCACCAGTTCGTACGGCCGCCTCGACTACCGCCCGCAGGCCCCGATAGGCGACTGGCTGCGGATGCCCAAGTCGTTCAAGGAGTACGGGATAGAACGCGGCGCCCCCTTCGACCCCGGCTACCGCGAGCTGGTCCAGGACATCGTGACCACCGCCGACCCGAAGGTGGACTTCCAGGACTACGACCTGCTGAACATCCTGATCACCCCGAACGCCGGCCCGTCCGCCCTGGACACGGTCCTGTCCGTCACCTTCGCGGGCAACACCGAGGCGCCGGTCGCGGACGGGGTGCCCGTGGCCAACGCGTCCTTCGTCTACAGCCGCCAGGACGACGGGTCCGGCTCGTACGCCGAGACCGGTTACCGCGTGCTCCCCCACGAGAACGGCCATGTCTTCGGGCTGCCCGACCTCTACACCCAGGACGGGGGCGGCGCGGTCGGGCACTGGGACATCATGAGCGAGGACTGGGGGGCCGACAACGACCTGCTGGGCTGGCACAAGTGGAAGCTGGGCTGGCTCGACGACGCGCAGGTCGGCTGCGCGGCCGAGCCCGGCACGACCGAGCATCTGCTGACGCCGCTGACCGAGCCCGGCACCGGCGTCAAACTGGTCTTCGTGCCCGTCGACTCGAAGACCGGGTACGCGGTCGAACTGCGCACCCAGGCGGGCAACGACGAGTCGGTCTGCAAGTCGGGCGTACTGATCTACAAGGTGAACGCCGACGTCGACACCGGCCAGGGCCCGATCTCGGTGATCGACTCCACGAAGGACAGCGGCGGTTGCACCCGAAGCCCGAACGTCCACGCCGAGCTCTCCGACGCGCCCTTCTCCCCCGGCCAGTACTTCAAGGACCTGGACACCGGCATCCGGATCACGGTCGCGGGCACCGACTCCAAGGGCAACCACCGGGTGTACGTGACCCGTACGTGATCGCCCGACCGTGATCGCCGTACGTGACGCGGCGCCCTGTGCGACCGGCCCCCACGACCTGCGGCCACCCGCGGCCACCCGCGGCTTCCGTACGGCCCTCCCGCGCGGAGCGGACCTCATTCATTACCGTGGGCGGCACACCGTAATGGGGAGCCCATGCCACCGACCCACCTCACCTCCGCCGAGCCGGGCCCTGCGACGCCGGCGGAGCCGGACGCAGTCGTCCCCGTCGAGGCCGTCACCCCGCTGATGCGCGGCATCACCGTGCTGCACCGCCTCACCGAGGCGGGTGGCACGTCGAGCCTCAGCGGCCTGGAGAAGTCCACCGGACTGGCCAGGTCCACGGTGGACCGCATCGCGGCGACCCTCGCCCGGATGGGCTACCTGCGCCTGGACGGCCGGGACGCCGTACTCGCGCCACGGCTGATGGAGCTGGGCAACGCCTACCTGGCCGCGCTGCGGCTGCCCCGGCTGCTGGACACGCGGGCCGACGCGCTCGCGGACGAGCTGGACGAGTCCGTCTCCCTCGCGGTCGCCGACCGGGACGGCATCCGCTTCATCCACCAGGCCACCCGCCGCCGCGCGATGTCCCTGAGCTTCCGCATCGGCGACCTGCTGCCGGCCGAACGGACCGCTCCCGGGCCGCTGTTCGCCACCGAGTGGACGGGCGAGGACTGGGCCCGGTGGCGGGAGCGGCGGTCGGCGGACCCGCAGGACCGCGGATTCCCGGCGGTACCTCCACGCGAGCAGCCCGCCGAACACTCCGCCCGGGACGAGGAGTTCGAGCGGCGGGCGCACCAGGCGGGCGCCCAGGGCTGGGCCGTCGACGACCAGCTGATCGAGCCGGGCCTCGTCGCCGTCTCGGCACCCGTACGGGATCACGGTGGGCGCATCGCCTGTGTGGTGAGCGTGGTGAGCCACACCAGCCGCCACACCGCGGACTCCCTGCGGGAGACCATGCTGCCCCGGCTGCGGGCGACGGTACGCGCCATGGAACGGGACCTGCGCGAGGCCCCCGCGCAGCCGCCCGCCGCCCCCGCCGCTCCCGCCGGGCTCGCCACCTGGACCGGTGCCTCGAAGCAGGAACTGGGCCGGGAGTTCGTCGAGTCGCTGGCCCGCGGGCTGACCGTGATCACGGCGTTCGGTGAGGGCCGGGCCGAGCTGACGCTCACCGATGTGGCGCAGGCGACGGGGCTCGCGCGGGCCACCGCCCGGCGGGCGCTGATCACGCTGGAGCACCTGGGGCATGTGCGGTCCCACGGGCGGACCTTCACGTTGACGCCCCGGGTCCTGGCCCTCGGCTTCCCGCCGCTGTCGCGCACGACGCTGTCGCAGATCGCGGCACCGCATCTCGCCGAGCTCGCGGGCCGGTTGCACGACTCGGCGTCGCTCGCGGTGCTGGCCGGGGCCGAGATCCAGTACACGGCCCGGGTCGCCACCAGCCGCATCATGAGCGTGGACATCACGGTGGGCACCCGGCTGCCCGCGTACGCGACCTCGCTGGGGCGGGTGATGGTGGCGGGGCTGCCTCTGGCCGAGCGGGGCCCGTTCCTGACCGGCCTGCACGCGCTGACGCCGCGCACGGTCACCGACGCGGGTGCCCTCGCGGCCGTCCTGGAGCGGGTGCGGGAGGCCGGGTACGCCCTGGCGGACGGGGAGTTGGAGGAGGGGCTGCGGTCGATCGCGGTGCCCGTCCGGGACCGTACGGGGAGGGTGGTGGCCGCCGTGAACGTGGCCATGCACAGTTCACGGCGGACCGTCGAGCAGTGTGTGGGTGAGGTGTTGCCTCAGCTGTCGGCGACGGCGGGGCTGATCGAGGCGGATCTTCGGGTGGCGGGTCGGTTCACGAAGGTCCGGCCCGCCTGAGCGGCCCGCCTGAGCAGCCCGCGCGGGAGGGGGTGGCTGGTGGGGTGTTGGCGGCTGCGGGGGTGTGGGGGCTGGGCGCGCAGTTCCTCGCGCCCCTGAAAGCCGCCCCCGCGAGGGGTGCCTCGTGCCGCGTTGGCGGCTGCGGGAGCGTGGGGGCTGAGCGCGCCGTTCCCCGCGCCCCTACAAGCCGCCCCCGCGAGGGGTGCCTCGTGCCGCGTTGGCGGCTGCGGGAGCGTGGGGGCTGGGCGCGCCGTTCCCCGCGCCCCTAAAAGCCGCCCCCACGGGGGGTGCCTCGTGCCGCGTTGGCGGCTGCGGGAGCGTGGGGGCTGAGCGCGCCGTTCCCCGCGCCCCTAAAAGCCGCCCCCGCGAGGGGTGCCTCGTGCCGCAGTGGCGGCTGCGGGGGCATGGGGGGCGAGCGCGTCGTTCCGCGCGGGCCTCAAACACCGGGCCCGCGTGGGGCGCTATGCGCTCTGGCGGGCCAAGAAGCGTGGGGGTGTGGTGGTGTGGATGCGGGGCTCTGGGGCGGTCTCTCGGCGGCGGCCGGAGGCGACCAGTTCCTTCAGGGTCGGTTCCGTCGCGAGGCGTGGGAGCAGCAGGGACCAGAAGCGGGTCAGCATGGTCTGCGACAGCCACTGCGCGTTGCGGCTGCCCAGCGAGCCGAAGCCCACGGTCGCCGCGACCACCGCGTGCGCGGCGTCCTGCGGCGCCACGTCGCGCGCCAGCGCGCCCTCCCGGGCCGCCTGGACGAGCAGGCTCTCCACCCAGGCCTGCCACCGCCGCCGCAGGTCCGCCACGGGCGCCACCGGCACGGGGTTCTCGCTCAGGTCGAAGCCGGCCCGCAGGATCACGTCGTGCCGGAGCCCCCGCAGCAGGGCGTGCGTGGTGTCGACCAGCACCTGCAGGGACCCGCCGCAGCCGGCGGCCTGCCCCCGCGCCGCGCCTTCGTTGGTGATCCGGCGCAGCCGCTGGGCCGCCGCTTCCCACACCGCCGTGGCCAGCGCGGCCTTGCTGGCGAAGTGGAAGTGCAGGGCGCCGTTGCTCACCCCTGCCCGTGTGCTGATCGTGGACAGGGACACGACGTCGAAGCCGTACTTGCCGAAGAGCTCGGCTGCCGACTCGATCAAGGCGTTGCGCGTACGCACCGCGCGCTCCTGCTGGACCATAGGACGCTCCGTTGTCGCGAGGACATGCCTCCCGGAAAGGTAGGGACACCATAACAAACCACTGTCGCGGTTTCTATAGCAGGACGGGTAGAGATCCGTAGCCGTTGACGATGAAGGACTCCACTGGCTCGATCCCGTCCACCGGTACCGCCAGGGACAGTTGGGGAAAGCGTTCGAACAGACCGGCCAGCGCCACACCCGCCTCGATCCGTGCGAGGGGCGCCCCCAGGCACCGGTGCACCCCGTACCCGAAGGCCAGGTCCTCACGTCGGCCCGGTCGCAGCAGGTCGAAGACGGCGACATCGTCCCCGTACGCCTCGGGGTCCCCGGACGCGGCCGCGAAGGAGACGAGGATGGGGTCCCCCTTCCGGATCACCACACCGGCCGGCTCGCCTTCTCCCGGCTCACTCCTGCTCCCCGTCTCGCCCCTTCCCGTCTCGCCCCTTCCCGTCTCGCTCTTCTCCTGCGTGACAGCGCCCGGCACGATGCCGTCGAGGTCGATGCCGTCCAGCTCGATGTCGTCCACCGCGAACCGCATCGGCGAGTACGCCGCCGGGCTGCGCGAGCGCAGTGTCTCGTCGACCGCGTCCGCCCAGGTCGCCCGGCCGGCGCGGATGTGGGCCAGCTGCTCGGGGTGCGAGAGCAGGGCTCCGACGGCGTTGGTGATGAGGGTGCAGGTCGTCTCCTGACCTGCGGCGATCATGAGATAGAGGGTGCCGAGGAGTTCCTGCTCGGTGAGGCCGCCGTCCTGGTCGCGGGCCTCTATCAACGCGGACGTCAGGTCACCGCCGGGAGCGGCCTGCTTCTCGGCGACCAGCTGGGCCAGCATCCCGAAGACCTCGACCTGCGCGGCGGCCATCTCGGCGGCGGGCACCGACGTGCCGAACACCAACTCCAGCGCGGCGCAGAGCGGTTCGCGTGCCCGCTCCGAGACCCCGAACAGCTCGCAGATCACCCGCATCGGCAGCAGCTTGGCGAACTCGGTCCGCAGATCGACCCGTTCACCGGCGGGGAGGGCGGCCAGCCCGTCCAGCAGCCCGGCCGTGAGCTCCTCGATCCGTGGCCGCAGGGCCTCGCTCCGGCGTGCGGTGAACGCGCCCGCGACCAGCCGCCTCAGCCGGGCGTGGTGCTCGCCGTAGGAGAACAGCATGTTCTCGTTGGCGACCCACGGGTAGAGCGGCCAGTCGGCGCTTATACGGCCTTCGGCGAAGGCGGGCCAGTGCTGCCGGGCGTCCTTGGACACCCGCGGGTCGAGCAGGAGCCGCTTGACGTACTTCTGCCGGACGACCGCCCAGGCGGCCACCTTGCCCGGCAGCTCCACCTCCGTGGCCGGCCCTCTCGAGCGCAGTTTCTCGGCCTCACCGACGAGGTCGCGCCCCGTCACGTCGAGCGCGTACGGGCAGGCGGGCATGTTCATTCCTGTACTCCGTTCGGTAGGTCGTTCGCGCGCCCGCCGGCACGGGGCGCCTCACTGGACGGCGGGCACGGTCTCCGCCGGTGTCCCGCCCCGCGCCTGTCTCCCGGGCCGGCCGGAGGACCGGGCCCCATCGCCCTCCGCCTCCACCTCCGCCTCGGCCGTCGGGTCCGCCGCCTCGCCCTCGGCCGCGCGCAGCCGCATGGCCTCCTCGTAGACGCGGGCCGCCCGCTCCGGCGAGAAGTCCAGCCGTACGAGAACTCCCGGCACCGCGACCGACGGCATCAGATGGCGGTAGAGGTCGGCCACCCGCTCCGCCAGGTCCACCCGGCTCGTCATGATCCGTGACAGCACCTGGACACCGGTGAAGGCGCCGACGAACAGCTTGGCCAGGGCCTCCACGTCGACGTGCGGCAGCATCTCGCCCTTGACCTTGGCCTCCTGGAAGAGGGCCTGGTTGTGGTCCTGCCACGCCTGCATCGGCACCTGGCGGTTGAGGGGGTCCTTGGGGGACCCCTGGTCGACGGTGAGACGCACACTGCCCTGGACGATCGGGTCGCCGGTGTCCTGCTTGAGCAGATACGCGAGCAACTGCGCCTCGTCCAGCGACTGCTGGAGCTTCAACTCGTGCTCGGGCACCCGCGGCAGGGACTCGACCTGCTCCGCGAGCACCTCCTGGGCGAGTTCGTCCTTGGACGTGAAGTGGAAGTAGAGGGCGCCTTTCGTCATGCCCGACTTCTTGAGAACGTCCGAGATGGTCGCCGCCTCGTACCCGACCTCGTCGAACACTTCGGCCGCCGCGACGAGAATCGCGCGTCGCGTCCGAATGGCTCGCTCTTGCTGTGCCACGGGATACCTCCGTACGATCCCGCTCACCGGGAAAAGAGACCAAGTGGTCTGTATTGTACGCGGACTTTTTCGCGGCACAGAATAAAACCAGCCAAACGGTTTCGCAAGCATTCCCGGCTTTCCGATATCACGGCACATCGGTGAGCTGCGACAATGCATCAACAACGCTCCCAGCGCCCCCGAGTCCCCCCAGTGAGCCCCTACGCACCACCGGGCACCCTTGTAAACAAAACCGGTTGGTACGTATCTTCAGGGGGCAGTGGTTCGCATCCAACCGATCCCACCCTCTGGGGAATTCGATGACCGTGCCCGTGCACACGAAGACCCACCCAGTCGCCGACAAATTGGCCCAGCTCCTGTTCGAGGACGCCGACCGTGAGCGCGTCCACGACGTCTGGCGCCGGCTCGTCTCAGGCAAGGAGTTCGCCTACCGGGCCGAGCTTCTGCCGCCGGAGCGTACGGCACTCTCGTACGAGCGGCTGCGGCTGCTGAACGAGGCCGCGGGCGATCCGGTGGAACTGGCGACCGACCCGTACCGCCTCGCGGGGCTGCACGAGTGGACCGGGCCGGTGGACGGTGGCCTGACCACCCTCGCGAGCATCCACTACAACCTTTTTCTTGGCAGCGTTCTCGACCATGACGGCGGACCGGAGAGGGACCTGTCCGCCTTTACCTCGATACAGCACACAGGAACGTTTCTTTGTACGGAGCTGGAGCACGGGAACGACGTGGCGGCGATGGAGACGGTCGCGGTCTACGACCGGGCGACGGGCGGTTTCCTCCTGACCACTCCCACCGAGGGCGCGCAGAAGTTCATGCCCAACACCAGCCTGACCGGCGGCCCCAAGACGGCCCTGGTCGCGGCCCGCCTGCTGGTGGACGACGAGGACCGGGGGACGTTCCTGTTCCTGACCCCGCTCAGCGACGAGAGCGGCCATCTGCCCGGCGTACGGGTCCACCGGCTGCCCCAGCGCACCGGCACCCCGGTCGACCACTGCCTCACCGCGTTCGACCATGTGTGGCTGCCGCGCGAGGCGCTGCTGGAGGCCGAGCACGGGCGGCTGGCCGCCGACGGGACGCTGACCAGCAACCTCGGCAACAGACGCAAACGGCTCCTGCGCTCGATCAACCGCGTGACCATGGGCAAGCTCTGCATGAGCGCCGGCACCCTGGGCATGTCCCGGGCGGCGCTGACGATCGCGGTGCGGTACGCCCACAGTCGTCTGCTGTCCGGTCCGAAGGCGGGCGAGCGCATTCCGCTGGCCGCCCACCGCAGCCACCACGGCCGGCTGCTGCACGCGCTGGCCTCGGCGTACGCGATGACGTTCCTGCACCGGTCGACGGTGCGGCGGTTCGCCGCGCACACCGAGGAGGACCGGGCGGAGGTGGAGCGCGAGGTGGCCGTGGCCAAGGGCTGGATCACCTGGGAGGCCCGTGCGATCACCACCGAGTGCCGTGAACGCTGTGGCGCGCAGGGTCTGTTCCCGGCCAACGGGCTGGCCGACCTGCCCCTCAACATCGAGGGGGGCATCACGGCCGAGGGCGACAATCTGGTGATCTGGGTGAAGGCCGCCTCCGAGATGGTCTTCGGCCACGAGGTGGCACGGCGGAACACGAAGTCCGCTTCCGCGGGTGACGCGAGTGCCGCGGGTACCGCGAGTGCCGCAGGTGGCCCGTGCGGTCCCGGTGATCACGAGCTCACCGAGCTGCGCTTCCTGCGGGACCTGCTGGCCGAGGTCGAGCGCATCTGGCAGGACCGGGCGCGCACCGCTCTGCGCGAGGGTCCCTCCGGTGATCCGGTCGGCCGCTGGAACGTGACCGCGGACGCCGCACTGGAGATGGTGTCCGCGCACGCCCGGCTGCTGGCGGCCGACGCGTTCCTGGCCGCGGTCGACCGGACCGCGGATCCCCGGGCGGGGCATCTGATGCGGAACCTGTGCCGGCTGTTCCTGCTCAAGCAGCTCGGCGAGCACACCGGCGATCTGCTCGCCGAGGGGTGGCTGACGGCCGATCACGTACGGGCCCTGCCGAAGGCGGTCGACACGGTGATGGCCGATCTCGCCCCGCACCTGATGACCCTGGTCGACGCGTTCGACCTGCCGGCGGAGGTGCTGTCGAGCATCCCGATCGCCAGCGGGGGCCAGGTCGGGGGCACGGAGGTCGTCTCACGCGAGCCGGCGACAACGGCTCACTGACCCGAGCCGCGCGAGCCTCTCGACCACGGGGGTGGGTGGTACCCGCCTGTCGTACGACTGCGGCCACGAGGGACTTGATCGCGCAGTTCCCCGCGCCCCCAAAAAAGCCGGGGACACCCCGCTTTTCCCCACACCAATCAAACCACCCGAACCCCACCCACCCCAGGGGCGCGAGGAACCGCGCGCTCAACCACAACCGACCCACACCAAACACACCACCCCAACCCCCACCCACCCAGGGGCGCGAGGAACTGCGCGCTCAACCACACCCGACCCACACCAAACACACCACCCCAACCCCCACCCACCCCAGGGGCGCGAGGAACCGCGCGCTCAACCACACCCGACCCACACCAAACACACCACCCCAACCCCCACCCACCCCAGGGGCGCGAGGAACCGCGCGCCCAGCCACGAC
>NZ_JBLFJV010000018.1:0-11251 GCF_047444975.1 Streptomyces sp. CWNU-52B | reverse complement strand
CACCCCCGTCCGTGTTCACCGGCAACTCCCGGCCCGCCACGAACGCACCCCCCTCCCCCTTCCCGCAGAACCCGAGGTCCTCCAGCGTCACGAGCGTCATGTACGTGAACGCGTCGTACACCTCCGCGAAGTCCACCTCCCCCGGCCCGACCCCCGCCCGCTCGAACGCGATCCGCCCGCTGACCGCCGCGGGCGACACCGTGAAGTCGGGCCACTCGGACATCGTCGTGTGCGAGACGTGCTCGCCGGTGCCGAGGACCCACACCGGAGCCGTACGGCAGTCCCGTACGTACTCCTCGGCCGCCAGCAGCACCGCCGCCCCGCCGTCCGACCGCACGCAGCAGTGCAGCTTGGTGAAGGGGTCCGCGATCATCGGGCCCGACAGGACGTCGTCCACCGTGATCGGATCGCGGAACATCGCGTCCGGGTTGAGCGCCGCGTACTCCCGCGCCCACACCGCCACCGAGGCCAACTGCTCCAGCGTGGTGCCGTACTCGTGCATGTGCCGGCGCGCCGCCATCGCGTACTTGGCGATGAGCGTGTGCCCGTACGGCACCTCGAACTGCAGCGGCCCCCGCGCCCCGAACGACAGGTTCCCCGTACGCCGGCCCGCCCTGACGTCCGCGCGGGCGGTGGACCCGTACGCCAGCAGGACCGCGTTCGCGTGCCCCGCCGCGATCGCGTCCGCCGCGTGCGCCGCCATGACCTCCCACGTCGATCCGCCGACCGAGGTCGAGTCGACCCAGGTCGGACGCAGGCCCAGGTACTCCGCCACCTCCACCGGCGCCAGCGTGCCCAGGCCCGCCGAGGCGAAGCCGTCGATCACCGACCGGTCCAGGCCCGAGTCGGCGAGGGCCCGGCGCGCGGCCTGGGCGTGCAGCGCGTACGGCGTCACCTCGTCCAGGCGCCCGCAGTCGGAGAGTGCGACCCCCACGACGGCCACCTTGCGCTTCCCTGACGTCACGGTCCGGGGCTGAGTCATGGGATCTGACGGTACATCAGATACGGGGTGGTGCGGGAGGCGTCGCGGGCCTGTGCATCTGCTGATCGCCGCTCTAACATGACGACCCGTCAGATCCGGGAGGAGCCCGCCGATGGACACCGCCTTCACCGCGGAGCAGGACGAGATCCGCCGCACCCTCCGTGAGCTGCTCCTCAGAAGCTGCGGCCCGGCGGAGGTCAAGGCCGCCGTGCGGACCGCCGACGGCTACGACCCCGCGCTCTGGACGGCCCTCGCCGGCCGGCTCGGCCTGCCCGGACTCGCGCTGCCCGAGGCGTACGGGGGAGTGGGCTGCTCCGGCACCGAACTCGCCCTCGCCGCCGAGGAGCTGGGGCGCGCCCTCGCCCCCTCCCCGCTGCTCGCGACCGCCGTCCTGAGCGCGCCCCTCCTGCTCGCCCTCGGCAGCGGGACCCAGCGCGCCGAACTGCTGCCGCGTATCGCCTCCGGCGAACTCACCGCCGCCCTCGCCGTGCCGGGCGCCGCCCTGACCACCGCCCTCGGCCTCACCGGCGACAACCGCGGCGACTGGGCGGGCGGCGGCCGGTCGGGAGGCGTGCAGGCGCGGCAGGCCGACGGCGGGTGGCGGCTGTACGGGCAGGCCGACCAGGTGCTCGACGGACACAGCGCGGACCTGCTGGTCGTCGCCGCGCACACCGGAGGGTTCGCCCGCCCGCGCACCCTCTTCTTCCTCGTACGGCAGGGGGCGACCCGCGTACGCCAGACCTCCCTCGACGAGACCCGTTCCCGAAGCCGCGTCCAACTCCGCGACGTACCGGCCGAATTGCTGGGCGACGGTGAGGAGAGTGCCGACGGCGCCGCCGACGTCAGCGCCGTCCTCGCCGCCGTCGGGGACACCGCCGCCGCCGTCCTCGCCGCGGAAGCCGTCGGCGCCGCCGACCGCGTACTGGAGCGGACCGTCGCCTACGTCAAGCAGCGTGAGCAGTTCGGGCGGGCGATCGGGTCGTTCCAGGCGGTGAAGCACCGGCTGGCCGACCTGTACGTGCAGGTGCAGGCCGCGCGCTCCGCCGCCTACTACGCGGCCTGGGCGAGCGCCGAGGGCCAGGAGCGGGTCGGCGGGCTCGCGCTCGCGCAGGCCCTGGAGGCGCTGCGCACCACCGCCGCCGAGGCCGTGCAGCTGCACGGAGGGATCGGGTTCACCTGGGAGCACGAGGCGCATCTGTACTTCAAGCGGGCGGCCGGCGACGAGCTGCTGTTCGGACCGGTGCACCGGCTGCGCGCCTACGCGGCGCAGGAGGCGCGGCTGTTCGGCGGCGGGGAGGTGGTGGTCTGATGACCCCGCCCTCCTCTTCCTCCTCTTCGTCCTCTTCCCCTTCGTCCTCTTCGTCCTCCTTTTCCTCCGGGGCTCGGCTTCCCGGGGTCCGGCTGGTCCAGAAGGTGTCCTCGACCCGGGGTTTCGCGAAGGTCGCGCCCCATGTCGTACCGGCACTCGACCGCGCCGTGCACCGGCTGACCCGGGGAAAGGTGCTGCTCAGCGCCCAGATGCTGCCCGGCGTCATCCTCACGGCGCGGGGCGCGCGGAGCGGGCTCCCGCGGCGTACGCCTCTCGCCTGCATGCCGGAGGAGCGGACGGGCGAGGACGCGGGGGCGGGAGCGGTGGCCGGGAGCTGGGTCCTCATCGGGTCCAACTTCGGTCGCACGGACCACCCCGCCTGGACCGCCAACCTGCTCGCCCACCCGGACGCGGAGATCAACTGGCAGGGCCGGGACATCCCGGTGACCGCCCGGCTCCTGAGCGGCCCGGAACGGGAGGCGGCGTGGCGGGCCCTGCTGGAGTTCTGGCCGCCGTACGCGACGTACCAGTCACGCGTGGAGCGGGAGATCCGTGTGTTCCGGATCAGCCGCAGATGACGCACTCGGGCGTGCGACGGGCGGCAGCCCACCGAGGTGAACTGCCGCCCGTGTGACAGGACATGTGCCTGGAGACGCGCGGACTACGTGAACCACGTGAACCACGTGAACGACGTGAACTGTGCGAACTGCGCTGACTACTTGGTCGGCTTCTTGCCCGTCACGCCCAGGTGCACCAACTGCGCCAGGTTCGGCTTCAGTTCAGCCTGCTTCACGCCCCACGTCTGGAAGCCCTTCTGGTGCGAGGCCACCGCCGCGAGCATCGCCACGAGGGAACCCGCCATCGCCGCCGGGCTGACGTCCTTGTCGACCTTGCCCTTCGCCTGGAGCTCCTTGACCGTCTCCGTGAGGGAGTTGTTCACGGAGTTGAGGATCTTCATGCGGATCTTGTAGAAGCGTTTGTCGCCCTCGGCGGCGCCCAGGTCGACGACTCGCAGGATGGCGTCGTTTTTGCGCCAGAACTCCAGGAACCCGTCCACCAGTTCCTGCGCCGTCTGCCAGCCTGCCTTGCCGACCCAGGAGCGCCCTTCGAGGAGCTCGGTCAACCCGGCGCCCTCCGCCGCCATTTGCTCGGCGATCTCCAGGACGGCGCCTTCGACGTCCGGGAAGTACTGGTAGAAGGTCGCCGGTGAAGTGCCCGCCTTCCGCGCGACGTCGATGACTTTGACGTCGCGGTAGGGCGAGGAGCTGAGCATCTCGCTGAGGCAGTCGAGCAGCTTCTGCCGCGTCGCCTGCCCGCGCCGACCGGCCACACGGCCGTCGACGGTACGCACTTGTCCTGTCATGCCGTCAGCTTACCGAGGGGTGATCGGAGCGCGATTCGGCCGACTGCAAATGGGGTGCGCGGGCCCGCGGGGAAGGGATACCGCCCACTCTGCGGGATGGGCGAAAGGCCATTAGCTTGGCCGCATGGCTGGATCTGAAGGTTCTGCCGCGTTCGCGGAGGGTGTCCCCTGCTGGGTCGACGCCCAGCTTCCGGACGTCGAGGCGGGCAGGCGTTTCTACGGCGGGCTCTTCGGCTGGACCTTCGAGCCCTTCGGGCACTTCGACCCGTCCGCGGGTGCCGTACGGGCGCTTCTCGACGGGGAGCCCGTCGCGGCCCTCGTGCCGAAGCAGGACGGCCGGATGCCCACCGTGTGGACGGTCTACTTCGCCACCCCGGACGCCCAGGACATGGCCGACCGGATCCGCAAGGCGGGCGGTCAGATCGTCACGACACCCGTGGCGGTGGGCCCGTACGGCACCGCGGCCCTCGCCGCCGACCCCGAGGGCGCCGTCTTCGGGCTCTGGGAGGCCGGCACGCACCCCGGCTTCGGCCACCGGACGGGCGGCACGGGCGGCACTGACAGGTCGGGCGCGACGGGCCGGACGGGCGCCTTCGACTGGGTCGAGCTGTACGCGCGGGACACGGCCGTCGCCGAGGCCTTCTACCCGGGCCTCTTCCGCGACGCCCTCTTCGGGCCCGGCGCCACCCGTGAGTTCGGCCGCGCCCACATCTCCGACGTCTTCCCCGCCGAGATGCCGCCCCACTTCCTCGTCCACTTCGGCGTACGGGACTGCGAGGCCCTGCTCGGCACGGTGACGCGGCTCGGCGGCCGGGTCCGGGTGCCGGCCTTCGAGACGTCGTACGGGCGCGTGGCCGTCGTCAGTGACGATCAGGGGGCGTCCTTCGCGCTCTTCGAGCGCCGGGACGGAGACCGGGACGGGGGTCGGCACGCGCGCCCGGATCCGGGTCGGGACGCGGACCCGGACCCGGTATGAGCCGTTCTCCGGTCCGGGGAATCGGTTTTCTCCGTGTGGACCGGGCGATGCTCCAAGGCTGAAACCCGGACCACAAGCTCGGAAAGGTGTGGAAAAGCACCCGTCGACGTTGCAAAGCAAGGCGGAGTGCCATTGTTTGCCCGGGATTGGCGGGAGACATCCCGAATCAGGGCCGGGTTCGCAACCGGAGCCCATGCCAGGAAGAATCGGGGTGCGTGCCGCCGGAACGGGTCGGTGGTGAGACGCTGCGCAGTGGCCGAAGCTGCGGCAGGAGCGGTGGCTGGACGGGTGGCCGCGTACGGGGAGGTGGCAGGCAAGTGGTGGATCAGCTGACACAGCACGATCCGCGGCGGATCGGGCCGTTCGAGGTGCTGGGACGGCTGGGAGCCGGCGGCATGGGGCTGGTCTATCTCGCGCGCTCGGCCTCGGGCCGGCGGGTGGCGATCAAGACGGTCAGAACCGAGCTCGCCGAGGACCAGCTGTTCCGCGTCCGCTTCTCGCGCGAGGTCGAGGCGGCCCGCGCCGTGTCCGGCTTCTACACGGCGGCCGTGGTCGACGCCGACGCGCGTGCGGCCGTGCCCTGGCTGGCCACCGCGTACGTGCCCGCGCCCTCGCTGGAAGAGATAGTGACCGAGTGCGGCCCGCTGCCGGCCCAGGCGGTCCGCTGGCTCGCCGCCGGTGTCGCCGAGGCGCTGCAGTCGATCCACGGCGCCGGGCTCGTGCACCGCGACCTGAAGCCGTCGAACGTGCTCGTGGTCGAGGACGGGCCACGCGTCATCGACTTCGGTATCGCCTCCGGTGTGTCGAACACGCGTTTGACGATGACGAACGTCGCCGTCGGCACCCCCGCGTACATGTCGCCCGAACAGGCGAAGGACTCCCGCAGCGTGACCGGCGCGAGCGACGTCTTCTCGCTCGCCTCGATGCTCGTCTTCGCCGCCACGGGGCACGCGCCCTTCCACGGTGCGAACCCCGTCGAGACGGTGTTCATGCTCCTCAGGGAGGGCCCGGACCTCGAAGGGCTCCCGGACGAGCTGCGCCCGCTGATCGAGTCCTGTATGCAGATGGAGGCGACGGCCCGCCCCAACCCGGCCGACCTCCAGGCCCAGCTGGCACCCCACCTCTTCAACTCCGGCTCCGACGACAGCGGTACGGCGTCCGCGTGGCTGCCCGAGCGGGCCGTGGCCCTGATCGAGACGCGCCGCGGCGGCCGGCCGGCCCCGAAACCGGCCTCCGGCTCCGGCCGCAGCGGCGGACGCGGGGCGCCCGTGGTACCGCCTCCGCCGCCGCACGACCCGCCCATGCCGCCGCAGCCGCCCGTACCGGTCGGCGCGGGCGCGGGGCGGCACGGTGGCGCGCCCGACGCGGGGCCGGTGCGCCTCGCCGGTGCGCAGGTGCCGATCGGGCCGGGGCCGCGTGTCGCCGACGCCCGCGCGGCCGCGGTGAAGGCGCCTCCTCCCGAGGCCGGACTCGTGGCCGCCTGGTCCCGGCCGCGCCCCGGCGTCAACGGCGCCGACCCGGTGGCGGCGGGACCCGTCCCCGTACCCGCGCCGGTACCCGGGCAGGACGGCGGTTCCTCCTGGCGGCCGTGGCGCTTCCGGATGTCGAACGACGTGTGGGGCACGCCCGCGGTCGCCGGGGACCTGGTGTACGTCACCTCCTTCGAGGTGCACGCGCTGGACGTGGCCACCGGCCGGCGCCGCTTCAAGACGCGGGACGTCGCCTGGTCGATGGCGGTCGCCGACGGCCGCGTCCACGCCTCCGACGGCCCGACCCTGTTCGCCCTGGACGCCCGCGAGGGCACCGACCTGTGGCGGCTGCCGGCCGACGCGTGGGTGTACTCGCTCAGGGCCGACCGCGGCACCGTCGTCACCGGCACCCGCGGCGGCGGCGTACAGGCCTGGGAGGCGGCCAACGGGCAGAAGCTCTGGGAGATCACCGGGGCGCAGACCGACTTCGAGTCGCCCGAGGCGGGGCCGGTCGTCCACGACGGCACGGTCTTCGTCTGGAAGGACGCCCGACTGCGTGCCCTGGAGGCCCGTACGGGCGAGGAGCGGTGGTCGTACCCCATCGGCGACGCGGCCTCCTGCGGCGGGGTGCCGGTCCGGATCACCCACGCCGACGACGGGTACGTGTACGTGTCGGCCGGCACCCGCGTCCTGGCCATCGACGTCGCCGGCGGGCATGTGCGCTGGCACTTCGAGGCGCCCGCGGTGTTCCTCAGCCCGCCCACCTTCGCGCCGGGGCCCGCCGTCACGGGCGGCGGGGTGTACCTCGCCGACTACCTCGGCACGGTGTACGCGCTCGACGCCACCGACGGGCGGGACCGCTGGCGGATCGCCACGGAGGCGCGGTCGTCCGTGGATCCGGTGCTGGTCTCGGCGGGGCATGTCCATGTGGGCAGCGGCAAGGGGCTCTACACGCTGGACGCGGTCACCGGGACGCCGAAGTGGCGGTTCCAGGCGGGCGGCGACCTCGTGGGGGCGCCGGTCGTCGCGGACGGGCGGATCCACTTCGGCTCCACCGACCACCTGCTCTACACGCTGAAGGCGGACGACGGGCGGCTGCGGTGGAAGCTGGCGACCGGTGGGGAGATCACGGGGGCGCCTGTGGTGAAGGACGGGGTGGTGTATGCGTGCAGCAAGGACAGGTGCGTGTACGCGCTGGACGCGGAGAAGGGGACGGGGACGGCCCGTTCTTGACGGGCCGGCCCCGAAGACGTCTGTGCGGGGTGCGGATCTTGGGTGGGTGCGGGTCGGTGGGGGTTGAGCGCGCCGTTCCCCGCGCCCCTTTCGGGGGCTGCGCCCCCTGAGGGGTGGTTTGGTGTTTGTGCGTGTGTGCGGGGTGGTGGGGGTTGGGCGCGCCGTTCCTCGCGCCCCTTTCGGGGCTTGCTCTTATGTTTCGTGTGAGCACGGTGGGGTGTAGGCGAAGCGGGGGAAGTGGTGGGACCACTGGGTGCGGGTGATCGTGCCGTGGACGCGGCCGCACGCGTCGGCGAGTACGCGGTCGAGGTCGGTGTACCAGACCTGGACGCTGCGGTGGGCCGTCACGGTGAGGATCGTGCCGTCCGCCGCGAGGTAGCGGACCTCCTTGACCGACCCGCCGGGGTTGGTGAGGGCGGCCAGCGGGGCGGGGTGCGTGCGGTCGCTCACGTCCCAGGCGTTCACCGTGCCGTCCACGCCGACGGTCACCGCCGTACGTCCGTGGGGGGCGAACGCCACACCGGCGACGATGTCGGCGTGCCGCGCCAGTTCGCCCAGCTCGCGGTGGCGGGGCAGGTCGCTGATGTCCCACAGCTTCGCCGTGCGGTCGTCGCTCCCGCTCAGCAGGGTCCGGCCGTCCGGGCTGTAGGCGAGGGCGTCCACGAAGTGCCGGTGCCCCTTGAGGACGGCGACGGTGGCGTGCGGCGGGCGGGTCGCGTCCCAGACGCGGATGGTGCCGTCGTCGGAGCCCGAGGCCAGGGTCGTACCGTCGGCGCTGAAGGCTACCGGCTTGACATTGCCCCGGTGCCCTCTCAGCGTGGCGAGGGCGCGCGGGTCCGCCGGGTCCGTCACGTCCCAGAGGCGGACGGTGTCGTCGTAGCTGCTGGTGGCGGCCATCCGGCCGTCCCCGCGCACGGCGACCGCGTAGATGGCGTCCGAGTGCCCCGTGGCCCGCTTCGATAGGAGCCGCGGCCGCACGGGGTCGGACACGTCCCACAGCCGGAGCGTGTGGTCGCTGCCGGCGCCGATCAGTGTGTCGCCGCGCGGGGTGAACTCGACGTAGTGCAGACCGGCTCCGTCACCGTCGATGGTGCCGAGTCTGCGGGGCCTGCGGGGGTCCGCCATGTCCCACAGGACGGTGTGCGGACCGTCGGCCATGGCCAGCATGCGCCCGTCGGCGGTCACGGCGGGCGTGTACCCGGCGGGGGTGCGCCCGATCGGCCGGGGCCCGGCCGCCGCGACGGACAGGGTGCTGAGCAGGGCGTCCCGGGTGCGCTTCTGCGGCGCCTGGCGGTAGGCGGCAAGGGCGATCTGCGCGGCCAGTGACGGATTGTGCGGACTCAGGCGTACGGATGCGTCGGCGGCCCGCAGCACCACGGCCTCGTTGCGCTGCCGGGTGATGGTGTCCTGCGCCCGTACGGCGAAGCCGGCGCCGGCCACGGCGCACACGAGGAGCACGGCCAGGGCGGCGACCATGCGGCGCAGCCGCCGCAGCCGCCGCCGGTCGCGCCGCCGCTCCTCCCGCGCCGCCGCCTCGCAGGCGTCGAGGAAGGCGCGCTCCCGGGCGGTCAGCGCCTGCGGCGGGAGGTCCTTTGCGGCGGCGAGGCGCACTCCGCGGTAGAGGGTGTCGGGGTGGCGGTCCAGGGACTCCCAGAGGGTGGTGGCCTCGGTGAGGGCGCGGTGCAGCCGTTCCTGGCCGCGGTCCTCCTCCAGCCAGCCGCCGAGCCGGGGCCAGCAGCGGATCAGCGCCTCGTGGGCGATCTCCACATGGCCGCCGTCGGCGGTCAGGAGCCTGGCCCGGGTGGCCTGTTCGAGGACGGACTCGGTGTCGGGGCCGCCGTCGAGTTCCTGCCGCGGCACCCGGCGTTTGGTGTCCTCGGTGCCCTCGCCCAGTGCGACGAGCCGCAGGAACAGCCGGCGGGCGGCCTGCTGCCGGGTGTCGTTCAGGGACTGGTGGAATTCCTCCGCGGTCTGGGTGAGCGCGCCCTCGAAACCGCCCGCCGCCCGGTATCCGGCCAGCGTGAGGGCGTTGCCCCGCCGCCGGGTCCAGGTCTCCAGCAGGGCGTGCGACAGGAGGGGGAGCGCCCCTGGCCGGCCGTGGGCGTCGGCCAGGAGGGTGGTCAGCAGGGCGCCCTCGACGGTGAGCCGGGCACGGGCGGCCGGCTGGACGATCGCCGCGCGCAGTTCCTCCGCGGTCATCGGGCCGACCGGGCGGTGGGTGTGGGGCAGGGCGTCGACGAGGCCGGGCAGCCGGGTGCAGTGCGTGTAGAAGTCGGACCGTACGGCGATGGCGACGCGCGTGCGGCTGTCGGGGGTCTGCGCCGCGTGCAGGAGCGCGGCGACGAACCGCTCCCGTTCCCGCGCGTCGCGGCAGACGGTGAACACCTCCTCGAACTGGTCCACGACGACGAGCAGCTCGTCCGCCGCGGAGCCCGCGTCCTGCCGTCCGGCGAGGATCTGCCGGACCGTCCGGTGGAAGGTGTGGGGGTCGGCCGTGAGTCCGGCGTGCACCGCGTCGGAGGCGACACCGGCGCGCGCGGACAATCGCACGGCGCATTCCTCCAGCGGATGCGAGCCGGGCGTGAAAACCAGCGAGGAAACACCGGAAAAGGCGGGAAGAACACCTGCGCGCAGCACCGACGACTTACCGGAACCCGACGCTCCGAACAATACGAGAAGGCGTTTGTCCTTCAGATGTTCGACGAGTGTGTGGGTGAGTTTCTCGCGGCCGAAGAAAACACCGGAATCGGCCTCTCCGAACGCAGCGAGACCGACATAGGGCGGCTTGACGCCTTTCCTCTGCCGGTCCTCGGTGCCGGACTCGACCGACATGCCCGCGTGGGCACACGCGTCGGCCGTCCGCTGCCAGATCACCTTCCATTCCCGCTCGTCACCGCCGCAGGCCCGGACATAGGCCAGGGTGACGGTCAGGCTGGGCAGTTGACGTCCCGCCGCGGCCGAGGACAGCGTGGCGATCGAATAGTGGGCGTTCAGGGCCAGGTCCCGGTAGGTGGGGCGACCCGCCTGCTCCCGCAGTTTCCGTAAACGCGCCGCGAATTCGGACAGCGGGCCGCCGTCCGGATCCAGCGGACGCTCTCCCCGTGGCATGCGCGCAGCCTTTCCCCGTCTGATCGTGCGGATTGTTCGGCATCTGTTTGTTCAGCATCGGCAGACCCGTCTTGAACAACAGATTAGCGGCTACAAAAGGTGCATCGGGTCCCGTACCGAGGACTCGGCAGCGAACGGAAAGAGGAATCCATGAAGAAGCGAATGCTGTCCGCGTTCATCATGCTCAGCGGGCTCGCGCTGGCCGGCGGTCCGCTGGTCCAGGCCGGGCACGCGGCGGCGGCCGTCGCCCCGTCCCAGGCCGTGGAGCGGGCGGTCGTCGTCTGCACCGTCAACGACGACCGGGTCAACTACCGCGGCGGCCCCGGCACCCAGTACCCGGTCCTCGGCCAGGTGAACCGGGGGCACAGGTTCCACTGGCGTGCCACCGAGGGCGAGTGGCGCATGGGTGACCTGGAGGGCGGGCGCACCGGCGTCTGGATCCACCGGGCCTACCTCAACTGCTGACGGCAGGGCCGGATCCAGCTCCAGGACCGGGACCTACGGGTTCGCGGGTCCGGAAGATCGCGTGGCGTGCGCCGGGTTCTCCGGCGCACGCCACGCCACGTTCGGGGCGGGGCGCCCCGCGGGGTCGCCCGGGGCCGTACGGGCGTTCACGCTCCGGACCTGGCGGGGCAGGGCGAACGCGTCGGCCAGCCAGCCCAGACCGCAGAGGCCGAGGGTGAACAGGTGCAGCAGCCCGAGGCGGACCCTGCCGAGGTAGAAGTGGTGAGCGCCGAACACGCCCAGGAACAACGGGACCTGTCCCCGGGTGGTGGACACCTCTGAATCCCGGCCCCGGTAGGGGCCGGAC
>NZ_JBLFJV010000016.1:0-286137 GCF_047444975.1 Streptomyces sp. CWNU-52B | reverse complement strand
CGGTGAGCTCAACGAACGCCTCAGCAACGGGACACGGCAGATCTCAAACACGGTCTCAGGCCCATGCCGCCATCAGCGGGAACTTCGTCCATGTGATCCCTTCCGTGCCACGGCTGGGTACCGTGGTCCTGGAACAGCCCACGGGGATCCGGTACTTGGGTGACCAGGAAGCCCTACTCCAGTACGGGAAGCTGTACGAACGCCTCGCCGATTACGCGCTGGCCCCGATCGACGTATCGTTGGCCCCGGAAGCACATTCCGTGAAGGACTCTCTGGCCCTCATCCAGCACGTCCTCTACACCCTCTAGGGAGACACGGATGTCTGAACTCACCTGGCAGAAGTCAACATTCAGCGGCGGCCCGCAAGGCGAGTGCCTCCACATAGCCGCCGCCCCCGACGGCACCCTCCACCTCCGCGAGAGCGACACCCCCGGTGTCATCCTCACCACCGCCCCACAGGGCCTCGCAGGGCTCCTCCAGCACGCCCGCACCACCACAGGGCGCAGCACCCATGACCGGCCCTGAACTCAACTGGCAGAAGTCATCCTTCAGCGGCGGCCCGGAAGGCAACTGCCTCCACATAGCCGCCACCCCCGACGGCACCCTCCACCTCCGCGAGAGCGACACCCCCGACGTCACCCTCACCACCGCCCCACAGAGCCTCGCAGGACTCCTCCAGCACGCCCGCACCACCACAGGGCACCCACTCACCTGGCAGAAGTCAACGTTCAGCGGTGGCCCGGAAGGCGAGTGCCTCTCCATAGCCGCCGCCCCCGACGGCACCCTCCGCCTCCGTGAGAGCGACCGACCCGATGTCGTCCTCACCACCGCCCCACACAGCCTCGCAGGACTCCTCCAGCACGCCCGTGGCTACGGAAGGCCGCACGGTCAGCGGACCGAGGTGCTGTTCCAGCGGGCGTAGGACTGCGGACCGGCCGGTGGTGGCGGAGGATCCGTGTGGTCTTCGGTCAGGCCAGGCCCGCCGCCAAGGCCCGGCGGACCGCGTCGGCGCGGTCTCTGATGTCGGCCTTCGCGAACAGGTTGTTGATGTGGGTCTTGACCGTGGCCTCGCTGATGAAGAGCTTCTCCGCGATGGCCCGGTTCGGCAGGCCCTGGCCGATGAGGGTGAGCACCTCGCGCTCGCGTGGTGTGAGATCCGGCGGCAGTGGCCGTCCCGCGGCCGGCGGGCGGGTGCGGACGGTGGCCAGGAGGCGGTCCTGGACCTCACGGTCGAGGACCGACTGCCCCGCCGCGGCGGCGCGGATCGCGCGGACGATGTCCTTGCGCCCCGCGTTCTTCGTCAGATAGCCACGGGCGCCGGCCCCCAGCGCCGCCAGGATCGACTCGTCGTCGGCGAAGGTGGTCAGCACCACCACGGCGACCCGCGGATACTCCTCGCTCAGCCGGCGGGTCGCCTCGATGCCGTCCATCACCGGCATCCGCAGGTCCATCAGGACCACGTCCACCACCCCCGCGGCCACGGCAGCGAGCACCTCCGTGCCGTCCGCCGCCGCGGCGACCACCTCGATGTCCTCGGACATGCCGAGCATGACGGCCAGGGGTTCACGGACCGCGGCCTGGTCGTCGGCGACGATCACCTTCAACACCTGCGGGTTCTCCACCGATTCACTCATCCCGGGATCACTGCCTCCACCTGCCAGCCTCCTCGGCCGGGGCCCTCCGTGACCGGGCCCGCGGTCACGGTCCCCTTCAGCAGGGCCGCGCGCTCGCGCATTCCGATCAGCCCCATTCCGCTGCCGCCGCCTGCCGGCACCCGGCCGGTCCCCGGACCGTTGCGGATCCTCAGTGTGGTCGACTCGGTCTCGAAGCTCAGCTCCACCCCCAGGTCACCGCCCGGCGCGTACCGGGCGGCGTTGGTCAGCGCCTCCTGGGCGATGCGCAGCAGGTTCTGGGTGACCTGGGCCGGCAGTTCGCGCACGGTCCCGGTGACGGTGAGCGCGTCGCGGTGGCCCGAGGACTCGACCATCGCGGTCAGGCTGCCGAGCAGCGGAAGGGCGTCCTCGCGCAGCGCGTGCACGGTCCACTGGGCCTGTTTCAGGCTCTCCTTGACCAGGCTGTGGGCCTTGTCGTTCGCCTCGCGGACCTTTTCCAGGTCGCCGGTGTCGAGCAGGGCGTCCGCCAGCTCCAGCTGCATGTTGATCCCGGCCAGGGAGTGCGCCAGTACGTCGTGGACGTCCCGGGCGATACGGCTGCGCTCGGTGAGGACGGCGGTCCTGGCCTCGGCGCGGGCGGCCCGCTCCGCGGACTCGGCGGACGCGATCACCGCCTCCAGGGCGCGCTGCCTGCTACGGCTGAGGATCCCGGCCACCACCGGTATGCCGATGGTCAGGCCGAGGGCCCAGGGCAGCGCCGCGTGGCCGGGGTCGGCGCGGAGGTACAGGGCACCGCCGCAGAGCAGGACCGCCAGGGCCGCCAGCGACAGAGCCTGCTTGAGGGGCAGGCGGTAGCCGATGTGGCCGACGAGGAAGTAGGCGAACAGGTAACCGGAGCCGCTGCGGCTGACTCCGAGCAGGGCGGCGGACGCCACGACCCCCAGGGTCAGCCAGACCAGCGCGACACGGGGCGGGAACCTGGCCTCGGGCAGGTGCCGCGCCAGCAGGGCCACGGAGTTGACGACGATCAGCGCGGCCACCGCCAGGCCGCGGCCGCCGACCCCCAACGGCCGGACGGTCACCACCGCGGCCACGACGACCGCCAGCGTGACGGCCCGGTGCAGTCGAAAATCGTGACGGGCCACGCCCCGGGGGCCGGGGGAACTCGCGGAGGCGGACACGCCGCGACCATAGCCCACGGCTCCCTCGGTGCCCACGATCAGACGGCGCGGTCGAGGACGGCCGCGGCGGGACGCTCACCCGCGGGGAGCTGCGGCTCGCGCTCCGCCCGGCGGCTCCGGACGAATATCGTGGCCAGGCGCGTGACCACCTCGGTGAGCGCCATCAGCACGAACGCGGCGACCCAGGCGTCGATGGTGGTGATGTCATGGGTGACGCTGAACCGCGCCACGTCGTCGGCGCCGCCGTGGTCGACCCACAGCTGGAAGCCCATGCGCGCGCCCATGCCGAGCACCCACAGGGCCGCCGAGACGGCGCCTGCCTTGATGAACAGGTGTCCGCCGGCGCCGCGGATCCGGGTGTAGACACCACCGGCGACACCGAGCACGGCGCCGGCCCCGACCAGCGCTCCGATCAGCACCAGGTCGTTGCCCGCGGTCGGAATGGTGTGCAGGTAGTGGGAGGCCACGAAGGCCACGATCCCCATCGGGATCAGGTACGTCTTGAGATCCAGGCGGCCTTCCCGCAGCTGCCGGAAGACCACGAGCAGGAGGGCGATGTCGGTGATCCAGTCGGTGAATGTCATGCCCTCAAGCGTGCTGTCGCGGGGCCTCTCACGCCTGGACCCATGGGTGGAAGTAAGGGTGGAGTCCGGCCGCCCCTCAGGGCCCGCAGGACTCCACCCCCACCTCCGCCCTCGCCCCCACCTCCGCCAGGACCGTCCCTCAGGAACCGTCCTTCAGCGGATGTCGCTCCGGGCGTTCTCCGGCACCGTGATCTGCTTCTCGCCCCAGGCCATCCGCGTCGTCGCCGTGTAGTTCACCGTCGTGCCCGCGTCGAGGCCCGCCTCCTCGGCCCTGGCCGACGGCTCGGTCAGTACGAGCTGCTCGCAGAGCAGCTCGCCGGTGGACGGGTCCACCACCAGCCGCTGCTGCACGCCGCCCAACGGAGTCGACGCCGTTCCGGGGAAGGTGAAGCCGACGCCCTCGCGCCCCAGCGGATCGGTGACACGCCCCAGCCCCCGGACGCCGGGCAGCTCCGCCATCACCCGGTACGCGGCCGCCCGGACGGCGGGCTCCACCGGCATCGTGACGAGGCCGGCCGCCTGCCGCAGCACGTACGCCGTGCGGCCCGCACCGGCGTCGGCACCGCTGTCCTGCGCGTACAGCTTCTCCAGCTCCCGGCGCAGTTCCCCGCTGTCGGAGGGCAGTTCACGCAGGTCCTGGTAGGTGACGTTGCGCGGTCCGACGGCGTAGATCTTGTCGCCCGCGTCCGTCCGGATGACGCTCGGCCGGCCGCTTCCCATCGTGTACGCGAGCGTGCCGCCTCCAGGGTTCCCGGGAACCTCGGACTGCACCGTCCCGGGTGAGCCCGCGGCCCGCCAGCGCGCCTTGTCCGCGTCGGTGCGGGGAGCGGTCGAGTCGTCCAGACCGGTCACCATCAGGCTCCGGGTTCCGGGGCGCACGCCCACCGACCACTCCTCGGTCGACGTGGTGCGCACGGCGAAGAGCTGGTCCTTCGCCCCGACGATGTTCACGTCCTGGGACCGCGTGGTGGTCTGCCAGTACGTTCCCTCGGTGGCCGGCGTCTCCGCCTTCTTCGCCACGCTGAGCAGTTGGAGGCGGCCGTCCACGCGCACCTCACCCTTCTCGCCGGCGGCGGAGGAGGAGGACGAGGAGGGCTGCGGAGCCGCCCCCGGGCGCACCCCCAGGGGATCCTCGTCGAGCGTGCTGACGACCACCGCGGACGCCGCGACCGCCGCGAGAGCCACCGCGGTCCCCAGCGGCCGGATCCCGATCCGGAGCCGCCCCGGCGTCCGGGAGCGGGTCGCCTGACGGTCCGTCCGGCCGGCCATGATGCGGGCCAGGTCCTCGCGCTGCCGCGGGGAGTCCGCCAGCCCGGCCGGGTCGAGTGCGTCGGGCCGGGCGTCGGCCAGCAGCTTCATGACGTCGGGCCGCCCGGACCGTTCGAGGGTGTTCTTCATGTGAGTGCTCCTTTGCGGTCGGTGCGGCGCGCGGTCCGGACGAGTGGCGCGGAGTCCGCCCCCGGTATCCGTGCCGTGGGTGCCTGTGCCGTGTCTGTCTGTGCCGTGTCCGCCGGGTACGGGGACTCCAGGGCCTTCTCCAGACGGCGGCGGGCCCGGTGCAGCCGGACGGTCAGCGTCGCGGTGGTGCAGCCCAGGACCTTCGCGGCCTGCTTGGTGCTCAGCCCGTGCCAGGCGATGAGCGTCAGGAGCTCCCGGTCGGCCTCGGACAGGCTGGCCAGGGCCTGGAGCGCGGCCTCCCGGTCGGTCACGTCCGCCGCGAGGTCGGCGGCGTCGCTCCGGGCACCCCTGCTGACACGCTGCGCCTCCGCGGCGGCGAGGGCGTACTGGCGGCTGTCCCGGCGACGCAGCTCGCGCACCAGGTTGCGGGCGATTCCCAGGAGCCACGGCAGCGCGGGCTCCGAGATGTCCCGCACCCGCCGCCAGGCCACCGTGAACGTCTCGCTGGTGATGTCCTCCCCCACCTGCCGACCCACCAGGCTCGTCGCGTAGGCGAGAACACGCGGATAGCACTCCTCGTAGACGTCCCGGAAGTGTTGGGCATGTGTCATGCGCCGTCCCCTCACATCGGCTCACATCGGCTCTGTCACCAAGCAATGCGCGTGACGGCCCAGTTCTTACAGGGGGAGGTGAAATTCATGCGACGGATGATGCTGCGTGGTGATGCGACGGATGACGCGAGCACGCGAAGGGGCCCGGAGGTTCAGATGAACCTCCGGGCCCCTTCAGATGGTGTTCAGACGGTGCTTCAGTCCGTCGGCGGGCGCTTCGGCTTCGGGCGCCACACCACCAGCGCGCTCGTCTGCTGGACCTCCTGGTACGGGACCAGGTCGCGGCGGTACGAGGCGTGGACCGCCGCCTCGCGCTGCTGCATGGTCGCCGCCGCGCCCTCCAGGGCCGACTGCAGTTCCGCGACCCGGGACTGGAGTGCGGCGACCTGGTTCTCCAGCTCGATGATGCGCTTGATGCCGGCGAGGTTGATGCCCTCGTCCTGCGACAACTGCTGCACGGTGCGCAGCAGTTCGATGTCGCGGGCCGAGTAACGCCGACCGCGCCCGGCCGTGCGGTCCGGGGAGACCAGGCCGAGGCGGTCGTACTGACGCAGCGTCTGCGGGTGCAGGCCCGAGAGCTGGGCGGCCACCGAGATGACGTACACCGGTGTTTCTTCCGTCAGCTCATAGGCCCTGCCGGTGAATGAGTTCTGCCGACGGCGTCCGGGTGCGTCCATGGTGTCCTCATGCTCCCTTCGCTGCCTCGAACAGCTCAGCCCGCGGATCCTCCTCCGCGGTCGCCTCGCGATACGCCTCCAGCGCGTCACGAGCCTTCCCCGTCACGTCCCCGGGGACACTCACCTCGACGGTGACGAGCAGATCCCCGCGGCTGCCGTCCTTGCGGACCGCGCCCTTGCCACGGGCGCGCATCGTACGGCCGTTGGGCGTGCCCGGTGGCAGTTTCAGGGTGACCGGAGGGCCGCCGAGCGTGGGCACGCGGACCTCGCCGCCGAGCGCCGCCTCCACGAAGGTGACGGGCACGGTGACGGTGAGGTTGTCGCCCTTGCGGCCGAACACCGGGTGCGAGTCCACATGCACGGTGACGTACAGGTCGCCCGCAGGACCGCCCCGTTCGCCCGGCGCTCCCTTGCCGCGCAGCCGGATGCGCTGGCTGTCCGACACCCCCGCGGGGATACGGACCTGCATGGTCCGGGACGACTTGGCGCGCCCCGAGCCCTTGCAGACCGCGCACGCGTGCTCCGCGATCAGGCCGCGGCCCTTGCAGTCGGGGCACGGGTCGGTCAGCGAGAAACCGCCGCCCGAACCGCGCGCCACCTGGCCGGTCCCGACGCAGGTCGGGCACACCCGCGGTGTGCCGTTCTTGTCGCCGGTGCCCGAACAGGCCTTGCAGGGGGACTGCGAGGTCATCCGGAGCGGAACGGTCGCGCCGTCCACCGCCTCCGTGAAACTGAGCGTGACCTCGGTGTCGATGTCCTGCCCTCGGCGCGGCTGCGTCCGGGTGCCGGGGCCCGCGCCGCCGCGGTTGAAGAGACCTCCGAAGACGTCACCGATACCGCCGCCGAAGCCGCCGGCCCCACCGGCCCCGCCGGATCCGGGGCCACCCGCTCCGCCCTGGGCGCCGCCTCCGAAGAGGTCCCCCAGGTCGAAGTTGAAGTTGCCGCCCGAACCACCGGGGCCGCCCGGCCGGTAGCCGCCGTTGCCGAAGAGGGCGCGGGCCTCGTCGTACTCCCGGCGCTTCTTGGGGTCACCGAGGATGTCGTTCGCCTCGGAGATCTCCTTGAAGCGCTCCTCGGCGCGCGAGTTCCCCTTGTTGGCGTCCGGGTGGAACTCGCGGGCGAGCTTCCGGTACGCCTTCTTGATCTCTGCCTCGGTGGCGTCCTTGGGGACGCCGAGGACCTTGTAGTAGTCCTTCTCGATGAAGTCCTTGGTGCTCATCCTCGACGCCCCTCCTTCCGTACGTCACTCTCACGTACGCGCTCGGCTGTGCTGGTGCTTCGGGGCGCGCGTACGCCCTGTGCCACGTCAGCCCTCGTCCGGGCCACCGCTCTCCTTGTCGTCGGCCGCCCCGTTCGCCGCCGTGTCCGCCTCGTCGGCCTTGACCGCCTGAGCGCCCGGCTGCGGTTCGGCGACCGCCACCCGCGCGGGGCGGATGGTGCGCTCGCCGAAGCGATACCCCGGCTGAAGAATCGCCACGCAGGTCGTCTCCGTGACGTCCGGCGCGTACGAGTGCATCAGGGCCTCGTGGATCATCGGATCGAAGGGCTCGCCCTCCTTGCCGAACTGCTGCAGGCCCATCTTCGCCGCGACGGTCTCCAAGGACTCGGCCACCGACTTGAAACCGCCGACCAGCTCCTCGTGTTCCCGGGCGCGGCCGATGTCGTCGAGCACGGGCAGGAGCTCGGTCAGGAGGTTCGCGATGGCGATCTCCTTGACCGCGATCCGGTCGCGCTCGACGCGGCGGCGGTAGTTCTGGTACTCGGCCTGGATCCGCTGGACGTCCGCCGTGCGTTCGTTGAGCGCCGTGCGGACCTGGTCCAGCTGGGCCGTCAGGCCTGTGATCTGGGCTGCTGACTGAGCTGCTGCCGTGTCCCCGGCCGAGGCCGCCCCGTCCTCCGCGGAGGAGGGGGCAGCCTGCGGCTCGGCGTCTTCAGGGGTGGCGCCGGAGGGGACGTCGGGCTGCTCGTCGAAGCCCGGGGTCTCCTCCGTCACGCGGCACCGTCCTTGCGGTCACGGTCCTCGTCGACGATCTCGGCGTCGACCACATCGTCGTCGGCGGCCTTGGCGTCGGGGCCCGCGCCGGCACCCGGGGCGTCGGCGTCCGGGGCACCCTGGGAGGCCTGGGCGTCGGCGTACATCGCCTGGCCCAGCTTCTGGGAGACGGCGGCGACCTTCTCGGTGGCCGTACGGATCTCCGCGGTGTCCTCGCCCTTGAGCGCGGCCTTCAGCTCCTCGACGCTCGTCTCGACCTCGGTCTTGACGTCGCCGGGGACCTTCTCCTCGTTGTCCTTGAGGAACTTCTCCGTCTGGTAGACGAGCTGCTCGCCCTGGTTGCGGGCTTCGGCGGCCTCGCGGCGGCGGTGGTCCTCGTCCGCGTACTGCTCGGCCTCCTGGCGCATGCGGTCGACCTCGTCCTTCGGCAGCGAGGAGCCGCCGGTGACGGTCATCTTCTGCTCCTTGCCCGTGCCGAGGTCCTTCGCGGTCACGTGCATGATGCCGTTGGCGTCGATGTCGAAGGCGACCTCGATCTGCGGGACGCCACGCGGGGCGGGCGGCAGACCGGTGAGCTCGAACATCCCGAGCTTCTTGTTGTACGCCGCGATCTCACGCTCGCCCTGGTACACCTGGATCTGTACCGACGGCTGGTTGTCCTCGGCCGTCGTGAAGATCTCGGACCGCTTGGTCGGGATCGTGGTGTTGCGCTCGATGAGCTTGGTCATGATCCCTCCCTTGGTCTCGATGCCGAGGGACAGCGGGGTCACGTCGAGGAGCAGGACGTCCTTGACCTCACCCTTGAGGACACCGGCCTGCAGGGCGGCACCGATGGCGACGACCTCGTCCGGGTTGACGCCCTTGTTGGCGTCCTGGCCGCCGGTGAGCTCCTTGACGAGCTCGGCCACGGCGGGCATACGGGTGGAGCCGCCGACGAGAACGACGTGGTCGATCTCGCTCAGCTGGATGCCGGCGTCCTTGATGACGTTGTGGAACGGCGTCTTGCAGCGCTCCAGGAGGTCGGCCGTGAGCTGCTGGAACTGGGCGCGGGTGAGCTTCTCGTCCAGGTGCAGCGGGCCTTCGGCGGACGCGGTGATGTAGGGCAGGTTGATCGACGTCTCGGTGGAGCTGGAGAGCTCGATCTTGGCCTTCTCGGCGGCCTCGCGGAGGCGCTGGAGGGCCATCTTGTCCTTGCCCAGGTCCACGCCGTGGCCGGCGGAGAACTGCTTGACCAGGTAGTCCATGACCCGCTGGTCCCAGTCGTCACCACCGAGGTGGTTGTCGCCGTTGGTGGCCTTCACCTCGACGACTCCGTCGCCGATCTCCAGGAGGGACACGTCGAACGTGCCGCCGCCGAGGTCGAAGACGAGGATGGTCTGGTCGTCCTTGTCGAGGCCGTAGGCCAGGGCGGCGGCCGTCGGCTCGTTCACGATGCGCAGGACGTTCAGGCCGGCGATCTCGCCGGCCTCCTTCGTCGCCTGGCGCTCGGAGTCGTTGAAGTACGCCGGGACGGTGATGACCGCGTCGGCCACCTTCTCGCCCAGGTACGCCTCGGCGTCGCGCTTCAGCTTCTGCAGGATGAAGGCGCTCATCTGCTGCGGGTTGAAGTGCTTGCCGTCGAGCTCGATCTTCCAGTCCGTGCCCATGTGACGCTTCACGGACCTGATGGTCCGGTCCACGTTCGTGACCGCCTGGCGCTTGGCGACCTCGCCGACGAGCACCTCGCCGTTCTTGGCGAAGGCGACGACGGACGGCGTGGTCCTGGCGCCCTCGGCGTTGGTGATGACGGTGGGCTCACCGCCCTCCAGAACGCTGACGACGGAGTTAGTCGTGCCCAGGTCGATGCCGACCGCACGTGCCATTTCAATTCCTCCAGCAATGACTTGAGTGGAACAGACTCAAGTGTGCATGACGCTGACCGCTGGGTCAACAGAGGTGAGTCGTGGGGGCTCAACTCTTATCTCTTACTTACGCGCACTTTGGCCTGTGACCTGCGGTCCCCCCACCCGACCGCGCCCCGGCGGGGGCTCGCCGCGCCGTTCCCCGCGCCCCCAAAAACCCGACACCCCGCCATCGCCACGCGCGGGCCGGCGGGGGCCGAGCGCGCCGTTCCCCGCGCCCCCAAAGACCCAACACCCCGCCGTCGCCACGCGCGAGCACGCGGGGGCTGAGCGCGCAGTTCCCCGCGCCCCCAAAAACCCGACACCCCGCCGTCGCCACGCGCGGGCCGGCGGGGGCCGAGCGCGCCGTTCCCCGCGCCCCCAAAGACCCAACACCCCGCCGTCGCCACGCGCGAGCACGCGGGGGCCGAGCGCGCCGTTCCCCGCGCCCCCAAAGACCCGACACCCCGCCGTCGTCACGTGCGAGCGCGTAGGGGATGAGCGCGCAGTTCCCCGCGCCCCTTCAGGGCAAGCCCCGCCTTTCAGGGGCGCGAGGAACGGCGCGACAAGCCCCCACCGCGCCGCACCCGACAGACAGGCCGGGCCGCAGCCCCCGCTTTTAGGGGCGCGGGGAACTGCGCGACAAGCCCCCGCCGCGCCGCACCCGACAGACAGGCGGGGGCACAGCCCTGGCTCCCAGGGGTGCGGGGAACTGCGCGGTGTGCCCCCGCCGGGGCGCACCCCCTGCGGAACCGGCGGAGCCGACCTGCACAGGTATGCCTCAGCGACACAGATCACCGCGCCTCTGACTACAGTGCGGACACAGGAATGGGTAGTGTCGAAGGACTGCGTAAGCTACTGCTCAGTAATGAAACCTCGCAGGCCCGAGGAGCCCCGTAATGCAACTCGCCGCGATCATCGTGTCGCTGGTCCTGACCGTGGTCGGCGTAGCCCTGCTCGCACGCGCCATCGGCCAGTTCGTCCGGTACTTCAAGCTCGGCCAGCCGGTCCCCGCCGGTACCCGCACCGACAACCCCTACCAGCGCAGCGTCACGCTGGTGAAGGAGTTCCTCGGGCACACCCGGATGAACCGGTGGGGCATCGTCGGATTCGCCCACTGGTTCGTGGCCGTCGGATTCCTGACGCTGCCGCCCACCCTCGTCCAGGCCTTCGGCCAGCTCTTCCAGGCCGACTGGGTGCTCCCCTACATCGGTGAGTTCCTGCCGTTCGAGCTCTACATCGAGTTCATCGGTGTGATGACGGTCCTCGGCATCGCCGTGCTCATGGCCATCCGGCTGCTGAGCCTGCCCTCCCGGGCGGGCCGCAAGTCCCGCTTCGCCGGCTCCAAGGCCGGCCAGGCGTACTTCGTCGAGTACGTCATCCTCACCATCGGCCTCGCCATCTACGTGCTGCGCGGCCTGGAGGGCGCGATCCACCACGTCGAGGGTTACGAGGCCGGGTACTTCGCCTCGTACCCGCTGGTCCTGGCCTTCAAGGGCCTCGGCCTGAGCACGCTCCAGAACCTGGTCTACCTCGTCGCGACGATCAAGATCGGCACGTCCTTCGTATGGATGATCGTCGTCTCGCTCAACACCAACATGGGTGTCGCCTGGCACCGCTTCCTCGCCTTCCCGAACATCTGGTTCAAGCGGAACGCCGAGGGAGGCACCGCGCTGGGCGCGCTGCTGCCCATGGCCTCCGGCGGGAAGCCGATCGACTTCACCGATCCCGGTGACGACGACGTCTTCGGTGTCAGCCAGGTCGAGCAGTTCTCCTGGAAGGGCCTGCTCGACTTCTCCACCTGCACCGAGTGCGGCCGCTGCCAGTCCCAGTGCCCCGCCTGGAACACCGGCAAGCCGCTCTCCCCGAAGCTGCTGATCATGTCGCTGCGCGACCACGCGCACGCCAAGGCCCCCTACCTCCTCGCCGGTGGCGGCAAGGACATGGAGGGGAACGAGAAGGCGACCGCCGAGCAGCTGAAGGACGTGCCCGCCGCCGCGCTGGCGGAGGCCGAGCGGCCGCTCATCGGGACCCTCGAGGAGAACGGGGTCATCGACCCCGACGTCCTGTGGTCCTGCACCAGCTGCGGCGCCTGCGTCGAGCAGTGCCCCGTCGACATCGAGCACGTCGACCACATCGTCGACATGCGCCGCTACCAGGTCATGATCGAGAGCGCCTTCCCCTCCGAGGCCGGCACGATGCTCAAGAACCTGGAGAAGAAGGGCAACCCCTGGGGGCTCGCCAAGAAGCAGCGCCTGGAGTGGACCAAGGAGGTCGACTTCGAGATCCCGGTCGTCGGCCGGGACATCGAGGACCTCTCCGAGGTCGAGTACCTGTACTGGGTCGGCTGCGCCGGCGCCCTGGAGGACCGGGCCAAGAAGACCACCAAGGCCTTCGCCGAGCTGCTGCACATGGCGGGCGTGAAGTTCGCCATCATGGGCGGCGACGAGAAGTGCACCGGTGACTCCGCCCGCCGCCTGGGCAACGAGCCCCTGTTCCAGGAACTCGGCATGGAGAACGTCATGTCCCTCAACGCCGCCTTCGGCGAGGACATGGACGACGACGGCAAGGTCACCGCGGAGTCGAAGAAGCCCAAGTCCGCGAAGAAGATCGTCGCCACCTGCCCGCACTGCCTGAACACCCTCGGCAACGAGTACCCGCAGCTCGGCGGCGACTACGAGGTCATCCACCACACCCAGCTGCTCCAGCACCTCATCGACGAGGGCAAGCTGATCCCGGTGACCCCGGTCGAGGGCCTCATCACCTACCACGACCCCTGCTATCTGGGCCGGCACAACAAGATCTACACGCCGCCGCGCGAGATCATGTCCGCCGTCCCCGGCCTGCGTCAGCAGGAGATGCACCGCCACAAGGAGCGCGGCTTCTGCTGCGGCGCGGGTGGCGCGCGCATGTGGATGGAGGAGCGGATCGGCAAGCGCATCAACAACGAGCGCGTCGACGAGGCGCTCAGCCTCGACCCGGACATCGTCTCCACCGCCTGCCCGTTCTGCCTCGTCATGCTGACCGACTCGGTCAACGGCAAGAAGAACGACGGCAAGGCCAAGGAGTCCATCCAGGTCGTCGACGTGGCCCAGCTGCTGCTCGACTCCGTACGGACCCCGGCGGACGAGCCTCCGGCGGGCACGGCCGAGACGGAGAACGAGCCCCAGCCCGAACCCGTCAAGTAGACCCGCAGGCGCGTAGGTCCGTAGGCCCGTAGGTCTTGGTCCTGTGCACGCGAACGGCCCCCGCCCAACGGTGGGGGCCGTTCGCGTCCCGTCAGACGTCGTCGAACGGCTTCGCGTACCTGAACGTGCCGCGCAGCGTCGGCTCGTACGCCGTCAGGGTGCGGACCTGGAAGTACTCGCCCCAGGACGGGTCGGGCGGCAAAATGCCCAGCTCGGTGCCGGGCCGGAAGCCGTAGCGGCCGTAGTAGGCGGGGCTGCCCAGCAGGGCGACGAGCGGTTCGCCGAGGGCGTCGGCCGCGCCGAGCACCGCGTGCATCAGGGCGAGGCCGGCGCCGTGCCGCTGGGTGTCGGGGCGCACACCGATCGGGCCGAGCCCGAGGGCCGGGACGCCGTCGACGTGTCCGCGCGTACAGACGACGTGCCCGACGACCTCCTCCTTCTCGTCGACCGCCACGTACGACAGCGGGGGCAGCCAGCCGTCGCAGGTCCGCAGCGCGTCGAGCAGGGTGGCCTCCACCGGGTCCGGGGTGCCCGGTTCGGCGAAGGCGGCAGCGATCACGGCGCGCGCGGCGGCCACGTCGGCGGGGGTCTCACGTCGGGTCAGCACCGGATCAGTGTGGGCGGCGGGGCGTGCGCCCGCAAAGCGATAAAAGCGAGCCATGGGCAAGCGTTGGACCGGACATGGGCAACGGGCGGGGCCGCTCCTCAGCCCGCCTGCTCGCTCTCCCCCGCCGCGCCGAGCGCGGCCGTCAGTTCACCCCGGCGGCGGATGCCCAACTTCCGGTAGGTGCTGGTCAGATGGGTCTCCACGGTGCGGCGCGCCAGGTGCAGCAGGTCCGCGATCTCCGTGTTCGTCCGGCCGTCCGCGGCCAGTTCGGCTATCCGGCGCTCGCTGCCGGTGAGCGCGCCCGAGCCGGTCAGCGCCGTCGTGGTGCGGCGGGCGCCGCCCTCGCGCAGGGCCTCCTGCGCGGTGGCCCGCAGCCGTACGGCGCCCAGCCGTTCGGCGCGTTCGGCCGCCTCCCGCAGGCTGTCGCGGGCGTGGGACCGCTCCCCCGCGGCGGTGAGCTGACGGCCCTGCGCGATCAGCGCGGGTATCAGCTCCGGCTCGACGGCGGCGGTCCGCAGTACGCGCACGGCCCGCGCCGCGAGTTCCAGACCGCGCCGCCCGCCGGTCGCCATGCCCAGCACCCGCAGCGCACGGCCCACCAGGCGCGGGGTGTTCCACACCTCGGCCAGCCGCAGTTCCTCCTCGGCGAGTTCCAGCGCCTCCCGGGGCCGGCCGAGCGCCAGCCGGCACTGTGCCGCGGCCGTCCGCCAGGGCGTGACGACCGGGCTCACCACCTCGCGGGCCGCCTGCCGGTGTCCGCATTCGAGGAAGTCGTCGAGCGCGCCCGCCGGGTCCCCGGTGGCGAACCGCAGCACACCTCGCGCGTACAGGAACCGGTTCAGCTCCCAGGAGTTCGGGGCGTCCCGCAGGTCGAAGCCGCCCGCGAGCCGGCCCGCCTCCACCAGCCGGCCGGTCTCCACCAGCGCGAGCAGCGCGTGGGCCTGGCCGTTGACGGGACCGGGGCGGGTACCGGCCGGCCTGCGGGCCTCGGGCCCGGCGAGCAGCCGCGCGTAGTCGCCGCGGGCCGCGTCGATGTCGGCGCGTACGTTCAGCAGGGCCCGGTGCATCGGGTGCAGCAGCGACGGACGCTGCCGGGCGAGACCGCGCTCCACGAGCCGCTCCGCCTCGTCGAGTTCGTCGGCCCACTGCGCGACGGCGGCGGCCGTGCCCAGCAGGAACGGCTCCGCGAGCGGGTCGGCGGGCTCCGCGAGGAGGGCCCGTACGCGCTCCATGGCGGCCTTCGCCGAGAGCAGGCCCGCGGTCGCCTCGTACCGTACGAGCAGTACCTGGCCCGCGGTGCCGACCAGGGCCGGTGCGCGGTCGGCGGTCTCGTGCAGCCAGTGGTAGGTCTCCTGCCGGATCTCCTGGTCGTGGTCGGAGAGCAGCGCCGAGGCGGTGCGCACCGTGCGGGCCAGCTCGGGGTGGGCCGTCAGCTGGGGGTCGAGCGAGCGCAGTACGTCGACGGCGGCGCGGGCCTCGCCCCGGCCGGCCAGGGCGGTGCCCAGGGCGACCGCCGCGCGCACCCGGTCCTGCGGCAGGCCCGGCAGCCGGACCGCCTCGGCGAGGCGCGGTATGCCGGCCGAGGAACGCACGGTCGTGTACTCGAGAGAGCCCAGCTCGGTGAGGAGCCGCTGTCGGTGGCCGTCCGGCAGCGGCTCGTCCAGGGCGCGGCGCAGATAGGGCAGGGCGTCGGCGGTGCGGCCGTCGTGCACGGCGACGGTGGCGGCGTCCAGCAGGACACCGGTGGCCCACGCGACACCGACCGTGTCGGCCCGCAGCAGTTGTCCGGCCACGACCTCGGCGCGCTCGCCGCGGCGCAGCATCACCGCTGCGGCCGTCCGGTGGGCGGCCCTGCGCCGGGTGACCGGCCAGCCGCTCAACACCGCGTCCCGCAGCAGGGGATGGGCATAGCGGGGCCGCCCGTCGGCGTCGGGCCGCAGCAGTCCCAGCTGCGCCATGGCGGTGAGCCACCCCGCCACCCGCGCCGGATCGGCGTCGGCGAACTCGTCGAGGACCGCGGCGTCCCGCGCGGCCGGGTCCTCCCCGGGAGGCGGGGCGCCCCGCCCGGACGGGCCGTCGCCGAAGAGCGGGGCCGCCGCCGGGTGCGGCAGGGCTCCGGTGGTCTCCTCCGGGCCGCCGGAGGCGAGGCCGGCCGGGGCCGCCCCTGTCCGGCCCTCCCCGGTCCGGCCCTCCTCCGGGCAGCTCTCATCGCCGGGGCGGCCTCGGCCGGTCCCCGGTCCGGTGGCCTCCCGCTGGTCCGGCCGGGACCCGGCGCCGTCCGCCGGGTTCCCGGACGGTGCGCCGGCCTCGTCGTCCGGCGGGTCGGACGACGGCCGGGACCGCTCGGCCCAGTCGTCGTCCAGCGCGGCCAGCGCCCGCGCCACCTCCGCCGTCGCGGGCCCCGCGCTGTCCAGCCACCACGACACCGCGGCCTGGTACGCCCCCGGATACAGGGCGGCGCACACCTTCGGCACCGTGGCCGGCCGGGTCCCCCGCAGGTCGTCGAGGAGGGCACGCAGCAGCAGCGGGCTGCCCGCGCTCGCCCGTACGCAGTCCTCCACCCAGGTGTCCGCGACCGTGCCGAAGTCCGAACGGACCAGTTCCGCCGTGGACCGTGCGCCCAGCGGAGCGAGGGTGAGGGTGCGGACGAGGGCGGGTGAGAGCGTGTGGGCGAGACCGGCCGACGGGGCGTCGATGTCGTACTGACTGCGCTCGGTCACCACCAGCAGTACAGCTAATCGGTCCACCCGTCGCGCGGCGTCCACGAACCAGCGCCGCGAGAAGTCGTCCGCGAGGTGGACGTCGTCCACGGTGACCAGGAGCGGCGGCCCGTCCGTGAGCGAACGCAGCAGCCGCCACAGCCAGGCGCCCCGGGCGTGCTCGTCCGGCACCATCTCCCGGGTCTCGGCGAACTCCGCCGCGGGACCGAGCAGTTGGCTCACGGCGGCGAAGGGAAGCGCGGTGTCGTCGGGTGAGCAGCGGGCCCGCAGCACCCGCATCCCGGCCGCGTCCGCCTGCTCGGCGACGGCTTCGAGGAGCGCGGTGCGGCCCGTGCCGGTGGCGCCCCGCAGCAGGACGAGCCGGCCGGTCCCGGCGCGGGCGCGCTCGGCCTCGGCGGCTACCAGCTCCAGCGCCTCCCGGCGCTCAAGCAGTGGGGTGTCCATCCCTGCCTCCCTCGCCGCCGTGGAGCGGCCCACTGTGTGTGACGGTGGAACAGGTGGCTTCCGTTGCCTGACATGACCCACTGGTGTCAACCAGTCGCGGACCCCGATCTCGTGGTGTGTCTCGTGGTGCTCCACGATTGCGCCGGACGTATGGACAACAGAAGTGTGATGACTGCACGCCTGTCACGGACGCCACAGAGGTGACGGGCTCGTGAACATAGGGGAGTCCGTTGCGCAGCTCGTTTGGTACCGCGACTCCGGGCACGGCAGAGCCCGAGTCCCGCATACCGGTGGCGGTACACGCCTCGGATCCGATCACCAAGGAGGGAGCGCTCAGCCAGCTGAGACAGCACCCGGTGATCGACCTCCGCGAGGAGACCGAGACCGGTCCCGACACCGTCGCGCTGCTGATCAGCGAGACGCTGGACGAGACCGCGCTCTCCCGGCTGCGCAGACTGGTGCGCAGCGAGGGCGCCCGTGCCGTACTCGTGGTGAGCATGATCCGCGAGACCGAACTCCTCGATGTCATCGAGTGCGGGGTCGGCGCCATCGTGTGGCGCCACGAGGCCACCGCGCACCGGCTGGTGCAGGCCGTCATCGCGGCCTCCCGCGGTGACGGCGACCTGCCCGCCGATCTGCTCGGCCGGCTGATCAGCCAGGTGGGTTCGCTGCACAGGACGGCGAGCAGCAACCCCGGTGCCCCCTCGTCGGGGCTCGCGCCGCGTGAGGTGGATGTGCTGCGGCTCGTCGCCGAGGGACTCGACACCGGTGAGATCGCCAGCAAGCTGTCCTACTCCGAACGCACCGTCAAGAATGTGATGCATGGACTCACCACCCGACTGCATCTGCGCAACCGGGCGCACGCCGTGGCACATGCCCTCCGTGAAGGTTACATCTGATCGAACGGGCAATCATGGGCGGACTCCGGGGCAGCATGGTCTGCCCGCCTGCCGTCCCCGGGGTGCCTGCGGAGACGGGGGCTTCAGAGGGACGATCGGTTACGACAGCGGTTTCTCTCACGAGAGCGGCCCCGAGGTCGGCACGGGGCAGTCGCGCCGGCATCCGGCGGCGGTACGGCACGACAGGGCACGGCAAGGCACGGCAGGAGCACGACGGTGATCCACGAAGTGGACGAGGTCCTCAAGCGGCTGCTCGGGGGCGGGGCGCTGGCCGGTTCCGGCATCGACATCTCCTTCGAGGCCCCGACCCGCGACTGGGCGGCACGGCGCAACGCGCCGACCATCAACACCTACTTGTACGACATCCGTGAGGACGTCTCCCGGCGTCAGCGCGGCCATGTCTCGGTCCGCGACGACCGCGACATCGTCGTGCGCCGCCGCCAGCCGCCCCGCTGGTTCCGGCTGTCGTACCTGGTCACCGCCTGGACCAAGCAGCCCCAGGACGAACACCGGCTGCTGTCCGCCGCGTTGGCGACCCTGCTGCCCCACGAACTGATGCCGGCCCGCGATCTGCCGCCCGCGCTCGGCGCGCTGGGCCTGTCCATCCCGCTCACGGTGGCCGGGCTGCACACGGAGTCGCGGTCCCTCGCCGAGATCTGGTCCGCGATGGGCGGCGAGCTGAAGCCGTCCCTGGACCTCGTCGTCACCGCGCCGTTCCCGGCCTTCCCCGAGTACGACGCCGGCCCGCCGGTCAAGGAAGCCGCGATCCACGTACACAGCATCGACAGCACGGTGGGAGGATCTGAGGAGCGGGGGCACCTGCCGCGCCATCTGAAGACCTCACCGCTCGCCGGAGAGCGGAACAGCACCGGAGAACGGCAGAAGTGACCACGCACACCCCCCACTCGTCCGGATCCACGTCCGACGCGCTCCTCCTCCGTCTTGCCCGGCTGCGCGGCCGGGTCGCCGAGCTGGTCGAGGACCGCGGCGCGGACGACCCCACGGCGGACGATCCGCTGCGCGGGCTGTACCTCTCCGACGACGCCGTACGGCATCTGCTGGCACCCGTGCAGGTGTTCCACACCTCCGCGTTCGAGGACGACGGACCGGAAGGGCCAACGGGACCGGAGGACGAGCACGGCACAGGGGACGAGGGTGCGCAGGCCGCCCACCCCGACCGCCTTGAGCTGCTCGCGGCGCGCCTGGGGCTCACCGAGCTGGACATCCACATCCTGCTCATCGCCCTCGCGCCCGACCTGGACCGCACCTTCGAGCCGCTGTACGGGTACCTCAACGACGACGTCAGCAGGCGCCGGGCCACCACGGGGCTCGCCCTCGACCTGTGCGCACTGCCCGTGCACTTCGCCGCGGCGCGGGCCAGGTTCCACTCCTCGGCGCCGCTGACCGCGCTCGGTCTGCTGGTCGTCGAGGACCCCGAACGCCCCTTCCTCAGCCGGTCGTTGCGCGTACCCGACCGGCTCATCGCCCATCTGCTCGGCGACAGCACCCTGGACCCCGCTCTCGCCGGCCATGTGCACCGGCTCACGGGGGCCCCGTCGTCGCACGACAACGGGTTCACCGACAAGCTGGCCGCCCGGCTGAGCACCGAGCCCCTCACCGTCTATCTGCGCGAGCACCGCGAGGGCGACGGGCTCGCCGGTGCCGCCGCCGCCCTGTGGGCCGCCGGGTTCGAGGCCCTGCACTACACGGGCCCCGAGGACCGCGTACCCGAGCTGTTGCGCGAGGCCCGGCTGCGGGGCGCCGCGATCGTCGTGTCCACCCTGCCGGAGCAGCCCGCCGCGCTGGTGCGGGCACTGGCGGACACCGGGCTGCCGGTGCTGCTCTCCGGGCCGCGCCCGTACGACCCGCAGTGGTGCGAGAGCGACCCGCTGGTCCTGGACGCGCCCCGGCAGCGGGCCGGCGCGGTGGACGTCTGGGCCGCCGCCCTGCGCCACGAGCCCGACTTCGACCTCGCGGCCACGGTCGCCCCCTACCGGCTCGGCGGCGACCGCATCCTGCGCGCCGCGGGCGCCGCCCAGGACCTCGCGGCCTTCGACGGCACCCCGGTGACCGCCGCCCATCTGCGGCTCGCCGCACGGCAGCAGTCCGCCTCGGGACTTGAGCGGCATGCCCGCAGGATCCGGCCCGACGTGGGCTGGGAGGACCTCGTCCTGCCCGACAAGCCCCTGGTGCAGTTGCACGAACTGGCCCTGCGCGCCCGCCACCGCGACCAGGTGCTCGGCGACTGGCGGCTCAGCGCCGGAGGCGGCAGGGGACACGGCGTCCTCGGTCTCTTCGCGGGCGACTCCGGCACCGGCAAGACCCTGTCCGCCGAGGTCGTCGCCGCCGAACTCGGCCTGGATCTGTATGTGGTCCAGCTCTCCTCGATCGTCGACAAGTACGTGGGCGAGACCGAGAAGAACCTGGAGCGGATCTTCACCGAGGCCGACCGCACCGACGCGGTGCTGCTCTTCGACGAGGCGGACGCGGTCTTCGGCAAGCGCTCCGAGGTCAAGGACTCCCACGACAAGCACGCCAACATGGAGAGCGCCTACCTGCTCCAGCGGCTGGAGTCCTTCGACGGCATCGCGCTGCTCACCACCAACCTGCGCGCCAACATCGACGAGGCGTTCACCCGGCGGCTGGACCTGGTGATCGACTTCCCGTTCCCCGACGCCGAGCAGCGCCTGGCCCTGTGGCGGCACAGCCTCTCGGCGGTGCCGTGCACGGACGACATCGACCCGGCGGCCGTCGCGCGGGACTTCGAACTGGCGGGCGGCTCGATCCGCAGCGCGGTCGTCACCGCCGCCTACGCCGCCGTCGGGCGGGGCGCCTCGGTCACGACCCGGGACCTGCGCGAGGGCGCCGAGCGCGAGTACCGCAAGGCGGGCCGCCTGGTCCCCGGAGAGGGCAACTGGTAGCCGTTCCAGGGCCCGTATGACGTCAGGATGAACTGCGGTCGGCCCCCTGCTGAGCGGCGGGCCTCGATCAGCTGACACCCCTCGCGACCTGCCCATTTCCACCCCGCACAGTGGTTTCGTTGCCTCACGGACGGACCCACGGACCCCTTGGGATCCGTTCGGATCCGATGGGGACAGACGTGCGGGGTTGCCCCGTGGTGGGGACGGCTCACGGTGCACGAGCAGCGGCAGGCGACGAACGACGCGACCGCCGAGGGCGGGAGCAAGGACAGGGGCAAGGGCAAGGCCCCGCAACAGGCGCCACGCGACCCGGTCGCGCCGGCCCCCTTATCCGGCCCGTCGGCGCGCTCGATGCTCGCGATGCAGCAGAGCGCGGGCAACGCGGCGACGTCCAGGGCGCTGCGCGACAGCGGCCCGCGCACGGCCGGGACCCGCACCGCCCGCGCCCCGCTCCCACCCGTGCTGCCCACCCTCACGGAGGGCGAGGTGAGCCCGCCCGAACCGGAGCCGCTGAGCCTGCCGCCGTACCTGCGGGACATGACCGCCCCGGGGCTCTCCACCGCCCGGCACCTGACCGGCCACGAGATCGTGGGCACCGCGCTGGTCACCACCATCGGGCACTCCGGCGGGACGGTCGCCGAGATCAAGGAGGAACTGGCCGGCCGCCCGGAGACCTTCTACGGACAGGGCCGCGCCTTCTCCGTGGCGGGCGTGAACGGCAAGGACTGGTACGACGTCACCGTCACCGTCTCCCCCGCCTCCATCGACCGGCCCGAGACCTTCCTTCCCGCGGCCGCGCTCAAGGAACGCGCCAGGACGGCGCGCCGGGGCGAGAAGGCCGCGGCGCTGGCCGCCGTGGAGCGGGAGGCCGAGGGCGCGGCCACCAAGGTGGACGTCCAGCACAACACGTCGGCCACGGTGAGCCACACCGAGGGCGACTCCGCCGGCCGCGGCGCCGGCGTCACGGCGTTCGGCCTCGCTCCGGTGGTGCCCGGCGTCTGGCTCGGCGGCGCGCTCATGGTGAACGCCCAGCCGTTCCAGTCCGCGCGCGAGTCCCGCGCCCAGAAGAGCGTGGCCGAACCACGCGTCCTGCGCAGCGACAAGGGCTCGGTGGAACTGCTCCGGCAGGTCCGCTACGGCGTACGGATCCGGAAGCAGGACGTCGCCGAGGAGCGGTCGTTCAGCGGTTCGGGCACGCTCACCATGCGCGTGCCGACCGAGCACCTGGTCCCCGCCTCCGGCGGGACGACGCCCCGGCCCGCGCCACTGGCCCCGCGCACCGCGAAGGGTGTGGCGCGGGCCGGCAGCCTGGCCCCGGTCGCGGTCACCGACACCGCGGCTCCGCACGAGGGCGGCAACGGCCTGTTCGACAAGGTCCGTTCGGTGCTGCACCCCTCACTGACCTCACCCGGCGCCCCGGGCCGTGCCCGGCTGTACGACGCCACCTCCACCAGCACCGTGCTGGACGACATGCCCCGGCTGCTGGGCCAGGGGGTCGTCGGCGAGGACCTCACCGCCAAGGACGGCAGCGCGGTGGGCACGTACCGGATGCGGGCCGCGATCGCCTCGATGGCGCCCGCGTGGCAGACCGGCAAGACCCAGCTGCGGACGCATCAGCAGGCCCAGCACTCGGTGACGGACACCGCGGGCAAGGGCAGCGGCGGTACGGCCGGCGCGGGGCCGGCCATCGGTCTGGGTGTCCTGGCGAACGCCGCCGCGGTGCGTGCCACGGTCATGCCGACCTTCGGGCTCAAGAAAGCGCGGTTCAGCGTGTCCGAGCAGACGGTGTCCAGCCGTCAGGGTGCCGAGGTCCGCGGCGACAAGGTGCTCTACCACGGCACGGTGGTCCTCACCGTCGAGGGAACCGGCCCGCTCTCCCCCGCGATGAAGGCACGGATGGGCAACCGAACGGCGACCCACTCGATGAACGTGTGGCTGAGCCTGCGGGCCGACGAGGCACGGGAACTCGGTCTGCCGCTGCCCGAGGGCGTCACCGCGGACGAGATGGTCAGGAAGCCGAAGGCGGACCCGGCCAAGGACGCGGACCCCGCCAAGGACGACGACAAGGCCAAGGGCAAGGGCAAAGGCAAGGAGCGGGCCTCGGACGTCTCGCCCGAGGACGCCCCGGACGTCGAACGTCGGCTGCCCTTCGGTGCCATGGGGTCGAGCGTCACGATCAGCCGGCTGGACACCGGGCCGATGCTCACCGGCATCCAGCGCCTGTTCGCCACCGATCCCCAACTGGCCGGCTATCTGCCCGCCTTCGGCAGCGACCCGGAGCCCGGGAGGACGAGCCCCGAGGAGGCCGAGGCGCAGCGGCGCAACTACCGCGAGCTGCTCACCGTCCTGTCGGACACCAACCTGAGCGTCAACAAGGACCAGTTGCTGTCCAGCGGCATCCGCGTACGGATGCGGCGCAAGTCCCGGATGCACGCGCACGACGTGCAGATCAAGGTCACCGGCAGCCTCGGCGACACCGCCTACTCCGGCGACATCAAGGACTGGCTCGTCCGCAGCCACTCCGGCGTCACCAGCAACGTCCAGAGCGGGCGCTCCAGTTCACGGTCGGTGGGCGGCATGGTCCTCGGGCAGTTCCGGATCGTCCCGTCGGCGCTGAACGCCTCGGCGCGGGCCGACCGGACCAGGACCGGCGGGCGGCGCGGCCAGGGCGGTGCCACGACCCGCTCGGACGTCCTGACCAACGGCTCCACCGACGCCGCCGCGTTCGACGGATCGCTGCACCTCGCGGTGGACGTCACCATGACCTCGCGCGAGCGCAAGGCCATGCGCACCCTGACACCCGGCGCCCCGGGCCGGGACGTGCCCGAGGCCAGGCACATCGGCACGGTGGACGTGGAGGACCAGGACGTACGCCTGCTCACGCCGACCGCGTTCACCATGGACGCCGACCAGAAGCAGCGGCTGGACAACTCCACCGCGGCCCGCACCGGCCGGCACGCGCCCCCGCAGCGGACCTTCGCCGCCGAGGGCATCGGCGACCTCGCCGGCCTGGAGCCCCACGCGATGGCCGCACGGCGGGTACGGGACTGGACGCTGGTGGAGACCCTCGGCGACGGGCAGCCGATCCGGGACCTCGCCTTCGAGCTGCTGGCCGGTGCCGCCGCGCGCAACAAGACGCTGCGCGAGGACAAGGCGCTGGCCGCCGAGGGACTCGCGCCGCGCCTCGCGATCGAGGAGCGGTTCAGCCCGCAGGCCGTCACGGCCGCGCTGCGGCAGGCGGTGTCCTCCGGCTGGGTGGTGAAGAACCTGCGGTACGCGCGCCGCACGGCCGGGCTGAACGGCGCGGTCGGCACCCGGTTGGCGCTGGCCAACCCGAAGGTCGTGCACCAGGCGAAGGGCCCCGGTACGGAGACCTTCGCGCTGGGCGGCCACCAGGCCACCGGGCAGGAGTCCGAGACGACGACCACGTCGGCTCAGGTCGGCGCCGTGGGCATGCAGAACGGCGCCGACTGGCGGGTCGGCGAGGGTGTCTCGGGCGGCCGCACGCTGAGCAAGGGCTCCAGCACGGCGTCGACGCTGTCCGGTTCGATCGAGCGCAACTCCCACACCTCGCGCGAACAGCCCCTGTACCTGGTCCACTGCGACCTGGTGGTCCGTATGGTCGCCGAGGTCGGGGTCACCGGCGGTGGCCCGTACGTGGCGAAGTCCGAGCGGACGGTGCCCGCGGCGGCGGCCGTGTGGCTCACGGCGGCCCAGTTGAAGGCGTCGCGGCTGCGCGTGCCGGGCGCCGGGCCGGAGACCGCCGAGCAGCCCGCCAAGGTGGCGGGCAGCAAGGCAGAGAGCAGCAGGGCAGAGAGCAGCAAGACGGCCGCCGAGCGCGCGGGCAACAAGCACGGCAGGGACGGTCAGGGCAAGCAGGGCAGTCAGGACAAGCAGGGCGGAAAGAGCGGGCAGGGTGGGCAGAGCGAGCGGGGGACCGGTGCTCCGGCCGGGCAGCCCCAGCTGGCCACGGGCCTGCCGCTCGGCTTCGGCGCGATCGAGGACCTGCCCGACTTCGTCCCCCTCCTCGACCAGCTCCGCGGGGACCTCCGCCGCGGGCACAAGTCCCTGGCGGAGAACCTCCTGCCCAGGCAGCAGCTCAAGGACCGCAACGACAACGTGCAGCGGCTGCTGCGGGTCCTCGACCGGGACGGGGCCGCCGGGCTGCTGTCCGGGGCGATGGACGGCGGTGTCACCGTCGAGCTCTTCGACGGGCGCAGGAAGCCGTACTGGGCGGTGTTCAAGGTCACCCCCGACGGACCGGGCACCTACGCCGAGACGGTGTCGGACGGCAGCGGCGACATGGAGTACATCACCTCGGCCGCGGCCCAGCGGGCGGGCAGCCGGGAGACGAGCGACGCGCGCGGGGTCGAGGCCGTGTTCGCGGGGGCCGGAAAGCCGGACAGCGGCGGCGGCCAGCTGAAGAACGTGGGCGGCGCGGCGGGACTCGGACTCGGTCACAGCGACGCGAAGAAGACGGCCTCCGCCGGCCGTGCCCAGCTCGGCGTCAAGACCGTCGCCGAGGCCTCGGCGCGCTCGGTGCGGATGAACGTACCGATCACGGCGTGGCTCGAACTGTACGCGTCCGGCGACCGGGTGGGGCTGGCGAAGCTCGGCGGCCGGCAGCTCACCCATCGCATCCTGCAGCACGACCTGAAGGCCCTCGCCCAGGTGCGACCGGTGCCGCGGGAACAGCCGGAACGGCGAGCGGCCCCACCCGGCCGGGAGGACGCCCGCGCCGACCGGATGGGCACCTGGCACGCCGGCGGGGCGACCCTGCCGATGGAGGCCCAGGTCAACGGCTTCAAAGGGGCGCCGGCCATACGGCAGTTGATCGACGACACCGTGAAGGAGGCGAACGGCAGCAAGCGGTACCGCACGAAGGGCGAGGCCCCGGCCCACATCCAGCGGGAGGCCGTGTCCACGGAGTGGCTCACCTCGGCGCTGCCCCTGCTGACCACCTCCGGAGCGGACCTGCCGCCCGTGCACGCGAGCGGCCTCAGGGGCCAGGATCTGCACGCCTCGCTGCACGCACGGCTGCGCGACGGCCGCGTGCTCGGGGTCGGCGACAAGATGACCTTCGAGACGGTGGCGCAGAGCGGTCTGGACGCGCCCCGCCCGACCGGCGTGGACAGCCAGCAGTCGGCCGAGCACAGCAGGACGGCGCGCGGGATCGGCGGCGCGGGCGTGCTCAACGCCACCGAGTTCCGGATGAACCAGTTCCTCGGCCACGCGGACGGCACCGGGACCGCGGCCGACACGGCGGCGAACGCGGCCGGCTCGATGCCGCTGCACAAACCGAAGCTGGAGTCCGTGCTCGTGCAGTTCACCCTGGACGTGCGCGTGGTGGCGCGGGTCACCGACCGGGGTCCCGGCGGCCGGCGGTCCGTGGCCGTACGGGAGTTCACGGTGCCCCGTCCTGTGGTGATCCGGATGCCCGCGCCGGCGGTCCGCCGCATGCTGAAGGACCCGGCGAACGCCTCGAACCTCCAGGACCCCCAGGACCACCTGGCCGAGAAGAAGAAGGCCACCGCGGCGCCCACCCCGTGACGCGGCGAACCGCGCGCCCGGCCGCACCGCACCCGCGGTCGGCGACCGGTCCGGTGCCGCACACAAGAACCGCCGGCCCCGCGCACCATGGGCGCGGGACCGGCGGCTGCGGTGGGACCGACCGTCAGGTCACACCCTGAGCTTGATCGCTTCGAGCCAGGAGTCGTTGTTGACGGTCCCCGTGAAGGTGTAGCCCAGCCCCTCGCCGGACTTGTCGCAGGTCATGTCCAGCCAGCCGGCGTTGCGCACGTGGGGCGTCGCGCAGACGGCGCCCTCTCCGTTGTCGACGTTGAGGGTGAAGCCCAGCAGGTTGGGCGCGTCCTTCTTGGTCCCGCCGAAGTAGTTGTCGACGCCGTCGGGCGCGAACGTCCACGGATCGATGTAGTGGCCCTGCCCGTTGGTCGAGTCCGGGAAGTGGACGAAGGCGTCACTGCCCGTGCCCTTGACCCCGGACACCGCGACGTTGACGGCCTTGAGCGGTATCTCCTGGCCCACCGTGCCGGCCATCTCGCCGTCGCACACCGCGTCCGTCCAGCCCTTGCCCGACACGAAGGCCCGGTAGCAGATGTGCCGCCCGTCCGGGTCCTCCACGGCGAGCTTCTGGACGGCGGTGGCCGCGGTCTTCTCCGCGGGCTTGGACTCCTCCTCGGAGCCGCCACCACCGCCGCCCGCCCCGTCGTCGGGCGCCTTCTGCGTCTGCGTCTCGGCCGAGGGCGGCGCGGCCTTCTCGGAGGGCGCCTTCGGGGCCTCGACGCTCGGGGAGGCGGAGGGGGCCAGCGTGCTGATGCCGGCCTCGTCCAGCTTCTCCGTGGCGGCGCTGCGCACCTGCGGCTTGTACGCGATCCACAGCATCACGAAGGTGACCGCGAGCGCCATGAAGATACCGAGGAAGGTCGCCAGCCAGCGCGGCAGGAACCCCCGCTGCACGTACATGCCTTCGACGTCGAACGGCTTCACACCGGAGCGCTGCACGGCCAGGGTGTAGGGCCGCTGCTCCTTCGAGCCGAACCAGATGATCTGCCGCGGCTTCAGCGTCGTCTTCACGAACGCCGCACGGCCCGGCTCGATCTGCACACTGCTCGGATGGATCTCGTACGACAGCTGATCGCCGTTGTCACTGCCGCTCACCGAAGCCGTCAGCTTCGTGTTGCCCACGTTGTCCACGGCCAGCTTCGGACGCCCGCGGAACCGGCCCTTCACGGTCGGCGGCACCAACTCCGCCCGCACCTCCGTGAACGGAGTGATCGTCAGGTTCCCCTCCGGAACGGTCACCGCCTCCGGGTGCTCCGTGGGCGTGACGCGCACCGCGTACGGGTTCGGACCGGCGGTCGCGTCCGGAGTGCGCGGCGGGGAGAACGTCAGGTCCACCGAACCCGTCGTACCCGGATACAACCGCAGCAGCTGCGGCTCCACCACGGTCCACGGCGCGAGGGATCCCACCGCCTCGAAGCGGTACTCGTCGACCACATCACCGGTGTTGCGAAGACGCAGCCGCACCGTAGTACTGCCACCCGGGTCCACAGTCGCGGAGGCGGGCTCGAGGGAAGTCCATAGGCTCACTCCGGAAGTTAAACGTAACCCTGATACCAAGTCAGGAAGCCACGGGGCACGTTGCGTGCCCGAAGAGGCCGCGAGGGGTGCCCCGGTCTCAGTCGTCCGAGGGGTGACGGATCTGCCACTCCTGGTCATCGGTGTTCGAGCAGTCGAAGAGCGTCAGTTTCGTGTTGTTGACGCCGGTGCTGTAGCCCGAGACGTCCAGGCACTTGTTGTTGCTGGCGTAGTTGCGGATCCAGTAGTCGCCGCTCTCCTGCTTGTCGACCCACCACAGCTGGTTGTCCTCGGTGGTGCCGGTGCAGTCGGCCTCGTTGATCGGCGTCCTGACGGGTTGGGCGCCCCTGCCCGGCAGGTCCATGCACAGCTGGTCCTTGACGTTGCGGATCTGGAAGAGGACGGAGCCGCCGGGGCCGAGCTTCGGGTAGCGCTGCTCCAGGTTCCAGATCTGGTTGTCGTCGGTGCTCTCGTTGCACTGGTCCTGCTGCACCACGCCGTTCACCTCGCCCTTGTCGGTGCCCGGGATGTCCGCGCACTTCTTGGTCGTGGTGTTCCACAGGAGGATGTCGGAGGCGGGCACCACACCGGGCGCCTTCGTCTTCGTCGGCTTCGGGGCCGGGGCGCCTCCGCCTCCGCCCGAGTCGCCCGCGGAGGACGGGGAGGGCTCCGGCTCCGGTTCGGCTGAGGGGGCCTTGGGTGCTTCGACGGTAGGGGAGGGAGAGGGGGCCAGCGTGCTGATGCCGGCCTCGTCCAGCTTCTCCGTGGCGGCGCTGCGCACCTGCGGCTTGTACGCGATCCACAGCATCACGAAGGTGACCGCGAGGGCCAGGAAGATGCCGAGGAAGGTGGCGAGCCAGCGCGGCAGGAACCCCCGCTGGACGTACATGCCTTCGACGTCCAGCGGTGTGACACCGGAGCGCTGCACGGCCAGGGTGTAGGGCCGCTGCTCCTTCGAGCCGAACCAGATGATCTGCCGCGGCTTCAGCGTCGTCTTCACGAACGCCGCACGGCCCGGCTCGATCTGCACACTGCTCGGATGGATCTCGTACGACAATTGGTCGCCGTTGTCGCTGCCGCTCACCGAGGCCGTCAGCTTCGTGTTGCCCAGGTTGTCGACGGCGAGCTTCGGACGTCCGCGGAACCGGCCCTTGACCGTCGGCGGCACCAACTCGGCCCGCACCTCCGTGAACGGAGTGATCGTCAGGTTCCCCTCCGGGACGGTCACCGCCTCCGGGTGCTCGACCGGCGTGATGCGGACCGCGTACGGATTGGGACCCGCGGTCGCGTCCGGAGTGCGCGGCGGGGAGAACGTCAGGTCCACCGAACCCGTCGTACCCGGAAACAGGCGCAGCGACTGCGGCTCCACCCTGGTCCAGGGAGCCAGGTCCCCCACGGCCTCGAAGTGGTACTCGTCCACCACGTCACCGGTGTTGCGCAGCCGCAGCCGCACCGTCGTACTGCCACCCGGGTCCACAGTCGCGGAGGCGGGTTCCAGGGAAGTCCAGAGGCTCACGAAGCGACGGTACAACGCGAGTTGACGTTTCAAGAGGCGGCTCCTGGGCAGGGAGCCACTGCCTGAAGAGGCCATCGGCTGCACCTGAGGACGCTCACGCGGTTCCGGCCGACGGCGGCCGGGCGCCGCGCGGCCGCAGCAGGCCCCGGGTCTGCCCTCAGGTCTGCCCCGACGGACCTACCGGACCGTGACCGGGTGCGCTAGATGTGGGATTTACACCCACCACGCCGCTCTGGGGTTTCGCATGCGTTCGCAGCAACAACCGTCCACCGCCGGCAAGCAGGACGCCGCACGCGTCAAGAAGCCCGCCCCCCTCCGCGGTACGGGAGCGGGCCGGGCGCTCGGCGCGGGCCGGTCCCCCGCCGCCCTGACCCCCGAGGCGGTTCTGGAACTCCAGCGGTCCGCGGGGAACGCCGCCGTGGCACGGCGGATGGCGCCGCCGGAGCAGCACGAGCACAACCCGATGTGCGGCCACGGAGCGGCGCCGTCGCCCAAGGACTCCAGCGTCCACAAGGTCCTCGCGACCCCCGGAAAGCCCCTCGACGCTCCCGTGCAGCGCGACATGGAAGCCCGGCTGAACGCCAACTTCAGCGATGTGCGCCTGCACGACGACAGCGCGGCACGCCAGTCCACGGCGGAGGTCGGAGCGCGCGCCTTCACCTCGGGCAACCATGTCGTCCTCGGCCCCCAGGGCAAGGACCCGCTCACCCTGGCGCACGAGCTGACCCATGTGATCCAGCAGCGGAGCGGCCCGGTGGCGGGCACGGACAACGGGAACGGCGTCAAGGTCAGCGACCCGAGCGACAAGTTCGAGCGCGAGGCCGAGGCCAACGCGGCCCGGGTGATGTCCGCCCCGGCGCCCGTCGCCGCACCCTCGGCTCCGGACGGCGGCCAGGCGGCCGGCGGAGCCGTGCAGCGCGCGGAGGACGAGACCGCTGTGTAGCACCGTGTGACGGTCCGTCGCCATCTGCATGGACGCTACATGGAAGCGGTTGCCCCGCGGGGCAACATCGCTGCCCCCGATCAGGTACCTCAGGACGTTTCAACCGGCATGCCACAGGCGTGAGAGTCAGAGAAGACCTGTCTCGTACCCCGAGGAGAGCAGAGCATGCCGTCCTACCTGTCACCCGGCGTATACGTCGAGGAGGTGGCCAGCGGCTCGCGTCCCATCGAGGGAGTGGGCACGTCAGTGGCGGCCTTCGTCGGGCTCGCCCCGACCGGTCCGCTCAATGAGCCGACCCTGGTGACCAACTGGTCGCAGTACGTCGCGGCCTTCGGAGCCTTCACCGACGGTTACTACCTCGCACACTCCGTGTACGGGTTCTTCAACAACGGCGGCAGCGCGGCGTACGTCGTGCGTGTCGGCGGCGTGGCCGCGGGCGTGCAGGAGAACGGCGCCTCTCCGGCCGCCGTCTCCGGCTCCGCGGGCCAGGCCGCGCTCACCGCCGGTGAGCCGAAGCAGCTCGGCACCTTCAACGTCACGGCCAACGGCGGCGGTTCGCTCACCGTCGAGGTCGCGGACGCCGACGGCGAGGGCCCCGCCGAGCGCTTCAAGCTGATCGTCAAGGACGGCGAGAAGCCGGTCGAGTCCTTCGACGTGACCGCCAAGAAGGGCGGCCGCAACTACGTCGTCACGCAGGTGAAGGAGCGCTCCAAGCTCATCACCGTGACGGAGGCGGCCCCCAGCGCGCAGCTGGCCCGCCCCGAGAACCAGACCGTGGCCCTCGCGGGCGCTCCGGCCTCCGGCACCGTCGTGCCGGCCGGCGCGGACGACTCCCACCCCGGCCCGGCCCAGTACCTCGGCGACTCCGCCGAGCGCACCGGCTTCGGTGGCCTGGAGGCCGTGGACGAGATCTCCATGGTCGCCGTCCCCGACCTGATGGCCGCCTACCAGCGCGGTGCGATCGACCTGGAGGCCGTGAAGGCCGTCCAGCTCGGTCTCATCTCGCACTGCGAGCTGATGGGCGACCGCGTCGCCGTCATCGACCCGCCGCCCAGCCTGAACGCCCGTGAGATCCGTGTCTGGCGTCAGGAGACCGCGGGTTACGACTCCAAGTACGCGGCCCTGTACTACCCCTGGGTCAAGGTCTTCGACCCGGCGTCGGGCCAGTCCCGCCTGACCCCGCCCAGCGGCCACGTCGCCGGTATCTGGGCCCGCAACGACTTCGAGCGCGGTGTGCACAAGGCGCCCGCCAACGAGGTCGTCCGCGGCGCGGTGGACCTGGAGCTCCAGATCACCCGCGGTGAGCAGGACCTGCTCAACCCCATCGGCGTCAACTGCATCCGCGCCTTCCCGGGCCGCGGCATCCGCGTCTGGGGCGCCCGCACCATGTCCTCCGACCCGGCCTGGCGCTACCTGAACGTGCGCCGGTACTTCAACTACCTGGAGGAGTCGATCCTCCTCGGTACGCAGTGGGTGGTGTTCGAGCCGAACGACCACAACCTGTGGGCCCGGATCCGGCGCAACGTCTCGGCGTTCCTCGTCAACGAGTGGCGCAGCGGCGCCCTCTTCGGCCAGCGGCCGGAAGAGGCGTTCTACGTCAAGTGCGACGAGGAGACCAACACCCCGGAGTCGGTCGACCTCGGACGGGTGATCTGCGAGATCGGTATCGCTCCCGTCAAGCCCGCCGAGTTCGTGATCTTCAGGCTGGCGCAGTTCTCCAGCGGCAGCGGCGAGCTGGAGGAGTAGGCACCGCCTACTCCTGACTAGCTCCCGGGTGCGCGTGCCTCCGGGCACGCGCACCCCGCCTCCTCCTCGTACCTCACCGACAAGAACCCTCAGAAGGACAGAGAACAGATGAGTCTCAGCCCGGGTGACGCCCTCACTTCACATAATTTCGGTCTCCAGATCGACGGCGTGATGGTCGAGTACCTCGCCGAGGTCAACGGCCTCAGCATCGAACAGGACGTCATCAAGCACCTGTCGAACTCGGCGCAGGGCAGGCCCGAGGTCAGCCTCATGCCCGGCGTGCAGAAGGACGGGCAGTGCACCGTGGTGCGCGGTATGACCCAGTCTCCGGCGTTCACGACGTGGATCAACGACTCGATCTCCGGCCAGATGAGCACGGCGCGCAAGAACGCCTCCATCATCATGATGGATTACCAGAACAACCCGGTGAAGCGTTACAACATGCGCAACGCCTGGTGCAGCAAGATCGACTCCAGTTCGCTGAAGGCCGGCGAGGCCGCCGCGCTGACCGAGACCGTCACCATCGTCTTCGAAGAACTGGTCATCGAGTAATGCGCCGTACCACTGCCAGGGCGGGCTTGGGCCCGGCCGTGGAGGCGCCGGAGCCGGGACCGGTGGCGGCGGCGGAGCACACTGCTGCTCCGGCGCCCGCCGCCGCCCCGGCTCCGGCGCCCGCGCCGGTGGCGCAGCCGTTGCGGACGGAGTTCCCGTTCGAGCTTCCGCGCGGCTACGTCGACGATTCGGGGACGGTGCACCGGGACGGCGTGATGCGTCTCGCCACCGCGCGGGACGAGTTGATCCCGTTGCGGGACGTCCGTGTCCAGGAGAACCCCGCCTATCTGTCGGTGGTTCTGCTGGGCCGGGTCATCACCCGGCTCGGCACGGTCGCTATGGTGCACGACGGGGTGGTGGAGAACATGTTCGCCTCCGACCTCGCGTTCCTGCAGGATTTCTACCGGCAGGTCAACGCCGAGGGCCACACCCGCGCCGCTGTGGAGTGCCCCCACTGCTCGGAGCCCTTCGAGGTCGAACTCGGCGGGAGCCGCCTGGGGGAATCGTGACGTACGCGACCGACCGGCTGCACGAGGAGATCGCGTACGTCGCCTACCACTTCCACTGGAGCCTGGAGACGATCCTGGATCTCGAACACCAGGATCGCCGCCGCTACACGGAACAGATCGCGTCCCTGGTCACCCGGGGCGAGGCGGAGGGCTGATCGGGTGGGGTTCTTCGACCGACTGAGGGGCGGTGCGGCGGCGTCCGCCGCACGTCCCGGGCCGGGGGTCACCCCGGCCTCCGAGGCGAACCCGGCTGCCGGGAACGGCGGTTCCGCTCCCACCGGAGCGAGTACGGGAGCGCGTACGAGCGACTCCGGGCATACGAGTACGAGCCCGGGTGCCGCTGTCACGGGTGCGGCCGCCGGTGCCGGGCCGGCCCCGGTGGTCGGCTGGGCCGGGCTGCCGTCGATCCAGCGGTCCGCCGTGGGCCGGCCCGGTGTCGCGGACTCCGGGTTCGGCGGGCGGCTGAGCACCTGGCAGAACCCCTCCTTCACCGGGACCTTGTCCCACGCGGTCCTCGACGGGGCGCCGGGCGGCCTGATCAGGAACGCGCTCACCACGTCGGCCGTACCCGTCCCCGGACTCGAAGCGCCCTCGCGCAGCCTGCCGGTGGCGACCGCCGACACCACGGAGGCCGCACAGGCGCCGGTGCGCGGCGACGCCTCACCGGTACCGGTACAGCGTGCGGCCCACTCGGTCACGGCGTCCCGTCCGACGGGCCCCCGAGTGACCGCCGCACCTCCCCGACCCCATCGGCAGAGCCCGCTGACCAGGGCGCCCGCCACGCCCGCTGTGACGCAGCGGGTTCTGCCGGTGGCCCGACGAACAGCTCAGGCCACCACCGGCTCGTCGAGCCCGACCGCGCAGGGCCCCGCATCGGCGGGGCCCGCGTCGTCGGGCCCGACCGCGTCGGACACCCCGGCGCCGGCTCCTGCGGCGTCGGGTCCTGTGGCGTCGGGCAGCGCCGGCCCGGGGGCGACCGCGCCCACCGCGGGCCCGGCGGTCGACGTCCAGCGCGCCCCGGCGGCCGGCCCGGTCCGGGCCGACTCCGGCAACTCCAGAAGCTCCAGCGGCTCCAGCGGCCAGGCTTCGACGGGGCCCGTCAGGGCGGCGTCCGGTGGCGGTGCAGCGACCGGCTCCAGCGGCCGCGCTGCCGGGGCCGGCGGTACGGGGGCCGGTCCCGGCAGCACGGCGTCCCGTTCCGGCGGGGCGGCGGCGGCCAACGTGCAGCGGGCACAGGCCGGTTCAGGCAGCCGGGCGGCCACGCCGCCCGCACCTGCCACGCCTGCGGCACCCACCTCGCCTGCCACACGCACGACTTCGCCGTCTCCTTCTTCGCCTGCTCCTTCTTCGGCTTCGGCTTCGGCTTCGGCTTCGGCTTCGGCCGCGAGCGGTGCCACCGGTCCGGCGAGTGCGGCAACTCCTCCCGGCGGTACGCCTGCCGGTCCTGCCGCCGCTCGGTCCACCGGTTCCACCGGCCCGGCTCCCGCCGTCCAGCGGTCGACGACCGGGCCCGCCCCGACGGCCGACGCTCGTGGCGCGGCCCCCGCACGCCCGGGGACGACCACAGGTCCTGCCCCGGCGGCGCCCGGCACCGGCAGCGCGCCGGTCCGGGCCCAGAAGCCGGCGGCCACTTCCGGTACCGCCCCCAGCACCTCACCGGTCAACGTCCAGCGGGCGGCGGCCGGTACCAGCAGCACGCCACCGGCGGCGTCCACCGGAACACCGACCTCGTCTTCGACCCCGTCTCCGGCTCCGGCCGTGGGCAGTCCCGGCAGGGCGACGGCCGGCCCGCAGGGCAGCACGGCGTCCGGGTCGGGATCGGGCAGCGCGCCGACGAGCGTCCAGCGGTCCTCCGCCAGTTCCGGTTCCGCCTCTTCCGGTGCCACTTCTTCCGGTTCCGGCAGCGCGGCGGCTCCCGCCGCCGGGGCACCCGTGAACGTCCAGCGCGCGAGGGCCGGTTCGACCGGTTCGACCGGTTCCAGCAGCCCCGCCCCCGGCCCGGTCCGCCCGGCGAGCGGTCAGAGCGGCGGCGCCCCCGCGGCCGGTCCGAGTACCACCGGCCCCAGTGCCCCACCGGCGGGCCCCGCACGTCAGGGTCAGGCCTCGCCGTCCGCCGACACGGCAGCCGTCGTCCAGCGGGCGACCGCCGGACCCGGCAGCCGTACGACACCGGCGACCGGTTCGTCCGGCGCGGCGACCGGGCCCGGCCATCGGGCGGCCCCGTCCTCCCCCGCCGCCTCCGCTCCCTCCCCCGCTCCCGCTCCCGCCTCGGGTACGTACCCGGTGCAGCGGAGCGCGTCCGGTGGGGCGAGGCGTGTGGGCCTCGGCGCGCCGACCGTGGGGAACCCGTCCGCCCCCATCGGCTCGACGCCCGCCCACTCGAACCCGCCGGCTCCGACCCCGGCCCCGCTCCCCGTCACCCCGGCCACCCCGCCGTCCGCGGTCCCTTCGACTCCGCCGATCGGCCAGGCCCCGGCTTCGAGCGACCCCGCCCCGGCCTCGGCGGCGACCACGTCCGCGCCCTCGGCCGCCGCGAACGGACCCCACGCCGCGACCACGCCGTCCGCGCCCCCGGTCCAGCGCGCCACCTCCTCCGCACCGCGGCAGCGGCCTCTGCTCGGCGCGCCTCTCTCCGCCCCGCCCACCGGCACCCGGCCGCTCTCCGGGCCCACCTCCACCGCTAGTCAGGGCCCGGCCGGACCGCTTTCCGTCCAGCACGCGGCATCAGCGGGCCAGGGCACGGCACCGGGCGGTACCTCCGCACCGGTGGCCCGTGTCCCCGGCACCACGACAGCGACACCGACAACGACACCAGGACCGGTGCCGACATCGGCACCGGCACCGGCACCGACCTCCACGTCGGCGTCAGCGTCGGCGCCCCGCTCCCGCCGCCTTCCGGCGGCCGTGCCCCTCAAGGCCCCGGCCACCAACGCCCTCGCCGTACAACGCGCCACGGCGAACCCGCCCGCGGTGACACCCACCGCCGCTGCCCCCGCCGGCCGGCGCACGTCCACGGCAACCCCCGTATCGGCACCCGGGTCGCAGCCCGCACCCGCGCCCACACCCGCACTCGGATCAGCCGGACCCATGCCCGTGTCAGGACCCGCGCCGACAGTGCAGCGCTCGGACATCAGCACCTCCGCGCCGACCGCCGTCGCTCCGATGCGGGGCCTGACCCCCGCTCGCGCCCTCGCCCCGCTCCTGACGCCCGCGGCACCCCCCGCCGGCCGGCGCCCGGCACCCACGGCGGCCGTCCCGCTGCGCCGCCCCGCGCCCACGGTCGCGGCCCGGAACAGCCGCCCGGGATCACCCGGTGCGGCACCGGCCGTGCAGCGGGCGGTCGCGCCCCACGCACCGGCCGGCCGCGCCGTGCCGCTCCTCGCGGTGGCTCAGGCCGCCGCCGCGGCCGGTTCCGCCGCCGCTCCGCCGACCGGCGCCGCCAGGACGGCCCCGAGCCGGCCTCCGCAGCCCCTGTCGCAGCCGAGCGCGTACCCGGGACCGGCAGTCGTGCAGCGGCAGGCCGTCGCCGCGCCCAGGACGGCCAAGCCGTCGGGCAGTGCGAGGAGCAGCGCGGCAAGCCCCTCGCCGGGCAACACCGCTCTCGCCAGCTTCGTCACGCCTGCCGCGCCGGCGCCCACCCCCGTCCCCGTCTCCGTGCAGCGGGCGTTCGAGGGGATCCTGCCGTCGCCCGCCAAGACCACCACGGCGGTCTCCACCGTCTCGGCCCACAGCACGTCACACGCTTCGGCCGGCTCGTCCGGGTCGGGCTCCGACAAGGGCCCGCCGCCCTCCTACAGCGAGAGCGAAGACCTTCCCGAGTACTCCGCCGTCGCCGAGGGCCAGCTCGACCCCCGCTCCCTGACCGACTTCCAGCTGGACGAACTGACGCACAGACTGATCGGCCGGATCACCCGTCTGGTCCGTACCGAGCTGCGGCTCGACCGTGAGCGGATCGGCAAACTCCGCGACCCGCGTCGCTGACCCGTAGGCCCCCGTTCGCCCCCCCGCACCACCGACGTTCGCAGAAAGGCCGCCCCCGATGTCCCGCGATCTCGACCCGGGCTCCACCATCTTCTTCACCCTGACCATCGACGGCGAGAGCCTCGGTTACTTCAACGGGTGCGAGGGACTCTCGTCGGCGGTGGAGATCGAGCAACGCCAGGAGGGCGGCAACAACGGGTTCGTCTGGCAGCTTCCGTCGCGTGTCACCTTCTCCAACATCCGGCTGACCCGGCCGCTGACCCCCGACACCAGCAAGGTCGCGGCCTGGATCTCCTCCGTGGCCACCGGCATCAAGCGCCCGACCGCGCAGATCGCCGCGCTGCGCGCGGACGGCTCGGAAGTGGCGCACTGGGGGCTCATCGACGTCCTGCCGGTGAGCTGGCAGGGCCCTTCCCTGGACCCGGCCAACCCGAACGTGGCCACCGAGGTCCTGGAGATCACTCACCACGGCTTCACGGACTGAGGGGCGGAACACCAATGGCCAAGGGAAGCAAGGGCGGCGCGGGCAAGAGCCTCGTGCGCGCCTCGATCGCCATCCACGAGCCGCCCGTCGGCGAGAGCACCAACCCGGGCGGTCTGATCAAGACCTTCAAATGCGACTTCAACCCGTCCCAGGTGCAGATGAGCCGGCGGGCCCAGTGGAAGCACACGCCGGCCGTCGCCGTGCGCGACGGCACGGTCCCCGAGTTCATGGGGCCCGAGCCCGCCGAGATGACCGTCGAGATCTTCCTCGACTCGTCCACCAAGCCGAGCAGCAACGCGGTCCTGAAGAACGCGGAAGCCCTGCTCGACTGCTGCAGGGTGACGGCCAAGAGCGTCGACGCGGACCAGCCCTCACCGCCCTGGGTGGTGCTCCAGTGGGGCTCGTTCTCGACGGCGCGCTTCACCGCGTACGTGAGTTCCGTCAGCGTCACCTACTCGCTGTTCGGTACGACCGGTGTGCCGATCCGGGCCACCTGCCAGGTGTCGCTGCACGAGATCCCCAACAAGACCCTGGGCCAGAACCCGACCTCGGGCGCGCTCACCGCGCAGCGGGTGCACCGGGTCGTCGCGGGTGACTCCTTGCAGTCGCTGGCCTGGCACGAGTACGGCAACGCGTCCGCCTGGCGCGCGATCGCCGAGACCAACGGGATCGACGACCCCTCGCGCCTGCCCACCGGTGTCGAACTCGTCCTTCCGGCGCCCTCGGAGGTGCGTTTCTGATGGCGAAGCCGTCCTTCTCCAGCATTTTCGATGTCCGCCTCGACAGCAAAGAGATCCCGTCCAAGTACATCAACCGGCTCGTCGGCGGCTGGGTCGACCTCGGGGCCGGAGTGCCCGCCGAGTTCCGGCTCACCTTCCGCGACCCCGGCCGGGACCTGCTGGAGAAGCTGAACGTCAGGTTCGGCTCCAAGGTGGTCCTCGCGCCCATCGCCAACGGCAAGGGCGCGACGGACCCGCTGCTCACCGGTGAGGTCACCGGCATGGAGACCGACTACGACGGCACCGGTACGTTCACCGTCATCCGCGGGTACGACCCGGGCCACCGGCTGATGCGGGTGCGCAGGGTGGCCGCGTACCGCAACCAGACCGCCTCCGACATCGCCCGCAAGCTGGCCTCGATGAACGGCATCGCGATCGGGACGATCCAGAGCACGAAGACCGTCTACGAGTTCATCAGCCAGTCGAACGTGACGGACTGGGACTTCCTGGCGCGGCTCGCGGACGAGAACGAGATGGTGATGTCCCTGGACGCGAAGGGGAAGTTCCAGTTCGTCGAACCGGACCCCGCGTCCAAGGCACCCCCGGTGTCCGCCCCCGGCGAGTCGAACCCCCGCATCCTGCGGGGCCGGGTCGACGTCCTGCGCTGCCGGGCCGCCGTCACCGCCGCCGACCAGGTCGACAAGGTCGAGGCGCGCGGCTGGGACATCACGGCCAAGAAGAAGATCGTCGAGCTCAAGAAGGCCGGCGCCTACCCCGGTATCAGCATCGGGAGCACCCCGCAGAAGGCGGCCAACGCCTTCAAGGCCGCCAAGCTGGTCGAGACCGACATCCCGTACGACCGCCGGCCCGAGGCCAAGTTCGGCGCCTCCTCCCTCGCGGACGACATCACCTCCTCGTTCGCCGAGCTGGAGGTGACGGTGCGCGGCAATCCCGTGCTGCGCCCCGGGGTGGCCATCGCGCTCACCGACGTGGGCGTCCCCTTCGAGGGCAAGTACACGGTCACCTCCGTACGGCACACGTTCGGCGCGGGCAGTCACTACGAGACCTGGGTGACCGTCAGCGGCCGGCAGTGGCGCTCCCTGTTCGGCCTGACGTCGGGCGGCGGCGGGGGCGCGGGCGCCGGGTCCCGGCTGCCGAGTGTGGCCAACGCGCTCGTCACCGACGTACAGGACCCGCTCAAGCAGGGCCGGGTGAAGCTGCAGTTCCCGTGGCTGGACGACGCGTACGTCAGCGACTGGACGCGGACCGTGCAGATGGGCGGCAAGGCGGGCGGCGGGATCTTCCCGATGGACGTCGGGGACGAGGTGCTGGTCGCCTTCGACCGGGGCGCGCTCGACCACCCGTTCGTCATCGGCGGTCTCTACAACGGCGTGGACAAGCCGACCAACGTCAAGGACGTGTGGCTGCACGACCCGGTCAAGAAGAAGGCGATCCGGCACACGGTGTCCGACCGTGAGGGCAACCGGATGGACCTGCTCAGCCAGCAGACCGGCCTGCGCAAGCAGGGTGTCCGGCTGGCCACCGGCAACGACCGGCTGACCATCAACCTCGACCGCACCAAGACCGAGATCACCGTGGACAGCAAGGGCGCCGTCAGCATCAAGGGCGGTACCTCGGTGTCCGTGGAGGCCGGTACGGATCTCACGCTCAGCGCCCGGCGCAGCATCAGCATCAAGAGCGGCGGGCTGGTCAACATCCAGGGCCGCGGGATGGTCAGCCTCAAGTCCCTCGGCGGCGCCGTGGCCGTGGACGCGGTGGGTGCCCTCAGTCTCAAGGCGGCCGGTGCCGCGACGATCACCGCGGCCGGCACCACGCAGATCAACTCCGTGGGACAGGTGGGCATCCGGGCCGTCAACGTCGACATCATGGGCCTCGTGACGGTCAACAAGAAGCTGTACCCGATCCCGTGACGGCCGAGAGAAGCAGTGCCGTGAACCGCAGCGCAGTGAACCGCAGTGACCTGAGCAGCAGGACAACGAAGCGCAGCACCACGAAGCGCAGGACCGTGACGACGACGAGAGGACGGGTGGCTCCCTGATGGCCGAGCAGTTCGTCGGAACCGGCTGGGCGTTCCCGCTGCGCATCGGGCCCACCGGAGGCATCGCCATGGTCAGCGGTGAGCAGGAGGTCGAGGAGGCCATCCGCCTCGTCCTGGCCACCGCGCCGGGCGAGCGGCCGATGCGCCCCGAGTTCGGCTGCGCCATCCACGACCTGGTGTTCGCCCCGGTCAACGAGGCCACCGCCGGCCGTATCCAGCACGAGGTGTACACCAGCCTCGACCGCTGGGAGCCGCGCATCGAGGTGACCGACGTCGAGGTGACCGCGGGCAGCGACACCGAACAGGGCGTGCTCTTCATCGACGTCCGCTACTCGGTCCGCGGCACCAACAACCCCCGCAGCCTCGTCTTCCCGTTCTACGTCATCCCCTCCCACGAGGAACCCGACCTCCCCGGTGCGGGCAACTCCCCTGAAAGCGACCACTGATGGCCCTGCCCTCCCCGAACCTCGACGACCGCCGTTTCCAGCAGTTCGTCGACGACGCCAAGCGCTACATCCAGCAGCGCGCCCCGGAGTGGACCGACCACAACGTCTCCGACCCCGGCGTCACCCTCGTGGAAACGGTCGCCCACATGGCCGACCAGATCGTCTACCGCCTCAACCGGGTGCCGGAGAAGAACCACCTGGCCTTCCTCGACCTGGTGGGCATCACCCTCTTCCCGCCGTCCGCGGCCCGTACGGATGTCACGTTCTGGCTGTCCGCGCCGCAGGACGAGCCCGTGGTGCTGCCGGTGGGCACCGAGGTCGCCACCACGCGCACCGAGAGCGAGGAGGCGGCGGTCTTCGCGACCGAGGACGAACTGACCATCGTGCCCTGCGAGTTGCGCTACCTCGTGGTCCAGCGCGACGGTGAGCCCGTCACCGACAGGACCGCCGACCTCGCCGAGGGCAAGGACCTGATGTGCTTCAGCGAGTCCCCGCGCCCCGGGGACTGCATGCTCATCGGTCTGAGCGCCGCGGTGCCGCACTGCGCGGTCGCGATGGAGCTGGACAGCCGGGTCGACGGTGTCGGCGTGGACCCGCGCCAGCCCCCGCTGGTCTGGGAGGCGTGGACCGAGGACGGCTGGACCGCCTGCGAGGTCGACCGGGACGGCACCGGTGGTCTGAACCGGCCGGGCGAGGTAGTCCTGCACGTCCCCGGCACGCACACCCTGACCCGCACCGGCGGGCAGGAGGCCGGCTGGCTGCGCTGCCGGGTCACCGAGGCGCTGGCCGACCAGCCCTTCTACACGACGTCGCCGACCGTCCGCTCCGTGGAGGCGTTCACGCTCGGCGGCACCACCTCGACCGTGCACGCCGAGACCGTGAACGACGAGGCGCTCGGCGAGTCCAGCGGCCTGCCCGGACAGCGGCTGCGGCTGGCCAACGCCCCCGTGGTGGGCGACACCCCTCCGGTGCTGCTGCAGACCGCCGAGCACGAGGGCTGGACCGACTGGGAGGTCGTCTCCTCGTTCGCCGCGTCCACCCCGCACGACCGGCACATCACCCTGGACGCCGCCACCGGTGACATCGCCTTCGGCCCCGCGGTACGGGAGTCCGACGGCACCCTGCGCCAGTACGGGGCGGTGGCCCCCAAGGGCTCCGTCATCCGTGCCCTGCGCTACCGCACCGGCGGCGGCCGGTCCGGGAACGTGGCGCGCGGCGCCGTCCAGGTGCTGCGCACGTCCGTCCCGTACGTCTCCGAGGTCGTCAACCGGGAGGCGGCACGCGGCGGGGTCGACGGCGAGACCGTGGACGAGGCGAAGACCCGGGCGCCCATCACCCTGCGCGCCCAGGAGCGTGCGGTGACCCTGCGCGACTACGAGGAGCTCGCCCGCCGCGCCGCGCCCGACACGGCCCGCATCACCTGTCTGGAGGGCGACGAGGGCGAGTACGGGGCCTACGCGGTACGGGTCCTGGTCGTGCCCCAGGCGGTGGCCGACCCCGGTGGCCGGCTGCGTTTCGAGCAGCTGGTCCCCGGTGACGCGCTCCTCAAGCGCATCACCCGCTACCTCGACCAGCGGCGTCTGATCGGCACCCGGCTGGCGGTGGGCCCGCCCTTCTACCAGGGCGTCACGGTCGTCGCCACGGTGCACGCCTTCCGCGGCACCGACACGGACCGGGTACGCCGCCAGGCGCACGACGCCCTCTACCGCCACCTCGACCCGCTGACCGGCGGCGCCGACGGCCGGGGCTGGCCCTTCGGCCGGCCCGTGCAGTCCGGTGAGATCTTCGCCGTGCTCCAGCGCGTCCCCGGTGTGGAACTGGTCGACGAGGTCCAGCTCCACCCGGCCGACCCGCTGTCCGGCAAGCGGGGCGAGGCGACCGACCGCATCGACCTCGACCCGCCGTCCCTGGTCTTCTCCTTCGACCACCGGGTGCGCGTGATCGGAGACCGCACGTGACCCACCGGACAGCTACAGATGCAGGTACGGGTACGGGTACGAGCACGAGGCGCCGTCGGACACCTTCCGGGAGGCGCTCATGAGGGGCTCCATCGACGGGCTGGGGTCCTCCGCGCCCATCGGTGAGACGCTGCCCGCGGTGTTCGCCGACGACGACCTGGCCCAGCGGTTCGTCGGCGGGCTCGACGACGTGCTCGCGCCGATCCTGGCCGTCCTCGACAATCTGGATTCCTACTTCACTCCGGCCCTGGCACCGGTGGACTTCACCCAGTGGCTGGCCGGCTGGGTCGGCGCCGAGACCGACGGCAGCGAGCCGGAGGACCGGCTGCGCGCCGCCGTCGCCGCCGCCTCCTTCCTGCACCGGGTACGGGGCACCAGCCGCGGCCTGTCCGAAGCGGTGCGCCTGGTGTTCGGCGTGGCCCCGGAGATCACCGAGAGCGGCGGGGCCTCCTGGAGCGCCCGGCCCCTCGGACCGGTCCCCGGCGACCAGCGCCCGAGCCTGCACGTCACGCTGCGGCTGCCGGACCCGACCTCCGCGGACGAACACCGCCTCGACAGCCTCGTGGCGGCCGCCCGACCCGCCCACATGCCGTACACGGTCAAGGTGACCGCGGCCGAAAGGACTCCCGAGAGATGACCAGCCAGACCCCCGGCCCGGGACGGGAGCCGGCACAGACCTGTGCCGAGTGCGGTGCCGTCCCGGAGCCGGGCAAGCCCTTCTGCGACTCCTGCGGGGCGATTCTCAGCTGGGTCGGAAGCCAGGAGCCGGCGAAGAGCGCACCGAGCACACCGAGTGCGCCGAGCACCCCCAGCGCGCCGAGCGCGCCGAGCGCACCGAGCGCGTCGAGCACACCGAGCCCGACGAGCTGTGCCGAGTGCGGCACGCGCGCGCAGCCGGGGCAGCCCTTCTGCGACTCCTGCGGGGCGGTTCTCGGCTGGGCCGGAGACTCGGACCGGTCAGCGGGCGCCTCCGCGTCGGCGCGCAACGCCACGGCCGACCGCGGCTCCGCCGAGGACGCGCGGTGGGACTCGTTGAACGTGCCCGGCGCGGGCTCGGCCCAGACCCCGCCCGCCACGACGGCCTCACCTGCCGTCGGACACCCCTCCGGTTCCCCTTCCGGTTCCGCGCAGGGTTCCGGAACCGGGCACCAGGAGACCGTGGCCGTTCCCCAGCAGGGCGCACCCTCGCCCGCGGGCGCCGGTGTGCACCTGTCCCGGCCGGCCGAACCCGCCGCGCCCGACTCGGACACGACCCCGCCCGGACTGTGGAACACGGCGGCAGCCGCCGCGAGCGCCTCCGCGGCGGCCCCGGGAACAGCGCCCGGCGCCTACGCGGACGGCTCCGACACCGAGCCCAGGGTGGCCCAGGGATACGGAGTCCCGCACCCCTCCGGCTCGGGTCCCGCCGCCGGTTCCCCTTCCGTTCCCGGCTCCGTTCCCGGCTCCGACCCCGCGGGCGACCGGGCCAGGTCCCTCCTCATCCCGGTGAGCGACCCCGAACCGCGGGCTCCGGTCACCCCCGCCGTCGCCCCCGTGCTGCCGGGCGTGCCGGTCGCCAACCGCCCCCAGGTACGCGCCCCCGGCCCCGAGACGGGCCCGGAGAACGGCCCGCCGTGCCCCTGGTGCGCCACCCCCAACCGCCCCGACCGGCACTTCTGCAACCGCTGCGCCATGCCGATGTCCGGCGACGGCGCGTACGCGCCGGTCCGGCAGTCCTGGTGGCGCCGACTGCTCAACTGGCGCAACCGGGAGACCCCCTGGGCGGGCGACCGCCCCCGACTGCGTCGCGGCTTCGGACGCGTCATGAACTGGGTCGTGGGCGCCGTCGTACTGGGCCTGCTCGTCGCCCTCATCACCAACATCGGCGACGGGGTCGACGCGACCCGCGACCACTTCGCCAAGCGCGCCCCGGTCGGCCCGGACACCATGAAGGCGTCCCGCTCGTACCCCGGGCACAGCGCGAAGCTCGCCTTCGACGGCCTCAGCAACACCTGGTGGGGTCCCGGAGTCTCGCAGTCCGGCAAGGGCGAGTGGATCGAGGCCAGCTTCGCCAATCCGACCCGGCTGCTGGACGTGGTCATCACCGCGGGAGTCTCGGCCAAGCAGGAGCACCTCCAGGAGTCGGCCCTCCCGCACCGCATCGAGGTGCAGATCACCACCGCGGACGGAAAGAAGAGCACCAAGATCATCAACCTCGACCGGATCGCGGGCGGCCAGCGCCGCAAGTTCCGGGTGGGGGAGGTCTCCACGGTGCGGTTCATCCTGGACTCGGCCTACGCCGCGGACTCCAAGAAGCAGACGTCCATCGCGGAGATCGAGTTCTTCGGCCGCTCGAACAGCAGCAACACGTGACGGACCCGACGGTGCCGGTAAGGGCGCTTCGTACCCTTGCGTCCCTACCGGTGCCGCACTGAAGACGCTCGTCCCTGATGACTTATGACCTCTCTCCGTCGCATCATGTGCGAGTTGTTGTCTCGCGATGCGGTCGGGGTTGACGTGGCCATGGGGAAGAGCGGAATACGTGTGGCGGGTGCCGTGGTGAGCGGCGCCCTGCTGCTCACCGGGTGCGGCGGGCCGGGCGGCGGGGACCACGCCGACTCGGCCGGCCGCGAGCCCGTCACGGTCGCCAAGGCCCCGGCGCGGGTGCCCGTGCCGCTCGGCAAGGGCAGCAAGGTCGACGTCGACTTCAACGGCGACGGGCACCGCGACCTCGTGCTCGACGACCTCGTGAAGCGGGACACGCACGGCGACGACGCGGGCATCGGCGTCGTGTACGGGTCCGGGCAGGGACTCACGCCCGCCGCCCGGCAGTTGATCGGCCCCGCGCGGCACGCCGCCGCCACCGAGGGGCAGTTGCCCGCGGTCTTCGACGCCGAGGCGGCCTGCGACCTGGACAAGGACGGCTTCACCGACCTCGTCGTCTCGACCGATCCGCCGTACGACGGACAGGGCCGGCCGCCGGTGCCGCTGCAGATCCTCTTCGGTTCGCCCCGGGGCCTGTCCGGCAAGGCCGTGAAGCTGGCGATCCCCGCGCAGGCACGTTTCGGCAACGACTGGCCCGACCAGCCGGTGTGCGGCGACTTCAACGGCGACAAGGCCGCCGATCTCGTCGTGCACGCCTCCGACGGGCGCCTCAGCTATCTGCGCGGGCCTTTCACGCGCAAGGGGGCCCCGAAGGCGGCCGGCGCCCCGCTCGCCTCACCGGGGAACGTCCCGACCGGCCCCGCCGTGGACGTCGACGCGGACGGCTACGACGACCTGCTCGTACGCGCCGCCGAGGGTTCCGGCACCTCGGCCTCCTCGCTCGTCCTGGGCGGCCCGGCGGGCCCGACCGGCGCCGGGATCGCCCTCCCGAAGGGGGTCGACGTCACCTTCGGGCGGTTCGGCAAGGGCAAAGGGCTCGACGCGGCGATCGGCACGCTGCGCGGCACCGCCCTGCGGTACGACGTGCCGGGCACCGTACGCGGTGAACTCGCCGTCGCCGGTACGGTCCTGGACTCCGGGGACTTCGACGGCGACGGGGTGAGCGAACTGGTCTCCAGCGGTTCGCAGCTGAGGATCATCGAGGGCCGCTCCGGCGGACTCTCCGCGACCGGCATGGTGACCGTGCAGCCCCCGGCCGCGGGGACCACCCGGGTGCTGAAGGTGGCCGACTTCGACGGCGACGGCCGCGCGGACCTGGTGGTGCGCACCTACCAGGGGGACACCAAGGACACGGTCGCCGTGTACCCGGGCATGAAGAAGGGCCTGATCGCACGGAAGCCCGGACTCACCTTCTCCACCTCGGAGTTCCTGGGCGCTGAGGGCTGACGGAAGTCGCAGAAAAAACTTCGAACGCACATACAACCCTCACCACTCCTCGCGGGTCTTCTGATCGCCAACCGTCCGTGAATCCCAGGAGTACTCCGGGTGAACACGGATGGCGCGCACCCCATTGACTGCGGGCGCCCACACGCGCCCCCGCATGCCGCAGGAGAATCCCGCATGCACAAGCACCTGCGAGTCACCCTCGCGACGGCGACCGCTGCCGCGCTGACGGGTGGGCTCCTCACCTTCTCGGCCGTCACGGCGAGCGCCGCGACCACCGCCGCGAAGACCGTCGGCTCGGCCGCCGCGGCGGTGTCCGACGAGGACGCCGACTTCAACGGCGACGGGCTCGCCGACGTCGCCGTCTCCGCCACCGGCGCGTACGTGGACGGCAAGGCCGCCGCCGGAGCGCTCACGATCCTGTACGGCGGTGGCGCGCACGCCACCATCACCCAGAACACCGCGGGTGTCCCCGGCACGGCCGAGAAGGACGACTACTTCGGCACCGACACGGCGTACGGCGACTTCGACGGCGACGGCTACGACGACGTGGCGGTCGGCGCCCAGGGCGAGGACGTCGGCAGCGACGTCGACGGCGGCACCGTCGCGATCCTGTGGGGCTCCGCCGCGGGCCTCAAGGGCGGCACGACGGTCGCGGACCCCCGCCCCACCAAGCACGACTGGTTCGGCAGCGTCCTGGAGGCCGCCGACTTCAACGGCGACGGGAAGGACGACCTGGCGCTCGGCACGTACACCGCAGCGACCGTCGACGTCACCCGTGGCGGGTTCACCCGCGCCGGGGCGACCGGCGGCAGCTACACCGTCTCCGCGGCCGTGCAGAGCGGTGACGGCTGGGGCATCCGGTTCCTCCAGTCCGGAGACGCCAACGGCGACGGCGTCGAGGACCTGATCGTCAACGGCTACGAGCTCGACACCGTGGACGGCTACAACGCCAACTTCTGGTACCCGGGCTCGGCGAGCGGTGTGAAGTCGGCCAGCTACCAGAAGCTGCCCGCCGGCTTCATCACGGACGTCGGCGACACGGACAGCGACGGCTACGACGACATCGTCTTCGGCCTCTCCTGGGACGACGGCATCGACGGCGCCCAGCTGGGCGGCGCCGCGCTGATCGGCCACGGCACCGCCTCCGGACCGGCCTACGGCGACGTGCAGACCATCGACCAGGACACCTCGGGTGTCCCCGGCGGCGGCGAGTCGGGCGACGGCTTCGGCTCCGAGCTCGACCTCGGCGACGTCGACGGCGACGGCAACCTCGACCTGGTCGTCGGCACGCCCGGTGAGGACCTCGCCGGGGTCGCGGACGCGGGTTCGGCGACCGTCCTGTACGGCGCGGCGGACGGCTCCGGCATCACGGGCGCGGGCGCGAAGTTCCTCGACCAGAACACCGCGGGCGTGCCGAACTCCAACGAGGCGAACGACGTCTTCGGCTCCGACGTGCACATCGACGACCTGGACGGCGACGGCCGGGGCGACGTGATCATCGGCGCCCTGGGCGAGAACGCCGGCAACGGCGCGGTCTACGCCCTGCGTTCCAACCCGAGCGGCACGCTGACCTCGTCCGCGGGCATCTACACGTCGACGGTCGGCATCCCGGGCACGGGCACGCCGGTCCTCGGCGCGAACTTCGCGGACTGAGGGTCCGCGCGGGCGGTGAGCCCGGTACCGGTGGTTGGGGCCACCGGTACCGGGCTCACCGCGTTTCACCGACCGGCTACCCTGGCAAGGTAATCAAGTTTTACTACTCCACTCCTCTGCTTCTACCTCCACCTCAAGGAAGCCGTATGGCGAACGAGTTGACGATTCCCCTGCTGCCCTGCCGGTCCATCGACGAGATCACCGGGTTCTACGGCGCGCTGGGGTTCACGACGACCTACCGGCAGACGCGCCCGAACCCGTACGTCTGCGTCCAGCGCGAGGACCTCCAGCTGCACTTCGCCGGGATCGAGGGCTTCGAACCGGAGCACTCCTACGGCTCGTGCCTGGTGTACGTCGCCGACACCGGGGCCCTGCACCGATCCTTCGCCGAGGGCCTGCGCGCGGCGTACGGCAAGGTGCCCATGTCCGGCATCCCCCGCGTGACGAGCCCGCGGCGCCGCAAGAACACCGGCACGCGGGCGGGGTTCAGCGTGATCGACCCGGGCGGCAACTGGATCCGCTTCTTCGCGGCAGCCGAGTCCCCGGAGGAGCCGCTCCCGGCGGGGGGCAGGCTCGCCAGGGCCCTGGCGAACGCCGTGGTCCTCGGGGACGCGAAGGGCGACAGCGGGCAGGCGGCCCGCATCCTCGACGCGACACTCACCCGGGAGCGGGGCGCGGCCCACCCGGCCGAGCTGGTCGAGACCCTGGTCTACCGAGCGGAACTGGCCCTGCGCCTGACGGACCCGGTCCGGGCCCGCACACTCCTGACGGAGGCGGGGGCGGTCCCCTTGAGCACCGAGGACCGCGCGCGCCTGTCGGACACACTGGCCGTGGCGAGCGAGCTGGAGGGGGCCCTGCCTACCGGCGAAGGTGCCGTATGAGAGCGGCGAGCGCGGTGCCGCCGGCGGCTATGACGTGGTCGGGGTCGTCGCTCTCGCGGAGCAGAAGGGTGCGCGAACCAGTAGCCACCTCAACACAGTTAGGGGCGTCCTCGGGTCCGGAGAAGGAGGATTTCTGCCACAGGCCGACGGTTGTCATCGTGAGTCCTCTCAGACGTGCTGCGCGAGTCGGTGGATGAAGTCTCTCGACTGCACGAGTCCCAACGCTGCGCTTTCCACCGAGCGGATCACCCGGCGGTACAGGCGCAGTTGCGCCTCCGCGTCCAGGAACGTCCCGGCATGCACAGAGTCCACCATGACCGTGTCCAACTGAGGTACGGGTCCACCCGCCAGCAGCATGGAGCTACCGATGTGCGTGAAACCGTCCACGTCGAACGGCACGACGCGCACAGTGATCCGAGGGCGCTCGGACCGCTCCAGGATGTGAGCCAACTGCCGTTGGGCCACCTTGCGATCGGCGATCCTGACACGTAGGGCCGCTTCGTGGATCACCACCCCGTAGTCGGCCTCTTCGAGCACCGCCTGGCGCCGCAGGCGGAACGCGACGCGTGCCTCGATCTGCTCTTCGCCGCGCGTCGAAGCCGCGGCAGCGTACGTCGCCCGCACGTGTTCCTCGGTCTGCAGCAACCCGGGGATGTGCAGGTTCTCGAACGACCGCAAGTACGTGGCGTGGTGCTCCAGCTCGGCCAGGGCGAGGAAGCTGGGCGGCAGCAGTCCTCGGTACTCCTCCCACCAGCCGCGACCCCGTTCGGCGGCCATGGCCACCAGCGCGTCGACAAGGGCCGCGTCGTCACAGGCGTACTCACCCGCCCAGTGCCGCAGGCGCTCCGCGCTCACCCCGACCCGGCCGGCCTCCGTGCTGGACAGCCTGCTCTCCCGGACACCCAGCGCCTGCGCCGCGCCCCTGAGCGTCAGCCCTGCCTTCTCCCTGAGTTTGCGCAGCTCAGCGCCGAGCCGTTCCTGACGCGCGGTGATGACATCCCTCGAAGCCATACGCCCCTTCTCTCCCGGGAGTTGAGGGCCAGTATTCCAGCCGGAGTTGACCGAGGGAAACCTTTACCTCTACCGTCTGTGACACGACGAACACTCTACGGAGTGGAAGTGCGCGGCGCCGCCCTGCCGTGGCGGCGGCGAAAGAGCACCGCTCCCCCACCACCTCATACCGGGAGACCCGTATGTCCTGGGAGTACACCTTCTACATCCCCCACGACCCCCGCGCCACAGGCATCTGCCGCCGGACCCTCCGCGACATCCTCACCGGCCACCACCTCCCCACCCTCGTCGAACCAGCGGAGCTACTCGTCTCCGAGTTGATCGGGAACGCCATCCGGCACACCGACGGCCCCGCCGCTCTCAAGATCAGACAGTCGGGGCGCACCCTGCGGCTCGGTGCCTGGGACACGGACCCGACCCCGCCCGTCGTCACCGAGCCGCAGGACGACGAGTCGGGCCGGGGCCTGCGCATCGTGCACGCCTACGCGGACGACTGGGGCTGGTTCCAGGTCGACCGCACGGCGGGCAAGTACGTCTGGTGCGAACTCGGCACCGAACGGGCCCGCCCGAGGTAGCACGCGCCCCAACCGGCCTGCGGCGACAAGAGGTTGGCGCGCCTCTTTCGTCGCCGTCCGTACCGGCGGCACCCCATGGTGGGAAGTCTTCCGCGGCTTGAGGTAAAGGCCCGCGTGTCTCTAGGTAAATAGCTGGCAATGTCAGTATATCTATGCGCAGGTCCGCAAAGAGTTCGTGCACTTCGTGCACCCCCGGCCCGCTCCCTTCCTCGACCCGAGTGCAGGCGCCCGTCAGCTCTGACGCCGCGCTGTGTACGAACCCGCCCCGTCAGCGGCCTGTTCACAGCAACACACAAGGAGAGACATGTCTTACGGAAGCACGCTGCGCGAGCAGATCCAGACGCCCGGAACGACTCCGCTCGTCGGTATCTACGACATGTATTCGGCGTCGGTCGCCGCCCGGCACTACGACGGATTCTTCGTGTCCGGGTTCGGCTTCGCCGCGTCCCACTACGGCCTGCCGGACATCGGGTTCATCGCGTGGCCGGACATGGTCGCGTTCGTCGAACGGCTCCGGCTGGCCTTCCCGGCCCACCACCTGCTGGTCGACATCGACGACGGTTACGTGGACCCGGAGGTGGCGTGCCACGTGGTGCAGCGCCTGGAGCGGATCGGCGCGTCCGGCGTCATCCTGGAGGACCAGAAGCGTCCACGGCGGTGCGGGCACGCGGACGGCAAGACGGTGCTGCCGCTGGAGGAGTACCTGGAGAAGCTGAACCTCGTCCTGGAGAGCCGGGAGGACCTCGTCGTCGTGGCCCGCACCGACGCCACGGAGGACCACGACATCATGCGCCGTGCCCAGGCCCTCGCGGAGACCGACGCGGACGTCGTACTGGTCGACGGGGTACGGGACATCGAGTGGATCCGCCGGATCCGGAAGGTCATCAACGACAAGCCGCTGCTCTTCAACCAGATCGCGGGAGGCAAGTCGCCGAGGCTCTCGCTCTCCGAACTGACCGATCTGGAATGCCAGGTGGCCATCTACAGCACGCCCTGCCTGTTCGCCGCGCACACCGCCATCGACACCGCGCTCAGCGAGCTGAAGCAGGCCGACGGACGGCTTCCGGAGTTCACCACCGGCTCGGTGGGTGTCCGGGCCTCCACCGAACTGCTGGAGCGGAACATCAGCCGGCACCACGCGGTCGAGGCGCAGCCCGTCGCCGTATGAGTCCTTGTCAGTCCGGGTGAGTCCGGGTGAGTCGGACGAGAGCCGGGACACTCGCGGGTCCTCGCGGGTGTCCCGGCGGACCGGGCCCAGGGCCCTGGGCAGACCACGTCACGTAGGAGCGGGAAAAGCATGATGGGATTCACCGTCCCCACGGCACGGGCCACCTTGGCGGTCGCCGTCGGGGTGCTGTGCGCGGCGCAGTTCGCGGAGGGAGCCGCGCGGGCCGACGCGCCCGACGGAGGCATGGAGACGACACACGGCCCCTCGTTGGTGACGATCGACAACTCCAACGCCGACTCCTGGCTGGAGATCGACAGAACGCTCAACGTCCTCGCGCCCCTGAGCAAGGGCACAGCGGGCAGCGACCACGACGGAGGCGGCGGCGCCATCGAGCAGCACCTGACGGGCAGTTCGAGCGGACACGTGCAGGCCGCCCCGGTGGAACGCGGCGGTGAGCCGGAGGACGAGCGGTCCGCGGCGACCGGGGGCGACGACCCCGAGGGCGACGCCGACCGAAAGCCCGCATCCGCCGCACCCGCCGCACCTGCCGCGCCGCGGGAAGCGGGCACGTGTGCGCCGTCGGGCTCGCCCACCCCACAGGAAGAGCGCCCGCCATGCCCCTGAGACCTCGACTCCGGCTTCCGCGCCGCACGCTGTCGAACCGCACGCTGTCGAGCCGTGTCGACTGGTACGTCCTGGCGCTGCTCGCCACCATCGGCCTCGCGGCGGTGCTGCCCGCCGAGGGCGGGTCGGCGGACGTCGTCGGGGCGACCACCACGGTCGCGATCGGACTGCTGTTCTTCGTCTACGGCGCGCGGCTGTCCCCGCAGGCCGCCTTCTCCGGGCTGCGGCACTGGCGGCTGCACCTGCCCATCCTCTGCGTCACGTTCGTGGTCTTCCCCGCCCTCGGACTGGCGTTCACCGCTCTGCCGTCAGCCGTGCTCGGCGCCGAACTCGCCACCGGCCTGCTCTTCCTGTGCGTTCTCCCGTCCACCGTCCAGTCGGCCGTCGCCTTCACCTCGCTGGCCCGGGGCAACGTGGCGGCCGCGATCTGTTCCTCGTCCTTCTCCAGCATGCTCGGTGTGTTCCTGACTCCGCTGCTCGCCGCGGTCCTGCTGCGGGGCGAACTGGGCGGCGGCGTACGGTTCTCGGCGGACCAGGCGCTGAGCGTCGTGGTGCTGCTGCTCGTCCCCTTCGGGCTCGGTCAGGCGCTGCGGCCCTGGATCGCGGACCGGATCGGCCGGCACCGCCGGATCACCATGGTGTGCGACCGCGGGTCGATCCTGCTGGTGGTCTACTCCGCGTTCAGCCAGGGGGTCACGGCCGGTATCTGGGGACGGCTCTCCCCGGTACGCCTCGGCGGGCTCCTGGTGCTGTGCGCTCTGCTCCTGGCCCTCGTGCTGACCTTGATCACCTGGACGGCCTCGCGACTGGGCGTGCCTTACGAGGACCGGGTGACCGTCGTGTTCTGCGGTTCGACCAAGAGCCTGGCCAGTGGACTGCCCATCGCCACCGTGCTGTTCGCCGGCTCGGACGTCGGTCTTGCCGTACTCCCGCTGATGCTCTATCACACGCTTCAGCTGATGGTGTGCGCCGCCGTCGCCCGCCGCTGGAGCAGACCCGCGGTGCGGGAGGAGCACGGTCCGGCCGCTTCCCCCGCACCACCTCTCACGGCCTGACCCGGCCGGGTGGGAAGCCGGTTCCCCGGTCGGGTCACGGATGGAACCGCCACCGGCCCTCGGTGACGACGTCCACCTTGCCGTCCCTGACGCGCACGGCCGTCTCGTCGTCGATGAAGTAGAGCGGGAAGTCTGCCCGCGCGACGATGCGGTCGGCCCAGGCGTCGTCCCGCTCGGGGAAGTTCGCCGAGTACAGGTGGGGCTTGAGGTACCAGTCGAAGAGGCCGAACGGCGGCTCCACGGTGGTCGCGCCGAGCACATGGAGGTCCGGGGCGTCCCCGATGACGTCGGCGGAGTGCGCCGTGAGATTGCGGCTGAAGATCATCGACCCGGCGCTGACCCCCACGTAGACCCGGCTCTCCAGCGCCTCCAGGAAGCCGTCGGCCAGGCCGTTGCCCGTGATGCTGCGCGCGAGGTGGTAGTGGCTGCCGCCCTCGACGTAGACGACGTCGGCGTGGAGCAGCCGGTCGAGCACCAACTGCCGCGGCAGGCCGTTCAGTTCGAGGATGTCGAACTCCCGCCAGCCGAGGCCGCGCAGCAGGTTCAGGTCCTCGACCAGCCACCCGTGGTCCCCGGGCTCGGCGACCGACGCCGTGGGGACGAACACGACGTTCGCCGATCCGAACGGCTTTCCCAGCATGTCCCGCAGCGCGTCCCGCAGCGTCTCGTTGCGCAGGCCGTTGGCCGTCAGCAGAAGGTTCATCGGGCGAAGGTACCTCGGACGGGCCGGGCACGGCGGTGACCCGCATCGGGCTCTCGCACCGTGTAATGCCTGGCGGCCCGCAAACGGCGGGCCGGAAAGAAAGAGAACTCAGGAGCATTCCGTGCACCCACGACGCTTTCCACGGCTTCTCGCCTTAGCGGCGTTGAGCCCCGTCCTCGCCCTCGCCGCCTGTACGGGCGGCGGCAGTTCTTCCGGAGCCGGCAACGACGAACCCTCTCCTTCACGGTCCACGGTCCACCAGGGGAAAGCGGGCGTCGAGAATCGCGCGGGAGAGGATCCCACGGGCCCGATCCGCGACCTCTTCAAACAGGGGCTGCCCCAGAACGCCGGCGGGGTCGAGAGCTCGTTCTCCCCCGCCTACGATTTCGACCAGGACAGCTGCTACCCGGCCGCGGCCATCACACAGCTCGGTGTGATCAACCCCGGTCTGAATTTCGTGGGCGGCGCGACCGGGGGCTGCAGGGAGCCGGACGGCCTCAAGCGGTCCCAGCTGTACGCCCGTTCCACCTGCAACAACGGATGGTGCGCCGTCACGTACGGCACGTACTTCGAGAAGGATGTGCCCTCCTCCGGAGGCAGTGCGATCACGGGCGCGGGGCACAACCACGACTGGGAACACGTCATCACCTGGATCAACCAGAGCACGAACCAGGTGGAATACGTGTCGGTCACCGCGCACGGCTCGTACCACACGACCCCTCGCGACCAGGTCTCCTTCGAAGGGACCCACCCGAAAGTCGTCTATCACCAGGACGGTGCGTCGACCCACGCACTGCGGCTGGGCAACGGCTCCGACGAACCGGTCGAGAACGCCTCGGGGGCCTGGTTCCATCCACCGCTCGTCGACTGGAACGGATTCCCCAGCACGGAATTGCGCGACAAGTTGATGAACGCCGACTTCGGCCACGCGCAACTGGATCTCCGGGACGCCTCCTACGCGAGCAAACTCGCCGCGGCCAAACCGTCGGACGTCCCCCTCGACCCGAACGGCTGAGCCCCTGATCCGTCTGCGGGCCGGGGACACCGAGGAATTACCGGCAGGTCTTTCCTTCGCCCTGCTTCCGGCTGTTCCACCGCACGGCCGTCGGCACTGCCGAACCGGCGCGGAAACCGCGTGTCGAACTCGGCGACCTCGCCGTCCGCGAGGACGAGGTCCTGGTCGCCGAGTACGACACGCAGCCGGGGCCCAGTTGACCGGCGGCCGGGTGAGCCTCCGCCCCCCTACGGCAGAACCCCGAGCAGCCGCTGCCACAACGCAGGGCAGACCCCCAGGCAGCCCCTAGGGGATGTCACAGGTCGGCCGCAAAGGACCGCCCGATGCCCCTGGCCCGGCACGTGACTCAGCGGGACCAGGTACGTTCGATTCGTGGCTGGATTCAGGATCGGACGCGGCCGGGACAACCGCACGCAGCAGGCGCCTCCGCAACAACAGCGGCAGCAGCCGTACGGACAGCAGGCCCCTCCGGGCGGCCCGTCGTACGGCTATCCCCCCGCGCCCGGGGCCCACCCTCAACAGCCCCAGTACGGCAGCGGCGGCAACGGCCCGCAGCAGTGGCCCCAGGCGGGCGGACACGGTGAGCCGGAGTATTTCGGCGACCACGGTCACCACCCCCAGGCCCCGGACCCGTACGCGGCCAACCAGCCGGGGCACACGACGGCGTTCTCCATCGGTGAGGACCCGTACACCCACGGCGACACCTACCGTGCGGGCCAGGCTCCCGCGCCCCCGGTGGGCCCGCGGCTGCGCTGGAAGGAACTGCTGAGCGGCGTCATCATGCGCCCGAACCAGACCTTCCTGCAGATGCGCGACTACACGATGTGGGGCCCGGCCCTCATCGTGACGTTCCTCTACGGCCTGCTGGCCGTCTTCGGCTTCGACGGCGCCCGTGAGGACGCCATCAACGCCACGCTGTCCAACGCGGTGCCCATCGTCCTGACGACGGCCATCGCGATCGTGCTCAGCGCGTTCATCCTGGGTGTCGTCACCCACACCCTCGCCCGTCAGCTCGGCGGCGACGGTGCCTGGCAGCCCACGGTCGGCCTCTCCATGCTGATCATGTCGCTCACGGACGCGCCCCGCCTGGTCGTCGCGATGTTCGCGGGCGGCGACGCGCCGTTCGTGCAGATCCTCGGCTGGGTGACCTGGGTGGTGGCCGGCGGGCTGTTCACGCTGATGGTCGGCAAGTCGCACGACCTGCCGTGGCCCAAGGCCCTGGGCGCGTCGGCGATCCAGCTGGCCGCACTGCTGTCGATCATCAAGCTGGGCACGTTCTAGGTCCCCGACGACCCGGGCCCGGACGCAAAGGATCCCGGTGGTCCGCCCCGAGGGGCGGGCCACCGGGATCCGTCGTACACCCCGCCGTCAACCGCCGGCTGTCAGCGGACCACGACCCGCTCACCGGACGCCGCGTCGGCGACCGCCCGCCGCCCCACGGCGGCCCGGGTCGCCGCCCGCGTAGCCGCCCGGGTCGCGGCACGCCGGGCCGGGGCGCGGCGGGTCGTCATCCACACGCTCGCGCCGGGCGCGACACCCACCTCGCGCGGCCCGCGGAACCCGAGCGGCCGCAACTGGTCCCCGTGCCGGGCGGACAGCGTGATCGCGACGGCGGCGGCGGCCCGGTCGTCGACCGCGCGCAGCCCCGGAGCCAGCAGATCCGCGACCACCGTACGGTCCCAGGCCTCCGTGTCGTCCGGTGCGCAGACGGCGACCAGCGTCCAGTACGGCTGGTCGGGACCGGCCGCCGTCAGCATCGCCGACAGGACCGGGGACTCGGGCGGGCAGGTGCCGAGTTCACGGGCGAGCAGGCTCTTGAGGTGCGGGCCGGGAGGGTCGGCCCCGGTTCCGGGCGGCAGCCAGACGGCGGCCGCCAGCAGCGTGCCGTCGTCCTCCCGCTCGGCCACCCACACCTGGCCCTTCTCCAGGGCGTGGTGGGCCAGCAGCAGCCGCATGGCGCGCTGGGCCTCCTCCCAGTCCATGGCCTGGTGCTGGGACTCGGACTGGGCCTGGTGCTGGGCCTGGTACTGGGGCTGGGTGATCAGGCGTACCACCGCGGGTACGTCCACCAGTCCGGCCGCGCGCACGGCCGCCCGTACGGGGATCTGAGGAGTGGTGGCGGTCAGGGTCATGGTCGTGGTCATCTGGTGGTCTCCGTTTCAGAGGGCCCGGCTCATGCCGGTGAGATTGCTGATGCGGGTGAGACTTCTGGTGACGTGGGCCGCGCCCGGCCGCTCGACGCCGACCTCGGTCTCCCGGGGCCGGCTGAGCAGGATCACGCCACGTACGGACGCCGCGGCCCCGGCGAGGGCCAGGACCGTACCGGCCCCGCCGTACTGGACGCCCTCCCCGAGCAGCGTGACGCCGATCGCGGACGCGGCGACCGGGTTGACCAGGGTGAGCAGGGCGAGCGGCCCGCCGAGGCCGCTGCGGTACGCCTTCTGCGCGAGCAGCACCCCGGCCGCGGCGAAACCCACGGTCAGGACCGCCACCACCGCCACGCTCCAGCTCGCCGACGGCCCCACGGCGAGCTTCTGCGCCAGGGTGGAACCGACCCCGGAGGCCAGGCCCGAGGCCGCCGCGAAGGCGAGGCCGCCGCCCGGGGTGGCGGTGCGCCCGCCCGAGGCGAAGCGCACGAGCGCCAGGACGACGGTGGCGGCGGCGAGCGCGACGAGGAGCACCTCGCCGGTCCCCAGGCTGTGGACAGGCGCGCCGCCCGACGCGGTGGCGGCCAGCAGCGCGGTCAGCCCGACGAGGGTGAACGCCGTCCCGCGCCACTGGGTGCCCGAGGTCCGGCGGCGGGTGACCAGCGAGCCCAGGGGCACCGCCACCACGAGACTCAGCGCGCCGAGCGGCTGCACGAGGGTCAGCGGCCCGTACCGCAGAGCCACCACGTGCAGCAGCGCGCCGCCGCCGTTGAGCACGACGGACCCCCACCAGGAACCACGGGTGAGCGTGGAGCGCAGGCTCGCGGTGTCCGCGGCGGTCCGCTCCTGGACCACGGCGGCCGTGGCGTAACAGACCGCGGAGACCAGGGAGAGGGCGACGGCCAGCAGTACCGGGGAGGCGAGGAACGGGGAGTCGAGGAACGGAGAAGCGAGGAACGGAGAAGCGAGGGAGGCCGGGAAATCCGTCATCGCGGGACTCGCACCGTACCGGCCGTGCCGACCGTGACGGCCGTGCTGAACACGAACACGATCCAGGCTCCCATCGATACGAAACGGTTTCGTACACCCACGCTACGGAGCCCCGGAGCGAAACGCAAGCGTTTCTTTACGAGTTCGGATTGTCCGGGCCGGTACTCGTCCGGGCACCCGACCGCATCGGGCACGGAATGTCGGGTCCGGCAAGGTACGACCTTCCTAACGTGGAGGACGCAAACGAAGGAGACCGAGTTGCTGGAGCGACTGAACGAGGCCCTGGAGCACATCGAGTCGCGGCTCGACCAGCGGATCGAGGTGACCGAGCTGGCGCGGATCGCGGTGACGTCGGAGTACCACTTCCGCCGGATGTTCTCCGCGCTGGCGGGGCTCCCGCTGTCCGAGTACATCCGGCGCAGACGCCTCACCGTCGCGGGCGCCGAGGTCCTCGGCAAGGAGCGGACGCTGCTGGAGATCGCCGTGCGCTACGGCTACGGCTCCGGCGAGGCGTTCGCGCGGGCGTTCCGCGCCCTGCACGGCGTGGGTCCGGGCGAGGCCCGGCGGACCGGCGCCACGCTCAGCTCACAGCCCCGGTTGTCCTTCCGTCTCGTCGTCGAAGGGAGCAGCAGCATGCGATACCGGATCGTGGAGAGGGACCAGTTCCACGTGGTCGGCAGGAAGGTCCGGGTCCCGCTCGTCCATGAGGGGATGAACCCGGAGATCGCGCGGTTCATCCGCGGCATCGACCAGGAGACCCTGCGCCGCGTCGGCGAGCTGTCCGACCAGGAGCCCGCGGGGATCGTCGGGGTGAGCGACAACCTCGACCCGAGCCGGGCGGAGGGCACCGAACTCGACTACTACCACGGCGTGGTGACCGGGGCCGCGCCGCCGGAGGACCTGGACGCGCTGACCGTACCGGCGGGGACCTGGGCCGTCTTCGAGAGCTCCGGCCCGTTCCCCCTGGCGCTCCAGCACATGTGGCGGGACGTCTTCACCCAGTGGTTCCCGTCCAACCCGTACCGGAGCAGGCCGGGCCCCGAGATCCTCCGTACCCGCCTCTCCCCGGACGCCGCGCACGCGGACGCGGAGCTGTGGATCCCGGTGGAACGGTCGGCGCTTGTCCCCCAAGGTGTCCCCCAGGAGAGCTAGCCCGACTGTCCACCCTGCGGGGACGTGAGTGCCCTGGTGTCCCCGGTTGACTCCTGACTGTCAAAGCGGCAGCACCGGAGGACAACATCATGGACAAGAAGACGCGCGGCATCCGAGAGTTCCAGGAGTCCCGAGGGCTCCAGGCGTTCAGAGGGCTCCAGGAGTCCCGAGGGTTCGGACTTCCCAACGGTCGTCAAAGTCGTCACGGCCATGACGGTCCCCAGGGTCGTCGCGGCCGTCGACTCGCCGTGGCCCTGATGGTCACGACACTGGCGGGAAGCGGGTTGGCCGCCTGTTCCTCGGAGGCGGCCGACCAACCACCCGCCGAGGCGACCACCAAGACGACCGCCAAGACAGCCGACAAGACCGCGACGCACACCCCGGTCACCTGGGGCAAGTGCCCCGAGCCGGCCGAGGGAACGCGGCGCGACGCCGGCCTGACCTGCGCCACGCTCAAGGTCCCGCTGAACTACCAGAAGCCGGGCGGCACGACGATCGACGTGGCGATCTCCCGGCTGGCCACCGCCAAGCCCGGGAAACGGCGCGGCGTCCTGCTGCTGAACCCCGGCGGCCCGGCCCTGGGCGGCATCGAGATGCCCTCGGCGATGGCGAAGACCCTGCCGAAGTCCGTACGGGACAGCTACGACCTGATCGGCTTCGACCCACGCGGTGTCGAGCGCAGCACCCCGCAGAGCTGCGGACTCGAAGACCCCTCCGTGGCCTCGCTCTTCCCGTACCCCGCCGCGGACGGCTCGATCACCGAGAACGTGGCCCTCGCCGAGGCCGACGCGAAGAAGTGCGCCGACACGGTGGGCCGGAACCTCCGGTACTTCACCACGGCGAACACCGCCCGCGACATGGACCGCGTCCGCCAGGCGCTCGGCGAGAAGAAGATCTCCTACTGGGGCCAGTCCTACGGCACCTATCTCGGCGCGGTCTACCGGACCCTGTTCGAGAAGCACACCGACCGCATGGTCCTGGAGGGCAACGTCAACCCCGACAAGGTATGGGCCGACGAGGTCGCCGACACCTGGGGCAAGGGGATGGCCGACCGGTTCCCCGACGCGGCCCGTGTCGCCGCTGCGCAGGACAGCGCCCTCGGGCTCGGCGACGACGTCGAGGAGGTGACGGACACCTACCTCGACCTGGCCGACCGGCTCGACCGCGAGCCCGCCCCGGTCCCCGGCACCCCGGTCTCGGTCGACGGGGCGCTGCTGCGGAACCTCACGTACAGCATGCTGCTGCACAACAGCACCCTGGCGCCGCTCACCCAGTTCTGGAAGGCGGCAGCCGACCTGGCCGACGGCAGCGTCACGGACGCCGACAAGGCGGTGCTCAAGCAGGTGTTCGCCGACACCCCGACCACGCCGGGCGTCCCCGCGGACAACCAGGTCACCATGTTCCTGGCTCTCACCTGCGGCGACGCCGAGTGGCCCGACGACGCCGACGGGTACGCGGCCCGCACCACCGCCCACCGGAAGGCCTGGCCGCTCACCGCGGGGATGCCGGCCGACATCTGGCCGTGCGCCTTCTGGGAGAAGCCGGCGGAGCCGAACGTCACCGTGACCGACAAGGGCTCGCGCAACACCCTGATCCTGCAGAACCGCCGTGACAACGCCACTCCCTGGGAGAGCGGCGTCGGACTGCACCGGGCCCTCGGCGACCGCTCCGCCTTCGTCGGCGTCGACAACGGCGGACACTACGTCTACAACGAGGGCTCGGCCTGCGCCGACAAGGCCACCGTCACCTTCCTGACGACCGGCCGCCTGCCCGCGAAGGACGTCCACTGCACCGACGTGAAGCAGAAGCACGTGGAGCAGAAGTAACCGAAGGCGACTGGACCGCGCGTCGGTCAGCCACTGGACCTGGACTTGGGCCTGCCCCCTCCCTCACCGCGGCGCTCACCAGGGGCACATTGACAGGGCAGAGGCCGCCTCCCACAATCAACACCATGACCGGGTACTGGTGCGACACGATGACGGGGCACTGTTGCGTCCCGAATCGGTTCGGGTGCGAACGCTCCGGGCGATAGCGACCACCCGCCGAGCTTGACGCTCGCCGCGCCACAGTCCCGAGGTCCTGAGGTCCCGAGGTCCCGCTATTCCGAGGCCCTGACATTCCGAGGCCCCGTCGCACCGGTCATCTCCCTTCCTTCTCACCAAACTCACCGGACTCATGCGTTCGCGGCGCCCAGAAACACACGGCTCGTGCCTGTTTCCGACCGCCATCCGACTGTCCGGCCGACTGTCCGGCCACTGCCCAGCAGGCCCCGCGAACGAGGAGGAACCATGACGGTGACCGTCCCCCAGGCCGCCCCGCACACCACCCCCCGCACGGCTCCACACACCGCCCCGCACACCGACGCGCCGACGCGGCTGCGCGAGGCGCGCGTGCCGGAAGGCGGGATCTACGAGGGCGTACGTGAACTGCGGCGGGTGCCCGCGGGATGGCAGGACCGCCCCTACGACCTCTTCGAACTCGCGCCGCAGGGAGCCACGATCGGGGCGGAGATCAGCGGGGTCGACCTCTCGCGCCCGCTCACCCCCGCCCTGCGCGAGGAGCTCAACCGGGCGCTGCTGGAGTGGAAGGTGCTCTTCTTCCGAGCCCAGCACCTCACGTCCGACCAGCAGAGCGGATTCGCCCGCAACTGGGGCGAGTTGGAGACCAACCCGCTGCTCGCCCGCGGCTCCAGCGCCGACGTCGTACGCTTCGACAAGAGCGTCGGCACCACACCGACCTTCGAGAACGTGTGGCACGCGGACGTCACCTTCCGCGAACGGCCCGCGCTCGGCGCCGTGCTCCAGCTGCGCGAGGTCCCGCCGTTCGGCGGAGACACCATGTGGGCGGACATGGCCGTCGCGTACGACAACCTCTCGCAGGAGGTGAAGGACCGCATCGAAGGCGCCACCGCCGTACACGACTTCATCCCCGGCTTCGCACGCTTCTACGGCCCCGAGCGGCTCGCCCCGCACCAGGAGGCCTTCCCGCCCGTGGAACACCCGGTCGTACGTACGCACCCGGAGACGGGCCGCCCGCTGCTGTTCGTCAACACCTCCTTCACCACCCGCATCACGGGCCTGCCGCGAGAGGAGAGCGACCAGCTCCTGCGCCACCTCGTCCAGCAGGCGCACGTACCGGAGTACCAGGTGCGCTTCCGCTGGCAGCCGGGGGACGTCGCCTTCTGGGACAACCGCGCCACGCAGCACTACGCGGTGAACGACTACGGCTCGCACCGTCGCGTGGCGGAGCGCGTCGCGATAGCCGGCGACCGCCCGTACTGACCGGCGCTCAGGCCGGAGCTCAGACCGGCGCTCAGGCCGGGGCGGCGCCGCGCTGAGTCGTCGGCAGAGGCGGACTCAGTACGGGTTCGAGCAGCTGGACGAGCTGCTCGCGCTGCCCCGGTTCCAGGCGCCCGGTGGCCGGTGCCAGGGTGCGGCGGACCTCTTCGTACAGCCGCTGGGTGAGTTCGAGGCCGGCCGGCGTGAGGAACACGTCGACGCCCCTGCGGTCCCGGGGGTTCTTCCCCCGGGCCAGCAGGCCGCGGCGCTCGGCGCGGTCGATCAGGCCGGACATCGTCGACTTGTCCAGACCGAGGAAGGCGGCGAGCTCGGTCATACGGGGCCGGCGGTCCCGCAGGATGCCGAGCACGCGCAGCTGGGTGAGGGACAGGTCGTTCTCCGCGCCGATGCGGGTGAGTACGCCCATCACCTGGAAGGAACTGCGGACGAGACCGTCCACGAGGGCGTCCTCGGAACCTTCGGGAGTCATGCCTTCAGCCATGCCGTCACAGTAATTGACATGGTTAGTGTTCCCAACAACATGGCACGGTCGCAGCGTTGCCACCGGCGTCGTCACAGGGGTCGTCACAGGCATCACCGCCGACTCAGGGCACGAAGACGACACGGGCGTCACGTGCGTCACGTGCGTCCGCCGTCCCGGGCGTCCACTCTTCCGCGATCCGGGCGAGCGGCACGGCGCGGGCCCGTACGTCGACGGCGCCGTCCCGAATCGCGGCGGCCAGCTCCGGCAGCTCCGCGATGAAGTCACGGGCCGGGACCGAGCCGATGCCACTGCCGACGATCCGCAGCCGGGACGACCGAAGCGCGACGGACGGGATCGGCGCGAGCGGGCCCGCCATCGCCCCGATCTGGATCCAGGTCAACGGAGCACCGCGCTCGGCACGGGCGGTGAGCAGCGGGATCATGGCCTGGGCGGCGGGTTCGCCCCAGACGTAGTCGATGACGACGTCGACATCGGCGGCGCGGGCCACCTGGTCGAAGGTGATCACCTCGTCCGCGCCGAGTGCGGTCAGCGCCTTGAGGCGGGTGGTGTCGCGCCCGGCGGCGATCACCTGCGAGGCGCCGAACCGCTTGGCGATCTGGATCGCCATCCCGCCGGCACTGCCGGTGGCACCGAGGACGAGGACGCGCTGCCCCTCCTCGAAGTCGATACGGCGGCGCAGCGCGACCCAGGACGACATCGCCGGGTTCATCGCGGCGGCGATCTCGACCGGGTCGACACCGTCCGGCAGGACCACACTGCGCCGCGGATCGATGACGGTGCGCTCGGCGAACGTACCGAGTCGGGCATCGTCCAGCACCACGTAGCGAAGCTTCCCCGACGCGTCCCGCACGACGCCGTCGACACCCGGCACCAGCGGGAACGCACCGGCGCCGCTGTAGTGCGAACCGCGCGCCTTGGACCGGGTCAGGTGGTGCAGCCCGGCCGCGAGGACGTCCACGACCATCGCACCCTCGCTCCCTTCACCCCCTTCACTGCCTTCACTGCCTTCGGTCGCTTCGGCCGGGTCGGCGTAGTCGCGATAGACGGGCGGGGCGTCGTGGGCGGTGATGACGGCGGCATGCATGGCGACCTCCGGGCTGATGTAGTTCGCATTCCCAACAACAACCATGTTGGTTGGTACTACGAACAATGTCAACGCCGAGCGGCGTCGGAGGCGTCGGAGGCGTCGGCTAGAGCACCCCGGCGCTGAGTTCGCTGAAGAGGCGGTTCGCCGCGGGAGAGCTGAACTGGCGCTGCAACTCCGCTCGGGCGATCTGCTTGCGGAACTCCCCCTCGTAGGAGGCGTCGCCCGCGTTGTGCATGAGATCGGTGATCCACACAGCGAATGCCTGGTAATTCCAAATGTGGCCCAGGCAGGTGTCCGAATAGCTCTCCAGCAGGCTCGCATCGCCTTTCTGGAGCTGCTGGACGACGGCACGGGCGAACACCTCGGTGTCATAGAGGGCGAGATGAATTCCCTTCGCGCTCATCGGGGGAACGATGTGCGCCGCGTCCCCGAGGAGGAACAGCCTGCCGTAACTCATCGGGCTGTACACCACGCACCGCAGCGGAACGATCCGCTTGTCGAGGATCCGGCCGACGGGCACGGAATTTCCGAACCGGGCCGCCATTTCGCTCCAGACCCGCTCGTCCGGCCATTGTTCCGGGGTGTCGTCGACCGAACACTGGAGGTAGAGACGGCTGGCGTCCGCACCGCGGGGAATCATCCCGGCGAGGCCGCGCGCATGGATCGCCATGCCTGAGGTGTCCGCCGGCACCTCGGCCAGGACGCTGAGCCAGGAATACCCGTACTCATGGGCGTACCGGGTGAGGACGCCGGCGGGGACGGACGCCCTGCTGACACCGTGGTGGCCGTCGCAGCCGGCGACGAAGTCGCAGCTGACGGCCTTCATGGAGCCGTCGGCGGCCCGATAGCGCACGAGGGGTCGCTCACCGCCCCCACCACCGCCAGGGCCAGGGCCAGGGCCAGGGACACCGTCGGTGCCCGCGACGCCCTCGACGCCCTCGATGCCCTCCAGGGACACGTCGGCGGCCTCGAACCGGAGGTCTCCGCCGTCGCGGAGGAAGACGTCCGTGAGGTTCCGCACGAGAACCTGCTGAGGACAGAAGACACTGTCGTCACCCTCCTCGTTCCCGCCGTCCTCGTCCTCGTCGAAATCCATCGGGTACATGATTTCGTCGATCCAGATACCGCCCGAGAGCTCGGGCGAGGATTCGTCCTTCACCACCTCCCCGAGTCCCCAGTCGCGGAACATACGCACCCCGCGACTGTCGATCGTCCCGGCCCGCTGCCGCTGCTCGACGTACGCACGGCTGTGCTTTTCCAGAATGACGCAATCCACCCCGCTGCGCAGCAGGAAATTCCCGAGTGTGACGCCGGCGACTCCGGCCCCCACGATGACCACGGAGGTATTTTCATTTCCCTCGACCATATCCATCAGACCCTCAGCCCCTCAGACCCTCTACGTGAATACGTGAAAGCGTTTTTGCTCGCTTTCACCACTGTGGACCGGGCAGAGCTCGCCGCCAACCGGCGAACGGACACCAGATACGGAAAACCCGCCACCGTCTATGTGACGGCGTCCCTGCGCAGATCGGCCTGGTAGCGGCCGGGGGTCTGCCCGACGACCTCGGTGAACGCCTCGATGAAGCTGGAGGGGTTGGACCACCCGCACTCCATCGCGGTGTCGGTGACGGACAGGCCGTTGGTGAGGTGGGCGAGGGCGTGATGGATACGCAGGGTGGTGCGCCAGCGGTGGAAGCTCATCCCGAGTTCGGTCTGGAAGAGCCGGCTCAGGGTCCGCTCGCTCGCCCCCGCGGCCCGCCCCAGCTCGGCCAGGGTCGCGGTCAGGCCAGGATCGGCCTGGAGGAGGTCGGTGACGGCGCGCAGCCGGTCGTCGCGTGGTTCGGGCAGGTGCAGGGACTGCTCGGGGGTCTCGGCAAGCTCGTCGACCACCACGGCGAGCAGCCGCTCGCGCGCACCGGGACGGCGTTCCCGCCGCTCGGTCAGCGCCAGGAGCGCCTCACGCAGAAGAGGGCTCACCGCGAACACACTGGGATGCGCCACGAGCGCGTCGCACAGACCGACCGGGACGGCGACGAGCCGGGCGTCGGTCCTGCCGTAGAAACGATGGGAGTGGGCGAAGCCGGGCGGCGTCCACGTCACGCGGTGGGCCGGGGCGACCCAGGTCCCGCGGTCGGTCGTGGTGGCCAGGGCGCCGGCGGCCGCGTACACCAACTGCCCCTGGGTGTGGGAGTGCGCGTCGAGGTGGTACCCGTGCGGTATCCAGCCTCCACCGCTGGGAGTGGTGGCCCACGGCACCGATGCCGATGCCGACGAGGACCACGACGGCGGGGGCGGCGGCGATGAGCCGGCGCGGCGAGTCTCCGGCACGGCTCGTCAGCCTACCGACGGCCGGACGCCAGCGAGACCCACAAGACCCATGAGGCCCACGGAGCCCACGAAGCCGTCATCGCGGCACCGGGCCAACGCGTTCAGGCATCCAGAACGGTGGTGTGCTTCCTGACGATGGGCGGCTCGACGCTCCACGGGAAGTTGATCCAGACCGAGTCGGGGGTGCGCTTCCACACGTACTCGCACTTCACCAGGGACTGCGACTTCTCGTAGATGACGGCGGACCGGACCTCGGCGACGGCGTCGACGCAGAAGTCGTGCACGAGCTTCAGCGTCTTGCCGGTGTCGGCCACGTCGTCCGTGATCAGCACCTTCTTGTCGGAGAAGTCGATGGCGTTGGGGACGGGCGCCAGCATGACCGGCATGTCGAGCGTGGTGCCGACACCCGTGTAGAACTCGACGTTCACGAGGTGGATGTTCTTGCAGTCGAGGGCGTAGGCGAGCCCGCCGGCCACGAAGACACCCCCGCGGGCGATGCTGAGCACGACATCGGGCTCGTACCCGTCGTCGGCGATGACCTGGGCGAGCTCACGAACGGCGGTGCCGAAGCGCTCGTAGCTGAGATTCTCGCGTCCGTCACTCACGCTCCCGCCGCCCCCGCTCACACCTGGGTCCGGTGGAAGTTGAGGAACGACCGCGAGGCGGTCGGCCCGCGCTGCCCCTGATAACGGGACCCGTACCGGTCGCTGCCGTACGGGAACTCGGCCGACGAGCTGAGCTGGAACATGCACAGCTGCCCGATCTTCATCCCCGGCCAGAGCTTGATGGGGAGAGTGGCGAGGTTGGACAGCTCAAGGGTCACGTGCCCGGAGAACCCGGGGTCGATGAACCCGGCGGTGGAGTGCGTGACGAGCCCGAGCCGCCCGAGCGAGCTCTTGCCCTCAAGCCGCGAGGCGAGGTCGTCGGGCAACGAGATGACCTCGTACGTACTGGCGAGGACGAACTCCCCCGGGTGCAGGATGAACGGCTCGTCACCGTCGGGCTCGACGAGCCGCGTCAGGTCCGCCTGCTCGACGGACGGGTCGATATGCGGGTAACGGTGGTTCTCGAACACCCGGAAGTAGCGGTCGAGCCGCACATCGACGCTCGAGGGCTGCACCATGGATTCGTCGTAGGGATCGATCCGTACACGCCCGGCGTCGATCTCGGCCCGGATGTCCTTGTCAGAGAGAAGCACGTCCCGAGGATACGCAGAGCCCACGGGCCCACCACAATCCGGAGATCGTGACGGGCCCGACTGCCTACGGTTCACCCTGCCGCGCACCAGCTGCCGCGTACTGACCGGCACCGTGCGAGTGACGGTCAGCGATTCTCGAACTCCACCGGCACGACGTTACGGAGCCGGGCACAACGAGGGCAGCGGATCAACCGGCCGGGGCCGAGTCGATCGGCCTGCTGCATCGGAAGCGATGCGGTGCTGAACACGTGCCCCTCGGCACAACGGACGACGGTGTTGCGTTCCATCAAGTCCTCAGAGTCCCTTCCCCAAGAGCCGCGTCTGACTGACGAGGAAGTCACATTACGGGACGAAAGGGGCGACCATACAGGCGGCACTCCGTTCCCACCCGACCCCTCGCCAGCCCCTCCACCGTACGCCCCAACTCCCGCGCCTCGCAGCCCCGCCCCACCCCCCGAAACGCCCCCGGGCCCCACGGCTTCAGCACCGGGGGCCTGGCATGAGGTATGGTGAATCCGCGTTTCCAGCACCGGCACGAAGAGCAGAACGAACACGTATCCGGCGCGTACGCGGGTGTAGTTTAGTGGTAGAACATCAGCTTCCCAAGCTGAGAGTGCGAGTTCGATTCTCGTCACCCGCTCCACATCGAAGCCCCAGGCCGGCAGCCTGGGGCTTGTTCATTTACCACCCTCGCAGGCACCGCACGCCCACCCCTCGGCCACGGCCGAATCTCGCCGTCAGAGCGGGGGGCGTCGGGCAGTACCCGGACACCTTGAGACGGCCCACCGGCCGTACGGCCCGGAAGTCCAGCCGGTCGAGAGGGTGAGAATCGCGTCGGTGTCGCAGTCGGCGGCAAGCGCCACGCTCACCGCGTCAGCGAGGCCCAGGTCGAACGCACCGCAGCGGACCCGAACGGACTGCACGACGCCCAAGTGGTCCCGCGCGGCCTCGGCCACGACGATCCGACCCCGGCTCATCCACCGCCACAGGCCATCAATCACGCTGACAGCCGCCGCGCGCCCCAACTCGCGCGTGACCACGTGATCGAGTTCGGCCAACAGGAACGGTGACATCACCAGGAGACCGGACGGGTCCGCGATGACGACGATCACCCGGCGGTTCCGGAGTCCGTCTCGCGGCGGACCACGTCGGCCCCGTGTCACCGACCGGGGCAGGTGAGGCGGCGCCGGCGCCGTCCACGACGGCAGACACCACGGTCCCGCCGAAACGACTGGGCCCGCAGCCCCACGAGTCGGCGACGGAGCCGACCAGGAACAACCCACGCCCATGCGCGTCATCGGCTCCCGACCACCGCATGCACACGTCCGCCGGGACCCCCGGATTGTGCACCTCGAAGCGAAGCTCGGAATTCCCCGGCCGCCGCAACGGCGCAGTCATCCGTCCGAAGGCTCCTCGGTCGGGTGCGAGGCGCCGCGACTGAGCAGACCGTAGAGCACGTCGCGCTCCTGAACGGTCAGGCCGGGGAGCAGTTGGGACAGGCCGTCGTCCGCCAGGAGGTCCGCCTTGCGCAGTGCTTTACGTCCGGCGGGTGTGACGACGACCCGGCTGCGGCGGCGGTCCGCCGGATCGCGGCGTCGTTCCACCAGGCCGGCTTCCTGGAGGCGGTCGACGGCGATGACTGCGATGCCGGGTGCTTTCCCCAACAGGCGAGCGAGTTCTTGCTGGGTGCCGGGCGCATCGGTGGTGAGGATGGCGAGTACCGCGTAATCGCGGCCGTTGAGCCCGCTGGGCGCCAGCCAGTCGTCACCAGCGGCTTCGAGAGCGGTGCCGATGCGAGCGAGCAGCAGGGACGGGCGACTTGCGACGCCTGCGGCGAAGGCTCGACTGTCCGGCTCGCCGTCGGCTGCAGGCGACCGCGAAGAACGGCCAGCAGCAGAATCATTCATGCGTTGCATCATATCTGGCTCGAGTGATACTTTCAGGATGGCATCATTCAGCGATTGAATGGTCTCGACGCTGCAGTCAAGTGGGCGTCATCACCGCCTGGAGGAGATCCATGACCATCGTGATCCACGGCATGGCGCGCGTTCAGGCCGACATGCTCGATGCGGTTCTGACGGCCGCAGCGCTGATAAGCAAGTCAAGTCGGGCCGAGCCAGGCTGCAACCGATACCAGTTCTCTCAAGATGTCGCGGATCCGACCGTCTTGGTTCTGATGGAGGAGTGGGCGTCCGAGGAAGCCCTGCAGACCCACCTGGCATCACCGGAATTCGCCGAATTCGCCGAGCTCTTCAGCCGCGCGTTCGACGGAACTCCCGAGTTCGTGCGCTTCAGCGCCCATGATGGCGAGCCCCTCTTCGGCTGAGTCTGCCGCCTCGCCTCCTCGCCTCCTCTCCGCTTGGCTCTGGAACCTCTGTGGATCGCCAGGGAAGTACGCCACCGCCCGCGGACCGCGACCAGAGCAGTGCGAGGCCCTGAAGGGTGTTGCACAAGGCTGCGAACTGGGCATCTCCTCGGTATGGCTGGAGTGATGAGTGCTGAATAGGTGTGGGGGGCCACGCTCACGGGGCTGCGGTTGACGCGGTTCCGCGGTTGCGCAAGGCAGTGCGGGAGCGCGCAGGGACTCCGTTCTCCTGGACCATCAAGATCCAGGTCTCTCCGGTGTCCAACCCTCAGGTTCAAGGCCCTCTGCCGACATCACCCCACCCATGACCGGCCGGACTGCGGTGAAATCCTCTGCCTCACCGCGAATGGCGGAGAGCAACAACAGCCACTCGTCGCAACCCTGCCACGGGTAGAGGTCGCCGGCCCCTCCACGTACCACCCGCGGTCCGTCTCCCGCGCGAGGGCGTGCGTCCATCGGCGCGTCCGTGAAATGCGGGATCCACACGTCGGCGCAGATCTCGTTCGCCGACCCCATCGCCGTCAGTCCGAAGGCGTTCTCAGCCGCGGCAGTGCGCTCCTCGTCGGCGAAGTCGTCCAGCACCTGGTCCTCGTCCGGTCTCCCATCCCCCCTGAAGGTCAGAGTGGTCGTGCCGGCCCGGGCCGCATACTCCCACTCCGCCTCGCTGGGCAGCCGGAACGGCAACGCTCCGAGCAGGTCGTCCAAGTCGTCCTCGAACCGGGCCGTGCTCGATGCCGATTCGGCGAAGCTGTCCTCGTACTCGGGCAACCAGTGCCGTACTTGCGCCACTGTGAGCGGATGCCGGGCGAGCAGGAACGGCTCTACTCGTACTTCTCGCACCGGGCGGGCCAGGTGCGCACCGGCGAAGAACCCTTCGAGATCTTCATCGGCGTCGTCCGCCCGCTCGATGGCGCGAACGGCGTCCAGTTCCGCATCGGACAAGCCCATCCGGAACGTCCCACCGGGAACAACCCGGAAGACCACTCCGGAAGGGGTGTGCCGCCAAGCCGGCCGACCGTTCACCATCTCCTGAACCCACATGGTGCCGGACGCTAGCAGCCGGACAACCCAGACGATGCCCGGGAAGGAACGGTGGTCAGCTGATCACCTCTGTGCGGGCTGCTCAAAGGTTCCGGAAGTATTTTCGGATCGGTGACAACCTCCCGGGCGACCTCGTCCGTTCAGTACGCATGAAGCACTTCTCACCGTGTGCCGTCGCGGTCCCGGGCGGAGGCGGTCTGTGAGCCGGCTGCCCGGCGGGACGGGCGTCCGTGACGGTGCCGGGGGCGTCGAGGACGGCCTCGGTTTCGACGAGTTCGCCCGCAGCCGCCAGGCCCAGCTGCGCCGTACGGCGTATCTGCTGTGCGGCGACTGGCACTTGGCCGAGGACCTCACGCAGACGGCGCTGGCCAAGTTGTACTCGGTGTGGCGCCGGGTACGCAGGCATGAGGCTCCGGACGCGTACGCCCGCAAGGTGCTGTTTCGGACCTTCGTGGACGAGACCCGGCGGCGGCGCTGGTGGGAGCGGCCGGGCGCGTACGACTTCGACACCGTCGCCCCGGCGACGGACCCGGCGCTGCGGGTGACGCTGCTGGACGCCTTGCGCAAGGTGCCGGCGCGCAGCCGTGCGGTGCTGGTCCTGCGGTTCTGGGAGGACCAGAGCGTGGAGGCGACCGCGGCGGCGCTGGGCTGCAGCGTCGGCACGGTGAAGAGCCAGACCTCCCGGGGGCTTGCGACGCTGCGCCGCGTTCTGGGGGACACGGCGCTCGCGGCGCCGTCCGGGAGCGGCACGAGCAGGGAATCGGAAACCGGCTATCTGACGGCGGAGTGGTGAGCGGTATGGCTGGAGGCGTGGGCGGGGGCGGGGCCGGTGGCGAGCACGAGCTCGCCCTGGTCGAAGCCCTGGGCGGGTTGCAGGCGGGTGCGGAGCCGCCGATGCCGGATCTGGTGCCGGGCGCGGTCACGCGGGGCAGGCGGATCCGCCGTCGGCGCCGGATCGGTACGGCGCTCGGCGCCGTGGCGACGGCGGCGGCCGTGGCGTTCGGCGGGGTGACACTGCTCGCGCCGTCGCCGTCGCAGGGGCGCTCCCTGCCGGCCGCGGAGCGGACGGTCTGGTATCCGTCGCTGGCGCTGTTGCGCTCGGTCGTTCCGGCGCGCCTCGGCACGGTCCAGGCGTCGTCGAAGTCCGACAGGGCTGACGGAGCTGACGGGTCTGACGGGGTCGACGGGTCGCAGCGGTACTTCCATCTGCTCGACTCCGCCGGCGGCGTGAGCGACCTGTACGTGTCGGTCGCGCGGACCACCGCCGGTCTGTCTCCGCACCCGTCGAAGGACCTGGCGTGCCGGGGAGGTGGCGGGCGGGTGCTCACGACCCCCTGGGGCGGTGAGCTGACCAAGTGCGGCGTCGTCGAGACGAAGCGGGGAGACCGCCTGCTGGAGTACTTCGTGCCGGAGCGGGCGCTGCCCGCGCCCAGGTCGGCCGGGGACGATTCGTATGCGCGGGGCGTGGCGTTCGTGACCGCGGGCGGGTGGACGGTGCAGGTGATCTTGAGCAAGGCCGAGGCCGGTGAAGGCGCGAAGAGCGAAGGCGAGAAGGGTGACAGCGAGGACGGCTCGGTTCCGGATCCTTATGAGCTGTACGTGCTGGCCACGGACCCACGGCTCTTCGACGCGGTGAAGGAGACCGGCGGCTGAGCCCCTGAGCCGGGCCGCCGAACGGCACCGGCCGACAGCGACTGACCACTGGCCCTGACGCTGACCCTGCCCCTGACGCTGACGCTGACAACTGCGACTGACCACTCACGACTCACGACTCACGACTCACCACTGACCACTGACCACTGACCACTGACCACTGACGACCAATGACACAACCTGAACAGAGAGGTGGCATGGGCATGCCAAAATTTACTTTGCGTAACTCGCTCATCGCAGCACTGGCGGTAAGCATGCTCCCGGCCCTGGCCGCCTGCGGCGGTTCCAGCGGTTCCAGCGCCGACGACGGCGGCTCCGCCTCCGCGGCGGGCAGCAGCACGAAGACGGTCGACGGAGCCACGCAGCTCAACGTCCCGGAAGGCGCGGACGCCGAGACCAAGAAGCTCTACATCATGGAGAACGGGATCGCGGCCTGCATGAAGAAGCAGGGCTTCGCCTACACACCGCACGTCGGGTCGGCCACGGCCGACCGCTCGGCCGACAACTGGGACGGGGAGGACTACGCGGCGGCGAAGAAGGCGCGGCAGAAGTACGGGTTCGGCACCTACGCTGCCGCCGTCTACCCCGACGACGCCAACGCCCCCGGCAGCAACGCTGGAGGGAAGGTGGGAGGCAAGGTCGTCACTCCTCCCGACGACGACCAGAAGGGCATGACCCCCGCCCAGTTGACGGCCTACGAGGCCGCGCTGAACGGCCCGCCGGCCAAGACCAAGGCGGAGGAGAAGGACGGCGGATGCTATCTGGTGGGACACACCAAGGCGTACGGACCTCCGCTCAGCGCCGCTGCCGAGAAGAAGGCGCAGAACGCCAGGACCGAGGAGAACCGTACGAACGGGCTCGCGCTCAACGGTGACGCCCAACTGATCGCGCTCGCCCAGGAGTTCGCGTCCTGCCTGAAGGCGCAGGGCATCCCGGTCAGCACCACTCAGCCGACCGGCATGAAGGACATGGTGCGGCTCGACCTCGCCGACCAGTTGCCGGAGCGCCACAGCGACCTGACCAAGGAGGAGGCGCTGCCGCTGCTCACCAAGGACATCGACGTCTCCCTGAAGGACCTGGAGTGCGGCAGGAAGTTCCGGGCCGCGTACTTCCCGAAGGAGAAGGCCCACCCGTACTGGGGAGCCGGCCAGTGAACCCTCTCTCGAACCGCAGACAGCTGGGCGCCCTGGTCGGCGCGGTGTTCCTGGTCGGCGCCGGCGGCTGGTTCGCCGGTACACAGGTGCGCTCCCCGGCCGACGCGGCCGCCGCGCACCAGGCGCCGAAGGCCGGCCCGGTGACCGTGGAGGTGCGGCGGCAGGCCCTCACCGCGACCGTGGTGTCGACGGGTTCCGTCGAGTTCGCCTCGCCGCGGCCGCTCTCGCTGGCCGGTTCCGTGGGTACCGGGACGGCCGCGGCCGCGGTCGGCGAGGGTGCCGAGCAGCGGGCCACCAAGCCACCGGTCGCCGGTACGAAGGTGAAGGAAGGCGACGTGCTGATGACGGTCAACGGCCGCCCGGTGTTCGCGCTGACCGGACCCGTGCCGATGTACCGCCCGCTGGGTCCCGGTGCCACCGGCGACGACGTGAAGCAGCTCCAGAAGGCGCTGCGGCGGCTCGGCTTCGATCCCGGGGCGGTCAGCGGCACCTTCGGCCAGGGCACCGCGGCGGCGGTGACCGACTGGTACCGGAGCAAGGGGCACCAGGCGCAGCAGCCGAGCCCGGACGAACAGCAGCAGCTGGGCGAGTTGCAGCAGTCGGTGTCCTCCGCGCAGCAGGCGCGCCTCACCGTGAACGGCGACACCGACACTGAGGAGGGCGCTGAGGAGAGCACTGAGGAAGGCACCGAGGAAGGCACTGAGACCGGAACGCAGAACAGCTCGGCCACGGCCGGCGGGGAGTCCGAGTCCAGTACCGACAAGGAGGTACGCAGGCTGCAGCGCGAGTCCGCGCAGAAGTCGCTGGACATGGCGAACGCCGCCCTCAGCACCTTCCAGGCCTCCTACGGAACGAAGGTCCCGGCCGGCGAGGTCGTCTTCTTCCCGGAGCTGCCCGTACGGCTGGACAAGGTGTCCGTCAAGGCGGGGGACGCCGCCTCAGGCCAGATCGGCACCGTGACCAGCTCCGGGCTGACGGTGCAGGCGGTCGTCCCCGGCACCGACGCCCGGCTGCTGAGGAAGGGCATGGCCGCCGAACTGACCACGAACGACGGCAAGAAGGTCGCGGGCACGGTGGACGCGATCGGCGCCGATGCCGTACCTCCGACGACGTCGGGAGGCGGCGAGGGGGCCGAGGGATCCGAGGGCGAGACCTCGGAAGGCACCGGCACAGGCACGGGCACCAGCACAGACACCGGCACCGGCACCGGCACGGGCGACACCGCGGCCACCGATACCTCCGGTGCCGCGGCCGGTGCGGACACCTCGGCCCCGGTCCAGATGCGGATCTCCATCCCCGAACCCGGCCCGCTGGCCGGTGAGGCCCAGGCGTCGGTGAAGGTGACCATCGAGATCGGCGCCTCGGACGGCAAGGTGCTGACCGTGCCGCTGGCCGCGGTCCACACCGCGTCCGACGGGCAGGCCCGAGTGCAAGTCCAGCGCGCCGGCGGCGTGAGCGACGTCCACGTCACCGTCGGGCTCTCCGCGGCAGGCGTCGTCGAGGTCGAGGTCGAGCCGGACGGCGGCAAGTTGAAGCGGGGCGACCGAGTGGTGGTGGGCGAGTGATCCCCGGATCCGCCGCTGCCGCCCCCGTCACCCTGTGCACCGAAGGCGGCGACCCCGACGCCGTCATCGAACTCACCGACGTACAGCGGACCTTCGACTCCGAGCCGCCGGTGCACGCCCTGCGCGCGGTGAGCCTGACGGTACGACGAGGGGAGCACCTCTCCATCGTCGGACCGTCCGGCTCAGGCAAGTCCACGCTGCTCAACACCCTCGGACTGCTGGACCGGCCCACGTCGGGCTCGTACCGGCTGGACGGAGTGGAGACCACCGGGCTCGGCGACCGCGAGCGCACCGCGCTGCGCGGCAGCCGGATCGGTTTCGTGTTCCAGGCCTTCCACCTCCTCCCGTACCGGACCGTGGACGAGAACGTCATGCTTGCCGAGACCTACCGCAGACCGCGCCCCGGACTGGGGCGCGGCAGCCGCCTCGGCCGGGCCCGGGAGGCACTGGAGCGGGTCGGACTCGGACACCGGTCGGGCTTCAGGCCCGACCGGCTGTCCGGCGGCGAGCGCCAGCGCGCCGCCATCGCGCGGGCGTTGCTCAGCGATCCCGCTCTGCTGCTGTGCGACGAGCCGACCGGCAACCTGGACAGCGAGAACACTCTCTCCGTACTGGAACTCTTCGACGATCTGTGTGCCCAGGGCATGACGCTGGTGCTGATCACCCACGACGAGGCGGTCAGCCGCCGGGCGGGCCGGCGGGTCCGCATCACCGACGGCCGCCTCACCCTGGAGACCGGATGAAGTCCGGAGACCAGATGAAGCCCGGAGACCGGTTGAAGCCTGGAAACCGGTTGAAGCCTGGAGACCGGTTGAGACGCGCGGCGACGGCCACCGCGCCCCGTGTCGAACGCCCCTGGATGGATCCCCGGGATCTGTGGACGGAAGCACTCGCGGGCGTGCTGGCCCGCCCGGTGCGGTCCGCGCTGACCACGCTCGGCACGGTGCTCGGCATCACCACGCTCGTCATCACCATCGGGGTGGCGTCCACCGCGGGCAACCAGATCGTCGGCCGGTTCGACGCGCTCACCGCGACCTCGGTGACCGTGAAGGTCCCGGCCCTGGCGCCCGGCGCGGAGGACACCGGGCCGCTGGTGGAGTGGTCGGGGACCGACGCGGTACGGCGGCTGGCCGGGGTGGACTCGGTCGCCGCCGTCGGGGAGTCCCCCACTGCCAACAGCGTCCAGGTGCGGTCCAACGACGTGCTCGCGCCCGGCGACACCTCCGCCCAGACGCTGGCCGTGGTCGCCGCCTCGGCCGATCTGCCGGCCGCCGTACGCGGTGCCATGACCGCGGGGCGGTTCTACGACGCCGGCAACATCGCCCGGCACGACCAGGTGGCGGTGCTCGGTGACCAGGCCGCGGAGCTGCTCGGCATCCGGCGGGTGGAGGACTCCCCGGCGGTCTTCTTCCAGGGCCAGTCGTACACCGTCGTCGGCATCCTCGGCGGTATCGAGCGCGAGCAGCAGCTGTCCGCCGCTGTGCTGCTGCCGCCCACCACGGCCGCGGACCGGGTCGGTCTGCGCAAGGTCAGCCGGGTCCTGGTCAACACCGCGCTCGGCGCGGCCAGGCAGGTGGCCCGCCAGGCCCCGATCGCGCTGGCGCCCGGTCACGAGGACGCGCTCACCGTCGTGGCTCCGCCCGACCTGTCGAAGGCCCGTGACGGCGTCCAGAGCGATGTCAACGGTCTCTTCCTCGTCCTCGGCCTGGTCTCGCTGGTCGTGGGCGCGATCGGCATCGCCAACGTGACCCTGGTGACGGTGATGGAACGGGTCGGTGAGATCGGCCTGCGCCGTGCCCTGGGCGCCTCCCGCCGTCAGGTGGCCCAGCAGTTCCTGCTGGAGTCGACGACCATCGGTCTGCTCGGCGGCATCATCGGTGCGGCCCTGGGCATCGCGGTCGTGGTGAGCGTCGCCGCGGTCAAACAGTGGACGCCGGTCCTCGACCTCCGCCTCGCCCTGGGCGCCCCGCTCGCCGGGGCCCTCGTGGGCCTGCTGGCCGGCCTCTATCCGTCCCTGCGCGCGGCTCGGATGGAACCGGTCGACGCGTTGCGGGCGCCGTCGTAGGCGGCACCGGTCGCGGAGTGCGGTGGCGAGGGGCTGTTCGATGTGTTCGGCGGCGGCCCGGCTCCCAGCCGTGCCGTCGAGGCTGATGATCAGGCCGCCGAACCGAGTGGGGCCAAGTGGCCAGTGGCCAGGGGGCGGTGGGCAGGGACAGGGGACAGGGGCAGGGAGTGCCTGCCCCCGGCCCCCGGCCTCCCGCCTCCTGCCTCCTGCCTCCCGCCTCCCGCCTCCCGCCTCCCGCCTCAGCACCCTGCGCGACTTCCCGCTGCCCGCTGCCCGCTTCCCTCTTCCCCCTGCCCCCCCGACACCCATGAGGCGGCGCAAGAAGCAGCAAGGTCGCCGCGTCGCGGCCAGCGTCGCCTAATTGTTATGGCGGATGACAAATAGCGCCTCCCGCACTCTGTGCACGAGATCCGGAGCGCTATAAGTTCCCGCTCACAACATTCAGCCCGGCGGATCACCCGACACCCGGCAATTCCCCCCGAGAGCGCGCCTCTCGGGCTCCTTCGCAGCGCCCTCGTACGTCTGGTCGTCCGGCCGTAACACCAGAAAGGACCCTGCCCATGCGCAAGGGACTCCTCCTCATCACCGCCGCGGTGGCACTGGCCAGCTCGCTCACCGCCTGCGGCGACTCCTCGTCGGACGACAGTGGCTCCGGCTCCGGATCCGACGCCAAGCCGAAGATCGGTGTGATCCTCCCGGACAGCAAGTCCTCGGCCCGCTGGGAGACCGCGGACCGCAAGTACCTCTCCGAGGCGTTCAAGGCGGCGGGTGTCGAGTTCGACATCCAGAACGCGCAGGGCGACAAGCAGGAGTTCCAGACCATCGCGGACCAGATGATCACCAGCGGTGTGAACGTCCTGGTGATCGTGAACCTGGACAGCGGCACGGGCAAGGCGGTTCTGGACAAGGCCAAGGGGCAGGGCGTCGCCACGATCGACTACGACCGGCTCACCCTCGGCGGCTCCGCCCAGTACTACGTGAGCTTCGACAACACCGCCGTCGGCAAGCTGCAGGGCGAGGGCCTCAGTAAGTGCCTGACGGACATGAAGGCCAAGAAGCCCATCATCGCCACCCTCAACGGATCCCCGACGGACAACAACGCCACGCTCTTCGCCGACGGCTACAACGGCGTCCTCGACCCGAAGTACAAGTCGGGCGACTACGTGAAGGGCCCCGACCAGTCCGTCCCCGACTGGGACAACGCCCAGGCCGGCACCATCTTCGAGCAGATGCTCACCAGCGAGCCCAAGATCGGCGGCGTACTCGCCGCCAACGACGGTCTCGGCAACGCGGCCATCGCCGTCCTGCGCAAGCAGAACCGCAACGGCGAGGTCCCGGTCACCGGCCAGGACGCCACCGCGCAGGGCCTGCAGAACATCCTCGCCGGCGACCAGTGCATGACCGTGTACAAGGCCGTCAAGAAGGAGGCCGACGCCACGGCCGAGCTCGCCGTCTCCCTCGCCAAGGGCGAGAAGGGCGAGACGAACGCGACCGTCGTGGACCCCGAGGGCAAGCGCAAGGTGCCGTCCGTGCTGGAGACGCCGGTGGCCATCTACAAGGACAACGTCAAGGACGTCGTGGACGACGGCTTCGTCACCGTGAAAGAGCTGTGCACAGGCAAGTACGCCGCCCTGTGTGCCGAGGCCGGCATCAAGTAGCCCCGCCCCTCCGGTCGGCCGCGGGTCCCGGGGCCCCACCTCCCACCTCCCACCTCCCGGGACCCGCGCCCCCGGATCCCCGGGCCCGCGGATCCCTGGCCCCCGGACCCCCGGACCCGCGATCTCACGGCCATACGACCCCAAGGAGCGGCCTTCCATGACAGTGACCCCGATCCTTCGACTGCGCGGGATCGACAAGAGCTTCGGCGCCGTACAGGTGCTGCACGACGTGTCCTTCGACGTCCGGCCGGGCGAGGTGACCGCCCTCGTCGGGGACAACGGCGCGGGCAAGTCCACCCTGGTCAAGTGCATCGGCGGGATCCACCCGATCGACGGCGGCGAGTACTGGTTCGAAGGTGAGGAGGTCCAGGTGCACAGCCCGCGTGAGGCGGCGGCCCTGGGCGTCGAGATCGTGTACCAGGACCTGGCGCTCTGCGACAACCTCGACATCGTGCAGAACATGTTCCTCGGCCGCGAGAGGCGGCGGGGGCTCGTCCTGGACAACGCGACGATGGAGGAGCTGGCCGCCCGGACCCTCGAAGGGCTGTCGGTCCGCACCGTCACGTCCATCCGCCAACAGGTCTCCAGTCTCTCCGGCGGCCAGCGGCAGACCGTAGCCATCGCCAAGGCCGTGCTGTGGAACAGCAAGGTCGTCGTCCTGGACGAGCCGACCGCCGCGCTCGGCGTCGCCCAGACGGCACACGTCCTCGAACTGGTCAGGCGGCTGGCCGACAACGGCCTCGCCGTGGTCCTGATCTCGCACAACATGAACGACGTCTTCGCGGTGTCCGACCGGATCGCCGCCCTCTACCTGGGCCGGATGGCCGCCCAGGTCAGCACGTCGGACGTGACCTACTCCCAGGTCGTCGAACTCATCACCTCGGGCCGCAGCGGGGACCTCGGCCTCGCCCAGAGCAACGGAGTCACCGCATGACCGCCGCAGTCGCCCCCGAGACGCCGGAACTGCCGCGCGGTCCCGGTACACCGAAGAAGGACGGCGCGGCCGGCGCCGCGAGTCTGCGCTCGATCGCCCGGAACTACGTCGACCGGGTACGGGGCGGCGAGTTGGGCGCCCTGCCCGCCGTACTCGGTCTGATCGTCCTGTGCGTGTTCTTCGCCGCGCTGCGCCCGGTCTTCCTGTCCGAGCTGAACTTCGCCAACCTGCTGACCCAGGGCGCGGGCAGCATCGCCATCGCCATGGGGCTGGTCTTCGTCCTCCTCCTCGGCGAGATCGACCTGTCCGCGGGGTACGCCAGCGGGGTCTGCGCCGCCGTCCTCGCCATCCTGCTCACCGACCACGGATGGCCCTGGTACGGCGCGGCCGGCGCGGCGATCCTCACCGGCACGGTCATCGGGCTGGTGCTCGGCCTGCTGGTGGCGAAGGTCGGCATCCCCTCGTTCGTGGTCACGCTGGCCGCCTTCCTGGGGTTCCAGGGCGTCGTGCTGATGCTGCTGAAGGAGGGCACCAACATCTCGATCCGGGACGAGACGATCCTGGCCGTCGCGAACAACAACCTCTCCCCGGCGCTGGGCTGGGTACTGCTCGCCGTCAGCGTCGGGGCGTACGCGGCGATCCAGTTCCGGCAGATCCGGAACCGCCGCCGGCGCGGGCTGGCCCCCGCTCCGCTCGCCCTGCTCGCGGTCAGGATCGGCGGTCTGGCGGTGCTCGGTGCGATCGCCGTCCACCTGCTCAACCAGCAGCGCAGCCGCAACATCGTCGTCGACTCGCTCAAGGGCGTGCCGATCGTGGTGCCGGTGATCGCGGTCCTGCTCGTCGCCGGTACGTTCCTGCTCCAGCGCACCTCGTTCGGCCTGCACATCTACGCGGTGGGCGGCAACCCCGAGGCGGCCCGCCGGGCCGGCATCAACGTGGCGGCGATCCGGATCTCCGCGTTCGTCATCTGCTCCTCGCTGGCCGCGGTCGGCGGCATCATCGCCGCGTCCCGGGGCAACTCGGTCGACCCCAACACCGGCGGCAGCAACGTGCTGCTCCTGGCGGTCGGCGCCGCCGTGATCGGCGGGACGAGCCTGTTCGGCGGGCGGGGCAGGGTCGTCGACGCCGTGCTCGGCGGCATGGTGGTCGCGGTCATCCAGAACGGCATGGGTCTGATGGGGTACAGCTCAGGGGTCAAGTACGCTGTCACGGGTTCGGTTCTGCTGGTGGCCGCAGGCGTGGACGCGCTGTCCCGTCGCCGGGCCGTACACCGATGACGTCTGGGGTTGCATGAAAGCCGGTCCCTCTCAGGAGGAGATTCGCCGGCACAACCTCGGCACCCTGCTCCGGCACGTACACATCGGCGGATCCATGTCGCGGGCCGTCCTCGCCGAGCGGATGGGACTCAACCGCAGCACCATCCTGGGGCTGGTGAGCGAGCTGGGCTCGGCCGGTCTGGTCCGTGAGGAACTGCCCCCGGAGACCGGCAGGGCCGGCCGGCCGTCCCTGGTCGTACGGCCCGAGTCCGACCGTGTGTACGTCCTCGCCTTCGACGTGGGTGTGGACCGGCTGGCCGCCGCCCGCATCGGCCTGGGCGGGGTCTTCCTCGACCGCAGGGAGATCTCCGTGCCGCCCGGCCGTCGCGACGCCGGCAAGATGGCCGAGGTCCTCGCCGGGGCCGCGCTGGAGATGGTGGGCACGGCGCGGCGCGGCACCTCCTGCGTCGGTGTGGCCGCCGCCGTCCGCGGCATGGTGCGCCGGTCCGACGGCCTCGTCCGCGCCGCGCCCTATCTCGGCTGGCAGGACGAGGAGTTCGGCGAGGACCTCATGCGCCGGCTGGGCCTGGGCCTGCCCGTCTCGGTGGGCAACGAGGCCAGTCTCGGTGCGCTCGCGGAGCACCTGCGCGGCGCCGGGACCGGCTGCCAGGACCTCGTGTACCTGCACGGCGACATCGGCATCGGCGGCGGAGTCGTCACCGGTGGCCAACTGCTGCACGGGGACCTCGGGTACGGCGCCGAGATCGGGCACATGGTCGTCAACCCGCGGAACGGCAGGCCCTGCGGCTGCGGGGCGCGCGGCTGCCTCGAAGCGGAGGCGGGGGAGCGTGCCCTGCTGGAGGCCGCGCGGCGCGACCCGTCGGCCACCGGCCGGGAGGCCGTACGCGCCGTCGTCGAAGCGGCCGACCGGGGCGACAGCGCCGCCCGCGCCGCCCTGCACGACGTCGGCGACTGGCTCGGCGTCGGCGTCGCCAACCTCGTCAATGTGCTCAACCCGCGCACGGTCGTCTTCGGCGGGACGCTCCGCGAGGTGTACCTCGGCTCGGCCGCCCAGATCCGCAGCCGCATCAACCGCATCGCCCTCACGGCCTCCCGCGAGAACCTGCGCCTGCGCGTGGGCGAACTGGGCGACGACGCGATACTCATCGGAGCCGCCGAACTCGCCTTCTCCGAAATCCTGATCGGCCCGCTGGAGACACTGGCGCGCACCGGCGCGTAGTAGGTCCGGTGCCTGCTTCTCAGCGCAGTTGTTCGGCCAGGCCGACGATGATGCCCTCCGGGCCGCGGAGGTAGCAGAGCAGGTTGCTGTCCTCGAACCTGGCGATCTCGCCCACGAGTTCGGCGCCGTGCGGGCGTAGGCGGGCGACGGTGTCCTCGATGTCGTCGACGGCGAACATGACGCGGTGCGTGCCGAGGATGTTGTGCGGGCGGTCGCGCGGCTCGGGGGCGGTCGCCACGGGGTTGCGGTACCGCGCCAGCTCCAGGCGGCTGTGGCCGTCCGGGGTCCGGACCATCGCGATGTCGCAGTGGGTGCCTTCGAGTCCGGTGCACTGGTCGGCGAAGAGGCCCTTGACCTCCGCCCTGCCCTCCAGTTCCATACCGAGTTCCACGAAGAACGCGACGGCGGCGTCCAGGTCCTCGACGACGATGCCGACGTTGTCCATCCGCTGAATCGCCATGCTGGCTTCTCCTTCTTCCTGATGCTTTCCCGTGCTGTCGATGTTCCAGGGACGGAGCCGGAGGTGCGTTCTCGACATCCTCGGATCGCCGGATTCCAAAAAGTTTCGCGCGCGCCGGAGTCGGGCCGTCGGCTCACGGCCGCGGCAGGCGCTTCGCGATGTTCCGTACCGCCGTGGCTGCGAGAGCCGTGGCCGTGTCGCACAGTCGCCCGGTGGGCTGTGGGGCGTACACCGTCAGCTGGAAGAGTTCCGTGGTGCGGTCGCCCGCCGCGTTCGTGTAGGTGCGGTGCGGAGTCCGTACGGTGCAGCTGTCGTCCTCGGCCTCGTCCGCGACGAAGTAGCTCTTCCGGCCGGCGACGTCCACCGGTGTTCCGTCGTCGGCGTCCAGGGAGTTGTCCCGGCTGATCTGGATCTCCACCGCGCGGTCGCCGTCGTCGCTCGACCAGTCGCAGTCCCAGGAACCGAAGCCGCGGTCCTGGTTGTCCACCTGGACGCCGGGCAGCCGTTCGAGGTCGGAGGCGTCGAACAGCGTGCAGGTGTCCAGCCCGACCAGGGAGTTCTTCGGCGGCGACAGCGAACGTCTGGGCACCGGGGCCTCGGCCAGCACGCCGACCACGTGGTCGGTGGCCGCGTCGGCCAGTCGGCACGGGTCAGGCGCCGTCTTGGCCAGTTGCTTCCCGATGACGCGGATCTGCTTGCCGTCGGCCGTCAGGACGGCCCGGTCGCAGGCTTCCCCGTCGCGTGCGAGCGTCACGACCGTGAGGGTGCCGCCGACCAGGCGGGTGGACCGGACCTCGTCGAAGTCGTCCCGGTCCGAGTCGAGGTTGACCTCGACGTCCGCGATGTCGTCACCGCTGCCGTTGCGCACCAGGACGTCGCACCGGTCGACCTCCCCGTAGGCGGGATCCAGTGCCGTACCGCCGAAGCGGCTCAGCACGGCCGCGCGGATCAGCCCGCAGGGGTCCGCCGTACGCTCGTCGCCGATGGCGCCCGCCCGCGCGGTGGCCGACGGTTTCGCGGCCGCACCGCCGGTCCCGCCCGTACGGCCGCCCTGTCCGTCCTCGTCCTTCGAGGCCCAGGGTCCGAAGAGGACGAGCCCGGCCGTGACCGCGCCCGTCGCGGCCAGCGCCACCGCCGCGATCGGCAGAGAGCGGCGACGCCGACGGCGTACGGGCTGTGGCGGCTGGAGCATGAACGGCGTGAAGTCGCCCGCGCGGCGCAGGAGTCGGGGCAGCCGGAGGGTGCGGGACTCCAGGTCCCGCGTACGGCCGTCGTGCAACTGCTCCTGTACGTGCGGGGGCGGGGGCGTCGCGCGCGTCAGCAGCTTCCGCGCCCTGGCGGCGTCGGGCCTGCTTCCCGGCTCCACCTCCAGCAGGGCGGCGAGCGGCCCGTCCAGGGGGCCGGCCCGGTGCATCGGCTCGATGTGTCCCTCGACGGCTCGGGCCAGATACGCCATGAGGTGGTCGGCCTCCCCGTACGGCGACCGGCCCTCGACCGCCGCGAACAGGGAGGCGCCCAGCGAGAACACGTCGGACTTCTCCCCCGCGGGCTGCCCCTTGGCGACCTCCGGGGCCAGATAGCGGGGTTTGCCGCGCACACCGCCCGTCGTGCTGTGGGTGACGTCGTTCCACAGGGCCCGTGAGATCCCGAAGTCGGTCAGTCTCGCGATGCCTTCGCCGGTCACCAGGATGTTCTCCGGCGTCACATCGCCGTGCACCACGCCCTCGTGGTGGGACTTCGCCAGCGCGGCCGCGATCTGGCAGCCGATCGACCCGGCCGCCTCGGGCGTGAGCAGGCCGCCCTCGGTCACCATCTGCGCGAGGCTGCGCGAGGGGACGTACTCCATGATGATCCAGCAGGTCGCACCCTCGTCGACGAAGTCGAAGACACCCACGATGTTCGGGTGGTGCAGCCGGCCGGCGTTGCGCGCCTCGCCCATGAGCCGTCGCGCGGCCCGATCGTCGTCCAGGCGCGCGCACTTGACCGCGACCCGCCGTTCCAGCCGCTCGTCCCAGGCCAGCCAGACGACGCCCATCCCGCCTCTGCCGATGGGCTCCCGCAGGAGATAGCGGTCGGCGATCCGGTCCCCGGCCTCCGGTGTCACCGGCACAGCCCCACCCCCAGCACCGCGTCACCCCTCGTCGCGCGTCCCGTGTCCCGCGTCCCTGACCTCACAGCCGACCGCTCTGCCAGGTCACGGAGTGTACCCAGCCCGTACTTCATGGTGATCTCTTTCACCCAACTTCGCGCGAACCCGCCCATGACCACCACAGCGCCGCGGGACCGCGAACCCCCGAAGCACCCCTGGCAGCCGCTCACCACCAGGTCGAGCGGCCGGGTTCCGCCCGCCTGCCCGCCCGGTTGTCCGCGAACCACACCGGGATTGTCCTTGATCGGTAACGGAGGCATCCGCGGGCCACCTTTCCTCGTCCAACCAGTTGGCCGACGTGGCCAAGGGATCGGCGAGCGACTCGGCGAGCAACAGCGTGGAAGTGGGGCGGACATGGCACGGCACAGTGTCGGGCGTGGCTGGTACGGCAAGGTGTTCGGCACGGCGCTCGGGGTGGCGCTGCTCGCCGCGGGTGCCTCGACGTGGTCCGCGCAGGCCGGCTCCTCCTCGAACGCGTCCGCGGCGGTCAAGCCGGGCACGTCGGATGCCGTCAAACCGGTCGCGGCGACCATCGTGCACGCCTCGGACAAGGGCGCGCGCGGCGTCAACATCACCATCGACGACGGCCCCGACCCCGTGTGGACCACCCAAGTGCTGGACGTGCTGCGGGAGAACGGGGTGAAGGCCACGTTCTGCATGACCGGGACGCAGGCGCAGGCGCACCCGGACCTCGTGAAGAAGGTGGTCGCGGCCGGACATCGGCTGTGCGACCACTCGGTGTCCCACGACACCACCATGGACAAGAAGTCCGAGGCCTACCAGTCGCAGCAGATCCTGGACGCCGAACGCATGATCACCAAGGCGTCCGGGGGCGTACGCCCGATGTACTACCGGGCGCCCGGCGGGGCCTTCACCCCGTACAGCCGTACGCTCGCCGCCTCCCGCGGAATGCGGCCCCTTGGCTGGAACGTCGACACCAAGGACTTCGAGCACCCGGGCGCGGACGCCATCGTCGCCACCGTCGAGCGGGAGCTGCCCAACGGGCCGACGGTCCTCTTCCACGACGCGGGCGGCGACCGCGCCGAGACCGTCGATGCCCTGCGCCGGATCCTGCCCCAGCTCAAGGAGCAGGGTTACTCGTTCGGCTTCCCGGTGCGCTGAATCCCGATGCGCTGATCCCGATGCGCTGATCCCGATGCGCTGCCGGCCCGAGCCCCTTCCGCCCCTCCCGCCTCTCCTCAGTCGCGCAGCGCGATCACCGTGGTGCCCGAGCCGACCGGGCCGACCCTGAGCACCGTGCCGGTCAGGTCCTCGAACGACGTCACCTCAACACCTCGTCCGTGGGCGTGTGCGGGTGCATGTCCGTGTGCGTGCGCGTGTCCGGCCGTGGTCGGCCCGGTCACCCCGTACGTCGCCGGGTCCGCGTCGCCGATCTCCAGCTCCACCACCGCCCGGGAGTTGGGCGGCACGGTCACCCTGAGCGAGTGCGTGCCCTCGGAACGGCGCAGGGAGACCGAGACCGGGCCGCGCAGCGACGGGACCGTACCGTCGGCCTGGGTCAGCTTCCCGGTCCTGGGGCGGACGAGGAACCCCGCCGCGCCCGCCTCCGTGACCTGGACGCCCAGTACGTGCCGGGCCACGGCGTTCGCGGGGGCGGAGGCCCAGGCGTGGGAGAAGGTCATGTTCGGCTTCAGCGACGGGTCCCACGCCTCCGTGACGATCGTGGCCTTCAGGTCGTCGATCATGTGCAGCCAGGAGTTGGTGTCCCTGGAGGTGAGCAGCGCGAGCGCGGCGTCCGCGCGGCCGAGCCGGAACAGCGCGTCGAGCAGGAACTGCGCCCCGTACACGCTCATCCTCATGCCGCCCGCGGCCAGCGTGTCTCCCAGCCTGGCCAGCACCTCGCCGTCGAGCACCTCGCTGTCGAGCACCTCGCTGTCGAGCACGGTGCCGGGGGACGCGTCGACGACGCCGAGCGCGACCGGGAAGGCGGTGGCGTGCTGGGCGCTGTGGGTGGTGCCCGCGCCGTCGCGGAACCGGCCCGCCGAGGTGTCGAGCAGGGTGGCGCGCATCGCGGCGGCGAGGGTGTCGGCCCGCTCCCGCATGGACGTTTCCTCAGCCTTCTCACCGAGGGCCGCGGCGCACTTGGCGAGGGCGTCGAAGGCCGCGTACTGGAAGGCGTTGACGACGGTGTTGACGCTGGTGAAGACGTAGCCGTCACGGCTCGTGGCGGGCCAGTCCACCAGGTCTCCGAGGTCCTGGCTGGAGCTGCCGGGCGACTTGTGGACCAGGCCGTCGGAACCCAGGTAGGAGGTGAGGTTCTTGGCGGCGAGCAGGGCGTAGTCCTTGGCGAGCTGCCGGTCGTCGCCGGTGGCGAGATAGTCCTCCCAGGCGGAGATCGCGCACATCAGCCGGTACTCGGTGGGCCAGGTGCCCCGGCGGACCAGGTAGTCGTTGGACCACCGGGCGAGCGCGAACGACCGCTGTACGCCGTACTCGGAGAGCTGGTTGACCAGCGCGTCGCCCTCGTAGGGGCCGCGTTCGCGGGTGGGGGTGTCCTGGTAGAGGTCGCCGCGGGTGGCCTCGATGGAGTAGCGGCACAGGTCCCAGACCCGGTCGAGATCGGGGTCCGAGCTGCGGAAGGAGGAGTCGGAGTCGTCCCAGTCGAGCTTCCAGGCACGGCCCTTGACCACCGCCCGGGGCGCCCCCGTCGCCCCCGTCGTGCCGGTCGCCCCCGTCGTGCCGGTCGCCCCCGTCACGCCGGTCGCGCCGGTCGCCCGGGACAGGTCGACGGAGGTACGCAGCTCCGCCCAGCGGAAGCCGCGGTAGCCCCAGTGTTCGAAGCGCTGGGCGCCGTCGCGCAGGGTCCACACCTCGCGGTAGACGTTGGTGGCCCGCAGTTGGTACTTCACGGTGCCGTCGGCGTTCAACTCCTCGCCCAGGCGCACCTCCACGGTGTCACCCGCGTTGCCGGTGATCTCCAGGGCCAGCCCCCCGACGATCTCCCGGCCCAGGTCCACCAGCCAGCGGCCGTCGGCCACCTCGGTCACCGAGGCCGGGGTGACGTCGTGCAGCCGTACGGGCTCGATGAGCGCCGGGACCAGTCCGTCGACGGCGGAGCGGGCGGCGGGCGCGAGCCAGGCGGCGTCGTCGAAGCCCGGTTCGGTCCAGCCGACGGGTTCGTCGCGCAGATCCCAGTACTCCTGGGGTACGGCGAAGAAGGAGCTGCCCGCGCTGCCCCTGGCCGGGAGCAGCCCGGCCTGGCCGCGCGCCTTCCAGTCGCCGCCCGAGCCGATGGTGGCCCGGCGGCCGTCGGTGTAGGTGATCTCCAGCTGGGCCAGGAACTTCTGCTGCGAGGTGCTGTGGCAGAGCGCGGCCAGGGCGTTGGCCCGGCCGGCGCGCAGGGTGCCGGTGATGTCGAAGGACTGGTACGCGACCCCGGAGCCGGAGCGCACCGACGCGTAGCCGACCAGGCTGCCGTTGCTCCACACCTTGGCCACGTACTGGCGGGCCGGGCCGGGGGAGGTGGCGGCGACGTGCAGCACGGCGGCGGCGACCTTCTTGCCCCGCGCCAGGCCGTACTCGTGCCGCAGCAGCGCCCAGGTGTCGTCGGCGCCGTAGGAGGAGAGCGAGGAGGCGCCGGCGGGGAAGGTGAGGACGCCGTTCGCGACGGTGCCCGCGGCGAACGTGCCCTGGTCCGAGGTGAAGTCGTCCTGGAGCAGCACGGTGCCGTCGGCCGCGGTGAAGCTGACGCTGTCGTACACCTGCGACTCGGTACGGCCGTTGCGCAGGCCGACGGTGCCCGAGGTGTAGCGGGTGTGGGTGGTGGTGTCGACGACGGTGCCGTTGACACGGGTGGTGAAGGTGGAGCCGGTCATGGTGACGGAGAGGTCCACCCACTCGTCGACGGCGACCGGGAAGGGCAGGGCCACCTCGCCGAGGACGCTGTACGTGCCGGCCACGCACAGGTGCTTGCGCAGCACCGCGGCGGCGCTGCCCGCGGACAGCTGCCACATGTAGTTGTCGGCGGTGTCGGTGGCCCGGAACCACAGGCCGGCGGCCACCGCGGTGATCTTCAGGCGGGTGGCGAAGGTGCCGTCCGTCATGGTGGGCCCGGCCGGCGCCCAGATGGGCTCGGCCTGCCACTCGTCCTCCACGGCGGTGGCCATCAGCACCGGCTCGGACCAGGACGACCGCGCGGCCCCTCGATCGCCCCTCTCCACCCAGCTGCCGACCCGCCACCAGTAGGCGGTACGGGGTTTCAGCGCGGGACCGCCGTAGGGCACGGCGGTGGACTCCGCGGTGGCCACCTTGCCGCTGCTCCACACCAGTCGGCGTCCCTTGAACCCGGTCGGGGTGGTGGCGACCTCCACCTGGTAGGCGTGCTGGCGGGTGCCGGGGCCGAAGTCGGGGACCTGCCAGCTGAACCGGGGGCGCTGCCCGGCGGAGGTGCCGGTGCCCAGGCCCTGCGGGAGCAGGTCGGTCAGCAGGCCGGTGGGTGCGGGGCGCGCGCCCATGTTCCGCGCGGCCACGTCCTGCGTGGCGGCGGAGGCCCGAGGGGCGGTTCCGGTGAGCACGACGGCGGCGGACGCGGCGGCCCCGAGCTGCAGGATGCTTCGGCGGGGCAGGGGTCTGGACGAGGGGACGGACATGGGCAGCCTCAGCAGATGAAAGGTTTCATGCGGGTGGCTCGGAGGCTAGGTGCCGCCCAGAAGGAAGGTCAACGGATGGGACAAAAGAAGCGGCAAGCGCAATTGAAACGATTTACCGGTCGCGGCCACCGGGCCGGCATCGGGCACGGATGCCGGCACAGCCGTCGGGCCGGAGCTGAGCTCTCGGCCTCGACCGGTGCGGCTCACGCCGAGGAGAGCTGGTTGGCTATCTCCTTCTCCCAGGCGCTCTGCTGCGTGGGGTCGTTGAGCGACGCCACCCACTCCTCCGGCGACTGCTTGTGATGGGACGGGCCGCAGTTGAGAATCCGGAGCAGTTCATATGCCGATGCACGGACGGCGACGGAAGGGTTCCTGCTCGCGGAGACGTCCTCTCCGGCCGCGAGCGCGTACAGCTTCTGCGCCATGAAGTGACGTTCGCCCTGCTGGACGGATTTCGTCACCTTGAAGAACTCCTTCACCGCGTCGCGGCGTGCGGCGGGTTCGGGCGTGGCCACCGATGTGACTGAGCTTGAGTCCGAGTCCGAGTCCGAGGTCGCGGCGGTCTCGGGCCTGTCCGTCCGGGACTCGACCTGAGCCGGCGTGGGCCTGGCCCACCGGTCGGGGTGCCGCGCGGCTACGTACCGGTTGCTGCCCGCCCTGGCTCCCTTGTAGAGAGCGCCACTGAGCAGGAGGGCCGCCGCCACGCCGGCTACGGCAGGTGCTGCCGGCCCACTGATCGCCCCGACAGCGGCGGCGATCGCAAGGCTGCCGCCGGCGGTACGCACCGTGTTTCCGCCCAGGCTGGCGATGCGCTTGCCCATCTTGGTGTGCTGCTTGTGCCGTGCGTACTGGATTATCTCGGCCAGTTCGGCGCGCAGCAGCTGGTCGACGTCATGGACGCTCGCCCCCACCGCCGCGATTTCCGTGCCTGCTTCTGCGGCGATGCCCGCCCCGCCGCCGCCTTGCCCCTGCGCGGCTCCCGCCCTGGCCGTCTGCTGCTGAACCTGTCCCAACTGGTCATGTACGTCCTGGAGTTGACCCGCGCTGCCCGGTGTCGCGCCGGCCCCGCCCAGCGCCATTTTCTTGATCTCGCTGTTCTTCTTGTAGGTCTTCCAGACGACAGCGGAGTCACGGGCGGCTATCACCGTGGAATAGAAGATGCTGAAGGCGCCGGTCGCCTCCCCGAGAGCGGCCATCCCGCCCAGTTCACCGGCATTCCTTATCCCGGCGTTGGCCGCGCCGGTGGCATCGCCGCCGACCATGCCGACGCCCTGTGCCACGCCGAGGGGCTTGCCCTTCCTGTCCTTGCTGGGCTTGTGGGACGCCGGCCCGGTGTCGTTGCGGCTCTTGAACGCGGTCTTCAGGGCACGCAGGTCGTTGACCACTCCCAAGACATCGGTCACCGCGTTGATCCCGGTGTCGACCTGGGTGACGATCGCGGTGGCCTGTACCTGGCCCGTGTCCCCCGTGGCCTGAGCCTGCACCCGGACACCGCCCTCCGTGGGGGCGTTGATGCGGTTGGCGACCGTGTCGGGCTGGTCGAGGACCTTCTTGGTCTTGTCGGCCTTGGACGGGGTGGCGAGGATCTGTCGTATCTTCCCGGTGACCTTCTTGAGCTTCGCCCTGGCACCGGCCAAGCGGCGCAGCGCACTTCGGCGCTGCTTCTCGGCCGGCTGGCTCTGCGTCTGCGCCGCAGCCGCGGCTGCAGTTGCTGCTTCCTGCTGACGCTGCTCCTCCGCCTCGGCCTCTTCTGCCCGCTGGCGTCTCTCCTCCGCCTCGGCCGCTTCACGCCTGCGCCGCTCCGCCGCCGCGGCCTCCTGCCGCTCAGGCTGCTCCTGCACCGCCGCGACAACCTCTTCACGCTCAGGCTGTTCCTGTTCCTGCACCGCAGGAGCCACAACCCCCGCAGGCTCGGGCTGCGCCTCCACCGCCGCAACCTCGTCGCGCTCGGGCTGTTCCCGCACCGCCACCACAGCCTCTTCGGGCTCAGGCTGTTCCCGCACCGCCGCAGCCACAACCCCCACGCGTTCAGGCTGCTCCTGCTCCTGCTCCGGCTCCCGCACCGCAGCAGCCGCCGCAGCCGCTTCGCGCTCAGACTGCTCCCGCGCCGCCGCCTCGGTCTCCTCCCGACGGCGACGCGCTGCCGCCGCAGCCTCTTCCCGACGGCGCCCTTCGGCAGCGGCGTCCACCGCCACCGCCCGACGACGCGTCCTCGCCACCTCCCGACGGCGCCCCTCCGTGGCCGCGTCCGCGGCCACCGCCCCGACCTGACGACGACGCTCCGCCAACACCCCCGGCCGACGACCACCCGCCGCAGCCGCATCCGCCGACACCGACGCAACCCGGCGACGCTGCTCCGCCGCCTCGGCCTCTTCCCGACGGCGACGCGCCTCCGCCGCCTCTTCCCGACGACGACCCTCCGCAGCCGCGCCCGCGGCCACCGCCCCGACCTGACGACGACGCTCCGCCAACACCCCCGGCCGACGACCACCCGCCGCAGCCGCGTCCACCGACACCGACGCAACCCGGCGACGCTGCTCCGCCGCCTCCTGCTCCTCCTGGGAGGGCTGCAGCGGTGGCGCAACCAGGCCCAGGCCGGCCGGGGCGGAATTCGATCGGCCCCTGCCGATCACCGAGGCGTCCGTCCCGGAGGAATCCACCTGCCTCTCGTCTCCCCCTGAGGAACTCGGGCGAGGACCACTCGACGCGCGCTGTATCGCTGCGGCAACGGCTCTGTTTCCCGCTGTGCCCTGCAAGGAGGCCAGCGGGGGCTGCGGCCTTCTCTGGCGGCGCGGGGCCGGAGCTGCGGCGTCCGTGCGACGTGGCTGCGTTTCGCGCGGGCGGTCCAGCACGGATAGCTCCTTCTAAGGATTCAGGGCGCTAGCACAAAAGGGGCAACGGGCGCAGATAGCTCCATACCAAAAAAGAACGCAGCGTGAACAGAGCACCACGACAGCATTTCGCCGAAACCTACCCGTGTCGGCCGAGTCGCATGTTTCCTTTGTGTTTATTTTTTAGGCGAGATGTGTTCAGACAGTGCCTGTCCCCGTAGCCCCGGCAGGCCTACGCTCGGCCGGTGACCTTGAACTGGCAGCACGTCATCGTTCATGCGGCGGATCCGAGGGCCCTGGGGCAGTGGTGGGCCGACGCGCTCGGGTGGGTCGTGGTCCACGACTCCGACGTGGAGTTCGCGATCCGCGCGGAGCCGGACCGCCTGCCGGGGCTGGAGTTCGTCCGGCTCGACGAGGCCAAGAAGACCAAGAGCCGTCTGCATCTCGACTTCGTGCCTGACGATCAGGACGCCGAAGTGGCCCGCCTGGAGGCCCATGGCGCACAGCGCGTCGACATCGGCCAGGGCGACCAGTCATGGGTCGTCATGGCAGACCCCGAGGGCAACGAGTTCTGCGTCCTCGGCCGGCGACCTCAGTGAGTACGCCCAAGAAGCGTTGTTCCGCACGCTGATGTTCCGCACGCAGATGTTCCGCGCGCAGATGCCCGTGACGGCATCAGCCGACTGACCGAGGCAGCCGAGAAGCGGCTCCGAGGCACCTTCCGCGCCGGGAGCACGCGCCCCGTACGCCGTACGCGCGGCGGCTGACGCCGTACGCGCGGCGGTCAGTCGCCGCCACCACCCCCGCCGTCACCACCGCCACCGCCACTGTCACCGCCGCCGTCACCACCACCGCTGTCGCCGCCGTCACCGCCGTCCGCGCCCCAGCCGTCCCCGCCGCCGGACTGGTTGTCCTCGCTTCCCCGGCCGAGGTTGCTGAACCAGGCGCGGTCCCAGGTCTCGTCTCCGGCGATCGGTTCGCCTCCGTACACAGGGCGCCCGCGCTCCCCACGGAACCGCGCCGCGCCCGTCGTGTCCCCGAGCCCGAAACAGACGGCGAAGAACTGCGCCATCACCGCGTCCAGCGGGTCGGCGTTCTCGTAGCGCACGGGCGACAGCGGCAGCAGCAGCGCGTCCGCCGTCCGCGCGGATCCGCGCGGGGGCCGCGACAGCAGAGCGACACCCCGGTCGTTGCACAGCAGCCGCGAGGCCTCCGCGTTCTCCCGCCGCAGAACCCAGTGCCGCCCCGGTATCCGTACCTCCACGCGGCTCTTGGACTTGCGCAGCTTCTTCTCGAGTCTCAGTTCGGCCGTCAGGTCCCCGACGGTCAGGTGCAGTTCCCCGGCCGGGTCGCGGGCGTCGCGCCGGAAGCCGTGCGGCGCTCGAACGCGTACGGCGGGAGCGTACGGACCCCATACGTCCACCCGCACCAGGCGCCGGTCCACGGCGACCGCGATCTGCCCTGCGGGCCCCGGCGCGAACCGCCGCGCGATCCACAGCGGCACCCCCTCGGCCCGCGCCCGAGCCGACAGGGCGGCCACCTGCCCAGGTCCGCCGCACGACCGGACCGCGAGTTCCCCCAGCCGGTGGGCGAACTCGGCGGCCTGCCGCGCCCGCACCGGGGTCGAGGTGCCGGTGACCCGGGTCACCGGCACGATCCCGGCCCCGTCCGCCAGCCGCTGCAGCGGACGCTCCGCCCCACCACCGCCGAGCCAGCAGCCCCGCAGATACGCGTCAGCCATGGCACCGAGGTTCAGCTCGGACAAGGGGGTGGTCCTGAAGCCCACCCGCAGTCGGTCCTCGGCCAGTTGCACGGTCCGTGCCAGCGGGTTCCGCGACCGTTCGCCGTAGATCACCTGACTCACCACTACCCCCGTACGTCGTGCGGCTCGACCCGGATCCGCCGGTTCCACCACTCAGACTCCGCCCGGGGCCCGCGTGGTTCCACTTGCCCCGGCCCGCACAGGATGCGTCCGTAACCTTACGTAGGAAAGTTTATGGACGTTCCCTCTTGCGCCTACGAGACTTACAGTCGTAGCCTTACGAACGTAAGGCCGCTTCACCGCACCACCCCGAAACCTGTAACTCCCCCTGCACAGCAGTCCCTTACGGAAGGAACCCCCCTCCCATGTCCGCCACCCGGTCCCGTCTCGGTACGCACGTCGCAGCGCTCGCCCTCTCCCTCGCCGCGGCCGGCAGCCTCCTCGCGGTCACCACCTCGACCGCACAGGCCGCTTCCGGTCACCACACCGCCGCGGTCGAGTGCCGCGGCAACGGGACGGACCCCGACGCCCTCGTCCGCTACCGGTCCGAGATCGTGATCGACGCCCCGCTGAGCACCGTCTTCAAGACCCAGACGGACGTCGAGCAGTGGCCGTCATGGCAGGACGCCGTCCTCACCAGCGAGCGGCTCGACCACGGCCCCCTGCGCCCGGATTCCTCCTTCAGGTGGACCACCCCGGTGCCCGCGACCCCCGCGACACCGGCCACCACCCTTGAGGTCACCTCCACCGTCCAGGACATCCAGCGCGACAAGTGCGTCCGCTGGACCGGGCCCGCCGACAGCGACGCGATCCACATCGACGAGGGCACCCATGTGTGGACCTTCACCAAGGTCAAGGGCGGCGTCCTCGTCCGCACCGAGGAGACCTGGACCGGCGACCAGGCCGAGGCCGACGTCGCCCTGTCGACCGAGGCACTCGGCTCGGGCCTCGAAATCTGGCTGAAGGACCTCAAGGCCGCCGCCGAGGTCCGCGCGGCCTGCTGAACCAACCGCCTCACACGGCACACCCGTTACCCGTATCCAGCCACGAACGACATCGCGATCCCTGATGAGAGGAACCACCATGACCACCGACACGACCGCCGACCCGAAGACCATGGTCGACGCCTGGCTCCGGCTCTGGAACGGGGATCTCTCCCTCGTCCCCGGCCTCGTCACGGACGACTTCCCCATCCACACCGCCCTCGCCGCCGGCGGTGACAGCAGCGCCATCCAGGGTGCCGCCGGTCTGACGGCCTTCATCAGCGAGGTCCGCTCGGTCTTTCCCGACCTGGAGTTCACCATCGAGGTCCCGCCGGTGATCGACGGCGCCTACCTGTCCGTACGCTGGTCGGCCACCGGGACGTACGGCGGCGGCTTCCCCGGCGCCAAGGCCGAGCCCGGGACCGTGGTCACTTTCACCGGCACCGACACGCTCTTCGCCCGGGACGGCAGGTTCGCCGAGTACTGGCTCAACTCCGACTCCCTCGACATGCTCAGGCAGCTCAAGGTGCTCTGAGCAGATCTATGACGGGCGGTCGTACGCCCGTCCCCCGTCCGCCGTCGCTCTCCACGTCCCCCTCGTGGAGGGCGGCGGCTTCTTCGTCGCCGTCCTCCACCTACCGCTCTCCACCTATCGCTCTCCACCTACGGCCCTCCGCCTACCGCTCTCCGCTCACCCCTGTCCCCCGGGCGAGCTACGCGCGAAAGACATCTGCGGGGTGACGATCCCCGGGCGCCGAATCCGTAGCGTCTTCCTTGTCGCCGACGCACTCCGGCCGAGGACTTGAAGAACCGCAGGAAAGTCCCTCGAACGGAAGGTGTCCCGCACCTCTGCTCGTTCCGTTGACCTCTTCCTCTTTCCTTCCTCGTCCTCATCCTTGTCTTCCTCTTGGCTTCTTGGAGGCCCTCATGAACCGCTCGCTCAAGGCAACCGCTGTGGCCACCACGTTCTGCGCCGTGGCCGGCGCGGGCCTCGTCGGCTACGGGGAGGTCACCGCCCGAGCGGAAACGCAGGTGATGGGACAGGCGCAGACACAAACGATGTCCACCACGACCGCGCGGCACGGTCACGGCGACTCGTTCTCGGGGACCAAGAAGATCCGCGTCGACGGCTACTCGGTCAACGTCTCCTGCTCCGGGCACTCTTCGGCCCGCAAGCCGGTCGTCGTCCTGATGGCCGGCGGGGGCGACGGCCTGGACCAGGTGGCCGACCTGCAGAAGACCTTGAGCAAGAAGTCCCGGGTCTGCTCGTACGACCGGCTCGGCGAGGGCGAGAGCGACCAGCCGAACGGCACCCAGACCATGAACGACAGCGCCAGGATCCTGACGGGCGTGCTCGACCGGATCACCGGTGACCGCCCGGTCGTGCTGGCCGGCCACTCCATGGGCGGCCTGATCGCCGCCCGCTATGCCCCCGACCACCTGGACAAGGTCAAGGGCCTGGTCCTCCTGGACGCCACGATCCCCTCTCTGACGGCCGGTATCTCGAAGGCGATACCCGAGTCTGCCACCGGCGACGCGGTCGCGATCCGCGACGGGGCCATCGCCGCCAACGAGGGCCAGAACGCGGAGAAGTTCATCATCGCCGACGAGAAGGTCCGCTCGGCCGGACGCATCCCGGTGCAGATCATCAAGCACGAGTCGCAGTACGCGGAGGTCCCCGTCTACGGGCCCGCCCTGGAGCAGATGTGGAGCAAGGGCCAGCACGAGTGGCTCGCGCTCTCCTGCCGCAGCAGCCTCAGCACCGCCGCCGGAAGCGGCCACTACATCTACGTCGACCGCCCCGACCTCGCGGTGAAGGCCATCCAGCGCGTCACCGCACAGGCCACGGCCCGCTGGTAGTCACCTCACCGTCACCGAGTCGCTCCGTCCCGGACGGCGGCACGAGGCGAAGGGCCAGGTCGGTGATCTGGCCCTTCGCCTCGTGCCGCCACCACGGCTCACCGCGACCGGTACTCTCCCCGCCTGACATCCAGTCATCTGCTGGTTCCTGTGGGGGGAAACCATGAGGATTTCGGCGAACAGCTCCGTACCGCGCGGAGTGACGAGCGCGGTGCTCGCCACGATGCTGCTCAGCGGGGGAGCATTGGCCTGCGGGAAGAACACCGGGAGTGACTCCGCCGGTTCCGCGAAGGAGGAGCCTGCGAGCCTGACGCCCGCCGCGGCCGTGGCGAAGGCCGCGAAGAACGCGGCGGGCGTCACGTCCCTCAGCTACCGGATCACCGGGACCGTACCGGGGAAGGGCCGGTTGAGAGCCGAGGCCTCCATGCGCACGGCGCCGTCGGCCCTGAGCATGGAAATGACCGCCGCGGACCGGCCCGGGAGCGGTCGGACGGAGATCCGGTTCGTCGACGGCACGATGTACGTCGGCGGCAGCGCGGTCGTCTCCGGGAAGTTGGACGGCAAGAGCTGGTTCAGTGCCGCCCCGGCCGTATGGGGTCAGCTGTCCGTGGACAACAACTCCTACGGTGTGCTCCCCCGCCAGTTCGAGGGGAACCCGGCCGTCCAGTCCACGCTCCTGACCTGCTCCAAGGAGCCACGGAAGATCGGGACGGAGACGGTCGACGGCACCAGGACCACTCATTACAGAGGAACGGTCATCGGGGAGGGCTGTCGCGCCGCCCGTGACGTCGCCGCCGACAAGGCGACTCGGGAGCGCCGGATCGGGAGCTACGACCAGTTCGTGGCCCTGGGCCTCGACAAAACGCTCACCATGGACCTGTGGATCGACGGCGACGGCCGCGCGAAGCGGTTCCGTATGCGGGGCGACAGCTATGACGGACGGACCGGCGGCATCGGTGACCCCCTCGACCTGACCGTCACCATCCTCGAAGTCAATCAGCGAGTGACCGTCAGGACCCCGCCGGCCGAGGACACCGCCGACCTCGCGGCACTGGCGGACGCCACACTGACGACCTGAGCCGCTCCTCTCCGCTCCCCACCCCTCCCCACCCCTCCGCTCCGCTCCGCTCCGTCAGATTCTCGTTCATCTCAAGTTCAGCCTCCGTACTAACGGAGTTCAGAGGCATCCCTCATTGGGCTTTCATCTCTTACTTGTTTCTTACATGGATGAGGTTGATCGCCGATCAGTTGAAGCGCCGTCGCCGAGGTGACGGCAGACCCGACGAGGACCGGAGCGGGAACGGAAGCGGGAACGGGAACGGTGACAGGGAAGAAGCACCCGTACGGGCCACCGGAAGGGCGTCGCCGCAGGTCGCGGACGAGGAAGCCCTTCGGGTGGCCAGCAGACTGCACGCCTTCAACCGGTACGAGCTCAAATACCTCGTGCCGGTGGAGCAGGCGGCGCGGATCCGCGACGAGCTGGCCGAGCGCATGGACCGCGACCCGCACAGTCCCGTGGGCGGCTACGGCGTGTGGAGCCTGTACTACGACACTCCTCAACTCCGCTTCTACTGGGAGAAGATCGAGGGTCTGAAGTTCCGCCGCAAGCTGCGAATCCGCCACTACGGAGACCTCGACGGCGTCACCGACGACTCCGCGGTCTGCGTGGAGATCAAGCAGCGGGTCAACCGGGTCACCCAGAAGCGCCGCATCACCCTGCCCTACGCCACGGCCCGGAAGCTGTGCGACGGACGGCAGATGATCGAGCACTCCGCGAAGGAGAACGCCTTCGTCGACGAGGTGCTGGAGCTGGTGGTCAGGCTCAACCTCCAGCCCACCGCCATCACCGGCTATCAGCGTGAGGCACTGGTCGGCCGTGACCAGGACACGGGACTGCGCATCACCTTCGACCGCCGGGTCCGCGGCCGCGACCGGGACTTCCACCTCGGTACGCCGGACGCCGAGAACCGGTTCATCGTGCCGCCGCACATGTCGGTGATGGAGGTCAAGGTCAACGAGCGCACCCCGTACTGGATCACCGACCTCGCGGCCAAGCGCGACCTGAGCCTCGTCCGGGTCTCCAAGTACGTCCAGAGCGTCGAGGCGTTCGGGCTCGCGCCCCGGTCCGTCTTCCACGTACGGGAGGAAGACCTCCCACCGGCGCCCGCCCCCACCGCGCCGATCCCCGCTCCCGCCCCCGCGTCCCCCACGACAGCGGACCGCACGACACCAACCCCCACAGCACAACGCCCCACGGAGGCATCCCACTCGTGAACCTCGACCTTCAGGACCTGAGCGGTACGTTCAGCGTCACCGACATCGTGCTCGCCATGACGCTGTCCTTCGTGCTCTCCACGATGATCGGTTACGTCTACCGGGCCACGCACAAGAACGTCTCGTACAGCCAGTCGTACGTCCAGACGCTGGTCGTCGTCGGCATGATCGTCGCCCTGATCATGCTGGTCGTCGGCTCCAACCTGGCCCGCGCCTTCTCGCTGGTCGGCGCCTTGTCGGTGGTCCGCTTCCGCAACGCGGTCAAGGAGACCCGGGACGTCGGCTTCATCTTCCTGGCCATGGCCGTCGGCATGGCGTGCGGTGCCCGCTTCTACACGCTGGCCGCGGTCGGCGGCATCGTGATCGCCCTGATCATCCTGGCGATGAGCAAGTTCAACTGGTTCGCGCTCAACGTCCAGCGCCAGGTCGTCAAGGTCCAGATGCCCGCGGGCGAGGACCACACCCACGCCGTCCAGGACGTCCTGCTGCGCCACACCGACGAGTTCGAGCTGGTGAGCACGGAGTCGATCCGCGGCGGCACGCTGACCGAGGTGTTCTACACGGTGCGCATCAAGAAGGGCCACGAGCCCGGTGAACTGGTCGCGGCTCTCCAGGAGCGCGCCATGGGGCAGCGCGTCACCGTGCTGACCGGTTACGACCAGACGGACCTCTGATGACCGCCCCTCGCACCCGGCTGGTGCACCGCGTCCCGTTGCGGCTCCGCCACCACTGGAAGCCGGCCGGGGTACTCGCCGCGGGGCTCTCGGTTCTGCTGGTCTTCTTCGGGGACGTACGGGTCACTCCCTTCGTCACCAGTGCCTCCACGGCGGACGGCGACGAGATCACGGAGGACGTCACGGGAGCGGTCGACCTCTTCGACGACTCACGGACGCACGCGATCCAACTCGAGTACAGCCAGACCGACTTCGACGACATGATGTCGAAGTTCCAGGACGACGGCGAGAAGGAGTACATCAAGGCCGACCTCACCGTCGACGGCGTGTACCTGAACGACGTCGGTATCCGCCTCAAGGGCAACTCCACGCTGATGAGCCTGCGCGGCGGCGGTGGTGGCAGGGGAGGCCAGCCGCGCGGCGGAGGCCCCAGAGGTGGCGAACAGGGCGGTGGCGGCGGGGGCGGTATGGCGCAGTTCGACCTCTCCGCCGACAAGCCCGAGGAACTGCCCCTGCTCATCAGCATCGACGAGTACGTCGAGGGCCGCGCCTACGAAGGCCACCGCGAGCTCTCGCTGCGCCCCGGCACCGACGAGGCCCTGCCGCTGAACGAGGCCCTGTCGCTGTCCCTGATGAAGAAGTCCGGCCAGACGGCGGAGAAGTACGCCTTCACCTCGGTCGAGGTCAACAACCGTCCGGCCGCGACCCGGCTCATGGTCGAGAACCCGAGCAAGGACTACGTCGACTCGGAACTCGGCACCACGGGTGTGGCGTACAAGGCCAGGGCGGGCAGCAGCTTCGACTACGCGGGGGACGACCCCACCGACTACGAGGAGTCCTTCAAGCAGCTCAACCTCAAGGGCAGCCAGGACCTCTCGCCGGTGATGAGGCTCCTGAAGTGGGTCAACAAGGCGTCGGACAAGGATTTCGCCGAGAACCTCGACCAGTACGTCGACGTGGACTCCTTCTCGGAGTACGTGGCGACGCAGAACCTGATCCTCAACTTCGACGACATGGCAGGACCCGGCAAGAACTACGTGCTCTGGTACGACCTCGGCACCAAGAAGTTCTCCGTCCTCGGCTGGGACTTCAACCTGACCTTCAGCGGCACCGCGACCACCGGCCCCGACGACAGCACGAGCATGGGCGGAGGAGGAGCAGGAGCAGGAGCAAGAGCAGGAGGCGGCGGAGGCCCCGCGGCCCCGGCCGACGGTCAGCAGGGCGCCCCACCGGGAGTACCGCAAGGCGCCCGGCCGGGCGGGAACACGGCAGAGGCCGGCGGCCCTGGTGGCGGCGGAGGCGGAGGCATGGGCGGCAACCTCCTCAAGGAGCGCTTCCTGGAGACGGCGGCCTTCGACGACGCGTACCACGCGGCCTACAAGCAGCTGTACCAGGAGTTCTACGCCTCGGGGTACGCCGTCGACACCCTCGCCTCCCTCACCACCCGGGCGAAGCAGGCGGGGGCCGACGCGTCCGGAGTGTCCACCACGGCGAAGTCCCTGAAGAACACGCTCACTTCACGGACCGAGAGCCTCGCGAAGAACAAGGTGGTCACGGACTGACGACGACGCTCCCGCGGCGGCCGTCGGCCCGGTACAGCATCCCGGCCAGCAGCAAGGCGCCCCCGGCCGCCGCCCCCACCGCCCCCGCCGTCAGGAATCCGTGCGAGGAGCGCCAGGACATCACCGACCAGCGTGAGTGCGCGGAGAACAGCGATCCCGTACTCAGCCACGAGCCGGTCGAGATCAGCGACAAGGAGGAGCCGATCGAACCGACCGACAGGGCGCTCCCGATCGAGCCGACCGACAGGGCCGACCCGACGGACCCCACGGACAGCACCGAGCCGACCGAGCCGATCGACAGCACGGAGTCCTGAGACCACAACGACAGCACCGAACCAGAACCGGAGGAGCCACGACGGACCGGCCGTACGGACAGTTTTGTCATGAGGACATCTTGCCCGACGGCCGTTCCGTACCGGGAGGTCGAGGCGCTCCGGGACTCGGGCCCTCCGGCTCTCGGGCTCTCGGGCTCAGCCGTGCAGGGCGCGGTACGCCTCCGCCGCGCCCGGGTGCAGGGCGATGCCGCCCGTGCCGATCAGGCTGCCGACGTCGAGGAACTGGGTGCCGACCGCGTTGTGCGGTACGAGGGCCGTCGCGCGCAGGACCAGGAGGCGGGTCAGCGCCTCGGCGACCGGGTGCGGGAGGTCGGGGCGGCACACCAGCAGGTTGGACACCCCGATGGTGGCGACTCCGCCCGCCGACCGGTACGCCCCCTGCGGCAGGGACACCTCCTCCAGGCCGGAGCCCGCCAGCCCGTCGCGGCCGCCGAGGCGGGGCAGCAGCCCGGCCAGCGGCAGGAACCGCAGCCCGGGACCCTCGTCGAGGCCGGACAGGACGGGCAGGGGTACGCCGCCCGCGACGATCAGCGCGTCCGTCGAGCCCGCCGTCATCGCGTCGACCGCGTCGGCCAGCGGGAGGTGGACCACGGGGACGTCGGTGCCGGGGGTCAGGCCCGCCGCGTGCAGGATCCGCTCGCCGAGCACGGCCGCGCCCGAACCGGTCGCGCCGAGCGAGACGGTGTGCCCGGCCAGGTCGGACACCTCCCGTACGGGCGAGTCCGCGCGGACGACGAACTGCAGGTAGGTCTCGTACACCCGGCCGATCGCCCGCAGCGGCACCGGTCGCGGGAAGAGGTCGGTGCCCTGGGCGGCCAGCGCCGTGTCGGTGAGGACGAGGGCGAGTTCCGCGCGGCGGTCGCGGAGCAGCTCGATGTTGGTGAGGCTGCCCGCGGTGGTGCGGACGCGGCAGTCCAGGCGGGGATACGCCGCCTCCAGTTCGGCGGTGAGGAGGCGGCCGAACGCCTCGTAGAACGCCGTCGGCTCACCCGTCGCGATGCGCAGCACTCCGCTCGGGCCCGGCCGCTGCCGCGAGGCGTCGGCCGTGAGCGCACCGCCGAGGACGGCGACGGCCGCCGCGCCGAGTCCGGCGTGCAGGAGGGTCCGGCGGCCGACCGGGCCGGGTCGGGTCATGGCGCGTCACCACCGGTGCCGGCGCCGTGCGCCGTGTCCGCGCGCGGCCTGTCGGCCCGTGGCACCGCCGCCCTCGCCCGCAGGCCCCGCGGGTGTGCAGCCTCCAGGGTCAGGTGTCCCGACCGGCCCGCCAGGAGTTGTTCGGCGATGGCCAGGCCCAGGCCCGTACCCGTCGTGCCGCGGTGGCGTCGGTGGCCCGAGCGCCAGAACCTGGTGGTGGCCAGGGCCAGTTCGTCGGTGTCGAGGCCGGGGCCGTCGTCCGTCACCGTGAGGATCGCGAGGCCGCCCTCGGTGGTGCAGCGCAGGGAGATCCCGGCGCCCTCGCCCGCGTACTTGATGGCGTTGTCCAGGAGGATGTCGGTGATCTGGGCGAGCTCGCGTTCCGTGCAGGCGGCCGGGACCGGCGGCGGGACGGACCGCAAGCTCAGGCGGGCCCCGGCACGGCGGGCGACCGGCTCCCACAGGCGGTGCCGGTCGGCCGCCACCGTCGCGGCGTCGCAGTGGACACCCGAGCCGTCGGTCACCGTCAGCTCCCCGGCCCGGTGTTCCGCCGTGGCGAGTGCCAGCAGATCGTCCAGGAGGTTCTCCAGCCGGTCCAGCTCGGTGGTGACCCCGGTGTACGTGCGCTCACCCGACGGGCGCAGATGGGTGTGCAGCGCGTCGACGCGGAGCCTGAGCGCCGCCATCGGGTTGCGCATCTGGTGGGACGTGTCGGCGACCAGCCTGCGCTGCTGCTCCAGGGCCGCCGTGACCGTACGCGCCATCCGGTTGAAGCCGATCGCGAGCTGACGCAGTTCGGGCGGGCCCCCGGCCCTGGTCTGTTCGGGCGGGAGCCCCGCGGCGAGCTGGCCCACCGCCCGGTCCAGCCTGCGCAGCGGACTGACCACCCACCCCGTCGCGGCCCGCGCCAGGACCGTGCCGGCGACGGCGACCAGCGCGGCCCCCGCCAGGACTGCGGCCCAGCGCCAGGTGATGTCCTCCGCCGCGGTGCCCACCGAGGCCCGCAGCACGACGGCGCCGGACACCCGGGTCCCGGTGCCCGCGGGCTCGGCGAACATCCGGTGCCCGCGCGACCAGGGCCGCAGCGCGCCCGCGGGGTGCGCGGTCTGGTTGCGCAGCGCCGCGTCGAGCAGTTCGGCGACGGCGGGGTCCACGGCCCGCATGCCACCGGTCTGGACGACGGGCCTGCGCCGGGTGTCGGTGACGACGAGCGGTTCGCCGTACAGCTGGGTGTAACGCCGTGCCTCGGCGGCGACGGCCGAGGTGTCGCCGGTCGCCACGGCCTGGTCCATCAGGGACGCGAAGCGGTCGAGGTCGGCGTTGCGGGCGAGGACCAGCTGCTGGGTGCGGTCGGAGGCGGTGAACAGCAGCAGCGGTACGGCGAACGCGGCCACCGCGATCACCACGAAGAGCAGGAGGGCGGCCTGGACCCGGGTACGCACGCGCCGGCCCTCCTTCAGCTCTTGGTTCTTGGTGCTTGGTGCTCAGGCCTCGGGCCGTCGGAGGTCTCCGAAGCGGTAGCCGAAGCCGCGGATCGTGGTGAGCAGATCGGGTCGGTCCGGGCGGCGCAGCTTGGCGCGCAGCTGGGTGAGATGGACGTCCAGGGAGCGGGACACCGCGTGGTGGGCGTCGCCCCACACCTCGTCCAGGAGCTGCTCGCGGCTGACCGCCGTACCCACGCGGGCGGCCAGTACGGCGAGGATGTCGAACTCCTTGGTGGTCAGCTCGACCTCCGCCCCGGCGACCGTGACCCGGCGCGCGTCGAGCTCCACCTCGACGTCCGCGGCCCGCACCGTGCGTACCGCGGGCGCGGCGGGCGCGCTCCTCGCGGCGTTACGGCGGGTGACGGCGTCGATGCGGGCGAGCAGCTCGGCGAGGCGCACCGGCTTGACGAGGTAGTCGTCGGCGCCGAGCCGCAGCCCGCGCACCACCGAGCGCTCGTCGCCGCGCGCGGTGAGGACCACCACCGGCAGGTCGCTCACCGCCCGCAGCGCGCGCAGCACGTCCAGACCGTCGGTGTCGGGCAGGCCCAGGTCGAGAAGGAGCAGGTCGGAGCTGCGGTGGTAGGTGAGTACGTCCCTGCCGTACCGGACCCGACGGGTGACGTGGCCGTGGTCGTACAGGGCCTCCACGAGCGCCGCGGCCACGCCGTCGTCGTCCTCGGCCAGCAGTACCTGCACCCTGTCCACCTCCTCCGGCCACTCCGGCCGTACCGGGTCACGTCGGCCACTCTTCGTAGCGAATGTAGACCACACCGGCCTCGCACCCGCCGCAGTGTTAAGGGGACGTTAGTTCTGTGTTCGGTCCTCTCGTGCGGTGGCGCGGGGCGGGGTGAGGCTGCACGGCACCCAGCAGAGCAGCTCGGCTTGCGAAGGACGCCGTAATGATCATCGACTGTCACGGTCACTACACGACCGCCCCACCCGCCCTGGAGGCCTGGCGCAACCGGCAGATCGCCTCCCTCGCCGCTCCTTCCCCGGACGCGCCGGCCGCCCCGGCCGCGCCCGTCCGCGCGGACCTGCGGATCAGCGACGACGAGCTGCGCGAGACCATCGAGCCGAACCAGTTGCGGCTGATGGACGAGCGCGGCATCGACCTCACCGTCTTCTCACCGCGCGCGTCGTTCATGGCCCACCACGTCGGGGACTTCGACACCTCCGCCGCCTGGGCCGCGATCTGCAACGAACTCTGCTTCCGCGTGGCCCGGCTGTACCCGGAGCGCTTCGCGCCCGCCGCGATGCTGCCGCAGTCGCCCGGCGTCGACCCGGCCACCTGCGTGCCCGAACTCACCCGCTGCGTGGAGGAGTACGGCGCCGTCGCGGTGAATCTGAACCCCGACCCCTCCGGCGGCCACTGGACGTCCCCGCCGCTCACGGACCGCTCCTGGTACCCCGTCTACGAGAAGATGGCCGAGTACGACATCCCGGCGATGATCCACGTCAGTACGAGTGTCAACCCGGCCTTCCACACCACCGGCGCGCACTATCTCAACGCCGACACCACGGCGTTCATGCAGCTGGTGCAGGGCGACCTGTTCGCCGACTTCCCCACCCTGCGCTTCGTCATCCCGCACGGCGGCGGCGCGGTCCCCTACCACTGGGGCCGCTTCCGGGGCCTGGCCATGGCGCTCGGCAAGCCTCCGCTGGAGGAACACGTCCTGGGCAACGTCTACTTCGACACCTGCGTGTACCACCAGCCCGGCTCGGACCTCCTGTACGACGTCGTCCCGGCCCGCAACATCCTCTTCGCCTCGGAGATGATCGGCGCGGTCCGTGACATCGACCCGTGCACCGGCCACCACTTCGACGACACCCGCCGGTACGCCGATGCCGCCGGCCTCTCCCCGGACGACCTGGCGGCGGTGCAGGAGCACAACGCCCGCGCGGTGTATCCCCGGCTGGACGCGCTGCTGAAGCGCCAGGGCCGGTGAGCCGCGTGACCGTCCCCGCCTCGGAGACCCCGGCTCCCCTCGCCCCCAAGACCCCCGGCTGGCTCGACTGGTACCGGGGCCCGTCGCGCCCTGAGTTCCGGCTGCCGCCGGGGACCGTCGACACGCACTGCCATGTCTTCGGTCCGCAGGCCGAGTTCCCCTTCGCGCCCGAGCGCAAGTACACGCCCTGCGACGGCGGCAAGGAGGACCTGTTCGCGCTGCGCGACCGGCTCGGTGTCGCCCGTAACGTCATCGTGCAGGCCACCTGCCACGGCGCGGACAACAGCGCCATGGTCGACGCCGTCCGGGCCGCCGACGGCCGGGCGCGCGGTGTCGCGACCGTCCGCCCGGACATCGGCGAGAGCGAGCTGCTCGCCCTCGACGCGGCCGGGGTGCGCGGGGTGCGCTTCAACTTCGTACGGCGGCTGGTCGACACCTCGCCCGCGGACGATCTGCTCACCATCGCCGAGAAGGTCGCCCCGCTGGGCTGGCACGTCGTCCTCTACTTCGAGAGCGTCGACCTGCCCGAACTGGAGGGGTTCTTCGGGTCGTTGCCCGTGCCGCTGGTGGTGGACCACATGGGCCGCCCGGACGTGACCCAGCCGGTGGACGGGCCGCAGTTCTCCCGGTTCCTGCGGTTCGTCGACGCCAACGACGTCTGGGTGAAGGTGAGTTGCCCGGAGCGGCTCACCGTGACGGGGCCCGCCGCGCTGGACGGCGAACGGCACGCCTACACCGACGTCGTCCCCTTCGGCCGGCGCGTCGTGGCGGAGTTCCCCGACCGGGTGCTGTGGGGCAGCGACTGGCCGCACCCCAACCTCACCGACCACATGCCGGACGACGGCCTCCTCGTCGACCACGTGCCGCACGTGGCGGTCACCGCCGAGCAGCGGCACAAGCTCCTGGTCGCCAACCCGATGCGCCTGTACTGGCCGGGCGAGGAACACGCCTGACGTCCGCGGGTCTCGTCCCCAACTCCCCTCAGTTCTCCCCGACTTCGACAAGGGCCGCTCCCATGCAGCAACAACGACAACAAGCCAACGCGCTGAACCGGCTGGACCGGCTGCCGATCTCCCGGTTCCACAAAGTCACCCTGCTCGCCGTCGCCTTCGCGTACTTCTTCGAGTTCGCGGACATCAACAGCTTCGCGACCACCGCGCCGAAACTGATCAAGCTGTGGGGCCTGACGGTCGACCAGGTCGCCTACGTCACCTCGCTCTCGTTCGTCGGCATGTTCATCGGGGCGATCGTCGCCGGGTCCATAGCCGACCGGTGGGGCCGCAAACGGGCGCTGCTGTGGACGACGCTCTTCTTCGGCGTCTCCTCGTTCGCCGCGGTGTTCTCCTGGGACCTGGTCTCGCTCGGTGTGTTCCGGGTCCTGACCTCGGCGGGTCTGTCCGCGATGACCGTCGTGGGCGTCGTCTACGTCAACGAGATGTACCCGTCGGCGACCCGCGGCAAGTACCAGGCGTACGCCATCGCCATCGGCATCTGCGGCACGCCCGTCACCAACCTCATCGCCAGTGTGGTCGTCCCGCTCAACGACTGGTCGTGGCGGCTGGTCTACCTCTGGGGCTCGCTGGGCATCCTGCTCGTCTTCTTCGCCGGCCGGCTCAAGGAGTCGCCGCGCTGGCTGGAGAGCCGCGGGGAGCATGCCGCGGCGGACGCGATCCTGACGGAGATCGAGGCGAGTGTCGCGGCGGAGAAGGGGCCGCTGCCCGAGCCCGCGCCGCCGATCGCCGAGACGCCGTCGGCGAAGGCTCCGCTGCGGCTGCTGCTGCAGAAGAAGTACCTGCTGCCGACGCTGCTCCTGTCCGTGCTGTGGATGACGCAGACCATCGGGTTCTTCGGCTACTCCAGCTGGGCGCCGACCCTGCTCGCGAAGGAGGGCTTCAGCGTCGAGAAGTCCGTCTTCTACGTGGCGCTGACGACGGTCGGCGCGCCGCTCGGCTGCTATCTGGCTTCGCTGGTCACCGACCGGTTCGAGCGCAAGTGGTGTCTGGTGGCCTTCGGTACGGTGATCGCGGTGTGCGGGCTGCTGTACGGGCTCACCTTCAACCCGGTGCTCATCATCGTGTTCGGCTTCCTGGTGAACCTCTTCGAGCGTGGGTACACGGCGTTGGCGTACGCGTATTCGCCGGAGCTGTTCGACACGCGGAGCCGGTCGTTGGGCACGAGTGTGTCCTACGGGCTGGGGCGGTTGTCCAACGCGGCGGGGCCGTTGATCGTGGCGGCGCTGTACACCGGGCACGGGTACCGGAGCGTCTTCTACTTCATCGCCGGTACGTGGCTGCTGGGGGCGGTGACGCTGGCCGCGTTCGGGACGAGGACGCGGTCGGCGCGGCTCGCCGAGGCGGCGGCGGCGAAGGGGAGCGGGGCGGGGGTGGGGGTGGGCACCAAGGTCTGACCCCGGGTGCGGCCCGGCGGGGGCTGATCGCGCAGTTCCCCGCGCCCCCCTTAGGGGCGCGGGGAACTGCGCAATCTTTAGGGGCGCGGGGGACTGCGCGGGGCGTCCGCGATGGGGGGCGGGTCAGGTGAGTTTTCGGCAGTACAGCGCGTCCGGGGTGCGGGACGATCCGATGCGGCCGGTGTACGCGATGCCCGCCGCGTACTCGTCGTCCGCGCACTGCCCCTTGTAGTGGCCGTTCGCGAAGTCGCCGCCCTTGGGCGCCGAACCCCTGTTGTCACCCCGGTCGAACCAGACCGTACGGCCACTCGTGCCGGTGAGCGCGCCGGACGGGGCCGCCGCGCACAGGGCACCCGAGACCGCGGCGCCCCGGACGCTGTAGCCGGAGAGGAACCGCCCGTCGGGGCACTGGAGTTTGGTGTACCCGGAGGCCCAGTCGCCGCCCGCCTTCACGTACCGCTCGTCCTTGACAACCTCGTGCCCGCCGGCCGGGTCCCGCAACGGCCCCGCGACCGCGTCGGAGCACAGGCCCCGGTTGCCCGTGTGGCTCAGGCCCAGCAGCCGCTCCCCGTCGGGGCAGGCCGCCTTGCGCGCCCCGGAGTCCCAGTCGGGCAGCGCCCGCATCCGCCGGGACTGGACGAAGTCACCGTGGTCGGGGCTGAGCATCGACCACTCGGTCACGGGGTCGACATGACCGGTGCGGCCAGCGGCCCCCACCAGCCGGGACCACGCCGCGGCCCGCCAGTCGTCACCGTCGTACACACCCATGCGGCCGCCCGCCGAGTCCCAGTGCAGCAGGGCCCAGCCGTTGCCCCCGCGGTTCTCGTGCCAGCCGACGAGCGGCCAGTACGCGAAGTCGGCGTCGGTCCTGATCAGATGGTCGACGAAGTTCTCGAACCAGGCGCGCGCCTTGGCGTTCGTCTCCTGCCGGCCGCCGACGCCGAACTCGCTGATCCAGACCGGCGCGGTGAAGTGCTGGTCCTGCTCGGCGGTGACGAAGAAGGCCTGGCGGTTCAGCACGTCGATCAGTTCGGCGGGGCTGAAGTCGCGGTAGCGGGGGTCGGTGGTCTCGCCCGTGCCCGTGGCGCCGCTGTGGTTGGGGCCCGTGTAGTCGTAGAAGTGGGCGGAGTACACGAGCTTGCCCGAGTCGACGAGGGTGTGCGAGAGGTTGCGTACGGGCTCCAGGGTGGGGCGCCCGTGGGCGAAGCCGTCGACGGGGATGCCGGTCCAGTTGATGCCCTCGACGACGATCAGGAGATCGGCGTTGGCCTCGGTCAGGATGCGGTCGCCCACCCGCTGGGAGGCGGCGAACCAGTCGTGGTCGTCCCCGAGGCCCCAGTTGGGGTCGTCCCAGATGTTGCGGCGTACCTCGTTGTAGAGGTCGGCGCCGACGACCCGCTTGTTGTCCTTGTAGCGGCGGGCCATCAGGAGCCAGTCGTCCTCCCAGGTCTGGACTGACTGGCTCGCGTTCCAGCGCTCGTTGCCGTCGACCCCGCAGCACCAACGGGTCGTGTTGGTGTGGTTGTTGAGGATGACCGCGAGGCCCGCCGCGGTGAGTTCGCCGACCACCGCGTCGTACACCTGGAGCGGGGTCCTGCCGCGCAGGGCGGGGTTGGCGGCGACGGCGTCGTCGGTGACGGGGCGGTCGTCGTGGACCATCTCGTTGGAGAAGGGCAACCGGATGCTGTTGATCCCGATCTCCTGGAAACCGGCGATGATCTCGGCCACGGGAGCCCGGTCGAGACCCAGCGGTATCCGGCCCGAGTTCTCCCCCGCGTGGTGGTTGGCGTCGTCGTCCGTACTGCCGGAGCCGTTCCAGGTGCCGCTCGCGCCGTGCCAGTTGCCGGACCGCAGCTTGAAACGGTCGCCGTCCGCGTCGACGATCCAGCGGCCCCGGGTGCTCAGCGGCGGCGTCCAGTCCGCCGCGGTCTCGGCGGCCGCCGACGGGAGGTCGCTCACCTGGGCCGTGGCCTGCGCACGGGCCGAGGCGGCGACCGCCGGGACGGGAGCCAGGGGCACCAGGAGGAGTACGGCCGTCAGGGTCACCCTGCCGAAGGAACCGCGCACAGTCACCATCCACCAACCCGAGAACTGAGAAGCAGGGACCACTGACGACGTTGTCATGACAGCGTCATCATGATGGGGGACGGAGCGGTATCGGTCCAGACCTTCGAGCAGACCTTCGGGGGAGATTCAGGACGCCGGGCCCCGCCCGAGGCCGCGGCGCAGCGCGCGCGAGCACCAGCCGATGACCAGGGCGTTGAGCAGCGCCCCGAACACCACGGAGGCGACGAACAGCACGACGCCGCCCGGCAGCATCAGGAACGGTACGAGGCTGGCCGGGGCGGTGGCGAACACCGGGATCACGCCCGCCATGGACTCGTCCGAGCTGTCACCGGCGGTCACCACGATCGCCCACACGAGCAGGGCGGCGCAGACCGCCAGGTAGGAGAGGGCGAAGACGTCACCGAGCAGGTGCCCCAGCCGCCGGCCCAGCCGACGCGGGGAGGACCTGCTGGAACCGGAACCCGAACCCGAACCGGGGTCGGGGTCGGAGGTCGTGCCGGTCATGTCGGTCGTATCGGTCATGGGATGTGCTCCTCAGAGGTTGATGTCGGAGACGGGGGTGCCGGGCGGGTTCGGCCGGGCGAGGCCGAGGTCGTACGCGAGGATCGTGGCCTGTACGCGGTCGCGCAGGCCGAGTTTGCGCAGCAGCGCGTTCACATGGGACTTGACGGTGCCGACAGTGATGCCGAGCTGGCCGGCGATCTCCGCGTTGTTGAGTCCGGACGCGACCAGCGCCAGGACGTTCCGCTGGCTGCCGGTCAGGCCGTCCAGCTCGTTCGGACCGTTCCCGGCCCGCATCCCGGCGCCCGCTCCCGACGCGTAGTGGCCGATGAGCCGGCGCGTCGCGGACGGGGCGAGCACGCTCTCACCGGTGGCGACCACCCGGATGCCCTGGAGCAGTTCGGCGGCGTGCACGTCCTTGAGCAGGAAGCCGGAGGCTCCGGCGCGCAGCGCGTCGAAGATGTACGCGTCGAGGTCGAAGGTGGTCAGCACCAGGACCCGGACCGTCTCCTGGCGTCCGGTGATGATCCGGGTGGCGGCGATGCCGTCGAGCACGGGCATCCGCACGTCCATGACGACCACGTCGGGGACCAGTTCCGCGGCGAGACGTACCGCGGCGGCGCCGTCGGCGGCCTCACCGACCACGGTCATGTCCTCCTCCGCGTCGATCACGGCGGCGAACCCCGCCCGCACGATGCCCTGGTCGTCGACGACCAGCACCTTGAGGCTCATAGCTCCCGCTCCTTCTTCTTGTCGTCCGTCTTGCCGTGCGTCTTGTCGTCTGTCTTGTCGTGCTTGTCGTCCTGCCGCGGCGTCGGCGCGAGGGGCAGTCGGAGGCCGACCGTGCCCGGCCGGCCGGTGTCCAGGGTGCCGCCGAGTACGGCGGCGCGCGCCGCCAGCAGCTCCCGTACGGCGGGGCGGGCGGCGCGCGGAACCCCGGTGGCCGTGAGCGTCAACGTACCGTCGGACGCGTCGAGCTCAAGCAGCGCGGGCTCCTCGCCGCCGGCCGCGAGCACCGTCTCGGCGGCGTGGTAGGCGGCCAGGTCCACCGCGGTGGGCAGCCGCTCGGGCACGCGGTCGGTGAGCCTGATCTCGACGTCGCGGCCGGTGGCCCGGCACTGGTGGGCGAGCAGGTCGAGGGCCTGGAGGGTGGGCTGCGGGCGCAGTTCGGGCCCGGTCCCGCTCTCGCCGTCCCGGACCGTGTCGAGGAGGGCGCGCATGGTGGCCAGGGCCTCGCGGGCGCGTTCGGCGGTCGCGTCGAGCCGGCCGGCCTCCGCCTCGGTGACCATGTCGGCGGTGCGCGCCAGCACGGTGGTCTCCAGCCCGGCGGCGATCCTGCGCCGCTCGGCCCACGCGTCCCGGACGGCCTCTCCGGTCCAGGCGGCGAGACGTTCGTCCTGCGCGCCCCGGGCGTCCTCGGCCCGCCGTCCACGCAGCACCCCGACCCACCGGGCCGTACCGACCACCGCCCCGACCCCGGCGGTCACCCCCAGACCGACCACCCAGCCGGCCTGCCCGGTCCCCCGCTCAAGCACGGCGACGGTACCGGCAACGGCATGCACCACCACGGCCGGCACCACCGGCCAGGCGAGCCCGGCCACGACGCGCCCCTCAGGGGCGCGGGTGCGCCCAGCCACCAACGCCACCCCCGTCGCCACCATGCTCAGCGCCGGAGGCAGCAGCACCGGCCCGGTGTACTCCCCCGCGGTCATCGCCACCGGCCAGAGCAGGGCCAGCCCGAGCAGCGCGCCCAGCGCGGTGCGGGGCGCCCGGCGCAGCCACAGCAGCGCGACCGCCTGGGCCCCGGCCAGCAGCGCGAAGAGCAGGCCCGCGGACACCTGGCCCCCGCTCGACGCGGTCTCGGACCGGACGACCAGGATCGGAAGCAGGGGTTGCAGGACGAGCCCGGCGGCGGCCGTCACCTGCGCCACCCGGTAACTCCGTGGAGCGGACCGATCCGCCGGGCCTGCGGTCCGGCCCGGCAGGACCGCGCGCACCTCCCAGCCCTCCGCCGTCGGACCACTGCTCAGGGTGCCGCCCGCCTCCCGCGCCCGGGACCGCAGGAAGCCCTGGCCGCGTCCCCCGCCCAGGCCCGCACCGTGCGTCGCCGCACCGGCGGGCGGCGCCGCGCTGGTGATCACGACGTCCGTACGCGTGTCGCCGTACCGGCACCGCACCGTCGTACGCGCGCCGGGGGCGTGCCGGGCCACATTGGTCAGGGCCTCGCGAACGATGCCGAAGGCCGCGTCCGCGACCGCCCCCTCCGGCAGGGGGCCGATCTCGGCGTCCACCGGCTGGTCGAGGTGGCGGAACCCGTCGACCAGGCTGCGCAGCCGTTCCTCCGGCGGCGGCTGCTCCTCGCGCGAGGGCGCCGGTGCCCGCACCGCGCCGAGCGCCCGGGTCACCTCGCGGCCGGTGTCGGCCGCGAACCGCAGTGCCTCCTGCGCCAGTTCGGGCCGGCGCTCACGCAGTCCGAGGGCCGCCCCCGCCGTTACCACCACGGCCGTCAGATGGTGAGCGCTGACGTCGTGCAGCTCCCTTTCCATCCGGCGCCGTTCGACCGCGGGCAGCCGGTGGCGCTCGGACTCGGCGCGCTTCAGCCGCTGCTCGGCCGCTCGCCGGGCGTGCCGGTTCCGCCGTACGAGGCGGCCGGCGCCGCACGTGGCGACGTACAGCAGGGCGGTCAGGACGAGGTCGAGTCCGTCGCGGTCGCTGAGCCCGTGCAGGCTGATGCTCTGCAGCAGCTGCCAGGCGGCGAGCGCCACGGTGCACAGCACGGCGGTGAAGGTGTCGCGTTCGGCCGCCACGGTGAACAGGGCCAGCCCGACGCCCGCGGTCCCCAGTACCGCCATGGCCCCGGTGGGCAGCGGCCCGGCACCCAGCGCGCAGGCGACGGCGACCAGCACGAGAGCGGCCACCGGGCGGGTACGGCGCAGCGCGAGCGCGGCCGTCACCGATCCGGCGACCAGGGCCGCCACGAGCAGGGCGGACGCGGCCGGGGTGGTCCCGCGCAGCAGTGCCGTGCCGGGCCAGACCACGGCCTGGGCACAGATCAGCAGGACCGGAAGCAGCCGGTCGTCGGTTCGGTTCATGGGGATTCTCATCGCGGATCCAGGCTATGTCCGCTGGTGAGCGGCCCGACTCCGGCTGGAGAGGGATTCCCGTCTCTTACCTTGGTTGCAGATCTCGCTCTCTCTACCTCTGGTTCAAGACGGCACTCATCCGGCAGCTCGACGACCGCGCCATGCCCCGGGCCCTAGCTTCGAACACATCGAGAAAGCGACCACACACTCGCTTTCCGGCCACTCACTTTCCAGTCGAATTCAAGGGGATGTCCCATGTCCAAGCGCATTGTCGTCTCGTCGCTCATCGGTGTCGCCGTCGTCGGTGGAGTCGCCGCGGGCGGGTTCGCCATGGCCTCCACGCCCGCCGAGCTGACCGTCGAGAACACCTCGGCCCGTTATGCGGCTCCGTCCGGTGAGGACGCGGGTTCGCTGACCTTCACCGCGGACGTGAGCGACGACTCGGGCGTCCGGGGACTCAAGGTCGTCGCCTGGCCCGCGAGCTCGAAGCTCGACCCCACCGAGAAGGAGCTGCGGTCCGTGGACGACGCCGAGTGCCGGAGCACCTCGGACGAGGCGGCCCGCTGCACCTACACGCTGCGGGTCACGAAGAAGGAGGCCGCCGAGCTGGAGCAGGGCACCTGGCGGGTCTCGGCACTGGCCACGGCCAAGGACGGCGACACGGTGTTCGTGCCCCGCGCCGCCGACTTCGAGGTCACCCGCTGACCGGCGTGTCCCGTCTCTCAGCGCCACGCTCCCGACAGGCTCCGGGTGACGACCGCGCTGAGGATGCGTACACCGCGTGCGGAACCCGGGTCGATGCCCGCCAGCTCCCGCACCCGGCGCAGCCGGTAGTCCAGGGTGCGCGGATGGACGTTGAGGGCCAGCGCCGTGGAGCCGCGGTTCAGGTCGTGGCGGTAGTACGCGTCGAGCGTACGGAGCAGATCCGGTCCCGGGGCCAGGCACAGGGCCACCGTCCGGAGCCAGTCGTCGACGAACGGCACGTCCGCGACGGTGAGTTCGACGAACACGTCCGCCAAGGTGTGCGGCCGCAGCCGTCCGGAGGTACGCCGCAGGGGTGCCGCCGCCGCGATCCGCCGGGCCCGGTCGAGGGCGCCGGCGAGTTCGGACAGCGCGGCGGCACCGGTGGTGCCCACGGCGCAGAGGCGGCCCAGAGCCCTGGTGAGGTCGGGCAAGAGATCGGGGACGGCGGACGGTTCCGCACCCCCGGCGCCACCGGGAACCAGGACGATCAGCTCACCGCCCCTGCCACCGCGCTCCGGCCACCAGGTGACCGGCACCTGATGGGTCCTCACCAGTGACTCGATGCCGCTCTCCAGGACGTGGTCACCGGCAGGGCAGTCGGGCACCCGGACCACCGTCACCGCGTAGTACTCGGCCAGTTCCAGGCCCGTGACCGGTGCGAGCTCCGCCGCTATCGGGTCCTCGGCCAGCAACGAGCGGGCCAGCAGGCCGACTTGGTCGACGTACGGGAGACGGCGGCCCATCGCCGCGACGAAGCCCTGGCGGTAGGCGCCGATGCCGCGCTCGCCCTGGGGGGCGAACCAGCCCATGATCCGCATGATTTCCTCGACGTCGCCGCCGCGCTGGGCCTCGGTCGCCTCGTCGATCTCGCGCAGCATGAGCCCGGTGTGGACGCGCAGCACGCGCTGCCGCGAATCCAGTGACATTCCCGCGCCGGCCCGCGCCTCGCCCATGGAGGCGATGTACGCGAGGTCGTCGTCGGTCAACCTGCCGTTGTCCGGCGCCAGTTCGACGGTGCGGTGCCTGAACCACACCGCGTACTCCAGCGTTTCGGCCCTGGCCCGGGAGTTCACGTCCAGCGATCCGAGTTCCGGGATCTGCCGTACGTATGTCTCGACCTCGCGGCGTGCGTTGGCCGACGCCCGCCGGGCCAGCTCGGCGAAGAGGCTCCCCATGGGCGCGAGCATGTCAGCCCGGCCGAAGGCTCCGACAGACGAAAACCGGACGGGGACCTATCACTCCGGGTGAATCGGTGAAGGACATGTCGACGGCGTATTTGTCACCGTGCGCAAACTTCCGTGATCCGGGCCTTCTTGTGCCTCCATCGGCTTGTGGGGCCCCGGCGCTCTCGGCTTAATGGAGACCGCGCAGCCGCCCTCCTGGAGTGGACAGGCTGTCGCTCGTTCCCGGAAACCGCTTCGGACCCGCCCCACGAAGAGACCCGAAGCGTCGGGCCGGCCATCTCATCGTCGCGCGACGGGCGTCCTCGACGCCCTGTTCCGCTGTGCTCACCGACAACCGGAATTCTTTCGAACGGGAGGAAGACATTGAGATCAGGATTCAGGAAGAGAATCGCGGCGGCGGCAGCAGTCGTGTCCGCGGCGACCGCGCTCACGGTGAGCGCGCCCGGCACCAGCTCCGCCGCCCCCGCCGCCACTCCCAGCCTGCGGGCCTTCGGGATCACCGGTGACGGCACCCTGATGGCCACGTTCACCACCGACAGGCCGCAGGTGCTGGACTGGGTCAGGCTCGTCACCGGACTCTCCGGCGACACCAAGCTGCTCGCGATCGACTTCCGGGTGCAGAACGGCCTCATGTACGGCCTGGGCGACAAGGGCGGCCTCTACACGATCAAGACGCCGACGGGCACCGGCGACGTGATCGTCACCAAGGTCTCCCAGCTCCAGATCGCGCTCTACGGCACGGTCTTCGACATCGACTTCAACCCGGCGGCCGACCGGCTGCGGGTGATCAGCAACAACGGCCAGAACCTGCGCCACAACCTGAACGACCACACCACGGTCGCGGACACCATGCTCAACTACCCGCCGTCCAGCACGGCGACCCTGGGCGTGACCGCCGCCGGCTACACGAACAACGACCTGGTCGGATCCACCGGAACGACCCTGTTCGACGTCGACACGCTCAACGACCAGGTCGTCATCCAGTCGCCCCCGAACGAGGGCAACCTCGTCCCGACCGGCCTCCTCGGCTTCGACACGGGCATCGACGCGGGCCTGGACATCTACAGCACCCTGAGCAACGGCAAGACGGTCTCGAACGACGCCTTCGCCTCGCTCACCCCGTACGGCGCCTCCACGCCGTCGCTGTACGGCGTCAACGTCCTCACCGGTGAGCCGACGGCCATCGGCCAGTTCCCCCTGAACATCACGGACCTGGCCATCTCCCTCACCGGGAGCTGAGCACCGCGCGGCAGCTCACGGACTCGCCGCGGTCCGTACGCCCCGGCCGACTCGGGCCCCGGGCCGCGGCGAGCCCGGAGCATGCCCTCACGAACCGGGCGGCCCCGCCTGCACCAGGCCCGTCTGGTAGGCGATCACGACCAGCTGGGCGCGGTCCCGGGCGCCCAGTTTCGTCATGGCGCGGTGGATGTGCGTACGCACGGTCAGCGGGCTCACCGTGAGGTCCTCGGCGATCTCCAGGTTGGACTTGCCCTCCGCCGCCAGGGCCATCACCTCGCGTTCGCGCACCGTGAGTTCGGCCAGGCGTTCCGGGGGTGCCAGGTGACTTCCCGGCGCGGGGGACGTGAGGAAGCGTGTGATGAGGGTGCGGGTGGCGCCGGGTGACAGCAGGGCGTCGCCCGAGGCCACGGTTCTCAGGCCGTCCAGCAGGGTGTCCGCCGTGACGTCCTTGCCCAGAAAGCCGCTGGCACCCGCGCGCAGCGCCTGCGCCACGTAGTCCTCGGTCTCGAAGGTGGTCAGGATGAGGACGCGGGTGGCGGACAGCTCCGGGTCGGCGCAGATGGCGGTGGTCGCGGCGAGGCCGTCCACACCCGGCATACGGATGTCCATGAGGACGATGTCGGGGTGGTGGGCGCGGGTCAGGTCCAGCGCCTCCCCGCCGTCGGAGGCCTCCCCGACCACCGTCATGTCGTCGCAGGAGTCGATCAGGATCCGGAAGGTGGCCCGCAGCAGGGCCTGGTCGTCGGCGAGCAGCACCCTGGTGCTCATGGCGTTTCTCCTTCTGCCGGGTCCGAGTGGTTCGGGGGGTGGTTCGGGGGGTGGGGGAAGTCGGAAGGGTCCCTGGAGACGGGGGAGTCAGGTGATCCGGGGGAGCCGGGTGAGGCGGGTGAGCCGGGGGACTTGGGAGAGTCGGCGGAGAACGGTTGGAGGGGCAGTGCCGTGGCGACCTCGAAGCCGCCTTCCGGGCGGGGGCCGGCCCGCAGTTCCCCGCCCATGGACTGGGCACGTTCGCGCATGCCCATGACTCCGAAGCCCTGCTCCTGCGCCTGCCCCTGTACCTGGCCCCGGCCCTGCTCGACGGCGGAGGCGCCCGCGGCGGCGCCCGCCGCGGGGCCGTCGTTGGTGACCGTGATCAGCAGCCGCGAGCTGACGTAGGCGAGCCGCACATGCGCGGTCTCCGCCGCCGCGTGCTTGGCCACGTTGGTCAGCGCCTCCTGCACGATCCGGAACGCCGTCAGGTCCACCCCGGGCGAGAGCGGCCGCGGTTCCCCCTCCGTGGTCACCACGACCGCGACGCCCGCGGACGCGCACGCCGCCACCAGGTCGGGCAGGCGGTCGAGACCGGGGGACGGCTCCAGCGACGAGGCACCGGGACCGTCGCTCTGGCGCATCAGCCCCAGCGTCGCCTTCAGCTCGCGCAGCGCGGCCGACGTGGTCCCGGTCATGTCGGTGAGGATCTTCTTCGTCTGCCGCGGGTCGGTGAGCGCGAGATGGGCCGCGGTGCCGGCCTGGGCGTTCGCCAGGGCCAGGTGATGGGCGACGACGTCGTGCAGCTCGCGGGCGATGCGCATGCGCTCCTCGGCGACACGCAGCCGCGCCTCCTCCTCCCGGGTGCGCTCGGCGTGCTCGGCGCGGGCCTGCACCGCCTTCAGATAGGCGCGCCGCAGCCGGGTCATGTTGCCGGCGACGATCGGCAGCAGCAGCCAGAAGACGGGCCCGATCGTTCTGAGCAGCAGCGGGAACGTGTCCATCGCACCGGACACCCCCGTGCCGGCCGTCAGCGCCGCCATGACGGTGAACCCGTAGACGCGCGTGGTCTTCCGGTCGCTGAGGACGGCCAGCCAGTAGAGCGCCGCCATGACGGGGGCCAGCAGCAGGGGGGTGACCAGGTACCCCAGCTTGATCGCGATCACCGTACAGACCGCGATCACGACGACGGTGGTGCGCGGCCACTTGCGGTACTGCAGCAGGGCCAGGCAGGACACGCCCATCAGGACGGTCCCCGCATCGTGGTGGTCCGGTGGTTCGTAGCCGGGCAGGGTGAGCAGGCTGCCGAGGGTCGCGGCGCCCATCAGCGCCCCGGCCAGCGCCACGTCGATGACGCGGGGGTGGCGGTCCGCGTACTGCTCGAAGCGGTCGGTGTAGCGCTCCAGGCTGCTGGACATCGGGCTCTCCGGGGGGTGGGCTGTGTCCATCGTGGACGCTTCCGGGTGCGAACGGCCGACGGGGCCGCCCGTGTCCTTCGACACGGGCGGCCCCTGAGGGGGGAGGGAGGAAAGCCTTCTCAGGTGCGCGCGACCTCCAGTTCGGCCGTCTCGGACGGCGCCGGGTCCGCCTCGGGCCGTCGGCTGAGCGCCTCGCCCTCCACGTCGACGCGGGGCAGCAGCCGGTCCAGCCAGCCCGGCAGCCACCAGGCCTTGTGGCCGAGCAGGGCGAGGACGGCGGGCACGATCGCCATCCGGACGACGAAGGCGTCGAAGAGGACGGCGGTGGCCAGCCCGAAGCCGATCATCTTGATCATGGCCTCGCTCTCGCTGATGAACCCGGCGAAGACCGCGATCATGATCAGCGCGGCGGCCACGACCACCCGGGCGCTGTGCCGGAACCCGCTGGTGACCGCCTCGTGCGGCGACTCCCCGTGGACGTACGCCTCACGCATCCGGGAGACCAGGAAGACCTCGTAGTCCATGGCCAGGCCGAAGACGATGCCCACCAGGAAGATCGGCATCAGGCTCATCACCGGGCCGGTCTGCTCCAGGCCCAGGAGGTCGGCGCCGTGGCCCTGCTGGAAGACCAGGACGACCATGCCGAGGGAGGCCAGCAGCGACAGGAGGAAGCCGAGGGCCGCCTTCAGCGGGACGAGCAGGGAGCGGAAGACCACCATCAGGAGCACGATCGCCAGTCCGACCACGATGATCAGATACGGCACCAGCGCGCTCTGGACCTTGTCCGAGACGTCGATGTTCATCGCGGTGGTGCCGGTGACCTCGAAGGTGGCGCCGGTCTCCGTCTCGACCCCGGACCGCTCGCCCCTGATGGTCTCCACCAGGTTCTTGGTCTTCTCGTCGGTCGGCGCGGTGGAGGGCACGACCGAGAAGACCGCGGTGTCACCTGCCTCGTTGAACCGGGCCGGGGTCACGGACACGACGCCCTTGGTGGCGCCTATCTCCTTGGAGATCGTGTCCACGGCGCCCTTCGCGTCGGAGTCGCCCTGGGCGTCCACGACGACGGTCAGCGGACCGTTGAAACCGGGGCCGAAGCCCTCGGCGAGCGCGTCGTAGGCCCGGCGTTCCGTGGTGGCGGTCGACTTCGCCTCGTCACCGGGCATGCCCAGCTGAAGGCCCGTCACCGGCACCGCGAGGGCACCGAGGCCCACCACGCCGAGGAGGAGTACGGGTACGGGGCGGCGCAGTACGAAGCGCGCCCAGCGGGTGCCGGCGTTGTCCTTCTCGCTCCTGCGGCCGCCGGTCCTGTCGTCGTGGGTGTTCTCGCTGCTCCCGGTGGTCTGGCTGCTTTTGGCGCCCTTGCCCGCCCGGACGCCCTTGCGGGCCCGCCGGGTCAGTACGGCGTTCGGCCAGAAGCCGAGGAGCGCCGGGACGAGTGTCAGCGCGATGAGTACGGCCACGACGACCGCGCCCGCCGCGGCGAAGCCCATCTTGGTGAGCATCGGGATGCCGACCACCGCGAGTCCGGCGAGGGCGATGACGACGGTGAGTCCCGCGAAGACGACCGCGCTGCCAGCGGTGCCCGCCGCGAGCCCGGCCGCCTCGTCGGGCGTACGGCCCTTGGCGCGCTCCTCGCGGTAGCGCGAGACCACGAACAGGGCGTAGTCGATGCCGACCGCGAGCCCCAGCATCATCGCCAGGGTGCCCGTGGTCGCGGAGAGGCCGAAGGTGCTGGCCAGGGTGAGGATCGTGGCCATGCTCACGCCGACGCCGATGACGGCGGTCAGCAGGGGCAGCCCGGCCGCGGTGAGGGAGCCGAAGGTGACCAGCAGGACGACGGCGGCGATCGCGATGCCGACCAGTTCGGCGACGCCGCCCGGACCGCCCTCGGTCTCCATCGCGGTTCCGCCGGCCTCGACGGTCAGCCCGGAGTCCTGGGCCTCTTCGAGGACCGTATCCAGCTGGCTCCTGCTCGCGTCGGTGAGGTCCGTGGCCTCCACCTTGTAGGTGACGGTCGCGTACGCCGTCGTGCCGTCCTTGCTGACCGCCTTCGACGTGAAGGGGTCGGCGGCACTGGCGACCTGCGAGCCGTCGGACAGCTCGGAGACCGCCTTCTCGACGGCCTCCCTGTTGTCGGCGGCGGTGACCTTCTCACCGCCCGGCGCGACGAAGACGACCCGGGCGGTCGCGCCGTCGGCGGACGCCCCCGGGAAGCGCTGTTCCATCAGGTCGAACGCCTTCTGGGACTCGATGCCCGGCATGGAGAACTCGTCGTCCGCGCCCGCCGGGGCCTTCAGCGCGCCCAGACCGACCGCGGCCAGGACGGCCGCCCACACCAGGGCGACGTACCAGCGACGCCGGAAGGCCAGACGGCCCAATCGATAGAGGAAAGTAGCCACGGCTGAGGGTCTCCACATCTGGTGCCGAATGTCCCTCAAGGCTGTCGGGTGGAGACCCGCTCTGTCGTCGTGCGGCTGCCGACACATTTCGGTACTCGGTACGCAGTAGAAACAGGGGGCCGGGTCCCTCTCGGGGACGACGGACCCGGGCCGCGTGTCAACCTCTGGTCTGCCCTCGCCCCTGACGCCGCCCCTGACTCGGGCCCTGGGGCCGGCTTCGGGTCCGCCTCGGGTCCGTCGGTCGACGGTCCGCTATTAGACAGTCGGTCAAGTTACCGAACCGTAACCTGACGACTGCTACCGCGAGTAACTTACTCACAGGTAAGTTCCAGGCGAACCACTTCACAGCGCATCACTACACCAACGGCACGGGATCGCAGGCCCGTGGGACGCGTCCGCCGCTCCGTGCCGACCGCCACACCTGTGCACCTCTCTGCCGGCCGCTCCACAGGAGGTTTGCCATGCCCGTACGCAGAAAGATCCTGGCCGCGGCGGTCACCGCCGTCGCCTGCCTCGGCGCCCAGGCACTCACGGCCACCGCCGCCACGGCGTCGGACGAGGTCGTGTCCCGGGGCGTCACCATTCCCGCGTTCTACAACCCGCCGAGTACGCTGCCCGCCGCCGACGGGTCGCTCGTCCGCAGCGAGCCGCTGCCGCTGGCCCTGAGCCTGCCCAGCCTCCACGGGCCGCTGCCCGGCACCGCGACCCGGCTGATGTACAAGTCCACCGACTCGAACGGCAAGCCGGTCGCCGTCACCGGGGCGTACATCGAGCCGACGGCCGGCTGGAAGGGCGACGGACCGCGGCCGCTGGTCGCGGTGGCACCGGGCACCCTGGGCCAGGGCGACCAGTGCGCCGCGTCCATGGGCCTCGAACACCCGCTGTCGTTCAACGGCGAGACGGTGTCCGTCGGGTACGAGGACATCGCGATCTACCGGCTCCTCGCCAAGGGCACCGCCGTGGTCGTCACCGACTACGCGGGACTTGGCGCGACCGACCGGCTGCACACCTATGTCGACCGGGTCGACGAAGGGCACGCGGTCCTGGACGCCGTCCGCGCGGCCCGCGCGCTCGGCGGGGCCTCGGTCACCGCAAGCTCCCCGGTCGGGCTGTTCGGCTACAGCCAGGGCGGCGGAGCGACGGCCTCGGCCGCCGAGCTCCAGTCCTCGTACGCCCCCGACGTCACCCTCGCCGGAACGTACGCGGGCGCGCCGCCGGCGGACCTGACCGCGGTCAACAAGGCCATCGACGGAAGCGAGTTGGCGGGTGCGCTGGGCTGGTCGCTCAACGGCTTCCTCCAGTCCGACCCCGCCCTGAAGCCGATCGCCGAGGCGCATCTGAACGCGGCCGGAAAGGCGGCCCTCACCGATCTGTCGACCATGTGCATCGGTGACGCCCTCTTCGGCTACGGCTACTCCAAGAGCACCAAGTGGACGAACGACGGCCGCTCCCTCGGTGACATCATCGCCGCCACACCGGAACTCAAGACGTTCCTGGACGGCCAGCGCATCGGCAAGCTGAAGCCGTCGGGGCCCGTGCGGCTGGCGACGGGCGTGAGCGACAACCTGGTCCCGCACGGGCAGGCGCGAACCCTCGCCGTCGACTGGTGCGGGAAGGGGGCCGACGTCACGTACAAGCCGGTCGTCCTGCCGAACGTCGGCAGCGCGCTGCTCAACCACGCGGCCCCGCTGCTGACCGACCAGGGATCGGCCATCGACTGGCTGACGGACCGTCTGGCGGGCAAGCCGGCCACGTCCAACTGCGCGAGCATGCCGATCCAGCCCTGACCGCCTCGCACGCACGGCCCCGAGCCACGGTTCGCTGTGACTCGGGGCCGTGCTTCGTGCGACTGCTTTCCCGTGGGTCGGGGCCGTGCCGGTACGTCGGGCCCGTCGCCTTCCGGGTGTACGGCCGCAGGACGGGAGGAGTTCAACTTCTTCGCAGGAGCCCTACGCGACGGGCCGCGACGCACCGGCACGGCCCGCTCCCCCCGTATCGCAGGCGCGCCCGCGGAGGACGGTGGCCTGCGGCTGTCCTCAGATGGTCGGGGTGTCGTCGACAACCGGCTTGTGGATCTCGACGACCGGCTTCCATCCCGCGGAGAACTCGATGAAGTCCGCGCGGGTGGGGTAGGTGTCGATCGCTCGACGGTCACGCTTGGGGGTGTCGCCGCCCTTGCGTCCCCGGGGAACCTGCTCCTCGAAGATGTCGACCTTCAGGTCGGGGACCTCTTTGAGGCCCTGGCGCCAGATCTGCACGATGTCGGCGCCGAACGCCTGCCGGGCCGCGGCGTAAAGGGCCGTGAGGGCCCCCTTGTCCCCACCGGGGACGAACAGTGCCACGTCCAGCACGACACCGGCGGACTGGAGGACCTCGATGGTCACCGAGCCCTTTTCGTCGGCCACGTAGATTCCGGCTTCGTTCTCGTCGTCAGGAAGGCAGGAAATCTCTTCCTGGAATACGGTTCTCGCCGTGACCGAACCGCCCTCGAAATCCTCACCGGACTTCGTCAGAAAAGCAGAGACATAGCAGTCGGGAATCTTGAGTTCCGCTGTGTCGGCGGAAACGAAGAGCCTGTCCTTCACGCCGAGCTTCGTCACCTCTTCCAGCGAGAGGCGGCGAGCGGCGATCTTCTCCGTGTTCACGATTTCCCTTTCAGGTTGCACTGCCCCTTCGGACAAATACGCTACCACGAAACCATAAGGTCAACTGCCCAGTAATGCCTGGGTAAATGGCCTCCGACGACTCCGCTGACCTGCACGGGAGGACACCCGACGAGTGCAACTCGGCCGGGAACACGCATGCGGCAGATAGTGTCCCTCGTGATGGCGTTGGGGATCAACTGGCGGTTGCATTTCGGTGCGTTGGGTAGCGTGGAGGACCTAAGAGAGAGTTTATGGTGGATATCACCCATATCTCCTCCGGGACTTCGGGGGAGCGCAGAGCCCGACTCGCGGACCGGCAGACCTCGCGGTCGGCGGTCGAACGGGAAGTCGCTGCGGGGTGCGGACCGCGCGACCGGTCACGGCCGCCGGGGAGATCCGCCGGCCGAAGGTGCGCACGGTCACAAAGGTGCGCACGGTCACAACAGTCCGTCGCCGGCACCCGCGCCCGGCCGTCCAGGACTCGTACGCCGCTCCGGACCGGGAAGATCGGCCCCAGGACCGCCCACGCGGGCACCGGCCTCACCGGCGAGCGGGCCGGCCCGGCAGAAACCATGTGCCCCGGGCTCGTCAATATCTGTGCCCGCCACGTGAGGATTGGGCTTGACGTGCGATGAATATTACTTACTCGGCGGGTCGGGCGGAATCATTCACCACGCACCGCCGATGTCAGCGTGCTAGTCTCGATCTCAGTTGCATGTTGTGGTTCCCGAAAATCTTGACAGGTGTTCCCGCCGGTTCATTCGGTGGGGATCCTTTATGGCTCCGGTTTTATTTCCGGTGGGGTGATCATCACGGCGACACGGAGCGCACACAGTGTGCGCCCCGACGCACCGCCCCGAAGGAGATAAACATGGCTTCCGGTACCGTGAAGTGGTTCAACGCTGAAAAGGGCTTCGGCTTCATCGAGCAGGACGGCGGCGGCGCCGACGTCTTCGCTCACTACTCGAACATTGCGGCCCAGGGCTTCCGTGAGCTGAACGAGGGCCAGAAGGTCACGTTCGACATCGCGCAGGGCCAGAAGGGCCCGACGGCCGAGAACATCGTTCCCGCCTAGTCGGTACGCACTTCGCAGCTGGGGCCCGCACCTTGGGGTGCGGGCCCCAGCTCGCTGCATTTCAGGGGATTCGCGACCCGCTTCTCGCCACACTTGTCGGGGTCCTCCGTCCGCCCTCCGGATGAACATCCTTCGGAGCCTTCCCACACGGACCGATGGACCGACCGACCCGTACACCTCGCACACCTCGTACTCCCCGTACCTTCCGTACGAGGAATACGCGCGACGCGTTCCGGCGAGACCGACCCCGCGACCATTCCCCGCCGATTCGATTTACCAACCGATCGGCTCCTCAATTTCTTCGGCTCGTTCTTGCAATTCTCTGCGCTGTCTGTCTTCCGCGGGAATTCCTTGATACGCGCCATGTCAAGGAAGGTTCCACGTGAACCGCACGCGCACGAACGACCGCTACTCCCGTACCCGCACCGGTAGTCCGAACGCCGGACGCGGTGGCGGCAGCGGCAACGGCGGCTACGGCGGCGGCAACGGCCGCTCCGGTGGCCCGCGCCGTTCCGACAACAGCTACGGACGCCGACAGAGCGGCCCCCAGGGCGAGTTCGCCCTGCCGAAGACCGTCACCCCGGCCCTGCCCGCCGTCGAGGCGTTCGCCGAACTGGAGATGCCGGAGCAGCTGCTGGCCGCGCTCAGCCACGAGGGCGTGACCGTACCGTTCCCGATCCAGGCCGCGACCCTGCCGAACTCCCTCGCGGGCCGTGACGTACTCGGCCGCGGCCGCACGGGATCCGGCAAGACCCTCGCCTTCGGCCTCGCGCTGCTCGCCCGTACGGCGGGCCTGCGCGCCGAGCCGAGGCAGCCGCTGGCCCTCGTCCTCGTACCCACCCGCGAGCTGGCCCAGCAGGTCACCGACGCGCTCACGCCGTACGCCCGCTCCCTGCGGCTGCGGCTGACCACCGTCGTCGGCGGCATGTCCATCGGCAAGCAGGCCGGTGCGCTGCGCGCCGGCGCCGAGGTCGTCGTCGCGACACCCGGCCGGCTCAAGGACCTCATCGACCGTGGTGACTGCCGCCTGAACCAGGTCGCCATCACCGTCCTCGACGAGGCCGACCAGATGACCGACATGGGCTTCATGCCGCAGGTCACCGAACTGCTCGACCTGGTACGCCCCGGCGGCCAGCGGATGCTGTTCTCGGCCACCCTCGACCGCAACGTCGATCTGCTGGTCCGCCGCTACCTGACCGACCCGGTCGTCCACTCCGTCGACCCGTCGGCCGGCGCGGTGACCACCATGGAGCACCACGTCCTGCACGTGCACGGCGCGGACAAGCAGCGCACGACCACCGAGATCGCGGCCCGCGAAGGCCGCGTCCTCATGTTCCTGGACACCAAGCACGCGGTGGACCGCCTCACCGAGCACCTGCTGAACAGCGGTGTACGGGCCGCGGCCCTGCACGGCGGCAAGTCCCAGCCGCAGCGCACCCGGACCCTGTCCCGCTTCAAGTCCGGGCATGTGACGGTGCTGGTGGCGACCAACGTCGCGGCCCGCGGGATCCACGTCGACAACCTCGACCTGGTCGTGAACGTCGACCCGCCCACCGACCACAAGGACTACCTGCACCGCGGCGGCCGTACGGCCCGCGCCGGTGAGTCCGGCCGGGTCGTCACGCTGGTCACCCCCAACCAGCGCCGCGAGATGAGCCGCCTGATGGCGACCGCCGGCATCACCCCGGAGACCACCCAGGTCCGCTCGGGCGAGGCGGAGCTGAACCGCATCACCGGCGCCCAGGCCCCCTCGGGCATCCCGGTCACCATCACCACGCCCGCCTCGGAACGCCCCCGGCGCGGCTCCTCCTCCGCACCCTCCGCGGCGTCCCGCGGCCGGCGCGGGCGTGGCAGCCGGACCCGGTCCGCCACCGGCTCCGGTTCGGGTTCCGGCGGAGACGTGACCCGACGTACGGCCCCGCGCTCGTCCGGCTTCGACGCTGCCGCCTAGGACTGGCGGGCCCGGTGCGGCCGTCGGCTCCGACCGGGGCCGGCCGGCCGTATCGGGTCCGGTCGCGTCGGGTCCGCTCGCGTCAGGCCCGCCGCACCGTTCGCCGTCCCCGGCTAGTACGGTCCGGACTGAGAGTTCTCTCCCTGTCCGGCCGACCTTCCCCACTCCCCCGAGTCGGCCCGGCCCGGCTCCCCTTCTCCCCTCTCTGTGACTGTGAGGCATCATGCGCTGTGTCATCGCCCGGTTCCCGTTCGACCTCACCAAGGGCGGGGTGCTGGACTCGATGAAGGGCGTCAAGCCCGAGGCCATCACGGGTGAGTCCGTGCTCATCGGTCGTCGGCACTACCCCGTCAAGCAGGTCGGCGAGGTCATCACCCGGCAGGACCGCCGCGACTTCACCGGCGGAGAGGTCACCCGGGCCATGACCCGGCTCGGTTTCACCTGCCGCAGCAACCAGGAGCCCGCGCCCGCCCCGCCGCGCGTCCTCACCCCGCTGCAGAGCGCGTCGGCGATGCTCGGCGACCCCGAGCCGGAGCCCGTGGCCGCGCCCGTGGCCGCGCCCGTGGCCGAGGCCGTGCCGGCCCCCGTACCCGCGCCGGCCCCCGTACCTGCGCCCGCACCCGCGCCCGCATCCGTGTCCGACGTGGCAGTGCCCGCCGCCACCGCGGAAGCGGACGCGGTCGCCGCGAGCTGACCCGTAGGACGAAGACCGACCCACCAGTACAGCGAGAAGGGCCCTGCCGACGCGCGTCGGCAGGGCCCTTCCTCGTTTCTACGCCAAGATATATGGAACCCATGTCGATTAAAATCTATGTTTGCCAGAGTAGACATTGGCTTGGTCGGTAGCTAGGGTTTCTCCTGCAGACAAGGTCGAGACAGAGTCGAGCGGAGGGAGCAGACGCCATCAGGATCGCCCGGCCCGAGAGGGTTCGGACCGGGTGCCGCAAGGACCCGGACAGGAAGGTGGTCCCCGGTCGCACTACAGCGATCCCCGCACGCCCCGCCCTCTGCCGGGCCGGGCCGCGGAAAGAGCAGGTCGGCGCGACGGTGACGCCGGCAGATGGTGTTCAATTTCCTTCGGGGCCCTGGTGCCGTACGGCACCAGGGCCCCTCGACGCGTTGCAGAACGAGGTGACATGACAGCAGACAGTCCGCTGAGCGATCGTCTGGAAGACGACGACTATCCCGCGTACACGATGGGCCGGGCCGCCGAGATGCTCGGCACCACTCCGGGATTCCTCCGGGCCATCGGCGAAGCCCGGCTCATCACTCCGCTGCGCTCCGAGGGCGGGCACCGGCGCTACTCCCGCTATCAGCTCCGGATCGCCGCTCGCGCCCGCGAGCTGGTCGACCGGGGCACTCCGGTCGAGGCCGCCTGCCGCATCGTCATCCTCGAGGACCAGCTGGAGGAAGCACAGCGCATCAACGCCGAGTACCGCCGCGCCGCAGCCGCGTCCACATCCGCGAACCAGGCGGCGGACGGCTCCGGTTCGGTTACGGGCACAGGTACGGGTACGGGTTCCTCCTGAGCGGACCACCGGGCGAACCGGCATGAACCAGGTACGTGGGCGGACACGGGCCGCGATGTCCTGATGCGCACTGCATTGCGCGTGAGCCCCCGAGGAATCCGCGCAGGAGCGTCACAAGGGCTGCACCCGGCCTCACGAAAGTCTCGTTAGCGTGACTGCCCCTCGACCCTCACGTACCCATGTCAATTTTCAGGAAGACGCTGATGGACTACTGCTCCTCGTGTCGTCGGCATCTCAACGGTGCCCTGGTGTGCCCCGGGTGCGGTGCCTACGCCCCCGACATAGCACCCGACCTCGCTCCGGCCACCGCTTCGATGTCGATATGGGAGCCGGCGGCCGCCCTCCGCCCGAGGGACGCGGGTGAGACACCGGGGCCCGAGCCGGAGTCCGACCCCCTCAACGGCTTCGAGGGTGCGACCCCGGCACCGCAGGGACGGGCCGCACGCCGTCGCCAGCTCGCCCGCTGGAAGAAGAACCAGCGCCGGGCCGTGGTCGCGACCGCCGTCGCGCTCGTCGGAGGCGGCCTGACCTTCACCGCCCTTGACCGGCTCTCGGCCGACCGGGCGGAGGCGGCCACCGCGCCGGAGGCCGCGGGCCTGGGCTCCACGGAGGAGGCCTCGGGGCCCTCGGACCCGTCGTCGACAGGGCCGGACGACCAGCGGTCCTCGGCCGCCCCGTCCTCCCCTGCCACGCAGTCGCCCGCGAGCGACCGGTCCGACCGGCGGGCAGCTCCCGCGCCGACCGCCGTCACACCGCAGGGCACCCGGCCGGACACCCGTCCCGCGTCGGGTACGGCAGCGGCGTCCGACCCGCAGTCGCGGAACACCTCGTCCTCTTCGTCGTCTTCGTCGTCCTCGCCGTCCGGCGACACGGCGGGCGACGCCTCGCCCGCGCCGTCGGCGCCCGCCGCCGGTGACAGCACCGGCGACAGCGGTTCGGACGGGTCCAGCGACACCGGTGGCTCGGACGGCTCCGCCCCCGAGACGGGCACCACCCCGTCGACCCCGCCGGACGCGACTTCGCCCTCGGGGCTCTGTCTGCTCGGCGTGGTGTGCATCAGCTGAGACGAGCCGACGCGTGACCCGCCGGGCCCGGTGGTGGCTCCCGGGCCCGGTGGTTGCACCAGGACGGTCACCCGGCGTCACACCCGTGGGCGCGGGCCCGACATCCGGTGCGACGGCCGTCCCGGCCGCCGGTATGACGGTCGCCGCCGGTGTCGTGCCCACCGGCGGCGACCGCAACGCCCTTCGAACGCCGCCCCCCGGCGGCGGTCCAGGGCAGGAGATCCCCTGCCCGCTCGCGGCGGCACGCGGGAGTGCACCGCCGGCGGCTCCGCAAGGGACATGTGGAACAAGGACCCGCACGCGACAGAGCGGCGGGAGGAGAGAATGTCTCGGTGGTCGCGATCGCCTCGTCCTGGCGCCCGGAGTCAGGAGCTGGTGCACCCGGGGGCCGGGGGCGCGTAGGGAGGCCACCGTCGCGGCCTCGACACCGTTGACGAGCCCGATGAGCCTTTGCTCGTCAATGTGTTTCAAAGCGTAAGGGAGACCGGCGTCCGTGCACAGCCCCCGAGGGTGCCGACCCTCGGGTGACGGCGTCCGCAATCGCACTACGGCGAACGCGTCCGGTTCACGGCCCCCCTCACCCCCTCGCGTCTCCCCTTTCCTCCTTCACCCGGCCATACTTGAGAGGCCGTCATATGTGACGGAGCATCATCGACAAGTGCCGAGGCACCGTTTACCGCGGCGGCTCCTGCTGTGATGATGCCGAGTCCGGGGATGTCCGTCCCGCGGCCGGGGGGAGGCCCGTATGGCAGAGGTGTATTTGCGCAGGCTGTCCCGCTGGCAGGCGGAGCAGCAGCGGGACGCCGTCGCCGACGTGTACGTCAGCGCGTACCGAAGTGCGGCGGGGGCCGAACACCGGGACCGGCAGGGCTTCCTGACCCGCCTGGAGCAGCATGTGCAGCACACCGGGTTCGACATGGTGGTCGCCGACACTGCGGGGACGGTCGGCTGCGCGTACGGGTTCCAGGTGCCGCGTACCGGGGAGTGGTGGTCGCGCTTCCAGGGGGAGTTGCCCGCGGACGTCGAGGAACTCACCGCCTCGGGCCGTACCTTCCTGCTCGCGGAGCTGATGGTGCTGCCGGCCCATCGCCGTCAGGGAGTCGCCACGCGCCTGGTCGAGCGGCTGTTGATCCGGCTCGAAGCCAACCTGATCGTCGCGGCCACGTCGGCGGCCACGGGCCGGTCCGGCGACGCAGAGGACGGAGGCGACAGCGGTCCGCGGAGCGCGGCGGCGGAGACCTTCCGGGCCTGGGGCTGGTCGAGGTCCGGTGTCTCCACCGACGGCCCCGGCCAGGTGCCCCAGGAGGTATGGCTCCGCAGGCCGCAGCGGTGACCGACCCGCGGTCACCGCCCCGCTGCCCCCCCCTCGGCCACCGACCCGCGGTGGCCGGACCCCGACGCTCGGGTCCTGCCGGTCAGACGCCCGCGGGGGACGGTCCGACCAGCTCCGACAGGACGTCCTCCATGGTGACGAAGCCGAGGACCTTGCCCGCCTCGCCGGTGACCGCCGCGAGGTGACTGTCCGCGGCCCGCAGCGCGGTGAGCGTGTCGTCGAGCGGCGTGTCGATCCGGACCCGGGTCACCGGGTGCAGCGCCTCCCTCGGGAACGGGCGGTCGCGGTCGGTCACACCGAGGGTGTCCTTGATGTGCAGGTAGCCCAGCAGCGTGCCGTCCGCGCCCGTCACCGGGAGCCGGGAGAAGCCGGCCTCGGCCGCCGCGCGCTCCAGCCGCGCGGGGGTCACGGTGTCGTCGACGGTACGCATCCGCTGGGCGGGCACGAGGATCTCGCCGACCGGGCGGGTGCCCAGCTCCAGGGCGTCGCGCAGCCGTTCGCCGTCGGCCGCCGTGAGGAGTCCGGCCTGGCTGGAGTCGACGACCATCCGGGCGAGCTGGTCGTCCGTGAAGGCCGACTCCACCTCGTCCTTGGCCTCGACGTGCAGCAGTCTCAGCAGGGTGTTGGCGAAGGCGTTGATCCCGAAGACGAACGGCTTGAGGGCCCGGGTGAGGGCCACCAGGGCCGGGCCCAGGATCAGCGCGGTCTGCGCGGGCGCGGCGAGCGCGATGTTCTTCGGGACCATCTCGCCGATCAGCATGTGCAGATACGTCGCCACGGTGAGCGCGATCACGAAGGCGATCGGGTGCACCAGGCCGTGCGGGATGTGCGCCGCCTCGAAGGCGGGCTCCAGCAGGTGCGCGATGGCCGGTTCGGCGACCGCGCCCAGCACCAACGACGAGACGGTGATGCCGAGTTGGGCGGTCGCCATCATCGCCGAGATGTGCCGCAGGCCCCACAGGGTCATCCTGGCCCGTTTGTTGCCCGCCTGGGCCAGCGGCTCGATCTGGCTCCGGCGCACGGAGATCAGGGCGAACTCCGCGCCGACGAAGAACGCGTTGGTCAGCAGGGTCAGGGCGCCGATGAAGAGCTGGACGGTGGTGGACGTACTCATCGGGACTCCCGCACGCTCTGGGCAGCCGGCTCCTGGGCCGGTTCGACACCCGACTGGTCGGCAGACCGGTCGGCCGGCTGGTCGCTCGGGGGGTCCGCCGGGCCGGTGACGCGGACGCGGTCGGCCCGGTGGTGCGCCACGTCGAGGACGTCCAGCCGCCAGCCGTCCAGGTCGAGGACGTCGCCCACGGCCGGGATGCGGGCGAGCCGGGTGGCGACCAGGCCCGCGACGGTCTCGTACGGGCCGTCCGGGGCGCGCAGGCCGATCCCGGCCAGCTCGTCGAGCCGTACGCCGCCGTCCGCCTCCCAGACCGCGCGGCCGTCCGCCGCGGCGGGGGCGGGCAGCAGGTCGGGGACCTCGACGGGGTCGTGCTCGTCGCGGACCTCGCCGACGACCTCCTCGACGATGTCCTCCACCGTGGCCACGCCTGCCGTGCCGCCGTACTCGTCGATGACGACGGCCATCGTGCGGGCCGACCGCATGCGTTCGAGGAGCCGGTCGGCGGGCAGGCTGTCGGGCACCAGGAGCGCGGCGGTGGCCAGCTCGGTGACGGGTGTCACGGCCCGCTCGGCGGGTTCCAGGGCGAGTACGTCACGGATGTGGACCGTGCCGACGACCTCGTCCAGGCTGTCGCGGTAGACCGGGAAGCGGGACAGACCGGTCGCGTGCGCGAGGTCGGCGGCGTCGGTGGCCGTGGCGTGCGCCTCAAGGGCGCGCACGTCGACGCGCGGTGTCATCACGTTCTCCGCGGTCAGGTCGCCCAGGTGCAGCGTACGGACGAACAGTTCGGCGGAGTCGGGCTCCAGGGCGCCCTGCGCGGCCGAGTGCTGGGCGAGGGCGACGAGTTCCTCGGGGCCGCGCGCGGAGGCCAGTTCCTCGGCGGGCTCCAGGCCGAAGCGGCGTACGAACCGGTTCGCTGTGTTGTTGAGGTGCCGGATGAACGGGCCGAACGCCGCCGTGAAGCCGCGCTGCGGACCCGCGACCACCTTGGCGACGGCCAGGGGGCGTGAGATCGCCCAGTTCTTCGGCACGAGCTCGCCGACCACCATCAGGACGACGGTGGACAGGACCACGCCCAGGATCGTCGCGACCGTCGAGGCCGCGCCGCCCAGGCCCACCGCCTTGAGGGGCCCTTCCAGGAGCACGGCGAGCGACGGTTCGGCGAGCATGCCGATCACCAGGGAGGTGACGGTGATGCCGAGCTGGGCGCCGGACAGCTGGAACGTCAACTTCCGTACGGCCTTCAGCGCGCTGTCCGCACCCCGCTCGCCCGCCTCGGCGGCCCGCTCCAGATCACCGCGCTCGACGGTGGTCAGTGAGAACTCGGCCGCCACGAAGACGGCGCAGGCGAGCGTGAGCGACAGGGCGAGCAGAAGCAGCAGGATCTCGGTCACCGTGCCACCCCCGCTCCCGCACGCATGCGTCTCGGGCCGGGAACGGCACGGTCGGTACTGGGAGGTTCACCCATGGTGGAACCGCTGCTCCTTGGTCGTCGTCAGATCTCGCCCAGTGTAAAGGAATAGCAAAGTGCGCTGTCCAGAGATGTCCGGGGTCGAGTGGCGCAGGTCACGTTCCCGCCGGCATGGCGGGCGGTGACGAGGGAGAAGCGGGTGGCCGCCGGGGAAACCGGGGGCCCTTAATGTTCTACAGGTACGTAGAAAAGGTACGTGGCGACGAACCCACCCGCACATGAAGGAGTGGACCCCTCGATGGTGTTCAAACGGCTGCTCGGATCACTCGGCGTGGGCGGCCCCACGGTGCACACGGTCCTGAGCCCGGCCCCCGTCCTGCCCGGCGGCGCGCTGTCCGGCGAGGTCCGGCTCAAGGGCGGTGACGGGGACTTCGACATCGACCGGATCACGCTGGAACTGGTCGCGGGCGTCGAGGTCGAACACCCTGAGGGGGAGCACGAGAGAGGCGACGGAGGCGAGAGCGCGGACGTGGTCGTCTTCGACCGGTTCGCCGTCGGCGGCGACGGGTTCCGTCTCGCCGCGGGCGAGGAGCGGACCGTTCCGTTCGCTGTCACGCTCCCCTGGGAGACCCCCGTCACCGAGCTGTACGGGCGGAAGCTGGACATCGTCCTCGGCCTGCGTACGGAGCTGTCGGCGGCCGGCGCGCAGGGCAGGGGCGACCTGGACCGGCTGGACGTGACGCCCCGGCCCGTGCAGGAGGCGATCCTGGCGGCCTTCGGGCAACTGGGCTTCGGCTTCAGGTCCGCGGACCTGGAACCGGGCCGGATCGGCGGCACCGCCCAGCAACTCCCCTTCCGCCAGGAGCTCGACCTCACCCCGTCGGCCGGATACGCCCACGCGGTCGACGAGATCGAGCTGACCTTCCTCGCCGCCCCCGCCGGTACGGAGGTGGTCCTGGAGGCGGACAAGCGCGGCGGCGTCCTCTCCTCCGGGGACGACGCGCTCGCCCGGTTCACCGTCGCCCACGAGGGGGTCGGACACCAGGACTGGAACACCGTGGTCGACGGCTGGGTCCGGCAGCTGGTCGAGCACCGGGACGCGTACGACCCGGACGCGGCGTACGGCCACGACCGGCGCCAGGGGGCTTGATCCCGCCCGGGGCGCGCCCTCGTCACAGGGGCGTCGCCGCGTGGAGGATGAGGATCATCGTGACCGCGGAGTTCGCGGAGGACATCGCGGAGACGGCCGCGCCCGCCGCCGCCGTCCAGGCCGCCAGGCCCACCGCGGTGAACACGGACGGCCAGCTGCGGACGGCCGGCGCCGGGCCGAGGAGGGCGGCGACGCGGCGCGGCACCGGGCCGGGGGCCGCGAAGCCCGCGAAGCCCGCGAGCGTCGGGGCCGGTGCGCCCCGGGAGACCAGGGCCGCCCTGCCGATCGCGACGGCCACGGCGCGGCGGTCGCCGATGGTACGGGCGGCGTCCTCGTCGGCCCAGCGTTCCGTCGTGTAGGACACCGCGGTGCGCAGCGGGCGCAGGAACGGGTTGGCACGCGCCGCCAGCCGTACGGCCAGCAGGAACCGGTGGTGCCCGCCCGTCAGATGCGCCCGCTCATGGGCGAACAGGGCCCGGCGCTCGGCGGACCGCAGCCGGGAGAGCAGCGCGGTGGTGACCACGACCCGGCCGCCCCTGCCACCCTGGCCTCCCCGGCCGCCATCGCCGTCTCGGGTCCGGGTCCGGCTCCGGGTCCGGGTCGGGCCCGGCAGCGCGTACGCGTACGGCGTCTCGTCCGGCAGCACGGCCACCTCCGTGCCGCGCACCCCCGCCAGCGCCCGGTGCGCGCGGCGGCGCGTCCTGCGGTGCCGCCACAGCGACCTGCCGCAGGACCACGCCACGGCGAGGAGGGCGGGAATGGCCGCCTTGCCCGCCACCTCGTCGTACGGGACCGCCGCGCGCACCTCGGGGTCCGACCAGCCGTCGGGCAGCGGGTTGCCGGGCAGCTGAGCGGTGCCGACGACCATCAGCAGCCCGAGGCACACCGTGCTGCACACCGCCATGACCACGGCCACGCCGGTCAGCAGCCGGGTGGCGGTACGCGGGTGGAGGTGCTGCTCGGCCAGCCGGGCGACCGGCCACGCCGTCAACGGCAGGATCAGCGGCAAGAAGACGAACACCCCCATGGGTCTCAGTCTTCCCTCTCCGGCTCGGGGTGGCCCAGCAGTTCACGCAGCAGACGTTCGTCGTTCGGCTCCAGGGAGGTCACGAAGCTCGCGAGCACGGCCTCCCGGTCCCGCTCGCCGTCCAGCACCTTGCGCATCCGGCGCGCGGCGAGGCCGGCCTCGTCCGAGGCGGGGGTCCAGGCGAAGGAGCGGCCCTGGCGCTCCCGGGTCACCGCGCCCTTGGCCCGCAGCCGGGTCAGGATCGTGATCACCGTCGTGTAGGCGAGGTCGCCGCCGAGGTGCTCCTGCACCCAGCCCGCGGTCGCGGGGCCCGCAGCCGCGCGCAGGGCGGACAGGACCTGCGCCTCCAGCTCACCCTGTCCCCGGCGCGGGGGACGCTGCCGCTGGTCCGTCACGTCCTGTCTCCTTCCTTATTTTCTACAGTGCTGTAGATTTTTTACCACGATGTACGTCCGTACGAACAAGGAGTTCGCAGTGGGAGTTTCCCTGGCCAAAGGCGGCAATGTCTCGCTCAGCAAGGAGGCGCCCGGTCTGACCGCCGTGCTGGTGGGCCTCGGCTGGGACGTACGGACCACGACCGGCACCGACTACGACCTCGACGCGTCCGCCCTGCTGGTCGACGCGTCCGGCAAGGTCCTCTCCGACCAGCACTTCATCTTCTACAACAACCTCAAGAGCCCCGACGGCTCGGTCGAGCACACCGGCGACAACCTCACCGGTGAGGGCGAGGGCGACGACGAGTCCGTCAAGGTCGACCTCGCCTCGGTGCCGGCCGAGGTCGCGAAGATCGTCTTCCCCGTGTCCATCCATGACGCCGAGGCCCGCGGGCAGAGCTTCGGGCAGGTCAGGGGCGCGTTCATCCGGGTCGTGAACCAGGCGGGCGGCGCGGAGATCGCACGCTACGACCTGTCGGAGGACGCCGCCACCGAGACGGCGATGGTGTTCGGGGAGCTGTACCGCAACGGCGCGGAGTGGAAGTTCCGCGCGGTGGGCCAGGGGTACGCGTCCGGCCTGGCCGGCATCGCGTCCGACTTCGGCGTCGGTGTCTGACCTACCCGGACCACTCGGACCCCTCGGATCTCTCGGACCCCTCGGAAGACAGGATCAACATGTTCGGACTGAGCGAACTCGCCGTCATCCTTGTCGTCGTCATCGTCGTCCTGGCTGTGAAGAAGGGGCCGGATCTGGCTCGTTCCGCGGGGAAGTCGGCGCGGATACTCAAGGCCGAGAAGAAGGCGGCCACGACGGATGAGGACACGCCGGCGCCGCGGGTGATCCCGGGGGAGACGGTGGACCCGGGCCGCTAGGGCCTGTCGCTCCCGGCTCCGGGCGTAGATCGTGGTCCTGCTGCCGGAGGGCCGGTTCGGACCTGGGTGCGGCCACCGTTGATCATCGTGAGGTGTGTTGACTGACGAAGAGACGGTGGCCGCAGGTCGCAGCAGAGAACCCACCCGTTGGCGGGACGCGTTCGAGGGCCCGATGCGCATCCTGGCGGAGCTCCGGGGGCAGCCACGCTGCTGACGACACCGGATACCTCTCACCGCACTACTGCTACGGTCGCGTCCATGGCGCGCGCGGTCTCCACGGATCAGGCTGTTGATCTACGGGTGCAGCAGGTTGACGAGGTTCTTGATCACGTCGAGCGGTCTCTGCAAGTGCGGCTGCTCCCGGACACAATGGTGCGCAAACGCCGGTCCGTGGGGGCCAGAACCGACCGCGAAACCTGGGTGCGGATCGAGCGGCGCCTGCTCGACAAGATCCCCGACCAGGGGTGGAACGGCACTGAGAGTGCCGCGCGTCTGGACGGCATCGCCCGGCCCGAATGGCACGGGTGTGTGGTCTGGCGGGCCGCGGACGGGCCGGTGACGTGGCGGGCCGACGAGACCGAGCTCCTGCCAGGGGCTCCCGTCGGAAACGCCATCCTGAGCGAAGCCCCGCAACTACCGGACGACTGGTGGGTGGCGTTGAACGCCTCGCTGGACGCGCTGGCGGCCCAGCGCACGAGGCGGGTCGCCACACCGGACACCGACACCATCACCCAGTCCCTCGTCACCGAGTCCATCCGCGGTGCCTTCTCCGACGGTTTCGACACGGCCGTCGAGCGGTGGGTGCCGGCCCACGCGGATCTGAACTGGGCCAACCTGACCGCTCCGGCGTTCAGTCTCTTCGACTGGGAGGACTGGGGCAACGCGCCCCTGGGGCTGGACTCCGCCTCGTTGTGGGCGAGTTCCCTTGCTGTCCCGGCTCTGGCCGATCGTGTACGGCACGAGCGCCGGTCCGACTTCGAGAGCCGGGACGGCAAGTTGATGACGTTGTTCGCCTGCTCGAAGATCCTCGGGCCGTACGCGCACCCGGAGGACCCTCGGCTGGAACCCGCCCGGCGCATGGCCGAACAGGTCGTCAAGGAACTTCAGGCAGGCTGATCGCACAAGCGGTCCCGAAGGAGACTCCGGTACTCCTCGATGGTTCGCTCCTCGACTTCACCGGCCAGGGCGCCGACGAGTTCGCCCAGATGGGCGGGTTCATCGGTGCCCACGGCGACTAAGTCGACCCGCGGGAGGTGATACGCGGCTCTGAAGGCCGCCTGCATGCGGGAGAGCCGCCCGCCGTCCCGGAGAAAGACGCGGGTCGATCCGGGCCCACACCGGGTCGCTGGTACCGCCCCCGAAGGGGCTCATCCCCCACACCTCACCGCCGCCCAGGTCCCATGCCTTGGTGAGGGCATCCGCGGCATCCAGCGTTCTGGCTCCGACCAGCAGGCCGGCACGGGTCATGAGGACTGACGGCCTCAGTACGGCCGGCCCGACCAAGCAGGGCCTTGCCTTCAGCTACGTGATGAACAAAGTCATCGGGGAAGCTGACGATCTGCGGGCACACGCAGCGGCGCGAGGAACCGCGCGCTCAGCCACAGACGGCGGTCAGCCGAGACGCCACCGTGAGCCCCGCCCACCGCAAGGAGCGCGAGGAACCGCGCGACCAGCCCCTACCGACCCGCACCCGGCAAACCGCCACGCCCCCACCCACCCCAGGGGCGCGAGGAACCGCGCGCTCAGCCACAGACGGCGGTCAGCCGAGACGCCACCGTGAGCCCCGCCACCCCAAGGGGCGCGGGGAACTGCGCGACCAGCCACAGACAGCGGTCACCCGAAACACCACCACGAGCCCCACCCACCCCAGGGGCGCGAGGAACCGCGCGACCGGCCACCGCCGGCCCGCACCCTGCGAACCGTCCCGGATCACTTGTCCGCGGGAGCGTCCGGGCTCGGGACCAGGTCCCTGTTCTGGGGGGACTCCGACTCCGGGTCCAGCTCCGTGTCCCGGGGCGCGGAGCCACCCCTGCGCCCCGTCACCCACGACGCCACCGGCTCCGCATACCGCGCGGTCAGCGGACCGATGATCACCAGGATCAACACGTACGCGGTCGCCAACGGCCCGAGCCGCGGCTCGATGCCCGACGTGACCGCCAGCCCCGCGATGACGATCGAGAACTCCCCGCGAGCCACCAACGTGCCGCCGGCCCGCCACCGCCCCTTCGACGAGATCCCCGCCCGCTTGGCGGCCCAGTACCCCGTGGCGATCTTCGTGCCGGCGGTGACGACGGCCAGCGCCAGCGCGGGCAGCAGCACCGGCGGAATCGTCTCCGGGTCGGTGTGCAGTCCGAAGAAGACGAAGAACACGGCGGCGAACAGATCCCGCAGCGGCGACAGCAACCCGTGCGCCCCCTCGGCCACCTCCCCCGACAACGCGATACCGACGAGGAACGCGCCCACCGCGGCCGACACCTGGAGCTGCTGGGCCACACCGGCGACCAGCAGGGTCAGACCCAGCACCACCAGCAGGAGCTTCTCCGGGTCGTCGCTGGAGACGAAGCGCGAGATGTGCCGCCCGTAGCGCACCGCGACGACCAGGACGAGCCCGGCGACACCCAGCGCGATGGCGAGCGTGGCACTGCCCGCCGCGATCCCGGCACCGGCCAGCAGCGCGGTGATGATCGGCAGGTAGACCGCCATGGAGAGGTCTTCGAGGACCAGGATGCTCAGGATCACCGGCGTCTCACGGTTGCCGAGCCGGCCCAGGTCGCCGAGGACCTTCGCGATGACACCGGACGACGAGATCCAGGTCACTCCGGCCAGGACGACGGCCGCCACCGGCCCCCACCCGAGCAGCAACGCCATCGCCGCGCCGGGAACCGCGTTCAGCGCCGCGTCCACCAGGCCCGCCGGGTACTGGGTCTTGAGGTTGGAGACCAGGTCGGTCGCCGTGTACTCCAGGCCCAGCATCAGCAGCAGCAGGATGACGCCGATCTCGGCGCCGATCGCGACGAACTCCTCACTGGTGCCCAGCGGCAGCAGCCCGCCCTCGCCGAAAGCCAGCCCGGCGAGCAGATACAGAGGAATCGGGGAGAACTGGAAGCGGCCGGCGAACCGGCCGAGCAGCCCCAGACCGAGGATGATCGCGCCGAACTCGATCAAGAAGACCGCGGATGAATGCACGTGTCACTCCCTTCCGAGTATGGTCGCGGCCGACTCCACGCCCTCGCGGGTGCCGATCACGATCAGGGTGTCCCCGCCCGCCAGCCGGAAGTCCGGCGGCGGTGACGGGATGGCCTCGGCCCGGCGCAGCACGGCGACGATCGACACACCGGTCTCGGTACGCATACGGGTCTCGCCCAGCAGCCGTCCGTTCCAGTACGAGACCGACGACAGCTCGATGCGTTCGGCCACCAGGCCCAGCTCGGTGGTGGAGAGCAGGTTGGGGCTGTGGTGGGCGGGCATCAGGGCGTCGATCAGCGCCGCGGACTCTCCTGCGGAGAGCCGGACGGACAGGGCGCAGGCGTCCGGGTCGTCCTTGCGGTACGCGCTCAGCGTGCGGCCGCCGTCCCGGTGCGCGACCACCGAGATGCGGCGCTGCTCGCGGGTCGTCAGGTCGTACCGCACCCCGATTCCCGGCAACGGCGTACTGCTCAGGCGTGGAGTGCCCATGACTGGTCCCCTGTCCGATGTCGATCTCAGTGTGCGTTCACCCTACCGAGGGAGTGGCGTAAGAGTTTTTCCGAGGCTTTACTTTCGCGCTCCGGCGCGGACCCGTCCGTGGCTGAGCGCGGAGTTCCCCGCGCCCCTGAGAACGGCGCGGGGAACTCCGCGAACACCGGTCCGTCAACTCGTCGGTCCGTCTGCTCGTCCGCTCGTCAGTCCGTCACGTCGACCTTGCCGTTGGCGGTCTCGGCCGGGACCGGGGCCGGGACCGGGGCCGGGGCCGGCTTCGGTGCCGTGATGCCGCGGAGCAGCGCCGCCAGGTCGACCCCCGTCGTGGAGTTGAGCAGCTCGACACCCTGCGCCACGTTGTCCGCGACCGTGCGGGACAGCTGGCTCGCCCCGTCCGTCGAGATCACCGTCATCTTGTCGATCGCGCTGAGCGGCTCGGACGCCTTGGCGACGACCTGCGGCAGCACCTCGACGAGCATCTGGAGCACCGCCGCGTCGCCGTACTGCGAGAACGCGTCGGCCTTCTTGCTCATCGCCTCGGCCTCGGCGGCGCCCTTCGCGCCGATCGCGGCGGCCTCGGCCTCACCCTCAAGGCGTACGGCGTCGGCGAGCGCGGCACGGTGCGCCTTCTCGCCCTCACCGGTCAGCCTGGAGCGCTGCGCGTCGGCCTCGGCCTGCTTGACCAGCGAGACCCGGCGGGCCTCCGCCTCCTGCTCGGCCTGGTAGCGCGCCGCGTCGGCGGGCTTGCGGACCTTGGTGTCCAGCTCGCGGTCGGTCAGCGCGGCCTGCCGCTGCGCGACCTTCTCCTGCTCGGCGAGCACCTCCTGGCTGCGCGCCGCCTGGGCCAGCGGACCGGCCGCCGCCGCGCGGGCCGCCGCCTCGTCCGTCTCGGCCTTGATCTCCGCCGTCTTGAGCGCGAACGTCCGCTGGGCGATCGCGATCTCCTCCTCGGCCTTCAGCCGGGCCTGCTCGGCGGCGCGCCGGGCCACCGCCTCCGCGATGTCGGCCTCCTGCTTGGCACGGGCGGCCTCGGGACGGCCGAGGTCCTCCAGGTACGAGCCCTCGGTGGTGATGTCCTGGATCTGGAAGGCGTCGAGCACCAGGCCCTGCCCGGACAGACTCGCCTCGGCCTCCTCCGCGACCTGCCCGGCGAACGCGGCACGGTCCCGGATGATGTCCTCCACCGACATCCGGCCCACGATGGAGCGCAACGCGCCGGAGAGCACTTCCTGGGTGAAGCCGACGATGCCGTTCTGCTGCATCAGGAACCGCTGGGCGGCGGCGCGGATGGAGTCCTCGGTGCCGCCGACCTTGACGATGGCGACGCCTTCGAGGTTCGCCTTGACGCCGCGCAGCGTGACCGCACCGCGCACCGAGATCGGGATGTGCCGGCTGGACAGGTCGAGGGTGAACTTCTGCTGGACGAACGGCACGACGAAGACACCGCCGCCGACCACGACCTTCTGGCCGCTGTTGTCGGTCATCACCCGCCCGGTGTCCGGGTCGGTGGACTTCTTGCCGCGCCGCCCGGTGACGATGAAGGCCTGGCTGGGCCCGGCCACCTTGTAACGGGTCACGACGACGAGTGCGAGCAGGACGAGGAGTACGACGACTCCCACGACCGCGACGAGCACTGGACTCATGCTGGATTCCCCCTTCTTTCTTTCTCTGTACGACCGTCAGCGCTGGACCGGGCGGACCGCCACCGACGTCGGTGACAGGGATTCCTCGACCCAGATCTCGGCGCCCCTGGCCACGGCCTGCGGACTCCTGGCCGCGAGTTTCAGCGGCTGACCCGCGAGATACACGAGCACCTCGCCGTAGCCGTCGGCCGGGATCGGGGTGACGACGGAGCCCGAGCTGCCGACGAGGTCGGTGCCCCGTGGTGTGGCGTCCGGATCGTCACGCATCAGGGCCCGGCTGAGCCGCCAGGTCAGCCAGCCCGCCGCGGCTCCGGCGACGACACCGACCGCGGTGGCGGGCCCGGCCCCGAGCCCGGTCGTACCGAGCACGAGCGCCCCGCCGAAGCCGAGCATGGACACGAACCCGGCGACGACCGGCAGCGAGAGCAGCCCGTCGAACAGGCCGTCGAGGAAGCTCGCACCGCCGAAGAGCCCTTCCAGCACGCCGTCGAAGACCAGCGTCAGAAGCAGCAACACGATCCCCGCGATGCCGAGACCCAGAAACAGAGTCATGCGGTCCGCCTCCCCCGTACACGCCGGTCACCTCGATCTACCCCCATTGTGCCAGGTTCGTACACATGTACATATTGCTGGAACCCGGCAGTCTTAACGCGTTCTTGATGCCGTATCCGCACGCGCGGCGCCGCTCACGTCGGCCCGTACCCACGCCCGGCATCAAGAGCGCGCGAACACTGCCGGGACCCGGCAGTGCGGCCGGCCGCCCTCCCGGAGCACCATGGCCGAGCGGAAAACGGGGGAACCCACGGGGGACGCACCACGGGGGACACGGGGGACGGACGGGGTCCCGGCACCGGACAACCGGTGCCGGGACCCCGTCCCCCGCCCTCCGCGCCTGCCCTCGTTCCCGCCGCCGGCTCCCGGCCACCGGGAGCCTCCCGCCGTGCCGAGGAGCACCGACGTCCTCCATGCATCTTCCGTATCCCGGCAGCGAACCCGACCCTCGTCGTACCGCCGCCCTCCCCCATGCGCTAAAAAGGCGTCGTCGGCTCATCGACGAACCGGGGGAGCACATGGCGGCACAGGACGTACCCGAGGAGTACCTGGACGGGTACGCCCACATCCTCGCGGAGGCCTCCGCCACCGGCCGCCGGCTGACCCGTGACGAGCTGGACTCCCGGCGCACCCTGGGCAAGCGGGCCGCCGAAGCGGGGTACGGGCTGCGCGCCCTGGTCGGCGCGCACCTCACCGCCGCCCGCGTGCACTGGCCCGTCACGGCGGGCGAGAGCACCCTCGCCGCCGTCGAACAGGCCGTCGACGCCTTCGCCGAGGGCTACGAGCGGGCGCAACTGCTCGCCGTACGCCAGGAGGAGGCCGCGCGCCGGGAGTTCATCGACGACCTGCTGCACGGCCGCAGCGACCTGGGCCTGCTCGCCGAACGCGCCGAACGCTTCGGGCTGCGCCTCTCGCACGCGCACGCCGTCGCCGTGGCGCGGGGCAGGGCCGGATACGACGAGGGGGACACGGTGCCCCGCGAGGTGGAGCAGGCGCTGATCGCCAGGTTCGGCGACCGCAGCATCCTCGTCACCACCAAGGACGGACGGCTCGTCTGCATCGCCCCGGGCGACCAGGACGACGTGCTCTCCTTCTTCGCCAAGCAGGCGTACGCGGCCACCGACGGCGGGCAGGTCGCCATCGGCCGCTCCCAGCCGGGACCCGGCGGGGTCGTCCAGTCCTACGAGGAGGCCCTGAACGCCCTCGACCTGGCCGAGCGCCTGGAGTTCGACACACCCGTGCTGCGCTCGGCGGACCTGCTCGTCTACCCGGTCCTCACCCGGGACCGGCAGGCCATGGCCGATCTGGTGGTCACCGCGCTCGGCCCCCTGCGCACGGCCCGCGGCGGCGCCGAACCGCTCCTGGACACCCTCACCGCGTACTTCGACTCGGGCTGTGTCGCCGCGGAGGCCGCCCGGCGCCTGTCGCTGAGCGTGCGCGCGCTCACCTACCGTCTTGAGCGCATCCACAAGCTGACGGGGGCGAACCCGGCGGACCCGGTGCACCGGTACACGCTGCAGACCGCGGTCATCGGGGCACGGCTGCTGGACTGGCCGGAGAAGGACTTCTGAGGGGCGCTGCTCCTCAGCGCCCCTCGCCACTCCTCGTCGTCATCGCCCCGCGTCACTCCTCGTCGTCGTCCCCGTCGTCCTCTTCGTCACCGGCACCGGCCCCGTCGCCGGCTTCCTCGCCCGGCCGGTCCTTCTGTTCCTTCGCGGTCTTGTCCGGCTTCCCCGGCTTGCTGCCGTCCCCCGCGGGGCCCGGGTCCTCCTCCGTGACCGGCGAGGACGCGGTGGGCTCCGTACCGGCACCGTCGGGTGTGGTCCCGGACTGCTGGTCCTCCGTCCCCGCGGCGGGCTGTCCGGGGTCCGCCCCGCCGGACGATCCCGTGGTCGAACCGGTGGAGGACGTCGGGTCGCCCGACCCGTCCTCCGTCCCCGTGTCGTCCGGCGAGAACATCGACATGCCCACGAGCACGGCCACCACGAAGAGCACGGCACCGGCGAGGATGCCGAACACCCGGGGCCGTCTGCGGACCGCGGTGCCGACTCCGGCGCGGGCGCCACCGCCGCCGGCCGGGCGGCCCCGGCGCGAGGGCGCGGAGCGGGTGGCACGGGCGGAGTGCGAGGAACGCGTCGACTGCCCCGAGTGGCCCGAGCCGGCCGAATGGGCCGAGTGGGCCGCGGGTTCGGCGCGGGCCGCGCGGGCGGAGCGCCCGGTCTGCTGCCCGGCGGTCGGCGGCAGCCGGTACGTCGTCGGGGCCCCGTCGCTCGACCCGGGCTGCGGTGGCGCGGACGCGTAGGACGGCTGGGCCCGGGTCTGGGTCCGGGGCGGCGACGGTGCGGCCACCGGCAGCGGTTCGGGCCGGCCCTGCCAGGCCCCCGTGCCGAACCAGTCCGCCACCGCCTGCGCCGTGGGCCGGTCCTCGGGCTGCTTGGCGAGGAGGCCGAGGAGGTAGTTCTCGAAGGCGGGCGGCAGCTGGGCACCGCGCTCCCGGGGCGGCACCGGAGCCATGTCGATGTGCTGGTGCAGGGTGACCGTCGCGTTCTCGGCCTGGAACGGCGGTCTGCCGGTGAGGAGCTGGTAGAGCACACAGCCCAGGGAGTACACGTCGGACGCGGCGGACGCCGGGCGGCCCAGGGCGCGTTCGGGAGCCAGATACAGACTGGTGCCGACGATCTGGCCGGCCGTGGTGAGCGCGGACGACGGGTCGTCGACGAACCGGGCGATGCCGAAGTCACCGATCTTCACGGTGCCCTGGGCGTCCGCCATGAGGTTGCCGGGCTTGATGTCCCGGTGCACGATCCCCTCGCGGTGCGCGGCGGCGAGCCCGGCGGCGGCCTGGGCGGCGATGGTGGCCACCCGTTCCGCGCCGAGGGTGCCGGACGCGGTCAGCTCCTGGGCGAGACTGCGGCCCTCGACCAGCTCCATGACCAGATAGAAGCGGTCGTCCCAGGCGCCGAAGTCGAAGACGGCGACGACGTACGGATGACTCAGCCTGGCCGCCGTCTGAGCCTCAAGACGGAACCGTGCGGCCGCCGCGCTGTCCGCCTCGTCGCCACCCAGCAGCAGTTTGACGGCCACGGCACGGCCGAGCACCTCGTCGGTGGCCTGCCACACCTCGCCCATCCCGCCTCGGCCGATGGACGCCTGCAACCGATACCGCTCCGCGACGAGCACCAGCGAATCATCCTCAACACAGCAGAAGGCCAACACGACGACCGCGAACGGCACTTCATGCGATGCAGAAGCACGGGTGGGGGAGATCCGCAGCAGGGCTCAGCCTACCGACACACACTCCCCACCGACGCCCACCCCAGGAACACACTCGGCCGGGCTCGGCTCAGGCCGCACCCGAACCTCTCGACCCGGGCCGCACCATCACACAGTCGAACTCCACGACCCGCCCGGTGGCCGGCTCCCGGGTGACCGGATACATCCCGGTGACCCCGAACCCGGCGGCCTCGTACGCGGCGACGGCCTCACCCATCGCCGGGCTCCCCTCGTACAGCTGGAGCGCCGCGACCTCGGACTGCATGCCGACGAACTCCGAGATCCGCGTCCCCGCCCCGGCGAACACCTCCAGGTCGAAACCCTGCGTGTCCATCTTCAGATACGGCCGGGGGTCGTCGATGCCCTCCAGCGCCTTCTGCATCACGTCGTCGAGCCGGCGGATCTCGATCTCCTCGGTGTTCCCCTTGGCGAACCGCCGGTAGCGCTCCTTGCCGTACTCGCTGGGCGGCAGCAGGGAGTTCATGGACTTCCAGTCCACGAAGATGGACTGCACGCCCTCCTCGCGCCCGAGCGCGAAGTTGTAGACATGCCAGTCGGGGTCGTTCTCGGCGGACTTCCGCAGCTTCTCGAAGGTGGCGGAGACCGGCTCGAACGACACGATGCGTCCCGTGTAGCCGAAGCGCCGCAGGCCCTTCCCGTACTGCCCGCTGTTGGCCCCGACGTCGAACACGCAGTTCACCCGGTTCAGTTCGAGGAGCGCGGCCACGTGCTGCGTGCACAGATAGTGGGCGGCGGCGAGCTGGAACTCCCGCTCGGCGTCCGCCGGTACCGCCTTGTCGAGGAGCAGCCGCGCACCGGTGTCGCCGAAGGGCACACTCGTCGTCGTCCGCTCGACGGCCCCGCGCGCCACCACCCAGGTGTCGGCGCCGGCGTCCGTGACCGTGTACCGCCCCTTGCCGCGGGTCACCAGCTCGGCACCACGCCCCACGGGCACGACGGTCCGCTCGCCCCGCCGGAACACCAGGGCCGTACCGGGGCCGAGATCGACCACCTTCACGCCTATTCGGGGAAGGAGTCCGAGCAGTCTTCTGTAAAGGGTCTGCATCCGGTCAGCCTGGCAGAAGACGCCTCGATTTCACCGCCACTTCACAGAACAAGTCTTCGCGTGCGACCCGTCGCGTGGCCGTCGAGTTCGTAGGCCGCTCTGATGAGGGGCACGTGCGTGAACGCCTGGGGGAAGTTGCCCAGCAGCCGCCGGGCGACCGGGTCGTACTCCTCGGCCAGCAGACCGACGTCGTTGCGCAGGAGCAGCAGCCGTTCGAACAGGCTCCGGGCCTCCTCCTCGCGGCCGGTCAGCCGCAGCGCGTCCGCGAGCCAGAAGGAACAGGCCAGGAAGGCGCCCTCGCCGCCGGTGAGGCCGTCGGCGCTCTCGCCCGCCGCGGTGTTCGTGGAGTAGCGGCGGACCAGCCCGTCGCCGTCCGCCAGCTCACGCTCGACGGCGGCGACCGTACCGGTCACCCGTACGTCGTCCGGCGGCAGGAAGCCGGTGCGCGGGATGAGCAGCAGCGCGGCGTCGAGGGCGCGCGAGCCGTAGTACTGCGTGAACGTGCCGCGCGCCGCGTCGAAGCCCCGCTCGCACACCTCCCGGTGGATACGGTCGCGGATCTCGCGCCAGTGGCCGACGGGCCCGGGGCGCCCGTGCTCCTCGGCCATCCGGACCGCACGGTCGAAGGCGACCCAGCACATGACCTTGGAGTGGACGTGGTGGCGGGGCTCGCCGCGCATCTCCCACAGGCCCTGGTCGGGCCGGGACCACACCTTCTCCAGATGGTCGAGCACGGCCCGCTGGAGCGCGACGAGATGCCGCTGCGGCCGCAGACCCGAACTCAGCGTCAGGGCCAGGGTGTCCATCAACTCACCGGGTACGTCGAGCTGTTGCTGCACCGCGGCGCCGTTGCCGATCCGCACGGGGCGCGAACCCTCGTACCCGGGGAGCCAGTCGGCCGTCCACTCGGTCAGCCGGCGCTCGCCGCCGATGCCGTACATGATCTGGATGTCCTGCGGCCGGCCGGCCACCGCCCGCTCCAGCCAGCCGCGCCAGGCGTCCGCCTCGGCGGTGAACCCGCTGCGCAGCAGCGCCTCCAGCGTCATACCGGCGTCCCGCAGCCAGCAGTACCGGTAGTCCCAGTTGCGTACCCCGCCGGGCTGTTCGGGCAGGGAGGTGGTGGGCGCGGCGACGATGCCGCCGGTCGGCTCGTAGGTGAGGGCCTTGAGCGTGATGAGGGACCGTACGACCGCTTCGCGGTAGGTGCCGTCGTACGAGAAGGGCGCCAGCCAGTTCCGCCAGTACTCCTCCGTGCGGCGCAGCGCCTCGAAGGGGTCCACCGGGTCGGGCGCGGGCAGGTGGGAGGGTCCCCAGGTCAGCACGGAGGGGACGCGTTCGCCTGCGGTGACGGTGAAGTCGGCGGTGTGGGCCTCGCCGTGCGCGGTGAGCGGGACGGGCGTGGACAGCCACACCGCCTCGGGGCCCGCGGTCCCCGTCAGCTGCCCGTCCGCGCGGTGCATCCAGGGCACCACGCTCCCGTACTCGAAGCGCAGCCGCAGGTCCATGCGGAAGTCGACCGCGCCGGACACGCCCTCGACGACGCGTACGACACAGGGGGCGCCGTCGCGGCGCGGCATGAAGTCGACGACGGTGGCCCGGCCGGTGGCGGTCTCCCACTCGGTCTCCAGGACGAGGGAGTCCCCGCGGTAGCGGCGCCGGGACGTCGGGGCCCGGGAGGTCAGGTCCTGGGAGGTCAGGTCCCGGGACGGCAGGTCCTCGTCGGCCGCCACCGGGGCGATCCGCCACCGGCCGTTGTTCTCGTCGCCGAGCAGCGCGGCGAAGCAGGCGGGGGAGTCGAAGCGCGGCAGGCACAGCCAGTCGAGGCTGCCGTCGCGGCCGACGAGGGCGGCGGTCAGCAGGTCCCCGACGAGGGCGTAGTCCTCGATCCGTCCCGGCATGGGGACAGTCTGGCCGCGGGAGGGGGCGCAGGCATCCCGGCGGCGTACACGGGCTCACCCGGTCGGCCCGGTGCGCTGGTGGGAGGTGCCGCTCGGTGGTGCCGTGGGAGGGAGATCATCCGCCGTCGGGAGCCGTAGGAGGCATTCCGTGCTGAACCGTCCGTCCCGCCGCCGTCCCCGGCGTTCCCCCCGCACCCGCCGTACCGCCCCCACTCCCGTCCTCGTCCTCGCCCCCGCCCTGGTGGCGGCGGCGCTGTTCACGACGGCCGGGTGCTCGGGCGACGACACCGGGGCGGCGGGGGACGCGGCGGCCTCCGCGTCCGCGCTGGCCGCGCGGGCCCCGTCGTCGTCCCCCTCGGTCACCGTCGCTCCCACGCTCACCGAGGCGCAGGCCGAGTCGGCGCTGCTCACCCCCGCGGACCTGGGCGACGACTGGAAGCGGACCGAGGGCACGGCGACCTGGCGGGACACGCTCCTCAAGGGGAAGGCGGACGTCGACGGCTGCCAGCGGCTGCTCGACGGCCTGTACGCCGAGGACCTCCTGGGCGAGCCCGCCGGGGCCCGTGCGACGACGAGCTTCGACGACACCGACGACGAGGCGCAGCTGCGGTACCAGGTCGGGGCGTACGACCGGTCGACGCTGGACGCCTCGCTGACCTGGCTGAAGGCGGTGCCGACGACCTGCGGGCAGTTCACGGCCACGGACGCCAGGGGCGGGCAGTTCACGGTCAAGACCGCCGCCGCGCCGCTGCCCGCCCTGGGTGAGGCGCGCGAGGGCCTGCGGGTGACCGTGAGCGGCGACAGCGGCGGCTGGCCCGCCGTCCTCACCCTGGACTACGCCGCCGTACGGGTCGGCGACAGTGCCCTCTCCTTCACCCACGGCGGTCTCGACGGCATCGACGACAAGGACACGCGGCGGGCGGCCGAGGCCGGCACGCGGCACCTCCAGGACGTGCTGGCGGGCCGGACGCCTTCGGCTTCGGCCTCCGCGTCGAAGTCGGCGTCGGCGTCGCCTTCGGTCTCGTCCTCGGCATCGGCGTCCGTGTCGCCCTCCGCCGCGGCCTCCGCTTCGGCTTCGGCCTCCGCTTCCGCCGAGGAGAACTGAGTCAGCGCTCGTCGGTGAGGTACCGCTCGACCGGGCCCAGGGTGAGCAGTCCGCTGCCCGCGCCCGCGAGTTCGGCGGCGGCCGGGCGCAGGCGTTCGCGGGCCCGCTCCAGCGCGGTGCGGTCGCCGAGGCGCCGGGCCGCCTCGGCCTCCAGGGCGCAGCAGGCCTCGTAGAGGAGGTCGTGCGGTGGTTCCGGGAGGGCGCGCAGGGCGGTACGGGCCCGGGTACGGCGGCCCGCGGCGAGCTGCAGGAACGGCTCGGCCCAGGGGCGGTAGGGGCCCCAGTCCGCCCGGGGGCCCTGGCCCTGGTCCGGGTCCGGGTCCGACGGGAGTCCGTGGGCGACGCGCAGGCACAGCAGCGCGAGCGGGAGGAGGCCGCGTTCCAGGCCGGGCATGCCCGCGCCGTCCAGGCGGGCGGCGGCGGCCCGGTAGGCGGTCTCGGCGCGGGCGGGGCGGCCGGTCGCGCTGAGCCGCATGGCTCCGTACCACTCGGTGAAGACGCCCACCAGGGGGAGTTCATGGCGGTCGGCGAGGCGGTCGGCGGCGGCCGCGTGGAGGTCCGCCCCCGTGAGGTCGCCGAGCGCCGAGCGGGCCTGGAGGCGGATGAGACGGCCGAGCACCTCGTAGGTCACCAGGCCGTGGCGGGCGGCCAGTTCGACGAGTTCGGCGCCGGTCTCGTCCCGGCGTGGGGCGAGGCCGGCGCTGGTGAACGACTGCATGAACGTGCCGTTGAGGGCGAAGGCCAGCAGGGCGGGGTCGTCGAGGCGGCGGGCGAGCGCCTCGGCCTCGCGGGCGGCCTGTGTTCCTCGGTCGGCCCGTGGTCCGGGTGGGCAGTCGGCGCCGCGGGTCTCCAGGGCGATGGTGGTCAGCAGGCGGCAGCGGGCCGTGTCGTGCGGGCCGGTGCCGGTGCCGGTGCCTGTGGCCGTGGCTGTGGCTGTCGGCAGGGCGGTGAGTGTGCGTTCCGCGGTGGCCACGATGTCGGCTGCCGCCGTGGGGTCGTCCGAGCGGGTCCAGATCGCCGGGACGTCGTACGCGCCGATCACGCGGGCGGTCAGTTCCGGGTCGCCGAACTCCTCCGCCGCGGTGATGGCCGCCGTGCGGTGCCGGCGGGCCTCCGCCAGGCCGGCGCCGCCGGTGACCGCGAGGTTGCGGAGGAGGCCGACGGTGGAGTGGAGGCGGGTTCGGGCGCCTGCGGCGACGGTGCGGTCGTAGGCCGCGGCGGCCGTCGTCCACAGGTGGGCGGTGGTGGGGGGTGCGTCGTCCACCGGCCCGTGGTCGGCTGCGGGCCGTGGGGGCTGGTCGCGCAGTTCCCCGCGCCCCTCCAGGTGGGTGGGGGTCCGGGTCGCGTCAGAGGTGACGGCCGGTCCGGGCTGAGCGCGCAGTTCCCCGCGCCCCTCAAGGGTCGGTCCGGGCTGAGCGCGCCGTTCCCCGCGCCCCTCACGGGTCGGTCCGGGGTGAGCGTGGTGGTCGTCGCGGGCCTCATGGGTCGGTCCCGGGTGAGCGTGGTGGTCGTCGCGGGCCTTGCGGGGTGCTTCTTGCGGGGGCAGTTGCAAGGTCGGGGACTGGGTCAGGATGGCTGATTCCAGGTGGCGCAGGCGGGGGCCCGGGTCCAGGCCCAGCTGGCCGGTCAGGGTCGTACGGGCTCTGCGCAGTACCGCCAGGGCGTCGCCCTGGCGGTGGTGGCGGTAGAGGGCCAGGGCCAGCAGGCGCCAGGCGTCCTCGCGCCAGGGGTGGTCGGTGAGGTGGGCGTCCAGGTCGGGCACCGCGTCGGCGGGGCGGCCCAGGGCCAGCAGGGTCTCGGCCCGCCGTTCCACGGCCTGGAGGCGCAGTTCGGCCAGCCGGCCGCGCTCGGCCCGGGACCAGTCCTCGCCCGCGAACTCGGCGTAGGCGGGGCCCCGCCACCACTCCAGGGCCTCCTCCAGGGTCGCGAGGGCCTCCGGGGCGGGCAGCTCCGCCGCGGCGGAGAGTGCCGTCTCGAAGCGCCAGGCGTCCACCTCGTCCGGCGCGGCGCGCAGGGCGTATCCGGGGCCGACGGTGACCAGCAGCCGGGCCGGTGCGCGGGGCGGCCGGTCCGGTTCCAGGGCGCGTCGCAGGGCGGCCACGAAGGTCTGGACGGCGCCCACCGCACCGGCCGGCGGATCCGTCCACAGGTCCTCGACCAGCCGGGCGACGGGCACGACCCGGCGGCGGGCCACGATCAGCCGGGCGAGCACGGCCCGGTGCCGAGGCCCCTTCAGAGCCAGCTCCGCCGGCTCACGCCCGTCCGGGGCAAGGGCGACCACCGGCCCGAGCACCCCGAACACCACCCGCTCCACGCCGCCCACTCCGTCCACTCCGCCCGTCACTGATCCCCCGCTGATTCGAGCCCCGCACTCTCAGAAGGTCTAACACCAGCGCCCCGGAAGGGGCGCGGGAACGAACCACCGAAAGGCCCTCATGCCCTCCGCTCCCACCATCCGCGGCTTCGCCCAGCACCGCATTCCGGTCACCGACGACGGCATCACACTGAACGTCGCCGTCGGCGGCACCGGCACCCCCGTCGTCCTCCTCCACGGCTTCCCGCAGACCCACCTCATGTGGCGCCATGTCGCCCCCGCGCTCGCGACCGGGCACACCGTCATCTGCCCGGACCTCCGCGGCTACGGAGCCAGCGACAAACCGGCCGACCCCGACGGTTCGGCGTACTCGAAGCGCACGATGGCCGCCGACGTCGTCGCCCTCGTCAAGGCGCTCGGCCACGACCGCTTCGCGCTGGCCGGCCACGACCGGGGCGCCCTCGTCGCGATCCGGGCCGGCCTGGACCACCCGGAGACGGTCACCCACCTCGCCTCGCTGGACGTCCTGCCGACCCTCGACATGTGGGAGGTCATGCACGGCACCTCGGCGGCCGTCGGCTTCCACCTCTATCTGATGGCCCAACCGCCGGGCCTGCCGGAGCAGTTGATCGGCGCGAGCCCCGACGCGTTCTTCGGCCACTTCCTCGACGTCTGGACCCGCGACCCGGCCGCCGTGCCGCCGGACGTCCGCGCCGCCTACCTCGCGGCGTCCCGCGCGGCCGTCCCGTCCATCGTCGCCGACTACCGCGCCTCCGCGGGCATCGACGCCACGCACGACCGGGCCGACCGCGCGGCCGGCCACCGGCTGTCGATGCCGGTGACCGTCCTCCAGCAGGACTGGGGCTCCGCGCTCGGCTTCGACGCCGCCGCGCTGTGGTCCGCGTGGGCGGACGATCTGCGCCACGGCACCGTCTCGTGCGGCCACTTCATGGCGGAGGAGGCCCCCGAGGTGATCACCGAGGCGATACGGGAGCTGATGCGACGCCGACCGGCGTAGCCCCCTCCCCTCCGGGCCGGACGCGCCCCGCCGTCGAGAAAAACGAGTGACCAGGCATGCCGTACGAGTAGTCGGAGGTTGCTGGGGGTGGTCCTTCAGGTGAAGCGTGCGCGAGGATGGGGTTATGACCGCGGCCCCTCGCGCCATGGCTCTTCTGGAGACCTGGCCGAACCTGGTAAGTGGCCCGCCCCGGTGCGCCGTAGGGCATGCCTTCGCTTCGGCGGGACACGAGATCGTCCACTTCCACTCCGACGACTCCGCCGACCTCTACCTCACACCCACTGCGGTCGAACGGCTGCTCCCCCAACTCCTGCACGCCAGCGCGATCAGGGTCCGCCCCGGCGCCTCCTGGATCACCGTGCTCCTCGACTGCGACGCCGATGTCCAGCTCCTGCTGGGGCTGGTGAGCGTCGCGCTGAAGGAGCAGGGCGCGGTCCCGCTCCGGCGTCCGACGCCACCCTGCGACTGGGAGCGGCCGGCGGTGGTCCCCGGGCCACGTCCGGGTGCGGCCCGCCGCGTGGTGGACCGGCTCATGCCGCACCACTGAGACGACACCCCTGGGACGACTCCACCGAGAACCACACCCGCTCCTCCCGAATCGAGGAGGCACGCCAGGAGGAGGGGGTGGTCATCGGGAGGACGCCGCCGTACGGGCCCCGCCCTCCGGTGGAACTTCCCCCACCCTCACGCCGTGGCCCCGCTCCTGCAACTAACGCGCAGTAAAACCCACCCCAGGACTTGGCCCCGCGAACCGGAACTCAGCGCCTCGTATCGCTGCCCGCGGTCCTCTCGGCGGCTTCCGTCGCCGCGTCCGGCACCGCGCCCACCGCCGACTCGGGCGGCCTGCCCGCCGTGGTCTCCGGCCTCGCCGTCGGGTCCCCCGGCGGCGTCCGTGACGGCGTGGCGGTCTCGCCGGGCAGGGTCGGGGTCCTCCCCACCACCCGCACCACCGCGCCCGGCCTGAGCGCCTCGTACAACCACATCGCGTCCACCCTCCGCAGCCCGATCGCGCCACCGGTGATGTCGTAGTTGCCGGGCGCCTTCTCGTCCCAGTTGAGGGCGAGCAGGTAGTTCGTACGGTGGTCCGGGCCGCGCAGGCGCATCACCCAGGTCGCCTTGACGTCGTACTCGCTCCAGCCTGCCGACTCCCCGGGCACCGTGGCCGCCTTGTACTTGGCGATGACCGTCATCAGCCCCGTCGGCGTCGGTGACTTGATCGTGCCGGAGGAGATCGGCACCCGGCGTCCCTCGGCGACCAGTTCACGCCGGCCGAGGTCCACCGTGGCGGCGACGGGCTTCGGCGAGGGCACGGCGGACACCGAGGGTGTGCGCGCGCCGTAACCGGCGGCGGGCGGCGTCGGCCGGGAGCCCTCACCGCCGGTGAACGCCAAGGTCAGGACCAGGGCCAGGGCCCCCGCACCCGCCGTGCTCACCGTGGCGAGCGAGGCCGTGCGGCGCCGTCGGCGGCGGCGTACGGCACGACGGCGGATCTCCGTGCCCGGGACGGTCACGGGGCTCTCGTGGGCCTGGGCCAACTCCCGCAGTCCACTGGCCAGTTCCGACCGGCCGGGCGTGAGCTCATCGGACACGGTCGTCCTCCCTCTCACCCAGTTCGTCGGCCTCGCCGAGCCGCCGCGCCAGCGCCGCCCTGCCACGGGACAGCCGGGCCTTGACCGTCCCCACGGGCGCCCCGGTTTCGGAGGCTACCTGTTCGACACTCAAGTCGCACAGATGGTGCAGAACGACGGCCATGCGCTGCGCCTCGGGCAGTTCCCGCAACGCGGCCACCAGCGCGGCCCGTTCGGGCCCGGGACCCGGTGTGTGCTCGGGCGGCGGATTGCGGCGTACCAGTTCCAGCCACCGCCGGGCCCGCCGCCAGCGGCTCACCGCGAGCCGCATCGCGACCGTACGGATCCACGCCTCGGGCGCCCCCTCGGCGAGGAACTCCCGCCGCCGGTCCCAGGCGCGGACGAACGCCTCCTGGACGACGTCCTGCGCCTCGCCGTGGTCCCCGGTGAACGCGTAGAGCTGCCCGGTGAGCCGGGGGAACGCGGCGGCGTAGAACCCGTCGAACTCGTCCTCGGTCATGCCTGCGCCACACCCCCCGCCACTGTTCGCGGATCCCCGCACGTCCCGTGCAACCCGTCCGCCTCTGTCGTGCGTACAGGTCCCGTACGTCACGTAGGTCGCGTACATCGAAGCACAAGCACCGTGCAGGGCTGAGCCGGAGGGAGTGGCGCGCACCGTCGCGCTCGACTGACCATGGACGACGACTTCACCGCCCGCGCCGGGGAGTACTGGCCCCGGCTCACGCGTACGGCCCGGCTGCTCACGGGGAACTCCGCCGACGCGGACAGACGCGCGAGAGCGGCGCTCGCGGAGGTGTACGCCCGGCGCCGACTGCCGGGCGACGACGCGGAGTTCTACGTCCGCCGGGCTCTGGTGCGGGACTTTCTGCGACGGCGGCCGCGCCTGCTCGCCGTCGTCCGCCCCGGACCGGGCCCGGAAGCCGCAGCGGGAAGGGGAACGGGAGCGGGGCACCGGCGTGGACGCGGGCACGCGCCCCAGCCGTACGTCGCCGATCCGCTCGACCCGGTCACCGAGGTGCTGGCCTCGCTCACGCCCCGGCGGCGGGCCGTGGCCGTGCTGCGGCACTGGGACGGTCTGACCCACCGGGAGACCGCCGCGCTCCTCGACTCCGCGCCGGGGTCGGTCAAAGCGGTCTGGCGCCGGGCCGAGAAGGCGCTGCGCGCCCATCCCGCGTACCGCGAGGGCCCGCACGACGGGAGCCCGCCGGTGCCCGGACCCGTGCCCGTCGCCGCCGTCGAGGCGGCGGGCCGCATCCGCCGCGGACAGCGCCGGCGCACCGCGGCCCTGGTCACCTCGGTGGGGGCGCTGGTCCTCGTGCCCCTGGTCGTGGGGGCCGTACGCGGCACGGACTCCGGATCCGGCGCGGACCCGACTCCCGTGGCCAGGACGGCGGTTCGCGTCGTCACGCCCGGGGAGCGGGTCGCCGCGGCCTCCGGTGTGCAGTTCTGGCTCACCAAGGACGGCACGCACTGGTCGGCTCCGGGCCAGCCGAACCTCTTCCGCGACGAAGGCGGGACCGGGGAGGACGGGACCGAGGAGGACGAGGCCGAGAAAGGTGCCGGCCTCACCCTCCACGCGGACCTCACCTCCGGGAAACGGATCTTCCTCTCCGGTGTCCACCGGGGCACGAGTGAGGCGACCCGCGTCGAACTCGGCACGCCCGACGGCACATTCACCGCACGCGTGCTCACCCTGGCGGGCTCCCCCGGCTGGTCGGCTTGGTACGTGGACACCCAACTCACCGGCCGCGCCCAGGCATTGAGGGACCTCACCGTGACGGCGTACGACTCCGCAGGCAAGCTCCTCGCCCGGACGGAGGGCCCTTCATGACCGCCCGCGCCCTGCTCCGCCGCGTCGGCGCCCGCCTGTGGCGGATCCGCGTCCGGCGGCGCCGCACCCGTGGCCGTCGGATGCGGCGCGCCCTGGTGGCCCTGCTGGCGCTGTTCGTGTCGGCGTGCGCCGCGCTCGTCGTCGCGTACCGGATGACCGCCATCCCCGACCCGCATCCGGAGACCGTCAGCCAGAGCACGGTCTTCGTGGACGCCGAGGGCGACTACCTGGGCCGGCGCGGTCCTGTCGACCGCCAGGACATTCCCCTCCGGCAGGTACCGCGGCACGTCCAGGACGCCGTGATCGCCGCGGAGAACCGCTCCTTCCGTACGGACTCGGGGGTCGCCCCCTCCGCCATCCTGCGGGCCGCGCTCGCCACCGTGACGGGCGGCGACCGCCAGGGCGGTTCCACGATCACGCAGCAGTACGTGAAGAACGCCCTGCTGACCCCCGAGCAGTCCCTGGAGCGCAAGGCGCACGAGGCGCTGATCTCCGTGAAGCTGGACCGCACGAGGTCCAAGGACGACATCCTGGAGGGCTACCTCAACACCGTGTACTTCGGCCGGGGCGCCGCCGGCGTCGAGTCGGCCGCGCGGAACTACTTCGGCGTCGGCGCCCGGGACCTGACGGTCTCCCAGGGCGCGGCCCTCGCGGCGATCGTCAACCTGCCCTCGTACTACGAGCGGGCGGGCGCGGACGCGAAGGTGACGGGGACGCTGGAGCGCCGCTGGGTGTGGGTGCTCGACGCGATGGCGGACTCGGGCGCGATCAGCGGCCCGGAGCGGAGCGCCGCCCGCTTCCCCGCCTTCCGCTTCTATCCGCCGGGCGACACGGACGGCCAGCGCCAGTACCTGATCGACACGGCGTCCGCCGAGGCCGCCGACCGGCTCGGCATCACGGAGGACCAGCTGGCGCGCGGCGGCTACACGGTGCACACCACCTTCGACCTGGGCCTCCAGGACGAGACGGCGGAGCTGGTGCGCGATCGGACGCCCGCGGCCGTCAAGGACGTGAAGAACACGAAGGGTACGAAGAACACGGAGGGTACGGAGGGCGGTAAGGGCAAGAAGGGCGGGAAGGGCGGTGCGAAGAACCCCCGGCTGCACACCGCCGTCGTCGCGACCGTGCCCGGGGACGGCGCGGTCCGGGTGCTGTACGGCGGATCGGACTACGCGCACCAGCCGTTCAACGACGCCGTCGACGGGGCGGTCGAGGCGGGCACGGTCCTCGACCCGTTCCTCAAGGTGCTGCGGCGCGACGGCCCGCTGGGCGGCCTCACCGGCGAGACGGCGCCCACCCCGCTGAAGCTGAACGCGGCGTACGCCACCGTGGCCGCCGGCGGCACGTACGCGACCCCGTACACCGTCGCGAAGATCACCCGGGCGGGCCGCACGGTCCACTCCACGCGGCCCAGCACGCGGTCGGCGATGCACAGGAGGGACGCGGCGGCGATGAGCGGGGCGCTGAACACGCCGCTCGCCTGGGAGCGTGGCACCGCGCCGGCCAAGGCGAGGGCCGATGCCTCGCCCCCGCTGGTGGGCGGCCACGCGGCGGGCGCGGGCAGTGGTCCCGGCACCCGGACGGTCTGGCAGAGCGTGTACTCGCCCCGGCTCGCCCTGACCCTCGCCCTGTTCGCCGAACACGACGGGAAGCCCGCCCGGGTCGCGGGGCTCACCGGGTCCCAGGAGCCCGACGCCTACGCCGCGCTGGAGGCGGACGACGTGTGGCGGCTGGCCGGCTCGCCGGGGGCGCCGGTCCCCGAGGCGGCGGAGCCCGCGCGCCGGTGACCGCCGGGGCCGTCCGCTCACCCGGACGGTCCAGTCCGTTGGTGGGCGGGGCGGTGCCGTGGTGCCGTGGACAGGTGCCCGGTGACCAGGTCCAGCCCATCATGCTGCCCCAGGCGGAACTGGCGGCGCTCGCGGACGCCGTGCACCGCGCCGAGAACGTCGGGGAGTCCGCGGAGCGGCTGCTCAAGGAGCTGACGCTGACCCGCCGGTTCCTCGACGACTGCCCCGCCGGGATCGCCGTCCTCGACCGCGAGCTGCGCTACCTCTACCTCAACGACGCGCTCGGCGTGCTCAACGGCTTCCCGGTCGCCGACCACCTGGGCCGCCGGATGCAGGACCTGCTGCCGGACCTGGAGTCCTCGGAGCAGCTGCTGAAGAAGGTGCTGCGTACGGGGGAGCCGCAGATCGTGACGGTGGGCGGCCGGTCCCCGCACGGCCGCACCGGGGACCGGGGACCGGGCGGTGACAACCGGTGGTGGCTGGGCGCCTATCACCGGCTGTCCGGGCCGTCGGGCGAGGTGCTCGGGGTGGCGGGGGTCCTCCTGGAGGTCACCGACGCGCTGCGCGGCCGCGAGGAACTCGTCCGGGCCCGCAACCGGATGGCGCTGCTCGACGAGGCGAACCGCTCCACCGGCGCGACGCTCGACCTGAACCAGGCCTGTCAGGCGCTGGCGGACCTGCTCGTGCCGCGCTTCGCGGACTACGCGGCGGTGGACGTGGGGGACCCGGAGGGCACGCTCCGGGTGCCCTCCGAGCGGTATCCGCTGCGTATGCGCCGTATCGCGCTGGCCACCACCCCGGAGCTGGCGGAGGTGTCCTCGCCGCTGGGCCGCCTGGGCGAGTCCATCGTGTACCGGGCCGGGACCCCCATGGCCCGGGTGCTGGCCGACCGGCGCCCGCTGGTCCTCGGCCACTCCGACGACGAGGCCATGCTCCAGTTCTCGCTGCCGCCCGAGCGCAAGGCGCACTTCCGCCGGATGGGCGCGCACTCCGGGATCTACCTGCCGCTCGCGGTCCGCGACGAACTGGTGGGCGCGGTGGTGGTGTTCGGGGCCGGTGACTCCCCCCGGCTGACCGAGGAGGACGCGGAACTGCTCGGCGACCTCACCGACCGGGCCGCCACGGGCATCGCCCACGCGGTCCGCTACACCCGCGAGCACGAGACGGCCCTGGAGATGCAGCGGGCCTTCCTGACCTCGCCCACGGTGACGGGCCCCGGGGTGGAGACCCTGGGCCGCTATCTGCCGGCGGGCTCGGGGGCGGAGGTGGGCGGCGACTGGTTCGACACGCTCGCGCTGCCCCACGGCCGCACCCTGCTGGTGGTGGGGGACGTCATGGGCCACGGGACCCGCGCGGCCTCGGCGATGAGCGAGTACCGCTCGGTCCTGCGCACCCTGGCCATCCAGAGCAGCACCCCGGACTTCGTCCTCCTCCAGGCCGAACGCACCGTGCTCGCGCTGGAACTGGACCGGGTGGCGACCTGCCTGCTGGCCCTCCTGGACCCGCGCAGGGAATGCGCCACCTTCTCCAGCGCCGGTCACGTCCCCCCGCTGCTCGTCACCCCCGACGGCAACCGGACCCTGCTCGACCTGCCCGTCTCACCGCCGCTGGGCGTGGGCCTCGGCTCCTTCTCCTCCACCACGGTCCCCGTCCCGCCGGGCTCGGTCCTGCTCCTGTGCACCGACGGCCTGATCGAACGCCGCGACCGGGACATCGACACGGGCCTGAGCACCCTGGCCGGCCTCCCCCTCGACCCGACGGCCCCGCTCCCCGACCTCCTCGACACGGTCACCACCCACCTGGACCCGTCCACCTCGGAGGACGACGTGGCCATCCTCCTGGCCCGCACCAAACCCCCCAGCCCCCACACGGACCACCTGGCCTGGCTCCCCCCGGGCTGGCTCCGCGACCCGAACTCCCCGACGGGCTGACCGGGGCGCGGCACCACACCGAGGCCCGAGATCAGCGCCGGGCCGCCGCGGCCGGGCGCCGGTCCAGCCGGGTGACCACATGGTCGTGGAAACGGTCCACGGCCTCGCCGACACTGCGGATGAACCCGGACTCGGCGTTGCCCCGTGTGCTGCCCATGCCCCGGAAGAGGGACAGCCGGAAGCCGGCGATCTCGGCGTTGTTCCTGGGGAGGAGGTCACCGGGTTCCGGACGCAGTCGCTCCAGCGTGCCCCGGGGTCCGCCCGCCTGACCCACCAGCAGGGTCTCGACGTGCAGGTCGGCGGGCGCGTCGGACAGCTGCCGGATGAGCCGCTTGGCCAGGGTGAGCGGGTAGCCCTGCTCCGGGGCGGCGATCTCGATGGACGTGCGCAGCTTGCCGGTGCGCAGGTCGGCGGAGAGCGCGAGGATGCCCGGCGTGCCCTCGATACGGAGCTCGGAGTCCAGCCGGCCCGCCAGGCAGAGCTGTTCGGCGAGGGCGGCGCGGCGGACACGGGGATCGGTGCCGCGTTTCGCCCGTTGCACGGGGAGCACCTGCTGCCCGAGTTCACCGCCCAGGCGCAGACACACCTGCCGGACGAGTCTCTCCCAGTTCTCGACCACTTCCACGGCCCGTGGATCGCCCTGGGTGAGGGTCTCGTCGTCGATGGCGTTGCGTACGGGCACCCAGGCGGGGCCCATGTTCTGGAATCCGTGGCAACCGGAGTTGTCGTGCTGGAGGTAGTGCAGGAGTTCCTGGAGCAGCCAGGCGTGCGCCGCGTTGCCGACGCCTTCGTGGCGGATCAGCATCTGGGCCTGGTGGGCCACGTCGGCCCACGACAGGTGCCGCAGCGCCACCTTGTGCTTGCGCCGCCCGTCCGACTTCACGTCGACCAGCGGGCTGCCGTCCAGCTCCACGTCGTTGGACAGGGTGATCACGGCCTCGTAGCCCCGCCGGGCGGCTATGTCGGCGTACGCCTGCACCTGGTCCGGCTTGAGGGAGTTGCCGTTGGTCTTGGTCTCGACCAGCGCGGTCCACAGCTTGCCCGCGCGCTCCACCCGGATCACCCCGTCCGGCCGCCGCGGGGAGTCGCCGTTCGGCAGCGAGACCTCCGTGAACGTCTCCATGCGCCCGGCGGGCGCCCCGAACCCCGCGGTGAGCCGCCGGCCGAACTCCGGTACCTGCGCCATCACGGACAGCAGGACGGACGTCGCGCGGGTCTCCCGGTCCCGGTCGCTCTTGAGAGCGGAGACCGGGAAGAGCCGGGCCGCCCGCCAGGAGTCGTTCTCCGCGAGCGACTTCTTGGCCACCTTGGGCAGCGTGACCTTCTTCTTGGCCGTACGGGGCCGGGGAACCGCCTTGGCCACGGCGACAGCGACGGCGACGGCCTCGACAGGCTCGCCCGCCACGGGCTCGGCGACAGCCTGCGCGGGCACGGGGACCGGGAGGGAGTCAGGCTCCGCCCGTTCCTCCGCCGAGGGCGCCACCGCTGTCTCTGCCCCTGTCTCCGCCTCCACGGCCACCGCGACCACCACGGACTCGGCCGGCGGCCGCGGCCCGGCCTCCTGCGACGCGGCTTCGGCTTCGGCTTCCTCGGCGGCCTCCGCGTCGTCGTCGACGTCGACGCCGTAGTCCTGGGCCAGACCGGCGAGTCCGGACTCGTATCCCTGCCCGATGGCACGGAACTTCCAGTCGCCGGCCCGCCGGTAGAGCTCGCCGAAGAGCAGGGCGCCGACCGCCCCGGCGTCCTCGATGGAGAACCGCAGCAGTCCTTCGCCCGAGCCGTCGGCCAGGGTCACCCGGACGTCGTCCAGGTCGCCGAATCTGGCTCCGTTGTAGCGGCTCGCCGCCACGATGATCTGGTCCACGTCCGCCGGGATCGCGGTCAGATCGAAGGTGATGCGGTCCTCGTGGCCGTCCGCCGTGGGCGCCTTGCCCAGCAGTTGCACGGAACCGTCGGCCGCCACGGGGTTGTTGTAGAAGTAGAAGTCCCTGTCACTGCGGACCTTGCCGTCCGACGCCAGGAGAAGGACGGACACATCCGCGTCGCCCTCCCCCGTCGGACTGCTCCAGCCCAGGCTCACCATCACCGAGCCCACGTCTTCGCTCAGCGCCGTCAGTCCGACATTGGCGCCCTTGACCATCTCGTGCACGAGGCCCCCCAAGATGCACCGCCGCCCAGGAGTTGTCCCGGCGGCCGTTCGTCGAGAAATGTGACGCGCCCCACACCCTTACGCGCCAGGAGGGAACTGTAGCCCCGGAATCGGGTACATCGGCACCGATTGACCTACTTGCCCGAGGAGGAGGCACTCCTACCGCTTCTCGCACGAGGCCCGCGCGTCGGCGGCGCAGCAGGTGACGAGGGGGCGGACCGCCGACCATGGCCGGATCCACCGGGAAGGAACGGAGGCAGGAAGGCGCGCGCGGCGGCCGGTGCGGGCCCGGCGACGATCAGGGACCCGGAGGGGCGCGGGGAACTGCGCGACAAGCCTCCACCGGGCCCGCGGCCGAAGACCGGTCCAGGCCCGGGTGGGGCGCGCTCAGGGGGGCGGAGCCCTCAGTGGGGTCCGGCGTTCGCCGCGCTCACCAGCGCGGAGAACGCGACGACGGCAGCGGCCAGCGCCGCGATGAAACGAGCCGGTAGGTAGCGCGCGGCAATGCGTCGGAACACGGCGACAACCTCGCATCGTCAACGTAGGCCAGCGTATTAAACCTGCTTCATCGTGCGCTTAATGCGCCGCTTAACCTAGGGCGTGTTCGACTCCGGGGCAAGGGCCGCATTGAGCCGTTCGACGCCCGGCCCCGGTGGCCGAACCGGCCCGTTCCCAGCGGAAGTTGAATAGGGGACGGCAGTAAGTCGGCTTACTGGCATGCTTACGCCATGGCCGAGCGCGACGACCCGGGGATCATCGGGCGCAGAGTGCAGCAACTGCGTACGGAACGCGGGCTGACACAGAAACAACTGGCGGAACCCGCCTACACGCCCGCGTACGTCTCCACGCTGGAGGCAGGACGCGTACGGCCCTCCGAGGAGGCGCTGCGGCACATCGCCGAGCGGCTCGGGGTCGCCTACGAGGAACTGGCCACGGGGCGGCCCGCCCGCCTGGCCACCGACCTGCGGCTGCGGCTCACCGACGCCCAGCGCACCCTGGCGACCGGCGAGGCGGAGATCGCCGCCGAGCAGTACACCGCGCTGCTCGCGGAGGCGGAGTCCCACGGTCTGAACGCCGAGTGCGCGGCCGCCCTGCTGGGCCTCGGCGAGTGCGCCCTGGACACCGGGGACCTGGCGACGGCCCGGCAGCGCTTCGAGCAGTCGGAGAAACGGCTGGCGGACGCCCCACTGCCGGTCCGGGTCCCCGCCCTGCGCGGCCGGGCGGTCTCGCACTACCTCGCGGGCGAACTCCGGTACGCCTGCTACCTGCTGGAATCCACCATCGACGAGCTGAACAAGGGCGGGCTGCACGACCCCGACGCCCTGCTCCTGCTCTACGCGGCGGTGATCGCCCCGTACATGGACATGGGGGCGCACGCGCGGGCGGCGCAGGCCGCGGAGTTCGCGCTCGCGCTGGCCCCGCAGGTCGGCGACCCCGCGCTGCTGGCCCGTATGCACCGCTCCGTCGCCCGCACGATGATCGCCGAGGGGCGGATGGCCGAGGCCGACGCGTCCCTGGGGAAGGCGGCGGAGCTGTACCGGCAGCTCCAGATCCGTACCGAGCTGGCCAACTGCCACTGGATGCGCGGATATCTGTACGCCCAGAACGGCGACCTGGAGCGCGCCGAGAGCGAGTTGCGCGAGGCGCAGGCCATGCACTCCGCCCAGCGCGCCGCGCTCTACACCAGCCAGGTCGCGGTGGAGCTGGCGGACGTGCTGCACCGGCGCGGGAAGTCGGAGGAGGCGGCGACGCTGCTGCACGGCGTGCTGGGCGACCTCAGCTCGGAGCGCGGGGCCGTGCACTCCGCGGGCGCGCACCGGCTGCTCGGCATCATCGCGGAGTCCACCCGGGACACCGAGACGGCCGAGGAGCACTACGTCCGCGCGCTCAGCCTGCTCGAACGGGCGGGCGCGGCGGGCGACCTGGCCGACCTGTGCCGCCTCCTGGGCGACCTGCTGCGGCGTACGGGCCGGATCGACGCGGCGCTCGACGCGTACCGCACGGGGCTCGGACACCGCACCGCGCCCGGCACGACGACCCTGGGCCCGGCCCCGGCGCACCCGCCCCTGTGACGGAAACCATCCCCGGAACGGCTCCCCCCTTCACCGCGCCACCTCTACCGTGGAGGGATGTCGCCCCTGGCCGAGATCACCCGCACGTACGCGCCGCGCTTCGCGGAGTTCGCGTTCGAGCCGGCGTTCACGGCGGCGGTGGACCAGCACGTGGCGGAGCTGCGCGACCGGTTGGCGGCGTCCGCCCCCGGTCTGGTCCCGGTACCGCCCGACCGCGAGATCCTCACCGACTACGCCCTGGGCTTCCTCGACGGCCTCGCGGAGACGGACTGGCGGGAGCCGGTGGGCCACGACTACGCGGTCTGCCGCCTGACAGCGATCACCTGGCTGGTGAACCTGCACGGCCTGATCCCACCGCAGCGGGCATCTGACTGACCCTGACGCGCGACCCGGCAGGGGCCGTGGCCGGGGCGCAGCCCCGCCACCGAGGGGCGCGGGGGAACTGCGCGCCCAGCCCCCACCGACCCGCGGACGTCACATGTCCCTCGTCACCCCCGGACCAGAACCCGACCCAGAACCGGACCCGAACCCAGGCCTGGTCGCGGAGCCGGACCCGGAGCCGGAGCCGGACACGGACCCCCGGTCGGTCCGCTCCCGCGCCGGCTGCCCACGCAGAGCGTCCCCGCGGCCCGACTGGTACGCCGACATGCTCCCCTTCGCGTTCACCGACTCACGCTCGGCGGCCGTCAGCCAACGCTCCCAGCGCTCCCGCATCGGACCGATCATGCCGCCGCCCACACCGACGATCATGATGCCCGCCACGGACGCGAGCGCCGCGTACAGCAGCGGCTGCGTGACCGACGTCGCGATACCGGCCTGGCCGAGCGCCGCGATCACGCCCAGCACCAGGATCGCGCCCCACACCATCGTGGCCACCGTCTTCCCGTACGAGAGGGAGGACAGTGCGCTGGCGACGATGGAGCGGACCACGTTGGCGATGGCCATCGCGATCACCACGAGGACCACGGCGACGATGCCGCGCGGCAGCCAGGCCACGATCCCGTTGATCATCTCGCTGACGGGGTTGGCGCCGAAGACGCCCAGCGCGAGCTGGATGATGATCAGCATCAGCGCCGCGTACACGATCTTGCAGAGGATCCCCGTCATGTCGTACGAGGATTCGCGCAGCAGTTTCTCCGTGCCCGCACGTTCCGAGAGGCGCTCGGAGCCGGCCTTGCGCAGGACCCGGTCCAGGACCTTGGCGATCATCTTCGCGATGATCCACCCGATCACCAGGACCACGAGGAATCCGATGAGTTTGGGGACGAACGTCGCGATCTTCGACCAGGCGTCGTCTAGCCCCTGGGTGAAGTTGACGGCGAGGGTGCTGACCATGCGGCACTTCCTTCGATGGGTCGATGGGTGGCGTCCCCCTCCCTCGTGGATAGCAGTGCCACCGGGCCACGACCGTGCTGAGCACCCCCATCCGAGTGACGAACGCCGCTTACGCTGCCCTCGTGACCTCTTCCGCAGCCCCGTCCGCGTCCGCGGCGCGCACCACGCTGGACCTCACCGCCGACCTCCCGCTGCCCGCCCTGGAGGAGCTCTACCGGGACCTCCACCGGCACCCCGAGCTGTCGGCGCGTGAGCACCGCACGGCCGGCGTGCTCGCCGGGCGCCTGCGTGCCGCCGGGTACGAGACCGCCGAGGGCGTCGGCGGCACCGGCGGCCCCGGGGTCGTCGGGGTGCTGCGCAACGGCGACGGGCCGACCGTCCTGCTGCGCGGCGACATGGACGCGCTGCCGGTCGCCGAGGAGACCGGACTGCCGTACGCCTCCGAGCACCCCGGTGTCATGCACGCCTGCGGGCACGACCTGCACATCACCTGGCTGACCGGCGCCGCCGACGCGCTCGCCGCCGGGCGGGACGCCTGGTCCGGCACGCTCCTGGTGGTCGGGCAGCCCGCCGAGGAGACCGGTGAGGGCGCCGCCGCGATGGTGCGGGACGGCCTGTACGAGCGTTTCCCGCGCCCGGACGTCCTGCTCGCCCAGCACGCGGCCCCGGGACCGGCCGGTCTGTACGCGCACACGCCCGGCCTGATCATGTCGGCCTCCACGGACGTCGACATCGTCGTGCACGGGGTGGGCGGCCACGGTTCGCGGCCCGAGGCGACCGTGGACCCGGTGGTGACGGCCGCGTACGTCGTGACGCGTCTGCAGAGCGTCGTCTCGCGCGAGATCGCGGCCCGCGAGTCCGCGGTGCTGACCGTGGGGCGCATCGAGGCGGGCACCCGGCACAACATCATCCCGTCCGAGGCGCGCATCTCCCTCAACCTGCGCACCCAGTCCGCCGAGGTGCGGGAGCGGATGCTCGCCGCGATCCGGCGTATCACCGCCGGCGAGTGCGCGGCGGCGGGCTGCCCGCGCGAGCCCACCGTGACGGTCGGCGGGAGTTTCCCGGTGACCGTGAACGACGCCGCGACCGACGAACGGGTGGCGGCCGCGCACCGCGAGCTCTTCGGCGCGGGCGCGGTCCTCGACTTCGGGCCCGTCATGGGCAGTGAGGACTTCCCGTTCCTCGCCGAGGGCGGGCTGCCCTACGCGTACTGGTTCGTGACGAGCACGCCCGCCGAGGTGTGGGACGCGGCGGCGGCCACCGCAGGGGACGACCTCCTGGAACAGCTCGCCGCCGTGCCCAGCAACCACAGCCCGCGCTTCGCACCCGACCTGGCGACGGTCGGCCCCGGGGTGCGGACGCTGGTGTCGGGGGCGCTGGAGATGTTCGCCCGGTAGCCGGCCAGGCGGTCAGGCGGTCAGGCTCAGGTGACCTGCGTCCGGAGCCGGCTCAGGTTCCGCCGGACGTCGTCCAGCGCGCCCTGCCGGCGCCCCGGGACCCGCAGGCGCAGGTCGGCCAGCGCGGCTCCCAGCTCCCTCGCGCGCGCCGAGTCGCCGATACGCCCCCACTGGTGGTGCGCCCGGTCGACGGCCGCCTCCACACCGGGCGCGTCCGGGGACTGCCCCGCGCTCAGCCGTGCGTCGGCCACCGCCAGCCAGACCCGGCAGCTCAGCTCGGCGTCCCCCGCGAACATGGCCAGGTCGGCCCGTACCTCCATCCAGTGCACGACCTCGTCGGCCCCGGGCCCGTGCGTCCGCAGCGCCGTACGCTCCCACAGCTCGGCCAGCGCGGCGGCCTCGGTGTGACGGCCGTTCTGGACGGCGGCGGTGATCTCGGCATGGGGATCGGAGGGCGGGACGGACGGCGGCGCCGAGGGCGGCGGGGGCGGGGCGAGCGGGCCGGCCTGCGCGGGCACGGGCACAGGCACAGGCACGGGCATGGGAGCGGGCATGGTCACGGGAGCGGGCACGAAGCCGGGCACGGTCACAGGCATGGGCGCCGGTACGGACACGGACACGGTCCCGAGTACGAGGTCCCGGCGGGCGGAGTCCGGGTCCTCGGCGTACGCACGGGTCAGCGCCTGCTGATGGAGGTGCGCGAGCGGCGGGCGGTGGCCGCTGCGCAGGATCGTGGCGAGCGACTTCATGTACGTGGGTGACGCCACCGAGCGACGCGGGGGCGGCGGTGCCACCCGCCCGAACAGCGCGACGCCCGCCCCCGCGACGAGCGGCTTGGCGGCCAGCAGCTGCCAGGTCTCCGCGTCGGTGTGCAGGTCGACGAACAGCGTCGTGCTGCCCGGGGCGCGCAGACGCAGTTCCTCGCGGACCCAGTGCCACGGGAAGCCGGTGTAACGGACGGTCGCGGGGGTCGTCCGGGCGAGCGCGAGGTGCGGAAGCCGCTGGCGGCGGTCCAGCCGGAGCTGCCCGGTGAGGAAGACCGTGAGCGGGCCGGGGGCCGTCGCGGCGGCCCGCAGCCGGGTCAGGACCGCCTGCGGTTCCAGAGGGTCGGCGAGTTCGACGACGTTCGCGGTGTCCGCGCCGGACAGCACGGAGGGTGCCACCGCGGCGAGCACCGGGAGCACGGACGCGGCGTCCACCAGGCAGCCTCTGCCTGTCGGCGACGCTGCGATCAGCAGTACGGTTCCGTGCATCGCCGTCCCCTCCCCTTCGATCACCACGGCAGCACCGTAACCGGTGCGGGTGCAAAGGCTGTTGAGGTGGCGGCATCAAAGGGCGAGTGGTCCCGGTTTGTTCATGGCCGGGACAGCCGGACCGCGAAGATCGTGGTGTCGTCCACCAGGTGGCCCGTGCTGTGGCGGAGGGTGCCCTCCCTGACCAGTTCGACGAGGTGGCGGGGGTGCGCGAGGGCGGGGTCGGTGGAGACGGCGAGGGCGACGCGTTCGTGGAGCGGGAAGAAGACGCCCTCGGCGTTCCGGGCCTCGGTCACGCCGTCCGTGACGAGGAGCAGGGTCTCGCCGGCGGCGAAGTCGACCCGGCGGACCGGTGGGACGCCCGGACCGGGCCCGGCGAGCCCGCTCAGGCCGAGCGGCAGGCCGTCGCCGGGCGGCAGGGCGCGCACCCCGGCCGGGCCGGCCACCAAGGGGGGTTCGTGCCCGAAGTTGACGACCTCGATGTGACCGCCGGGGGCACCGGGCGGCGGGAACGCGACGAGGACCGCGGTCGCGAAGCGCTCCACACCGCGTGCGCCGCGCGCCGGTTCGCCGCCCAGGTCGGTCACGTACTGCCGCTGGCGGCGCATGCGTACTTCGAGGCGTTCGGCGACGACGGCCAGGGAGGCCTCGTGGTACGCGGACTCGCGGAACGTGCCGAGCAGCGCGGCGGCGGCGTCGACGGCAGGCAGGCCCTTGCCCTGGACGTCGCCGAGGAGGACGCGGGTGCCGTGCGGGCCGGGCTGGATGTCGTAGAAGTCGCCGCCGACGCGGGCCTCGCTGTCGGCGGCGAGGTAGACGGCCGCGTGGTCGAGGCCGGCCCAGGGGGTGGGCATCGGGCGCAGCACGGTACGGCGGGTGGTGTCGGCGACGTCCCGCATGTGCAGCATCCGGCGTTCCTCCCGCACCCGTACGGCGCACGCCGTGGTGGCCAGGGCACCGCCCACGGCGACGAGGATGAAGTCGGGCAGCCCGGTCTGGGTCTGGTGCGGCCAGGCGGCGTCGACCTCTATGTAGGTGAGCAGGGCGAGCACGGCGAGGACGGCTGTGCCGGTGACTTGGCAGATGGCCGCGGCGATGCCGGGGACGAGGACGATCCAGGAGATGATCCGGAACTCGCCCGAGGTGTTGCTGTCGATGACGGCGATCGCGACGAGCAGGATCAGCGGGGGTACCCAGGCGACGCTGCGGCCGCGTACGCGGAGCAGTTGCTGACGCTGGGCACGACTGCTCATCCGCCCAGCGAAGCACGCCCACCCGCCCCCCGCACGCCGGACCGTACGCGCGGCCCCTCGGTGGCTGAGCGCGCAGTTCCCCGCGCCCCTTAAGACCACAGCCCACAGCCCCGGCGCTTTCAGAGGCGCGAGGAACTGCGCGCCCAACCCCCACCCACCCGCACACGACCCACCACAGCTCAGCCCCGGTGCTTTTCAGGGGCGCGAGGAACTGCGCGACCAGCCCCCACGCACCCGCACGCGACCCGTCACGGCTTGCCGTATGTCGTGGTCAGGTGTGCTCTGGAAGGTGGGGGGCGAGGAAGAGAAGGAAGGAGTGCCGTCATGGCCCACATGGCACCAGCACCCATGTCAGCCGCATCGCACAGGCCACACACCGGACACCGCACGACCCCGGCGACAGCCACGGCCGCAGCCACCGCCACCGCCACCCTCGGAGGCATCGTCTACGGCCTCTGGACCTCCGCCATAGACCGCCACGCAGGCCCCATCACCACCTGGAACGTCCTCCTCGGCATCATCTCGGCCCTCGCGTTCGCCGCCGCCGCGTACGCCATCCACATCCTCGCCCCCCGCCTCCCCCGAGAGCTCCGCGCCGCCACCTGGGCCGCCTTCGCCGGCATCTCGTTCGGCTTCCTGTACAGCCTCACCGACGCCGGCGTCCTGAAAACCGCGGGCCTCTCCCTCGTGATCGCCGCAAGCGTCCTCGCAGCCGTGTTCTACCGCTACTACACCCGCGAGAACTGACCGTCGCCTCGGCGGTGCACGGCCTGATGAGCAGACCGCGGGCGGATCCCCCGGAAGAACGCAATCCGCGTCCGGATGCAGTCACCCCGGCCGTGCCCCGATGGCGAAGGACCCTGCCGGGGTTCTTCCTTGAGGGGTGCGCAAAGACCTCCCGGCGCTGCGGAAAGCCCTCTCGGCGCTGCTGATCGTGCTCGCCTGCGCCCTCGTGCCGCCGGCCGGCCTCTCGGCGTGGGCGAAGTACGAGATCGGCGACACCGGGCGGTACGTCGACACGATGGCACCGCTCGCCGCCGGACCCGACGTGCAGGACGCGATCGCGGACACGGTCACCGACGGGGTCATGAGCGAGATCGAGGTCGGGCCGCTGGAGGGCGAGGTCCGCGCGTACGTCCACCGGGCGGTGCGGTCCTTCACCGGTACGGAGGCCTTCCGGATGGCCTGGAACACCGCGAACCGGGCCGCCCACGACGCCGTCCTGCGGGCCCTGCGCAGCGACAGCGAGGGCGCCGTCACCCTCGATCTCGCGCCGGTCACCGCCCGGCTCAAGGCCCAGCTGTCCGACGACCGCATGCCGATGTCCGCCCGGATCCCCGTCGAGCACACCGAGGTCACGGTCCTGCGGCCCGAGGAGCTGAGCACCCTGCGCACGGGCTTCCACGCACTGGAGATCGCGGGCTTCTGGCTGCCCCTGGCGGCCCTCGCCCTGGCCGTCGGCGGCATCCTGCTGGCCGTACGCCGCCGCCGTGCCGTCACCGCCACCGCGCTCGGCATGGCCCTGGGCGCCGCCCTCCTGGCCCTCGCCACGGTCGCCGGACGCGCCCTGACCCTCTCGGGGCTCCCCGCGCACGTCTCCCGCGCGGCGGCCGGCGCGGTCTACGACGCCCTCACCTCGACGCTGCGCACGGCCACCTGGTGCATCCTCGCCCTCGGGCTCACGGTGGCCGCGGCGACCTGGGTCACGGACCATCGCGTACGACGTCGCGCAGGGTCCGCAGCGCCTGCCCCAGCACCGGTACCGGAACCGACGCGAGCCCGAGCCTGACCGCGTCCGGCGCGCCCCGCGGTCCCACGGCGAAGGCCGGCCCCGGGGTGACCGCGATACCGCGCGCGGCGGCGGCCGCCGTGAAGGTGTCGGCGCGCCAGGGCGGGGGCAGCTCCCACCAGGCGTAGTACGCGTACGGATCGGCCCGTACCGCGAACGTGTCGAGCAGTTCCGCGACGACGCGCTGCCGGCGGGCCGCGTCCGCCCGCTTCTGTCCGACGAGCCGCTCCACGGTCCCGTCCTGGATCCACCGGGTGCCCGCCTCCAGCGCGAACCGCCCCGCCGTCCACCCGCCCGACCGCAGCGCCGCGGCCACCGGCTCCGCCCGCCCCTCGGGCACGACGACGAAGCCGACGGTCAGACCGGGCGCGACGCGCTTCGACAGGCCGTCGACGACGTGGACCCGCTCCGGTGCGTAGGCGGCGAACGGCACGCCTCCCTCGTGGAGTTCGTGGAGGAAGGACCAGATGCGGTCCTCCACCACGGGCAGGTCCAGGTCCCGCACCACGGCGGCCAGTTCACGCTTGCGCGCGTCTCCGGCCGTCACCGAGGTGGGGTTGTGCAGCGTCGGCTGGACGTACAGGGCGCGGAGCGGGGTGGCGCGGTGGGCGGCGGCGACGGCGTCGGGGCGCAGCCCCTGCTCGTCCATGGCGAGCGGCACGAGCGGCACACCGATCCGCGCGGCGATCTCCTTGACCAGCGGGTACGTCAGTTCCTCCACGCCGACCCGCCCGCCGGGCCGTACGAGCGAGGCGAGGACGCCCGCGATGGCCTGGCGCGCGTTCCCCGCGAAGAGGAGCTGCCCGGGGTCCGGCCGCCAGCCCGAACCGGCCAGCAGCCCGGCGACGGCCTCGCGGGCGGCGGCGGTGCCGGTGGCCGGGACGGTCCCGGTGACCTCGCCCAGCACGTCGGGCCGCAGCAGCGGCGCGAGTCCGAGCGCGAGCAGCTCCGACTGCCCTGCCACGGTGGGGTAGTTGAGCTCCAGGTTGACGGCTGCGCGGGAGCCCGCGACAGGAGTGCCGGACCTGTCGTGCGTGCCGTGCGTGTCGTGCGTGGCCTCGGCGAGGGCCCGGCCCGACGGGACCGGCGCGGCCCGTACGAAGGTGCCTCGTCCGACCTCGCCGACGACGAGCCCGCGCCGGACCAGTTCCCCGTACACGCGCCCGGCCGTGGACCCGGCGATGTGCCGCCGCCGGGCGAACACCCGTTGCGGAGGGAGCCGTTCGCCGGCCTTCAGCCGCCCCGAGTAGATCTCCTCGGCCAGCCGGTCGGCGATCCGCCGATAGTCCTCCGCGTCCACCCGTCCCACCCGTCGCACCCCTTCCCGCCCCGGTCCACATTGCACCGAGAGCAAAGATCTTATTGCACCGAGGAGTTGACGGGATCTAGGGTCGGCCGCATGACCCCCTTCCTCGCATACGAGGACAAAGGCGCGCACAATTCCACGGCTCTGCCCCTTGTCCTCATCCACGGCCACCCCTTCGACCGCACGATGTGGGCTCCCCAGGTGGCCGCCTTCTCGCCGGGCCGCCGGGTGATCGCGCCGGACCTGCGCGGCTACGGCGCGTCCCCGGTGGTCCCCGGAACCACCCCGCTCTCCGTCTTCGCGACGGACGTGGCCGCTCTCCTCGACGACCTCCGGGTACCCGAATGCGTCCTCGGGGGGCTGTCGATGGGCGGCCAGATCGTCATGGAGTTCTGCTCCCTGTTCCCGGAGCGGGTCCGGGGGCTGGTCCTGGCGGACACGTTCCCGGCGGCGGAGACCCCTGCGGGGAAGCGGTCCCGCAACGCGACGGCGGACCGGCTGCTCCGCGAGGGGATGGGCGGGTACGCGGAGGAGGTGCTGTTCAAGATGGTCGCGCCGTACGCGCGTGCGGAGGTGGCGGAGACCGTGCTCCGCATGATGACGGGGACGCCGGTGGAGGGGGCCGCGGCGGCCTTGCGGGGGCGGGCGGAGCGGCCCGACTACCGCGAGCTGCTGACCCGGGTCGGGGTGCCCACGCTGGTGGTGGTGGGGGAGGACGACGAGTACACCCCGGTGGAGGAGGCGCGGGCGATGCACGAGGCGGTGCCGGGTTCGACGCTGTGTGTGGTGCGGGGCGCGGCCCACATGCCGAACCTGGAACAACCGGAGTCCTTCAACCAGGCCTTGACGGACCTGCTGACCCACGTCTGAGAACCGGAAGGCCGTTCGCCGACTGCGGCCCGGTGGGCGCTTGTCGCGCAGTTCCCCGCGCCCCGATCCGACCACGAGGGACACGGAAAACCGCACGCTCACCCCCAATGCCTTTAGGGGCGCGGGGAACTGCGCGCTCAACCCCCACCCACCCGCAGACAGCGCCCCAGCTCAGCCCGGTGCTTTTCAGGGGCGCGAGGAACTGCGCGACAAGCCCCCACACACCCGCAGACAACCCCCCGCAGCGCAACCCCGCACACACTCCCCCCGTCTTTGAGAGAGGATCCATGCAGATGGACGGGGTGGGAGGGGCTGAAGAGGTGAGCATGCGCAGTGCGACAGCGGGGTCCGCAGGACCGACAGGGCCTGCCGAGTGGACCGCGGACAACGGCACCCCGACCCCCCGCCCCCGCGGCAGCACCCGCGCCACCGCCTGGCTCGCCGCCCTCCTCCTGCTCGGCGTCAGCATCGTCCTCGGCTGCCGCATAGCCGACACCGACGCCATCACCCCCGTACCCCAGCTGCTCGCCTTCCTGCCCTGGCTCCTCGCCCCCACCGCCGTCGCCCTCCTCTTCGCCGTGCTCGCCCACTGGCGCACCGGACTCGTCTGGGGCGTGGCCGCGCTCGGCGTGACCGCCTGGTACATCGAGCCGTACGGAAAGACGATGGAGGCCGGTGGCGTCCCGGTCGCCACGGTCCGTGTCCTCACCGCGAACGTCGAGTTCGGCCAGGCGACCGACGGCCTGGTCGAGGCGGTCACGAAGCAGCGTCCCGACTTCGTCTTCGTCCAGGAGTGCGAGGACGTCTGCGAGAAGAAACTGGAGCAGGCCTTCGGGAAGGGAAGCGGTAAGGCGAGCGGGAAGGCCAAGAAGAAGAACGACGGGGAGGTCGTCTACCCGTACCGGCAGGTCGTGGAGAGCGCCACGTCCGAGGGGTCCGACGGATCCGTCATCCTCAGCCGTCACCCCCTCAAGCCGACGAAGGGCATCCCCGCCACCATGGGCATGCCCGGCGCCGTCGCCGACGTGGACGGCCAGGAGATCCACCTCCAGCTGGCCCACCCCATGCCGCCGCTCCCGTCCGACCTGGGCACCTGGCGCAAGGAGCTGTCCGCGCTGCGCGACTACGCCGCCGCGAACATCGGCCGCCCGACCGTCGTCGCCGGCGACTTCAACGCCACCCAGGACCACGCGGCCTTCCGCCGCATCCTGGACACCGGCTTCATGGACGGCGCCCGCCTCACCGGCGACACCCGTACCCCGAGCTGGCCCGCCCTGACGGCCCCGACCTTCGGCGCCCAGATCGACCACGTCCTCGTGTCCCGGGGCTTCTCGGCGTCCAGGACGCGCTTCCTGGACCTCGGGAACACCGACCACCGGGCACTGGTCGTGGACCTGACCCTCCACAAGAACCTCTAGGACACACAGCGCACCGAGCACCGAGCACAACGCACGACATGGGCCGCCCCGTGCAGGAGGGCGGCCCATGTCCGTGGGGGGTGGGTAGTACGTCGGCGGGAGACGCGCGGGAAGAGCGAGGGAGCTGCCGGTCGCCGTCGGAACGGTGCGGCGCCGACTCCGCGCCGGCCCGACGACGACCGTGTATCTCAGCTCAGCGTGGGTGGCTCAGCGCTGGTTGACCTTCGCCAGCGCCTTCGCGAGCCCGTTGGCCCACAGCTGCTCCACGTTCGCCCGCTCCGTGGCGTCGGGGTTCGAGTTCGTGCAGGACGTGCCGGGACCGCCGCCCGACATCAGCTCGCTGCACGGCCCCGAGTAGTGGTCGGGCAGTCCGAGCACGTGCCCGGTCTCGTGGGTGGTCACGCGCGTGGAGTCGTACTGCTGGTTCTGCGCGTAGTCGAGGAACACATAGCCGCTCCCGTGCCCGTCCGTGGAGGCGTACGAGCCACGCGAGTCGTTGCCCTCGCGGTACGAGAAGTCGGCGCTGGAGCCCGACTGGAGCTGAACGTTGGAGACGGAGCTGTTCCAGATCTGCGCGCTGCGGGCTATCTGGGCGCTGAAGGTCGGCGCGGCCGAGGCGTTGTAGACCACGGTGACGGCGGCGGCCTTCGGGTTCGCGGCGCGCTTTTCGGCCACGGACTTCAGTACGGCGTCGAAGAAGGCCTGGTTGGCCTTCGCCTCCTCGCCGGAACCGTTGTAGCCCGCGCCGGCGAACGAACCGGTGGACGCGGGCTCCGGGGCCTGCGCCGCCGAGGCGGGGACGGAACCGAGCGCGGCGGCGGTGAGACCGAGGCCGACCGCGACGGAGAGCATGGGTGTGGACAGTCGCATCGATGACTCCTTGAGTGGGGGGTGAAGTCGTCAACGGTGAGTTTCGGCCCCTGTGCGGCGGCTGTGATGATGCCAACCGGCGATAGGACGGAGCTATCGACGCGGAAGCGACCGTCCAACCCGCCCGTTTTGGATGTGGTTTGTGCGTCTGGTGCGGGCCGTGGTTCCGCCTTAGGCTCCGAAGCCATGGACCTCGAGGTGAGGCACCTCCGCGCGCTGTGCGCCATAGCCGACTCCGGAAGCCTGCATCGGGCCGCCCGGCAGCTCGGCGTGGCCCAGCCTTCGCTGAGCACCCAGCTCAGACGCATAGAGCAGGAACTAGGCGGCCCGCTGTTCCTCCGCGAACGCACCGGCTGCCGGCCCACTCCGCTCGGTCTCGTCGTCATCGGCCGGGCCCGTCCGCTGGTGGCCGAGATGCGGGACCTGGTCGCCGAGGCACGGGCCGTCGCGACCGACGCCGACGGACCCCAGCTGCGGATCGGCTCCACCGCGAGCCGTGCCCTCGCGGGCTGGCTGCGCCGGCTGCGCGCACGGCAGCGGGAGCCGGTCCTGCGGATGGACGTCTCCCCGAACGCCCTGCTGCGCACGCTCGCCGACGGGCGGCTCGACGTGGCCTTCGTGCACGAGGTGGAGGGCAGTCCGCTGCGGGTGCCGGACGGGCTCGCGCTGCGCGTCCTGGTCGAACGCGAACCGCAGTTCGTCTCGCTGCCCGCCGACCATCCGGCGGCCGTACGCCCGGAGGTCCAGCTCTCCGAACTGGCCGGGGACCGCTGGATGATCGACCCGACGGTCGACGGTGAATGGGACGCCGTGCACCGCATGCTGCGGACCGCGGGGCTCAGGCCCCGGGTGCTGCACGGGGATTACCACACGGCCGCCTCGCTGGTCGCCACCGGCGAGGTCGTCACGGTCTGCCAGCCGACGTGCCAGCCCCGCCCGGAGATGGCGGTGCGGCGGATCCACGGCGACCCGCTCGGCGTACGGCTGCTGCTCGCGGCGCGTACGGAGGCGGAGTTGGACTTCGTCTTCCCCGAGCTGTGGGAGGCGTACGCGGAGGTCGCCCGCGAGGCGCCGGGGTACCGGGAGTGGCTGGACCTGGTGGGGGTGTAGGGGAGGACAGAGGCGAACGGCGAGAGGGCGCCCCCTGCCTGGAAGGCGCCCTCTGCCGTCGTCCGGGTCAGACGCCGACGTCCTCGCCGTCCTTGCGCCAGACCGCCACCACCGCGGGGCGGACGATCCTGCCGGGGCCGTCGGGCCAGACGCTCGCCGGGTTCTCGACGGTCGCGCCGGTGATCTCACCCGGGTGCTGGACCGCCACGAGGACACGGCGGTCCTGGACGAGCGGGCCGCAGGTCTCGGCGCCCTTCGGCACGGTCAGGAACTGCTTCAGCTCACCGCGCCGGTCCCCCTTGGTCGCCACGCCGAACAGGCCGTCGTGGGAGCCGAGCTGGGCGCCGTCGGTGGAGATCCACAGGTTGCCGTGCGGGTCGAAGGCCACGTTGTCCGGGCAGGAGATCTGGCTGACCTTGTCCTTCGGGTAGCCCGCGAAGTACGTGGCCGGGTCCTTCGGGTCGCCCGCGACGAGGAACAGCGACCAGGCGAAGCTGGTGGCGTCCGCGCGGTTGCGGCGCTCGGTGAGCTCCAGGATGTGCCCGTGCTTGTTGGCGTTGCGCGGGTTGGCCTCGTCGGCCTTGGCGTTGGAGCCGACACCGCGGTTGGTGTTGTTCGTCAGGGCGACGTACACCTTGCCGGTGTGCGGGGAGGGCTGGATGTCCTCGGGGCGGTCCATCTTCGTGGCGCCCACCTTGTCACCGGCGAGACGCGTGAAGACGTACACCTCTTCGGCGGTCATCCCCGGGACGTGCGAGACGGCGCCCTTGGCCGTGGCCGTGGCCAGCGGGATCCACGTACCGCTGCCGTCGAACTCGCCGTCGGCCGGGAGCTTGCCGGTGCCGTCGATCTCGATCGCCGGGGAGTCGCCGCTGAGCTTGGCGACGTACAGCGTGCCCTCGTCGAGGAGGGTCAGGTTGTGCTCGCGGGCGGCGCGGCTGTTGCCGTGGCGCATCCGCTTGCTGCCGACGAACTTGTACATGTAGTCGAAGCGCTCGTCGTCACCGGTGTAGGCGACCGGGCGGCCGTCGTCGGTGAGGCGGATGGTCGCGCCCTCGTGCTTGAACCGGCCGAGCGCGGTGCGCTTGCGGGGCGTCGAGGTGGGGTCGTACGGGTCCAGTTCGACGATGTAGCCGAAGCGGTGCACCTCGTTCGGCTCCTGGGCGACGTCGAAGCGCTTGTCGAACCGCTCCCACTTGCGCTCGCTGGCCCCGGTGCCGATGCCGTACCGCAGGTCCGTCGTGCTGCTCGCGTTGGCGAAGTACTGGTTGAAGTTCTCCTCGCCGTGCAGCGTGGTGCCCCACGGGGTCTCGCCGCCGGCGCAGTTGTTGAGGGTGCCGAGGACCTTCCTGCCGGTCGGGTCGGCGGAGGTCTTGAGGAGGTCCGAGCCGGCCGCGGGCCCGGTCACCTCGAACTCGGTGGTCGCGGTGACGCGGCGGTTGAGGTGGTGGCGGGGGACGACGGTGAGCTTGCCGGTCCTGCGCTCCTCCTCGACCACGACGACGCCCAGACCGTGCGCGGCCCAGGCGATCTCGGCTTGCTCGCGGGTCGGGTTCGCGGGGTCGTAGCCCTTGAACATCAGGATCTCGTCGGTGTACTCGTGGTTCGCCACGAGCACCTGCCGGCCGCGCTCACCCGGCAGCGGGAGCAGGGCGAGGAAGTCGCAGTTGTAGCCGAACTGGCCGGCCTGCGCCGCGGCGCTCTGCCGGTCCGGGTCGAAGGCGGGGGCGCCGCGCAGGATGGGCTCGCCCCAGCGGACGACCACGTTCTGGCCGTAGCCCTCGGGGACGGTCACCGCGTCGAGCGTGTTCGGGGCGACGGGGGTGAAGCGGAGGCCGCGGGCCGCCTTGCCCTTGGTGGGGTGCTTGCCCTTCGCGGCGCCGGCGGAGGCGCTCCCGGCTGCCTGGGCAGCGGGCTGAGCGGCTGCGGGGGTCGCCCCGAGGCCCACGACCGCGCTTCCGGCCGCGGCGGTGGTCACGGTCACCGCGGCGGCGGCCCGCATCATGGAACGGCGGCTGAGCGCCCCGGCGATGACGTCACCGACGTATTCGTTGGCGCTGGTGTTGGGCGCCGGGTGGAAGCAGGCGTCACCACAGCGGTACCGACAGGTCATCTCGGAACGGCCGCCCGGGTGTGAGCCGGTCGAGCCGAGCAGAGGCAGCAGGTTGCGCACGTTCCCTCCCCTATGTCTGTTGTCTGCGAGACGCTAGGGGCACACGCGTGCGAGGGCGCGGACGAGAGGTGAACGGAGAGTGAACTGGGCACAGCCAAAAGGGCATTGCCCCTGACATCTGTGCGGGAACCGGTTCCATGTTTGGGCCTGATAAAGATCTTCGGTCCTGGCGGCTAACCTTACGTGTCCGTCCTGGCCAGGGATTGACGGAACCAACTCATGCGAAGGGTTGCGCACATGGGCATTCTCACCCGCCTGCGGAATGCGTTCGGAAAGTCACGCAAGGGGGACGCTGCCGGTGCCGCGACCCCTTCCGCATCCGCCGCCGAACCGACCGTGCCGGCGGCCCGGCAGGAGACGGCTCCCGAGCCCACGCCTGCGGCAGCCGAGCCTGAGGCCTCAGTCCCCGCACCGGCACCGGCCTCCGAGCCGACCGCTGCCGCGCACACGGCCGAGCCGGAAACAGGTCGAGGGACCGGTTCCAAGACGGACGAGTCCGAGACCGAGTCCGAGTCCGCTTCAGAGTCCGCTTCCGGGGCCAAGCCCGGGAGCGACGGCACCGGGACCGACGCGTCCGTGGTGGACGATCTGGTCTCGGCGGCGTTCGACAACGTGACGGTCCCGAAGCAGGGGACCGCGCCGGAGGCCGAGCCGGCCACGGAGCCGAAGCCGACTGCGGAGGCCGCCCCGGTCGTGGAGGCCGAGCCGACGCCGGAGCCGGAGCCGGAGCCGGTCGCGGCAGCCGAGCCCGAGCCGGTCACGGCTCCGGAACCGGTCGCGGAGACGGCACCGGAGCCCGAGCCGGAGCCGGTATCGGCGCCGGAGCCGGAGCCCGTCGTCGCCGAGGTCACTGCGGTGGCCGAGGTCACCGAGGTCGCTCCTGCGGCCGAGCCCGTCGCCGAGACGGCACCGGAGCCCGTCGTGGCGCCCGAGCCGGAGCCGACCCCGGAGCCCGTCACCGCCGAGGTGACCCCGGAACCGGAGCCGACGCCCGAGCCGACGCCCGAGCCGGTGGCTGCCGAAGCCGAGCCCGAGCTGATCATCCAGCTCGTCCCGGAGCCCGAGACGCCCGCCGCGGAGGCGGAGGCGGAGCCCGAGGCCGTGGCGCAGGTGCCGGACGAGGCACCCGAACCCGCCACCACAGCCACACCCGCCACTATCGCCGTCAACGTCAACGCCGACGCCGACGCCGACGTCGAGGCCAAGGCCCCCGGCCTCCTCAGCGCCTACAAGGCCGCCGCGACCGCCCTGACGAACCAGGGCCTCACCGGCACCCACGCCAGGGTCTACCTCGTCCTGGACCGCTCCTCCTCGATGCGCCCGTACTACAAGGACGGCTCCGCGCAGGCCCTCGGTGAGCAGACCCTCGCCCTCGCAGCGCACCTCTCGCCGGAGGCGTCCGTGCAGGTGGTCTTCTTCTCCACCGAGCTGGACGGCACCGGCGAGCTGACCCTCACCGCGTACGACGACAAGATCGACGAACTCCACGCCGGCCTCGGCCGCATGGGGCGTACGAGCTATCACGCGGCCGTGCAGGAAGTGATCGCCCTGCACGAGAAGTCGGGCGCTCCGACGGCCCCCGGTCTCGTGGTCTTCCAGACGGACGGCGCTCCGGACGCCAAGACCCCGGCCACCCAGTCCCTCACGGAGGCGGCGAAGAGCCACCCCGGGCTCTTCTTCTCCTTCGTCGCGTTCGGTGAGCAGGACAACAAGGCCTTCGACTACCTCCGCAAGCTGAAGACGGGCAACACGGCCTTCTTCCACGCGGGCCCGACGCCGCGCGAGCTCACGGACACGGAGATCTACGAGGGCGTACTGGCGAACTGGCGCCCGTAAGCACTCGCTAGCACTCGCTGGACCTCACCCGGGCCGCCCGCTTCCCACCCTTTTGAAGGAGGAGCGGGCGGCCCACCCATGTCGGCTACGATTTCAAGGTTCGTAAGACGGTCGAAACTCGAAGCACCGTACGACCGGCCGTCACCTCACGTAGCGACTCGGGAGCAGCCCGCAATGGCTCGACACCTCATCACCAGCGCCCTTCCGTACATCAACGGGATCAAGCACCTGGGCAACATGGTGGGGTCCATGCTCCCGGCGGACGTGTACGCCAGGTACCTCCGCCAGCGAGGCCACGACGTGCTCTACATCTGCGCGACGGACGAGCACGGCACCCCGGCCGAACTGGCGGCGAAGGAGCAGGGCGTCCCGGTCGACGAGTTCTGCGCCCAGGCGCACGACGCGCAGAAGTCGGTGTACGACGGCTTCCAGCTGCGGTTCGACTACTTCGGCCGCAGCTCCTCCCCGCAGAACGCGGAGCTGACACAGCACTTCGCCCGCAAGCTGAACGAGAACGGCTTCATCGAGGAGCGCGCGATCCGGCAGGTGTACTCGCCGGCCGACGGCCGCTTCCTCCCGGACCGCTACGTGGAGGGCACGTGCCCCCACTGCGGCTACGACAAGGCGCGCGGCGACCAGTGCGAGAACTGCACGCGGGTCCTGGACCCCACGGACCTGATCGACCCGCGCTCGGCGATCTCCGGTTCGACCGAACTCGAAGTACGCGAGACGTCGCACCTCTTCCTCCTCCAGTCGAAGCTGCAGGGCGAGGTGGAGACGTGGATCGACGAGGTCGCGGACGAGTGGCCGCAGCTCGCCTCCTCGATCGCCCGCAAGTGGCTGACCGAGGGCCTGCACGACCGTGCGATCACCCGTGACCTGGACTGGGGCGTGCCGATCCCGGCCGACACCTGGCCGACGCTGGCCGCCGAGGGCAAGGTCTTCTACGTCTGGTTCGACGCGCCGATCGAGTACATCGGCGCGACGAAGGAGTGGGCGGACGCGGCCCCGGAGGAGAACCGCGACTGGAAGTCGTGGTGGTACGAGCCGGCGGGCGCGTCGGACGTGCGCTACACGGAGTTCATGGCGAAGGACAACGTCCCCTTCCACAGCGTGATGTTCCCGGCCACGGAGATGGGCGTACGGGAGCCGTGGAAGAAGGTCGACCAGCTGAAGGCGTTCAACTGGCTGACGTACTACGGCGGGAAGTTCTCCACGTCGCAGAAGCGGGGCGTCTTCACCGACCAGGCCCTCGCCATCCTGCCCGCGGACTACTGGCGCTACTTCCTGATCGCCAACGCCCCCGAGTCGGACGACTCGTCGTTCACGTGGGAGCACTTCACGGCGACGGTGAACAAGGACCTGGCCGACACCCTCGGCAACTTCGTCAACCGGGTCCTGTCCTTCTCGAAGAAGCGCTTCGGCGAGGAGGTCCCGGCGGGCACGGAGGCGGGCGCCCCGGAGGCGAAGCTGGGCGAGGAGATCGCGTCGCTCCTGGCCGAGTACGAGACCCAGATGGAGGCGCTCCAGTTCCGCAAGGCGGCGACCGCGCTGCGCGCCCTGTGGTCGGCGGGCAACTCCTACCTGGAGGAGAAGGCCCCCTGGCTGGAGATCAAGACCAACCCGGAGGGCGCGGCCCTCACCCTCCGCACGGCGATGAACCTGATCCACCTGTACGCGGTGGTCTCGGAACCGTTCATCCCGGCCTCGTCCAAGGCCATGCGCGCGGCCTTCGCCCTGCCGGACGACACGGCGGCCTGGGTGACCCAGGAGGAGGCGAAGTCCCTGGACTTCCTCCCCGTCGGCACCCCCTTCACGGTCCCCCCGGTCCTCTTCGCCAAGATCACGGACGAGGACCTGGCCACGTACAAGGAGCAGTTCGGCGGAGCACCGGAGCAGCAGTGACCGGCGACGGACAGTGACGCGACGGGGGTGGCTGGGCGCCACAGCGGTACGGCGCCCGGCCTGCGGCGTCGCCGAGCCGACCCGGGACTCATCGGCGTTTGACACGCCACGCGTCGATCGTCCTCTTGTACGCCTCGGGCATGGTGAGTTGAGCTACCTCCTCATAGGTGAAGAGGCCGAGTTCCTTGTGCTCGTGCGACAGCTTCGGGTCCCTCGTACCGGTGTACTCGGCCCCATAGCTGACGATGAACACATGCCGGTACGGAAAGATCTCGTACACCCATGAGTCGATGATGGCGACCTCGGCCAGGAGCTGGGGTTCGAGCGTTAATTCTTCCTGGACCTCCCGCTCCCCGTGGATCGTAGCCATCGACACCGTACTGAAACGGCTGTCACCAGCCATAGAGAACCGGCTGCGGCCGGGCTGGATGCCAAAATCACGAACGAGACCGGGAGACGGGCAAGGAGAGGTTCGGCTGCGCGCCCGCGCGGTTCACGGCCCTTCCGGCGCTCCGGTCGCATGATGGCCGCATGCAGATCACCCCGCGTGCCTTCGCGCACGTCCGCCTCACCGTCACCGACATCGACCGTTCGCGCGCCTTCTACGAAGATCTCTTCGGTCTGCCCGTCGCGTTCGAGCTGCCTCCGGACGCGGACGCCGAGACACGCGAGGAACTGTCCTTCCTCTTCGGCGGCGTCATCTACCAGCTCGGCGACTCCCTGCTCGGACTGCGCCCGGTCGCCACGGACCGTTTCGACGAGGACCGGGTGGGTCTGGACCACGTCAGCCTGGCGGTGAGCGGCAGGCAGGACCTGGTCGCGGCGCTGAGCGTCCTGGAGGACCGCGGCATCGCCCACGAGGGCATCAAGGACATCGGCGTGGGCTACATCCTGGAGTTCCGTGACCCCGACAACATCGCCCTGGAGCTCTTCGCGCCCGCTTCCTGACCTGCGTCGTCCCGACCTGGCGCCGTCTCCTCCGGGGTCCGGCGGCGCCGGGCTCTGATTGCCAAGGCGCAGGCCGCCGTGGCCAGGGTGGCGGCGGCGAGGTCCTCCGTTGCTGCCGCCACCGGGGCGGTGCTCACACCGTGTCGGTCCGTGGTGCGCCAGCGTTGTCCGGCGAAGGCCGCCAGGAGCGACGCAGCCGCGCCGGCCGCCGCGCCGAGGGCGGGAGGAGCGTTGCGGGTACGGGTACGTGGGTCGGAGAGGGTCGCGCCGGTCAGGGCGCCGAGCAGCAGGCGTGGTGCGAGACCGGCGGCGGAGAGCCGGTTCGCGGTGCTCGGTGACTTGTCGGCGACGAACTCACCCGCCGCACCGGCCAGCGTGGCGATCCTGACCCATGGCCGGCTGAGGGGGGCCGCGGCGCCCGTCAGGGCCCCGTCCCGTGCCGCCCAGGACAGTGCTGCCAGACCCCACGTGCTGCGCAGCCCGGTGGCCGCGCCGATCAGGCAGGCCGGGATCACGACACCCGTGCCGACGCCGACGCCAGCGACTGTGTCTGTGCCTGTGCCTGTGCCGACCGTCATCGGCGTTGCTCGGCGGCAGCGACGATGCCGTAGGTGACCAGGCCGTGGACGAGATGCGGGACGGCGTCGGCAGCCCAGTCGCGGGCCGACCAGGTGCGGGGGTCGCTGACGCCGAGGCAGGCCATGGGCGCGTCGGAGAGTGCCATCGCCAACGCCCCGGTGAGCACGCCGCCCAGCCACACGGGCGGCCGGACCCCGGCCCGGTGCAACAGCGACACGGCGGCACCCGTACCCGTACCGACCGCGATGCCCGACAGCGCACCCAGACCGGTGAGCCGGTTGCCCCTGTCACCCGAGTGGGTGGCAGGGGCAGGGACCGGACGCCCGAGGCGCGTGGCGATCCGGTCGACCACGGTTTCCGGGGCGGAGCTGGCCGGCCGGCCCCGCAGGGCCATGTCCGCGTAGGTGACGGCGTTCAGTGCGGTGGTACCGGCCGCTCCCGCAGCACAGCCGCGAACGATGCTTGTGATCATGCCGGGCCGGGTTCCACGCGTACCGATACACAAACGGCGCCAAAAGCGTCTAAAAGGGCACGCGTACCGGACTGGACCGGACCGATTCCGGCCCGGTCACGGCGCGACGTCCACGACCACCTTGCCCACCGCGCCGTTCTCCACCGCCCGGTGCGCGTCGGCGGTGCGGTCGAGCGGGAAGCGGACCAGCGGCAGGCCGTGCTCCTCGCCGACGGGCAGCGCACCGTCACGCACCGCGGCGGCGACGTCCTCGGCGCCCTCGGTGAGCGCTTCCAGGCCGACCGTGTAGAGGACCAGAAACTGGAGGCGTGCGTTCAGGAACATGTTCTGCCGCACGTCCAGCTCGACCGGCTCGGCACCGTCGTTGGCGTACGTCGAGATCACGCCGCGGGTCCGCAGCACGGCCAGGTCCACCGCGAGGTTCGCGCCCAGCGCCACCTCGGCGACGATGTCGACGCCGTCGGGGGCGAGCTTGCGGACCTCGTCGGCCGTGTCGGCCTCGCGGTAGTTGATCACGTGGTGGGCCCCAGCGGCGGTGGCCAGCCGGGCCTTCTCCGGGCCGCTGATCGTGCTGATCACGGTGGCACCGGCCCATCGGGCGAGCTGGATCACCGCGTGTCCGACCGCCCCGGCGCCGCCCGCGGCGAGCACCACCTTGCCGTCGAGCGCTCCGGGCCGCAGCCGGCGGGGCCCGTCCTCGGCGACGGTGAGCGCGCGGTGAGCGGTGAGCGCGGGTACGCCGAGTGAGGCGCCGACGTCGAAACCGGCCTCGTCGGGCAGGGGCACGGTCAACGCGGCGGGCACGACGGTGAACTCGGCGGCGGTACCGGTGGGCCGTCCGGCGGTAGCCATGAACAGCCAGACCCGCTGACCGACCCGGCCCTGGTCGACCCCCTCACCGACGGCGTCGATCGTGCCGGCGCCGTCGTGGTGCGGGGTGACCTCCGCGAAGGAGAGGGGATTGCCGGAGCGGGACTTCCAGTCGGTCGGATTGACCCCGGACACGGCGATCCGGACACGAACCTCACCGGGACCTGGCGTGGGCAGGTCCCGGTCGACGAACTGGAGAACGTCGGGTCCGCCGTTCTCGCTGTAGATGATGGCCTTCATGATCCGTCCTTGATGGCTGGGGGCTGAGGGCTGAGGACTGGGCGCTGAGGAATGGGCGCTGAGGAATGGAGGGCTGGGGAGGGATTTCCCGGCGCGGTCTCGACTTCGCCAGGGCGTCAGATCCGGGAAGCGGTCCCCATCACAAACCACCACCACCGACGGGCTGTTCCCAACAGCCGGACACCGACCCTCCACCCCGGGCACACCGACGCGCCCCGTCCCAGGTCCTTCTGCGAGTCACCCGTCCCGCGGCCCCGCCTCCGTCACGGCACAGCGGGCCCCGTGATCAGCTTGCCCTTCGTGTCGTACGGCCAGACGTTCGGCTCGCAGCCGTGCATACCCTTGATCTGCTGCATCATCGCCGGGGCCGGCTTGCCCTTGCCGGGGCATGTCACGTGGCCGTAGCCCAGGAAGTGGCCGACCTCGTGATTGATGATCAGGGCCCGGTAGGCGTCCACGTCTTGGGCGTAGACCGGGGTCGCCAGGAGCCAGCGCTTGAGGTTGACCACGACGTCCTGGCCGACGTTGCAGTTGACCTCGCCGCGGGTGTTCAGGCCGTAGCGGCCGCAGATCTCGTCCACCGTTCCCGGCGTCGCGAGCCGTACGACGAAGTCGGACGTGCCGCTGGAGACGCGCCGGAAACCGGAATCGCCGTCGGCCGTCCAGCCACGCGGGTCGGCCAGTACACCCTCCACCTGCCGGGCCACGTCCTCGGCCGACTGCGCGAGGCCGTCCTCGACGACGACCTTGTAGCGCAGCACACGGGCCCCCTTCCCCACGGTCCCGCTCCGGCCACCCGCCGTGGTGAACGTACCGGGGCCCGTCGACGGTATGGAGAGCGAGGAGGAGTCCGGTGACTCGTCCCCCTTGCCCCCGCCCTTCCCCTTGCCGCCGAGTTCTCCGTCGTCCTCCACCGTCGCCGACACCGACGCCGATGCCGACGGGGTGCCGTCTTCCCCCGGGGTCTGCGGCGCCCGGCCCGACGGATCCGCCGCCGCGTCCGGCTCGTTGTCGGAGTCCGCGCCGGAGTCGGAGTCGGAGGAGGCCAGTACCGTTCCCGTCACCACCAGGGCCCCCGCGGCTAACACCGCCAGCGCTGCCAGGCCCCACCGCGAGGGCCCCTTGCCCTTGCCTCTCCCGCCGTCGCCCCCACCCCCTCCCTCGCTCGCGTTCACGGAGCCTCTGCGACGGCGCCGGGATCGCGCGGCCGAGAGAGTGGAGTTCGCACTGCGAGTGATCACGGTCATGAACATCAAGACTGGGTACGTGAGGTGATCGGTTCTGGCTCAGAAGACAACGAGACCATAACGGTTGATCGTCCACATCCGTACATGCGCTCCGGTTACGGCACCCCGCTCCTGGCATGTGCACGTTTCATCCGTATGGTTTCGTCATGGCAGTTCCCCAGGTCATCCCGATCGCGTACGAGCCACACCACCGCACCGATGCCATCGGGCACTTCGCGGAGGGGCAATTCCTGGGGTCGGTCACCTACGCCTTCCCCGAGGACTTCCGCCCCGCCGACGGCTGGGAAGAGCACAAACGCCTCTTCACGGTGCTCCACACCTTCGACACGGCGGGCCGTCACCTCGACTCGGAGATCTGGTGCGCCGGCACCTGGGCCGAACAGCAACGCGCCCCGCAGGGCCCGGACTCGGTCCTCTCCCAGGCCCAGGCCCACCTCGCGAAACTCCTCCGCAGCCTCCCGCGCCGCCGCTACGCGGGCATCGCGGTCCAGCCCTTCCGACTCACCCGCGACGGTGTGCTGTTCGGCCTGCTGACCGGCGAGGACGACGGCGAGCCATGGGCCGAGCTCTACCCGGACCGCCTGGGCTTCGGCCCGCCCTGGGACGGCACGTACGACACCTGACCACCCCGCTCCCTCTCACTGGGCCGGCGGTCACCCACTCGTCAACTGGTCGCCGAAGCCGTCGCCGTCGCCGTCGCTCCCGGCTGCACCGCGTCGTCCGTGCCCTCATGGGTGGCGTCCGGGTCCACGCCCATCGTGATGGTGCCCAGGACACCCTTCGCGATGGCGTTCTTCTTGTACTTAAGCTTGAGCAGGCCGCCGGTCGTGCCGGACTGGTCGTAGATGGTGTCCTCGGTGAGCGTCGTGCGCTCGGTCGTCGACGTGGAGTACGGCTCGACCTCCGCCGAGGCCAGCACCGACTCCTCGGCGAAGAAGAACTGGCCGGTGTGACAGGTGTTGCCGCCCTCGTAGCCGGCGTCCGTCCAGGTGCCGCCGACGTGCACCTTCACATGGACGTGGACACAACGGCCCCGGTACCAGCCCGGGAAGACCGTCTTGAAGGTGACGAAGCCCTGCTTGTCCGTCTTCCACGTGCCGCGCAGGTAGCGCTCGTCGTCGGTGGGCTCCTGGTGGCCACCGCCGCCACCGGGCGGGGGACCGGTCGGTGTGCCGGTCGGCGTATCGGTGGGTACGTCCGTGGGCACATCGGTGGGCGTTCCGCTGGGCGGTGTGCCGCCGCCCCCACCGCTGGAGTCCTCGTACCCGGAGTAGATGCCCAGCGCGTCACAGTGCCAGATGTCCACGGCGGCGTTCTTGACGGGCTTGCAGGTCTCGTCGTCGATCACCTTGAGCCGGAGGGTCAGCGGGATGCCCTCTCTGTCCTCGGTGATGTCCTGCCGCAGCTTGTCGGCATCGATGTAGTACGGCCCCTCGGTGGTCTCCGAGGTGAGCTTGTAGCACGCCTCCGCCGAGTCCGAAGTCGAGGCCGAAGCCGAAGCCGAAGTCGAGTCGGCGGTCGGCGACGTGCCCTTCGTCGCCTGGCCGGCGTTCGCGGTCGCGGCGATCACGCCGCCCGCGCCCACCGCGGCGACCGCCGCGCCACCTGCCACGACGATCTTGCGACGCGTCACGTTCCGCTTGTGTTTCGGCCCTTGGGCCGACTGGTTCCCTGCCTGGCTCCCGGTCTCGTTCTCTGCCTGGTTCTCTGCCTGGTTTCCTGTCATGAGCGAGGAAACTAGGCAAGAAGGCTGTCAACAACGTGGGCACCGACTGTGGATTGCGGTTCGCGTGCAGAACATGGCCTGAACCTCGCGCCGGCCGGCGCTCACCCACCGCTCAGCGGCTTCCGCGTGTCTCGGCGGTCCGGCGCGACAGCTCACGGACCAGAGCGGCTCTGTCCACGCGTCCGAGCGCGTCGGCCAGCCGGACCAGCAGGTCGTCGGCGACCCGTTCGCGCGCGGCGGCCGTCCCGGACAGGACGGCGTGGTCCGGGATGCGCGCGAGGCAGGCACGTACGGCGAGTTCGGCCGTGTCCCGCAGCCGGGGCTCCCGGACGGCGACCGTGACGTGCACGGACTCCGTGTCGAGGGCACGCGTGTGGTGCGCCGTGCCCTCCGGCAGATACAGCACCTGGCCGGGCCGCAGATCGACGGTCACGGCCGCCGCCGCCAGGTCCTGTACGTACCCGGGGCTCCAGTCGGCCGCCTCGCGCGGGGTGTCGTACAGATGCCAGCGCTTGGCCCCGGCGATCTGCACGACGAACAGATGGCCGTCGTCACGGTGGACCCGCAGCCCGTCCTCCCCCGCCTTCGTCCAGAACACCACTGCCCCGGCCTTGGCCGAGAACAGCTGTGCCAGGCGCCGGCACAGCAGTTGTGCGGGGCGGTGCCACTCGTGCAGGTTCTGCACGACCACGGTCGCCCCGGCCGCCAGCTGGGCACGGACCTTGGCCCCGTCCACGTAGCCGCCCCGGGCGTCGCCGGACACGTACATGACCCGCGTCAGCTCCTCGGGCGGCACCGGGACACCGCCCCGCATCGCGTTCAGCACCGGGTAGTGGAGCAGGCCGCAGTCCAGCCAGTCCTCCAGGTCCTGCCGGGTGACGATCCCGGCGGTGTCCTGCGAGGCGTCGAAGACGGCGTGCGCCTCGCCCCACGGCACCCCTTTCGCGACGCCCGGCTCACGGCAGAGCCACCGCAGCCCGTCCCACGGCCCGCCCCCACCACCCGTCGCCGTCTCCCCTGTCGTCCCTCTCGTCGTCTCATGCATCATCTGACCTCCTCATGGGATCGGGCGTGTGTCAGGTGCGTGCGTCAGGTGCGTCAGGTGCCTCAGGCGTGTACGGCATGTACGGCGTCGGCGTCGGCGTCGGCGGCCCGGGAACGCCCAGCGCGTGCAGGAATCCGGCGGCCGAACCCGCCGTGCCGGTACGGGCCAGCGCGCCCCGCAACAGCGCCCAGGCCTCCTCCCGGTCCGCCCAGCCGGCGCCGAAGCGTGCGCCGAGTCCGGCGCCGACCTCGTCCCGCCAGGCGTACCCCGCGAGATACGAGCGCCAGTGCAGCACGCGGGTCTGCCGCAGCAGGAGCAGTTCCGGAGCCCAGCGCAGACCGGTGCGGGCGGCCACGGCCGACGCGGCGTCCAGCGCCTGGGCCGAGGTGCGGCAGTTCACCAGGTCCGCGTCGAGTGCCAGGTCGGCCGCCATCAGGCCGCGGCTGAAGTGCTCCTCCTCGGCGAAGAACCGGGCGAGGGCCGCGGCGCTCTCCTCGTCGATCCCCAGCCGGGCGAGAAACGCGGTCGACCCGGCCAACTGCTCCAGCAGCAGGGCCCAGCCCTCCGAGCGCAGCGGGTCGAAGGTCCACCGTTCGGCGAGCGGGGCGTCCGCCGGACGCAGCGCGTGCTCGGCGAGATGGGCCAGCTCGTGCTGCAGGTACTGGAGCGTCACCGGAGTGACCGCGGTCGGCAGGGAGAGCAGCGAGGAGCCGGGCAGCCGTACGGGCATGACCATGGACGGGGTGTTCGGACGCCGCAGCACCTTCACCCGGTGGGCGAGCGGCAGCAGCCCGCGGCGCCGTACCTCCCCGACGAGCAGCGTGATCAGCTCGTTCAGCGGCGGCAGCACCGAGGACGACGAGGCCGATGGGGCCGATGGGGCCGATGGGGCCGACGGAAGCACGCCCTTGCCCAGCAGCAGCCAGCGCCAGTTGTACTCGGCGGTGGCCCCGTCACACAGCCCGGCGCGGCCCGCCCAGGCCTCGGCGGTCTCCGAGAGGTCCGGCACCGGAGCCGTCACCGCGGCGAGCCGCCGTACCGAGTCGCGGGGCAGCACGAGTGCCGACTCACCGCACCACCAAGGGAGTTCACCGGCCGCGCGATGCCGCTCGGCCAGCCACCGCCAGACCTCGCCGGTCAGCTCGCGGGCCTCCGCGCACCAGACCTCGTACGAGGCCCGCCGGCCGTCCTCGTCGGCCTCCAGGTCGAGTACGGCCGTCGGGACGGGCACGGACGCCGTCTCGCCCAGGAGCTCGGCGACGAACCGGGAAAGACCCAGGCCGGCCAGTTCACCGGCGGCCCGCCGGGCGCGCAGGGCCACGGGCGCCGGGTCCCCGCCGGGCAGCCCGGCGCGCTCCAGCTGGAGGTCGGCGAGCAGATCCTCGACGTACGACGACGTCGCGGACGACGTCACGGACGATGTCGCGGGCACGGCGGCGGTCATGGCGCGGGCACCTCCTGAGACCCCGTCGTGGGGCTGGTCGGCTGGGCCGGTTCCGTGGGCGGCGGTGCCGTCTCCTGGCGTACGGCCAGGGAGGCCACCCACAGGCCCGCGACGCCGAAGCCCGCCGCGGCGAGCGGCCAGGCCACGGCGGCGCTGCCGAGGTCGCCGACGGCCAGTCCGGTCAGTATCAGGCCGCCACCGGTGAACACGCTGTTGAACAGCGAGGCCACGGACAGCACCGTGGCGCGGTGCCCGCTGTCGATCCGTTCGTTCATGGCCGCCCGCACACCGGGCATGCACAGGCCGAACGCCGTCGAGAAACACACGTAACAGACGATGGAGACGGCCGGTTCCTTCACCGCGGCGGCGCAGACCAGGGCGATGGCGCCGGCCGTGGCCGCGGTGACGATGACGGTCCGGCGCGCGGAAGCCCTGCGTTTCTGCAGGCGCAGGGTCCAGCCGAGCAACGGGATCTCCAGCAGGGAACCGACGCTGCGCATCGCGCCGAGCACCAGCAGATCGCCGCCGACGAGTCCCTCGTACACGACGGTCCACTGCACTCCGGGGATGCCCCGGAACAGCCACAGCAGTGCGGTGGCGACGATCAGGGCGATCAGCACCTTGTCGCCCCGCAGGGTGAGCCGCGTCCCCGTCATGACCTCGCCGAACGACTCCCGCAGCCTCGGCCCGAACGCCGCCCGGGGGCCGGCCGCCTCACCGGGACGGCTCGATGCCGACGGGCCGGTCATCAGCCGCAGCGACAGTACGGCCGCCAGTGCGCAGGAGACGCCCGCGACGATCTGGGGCAGTGCCAGGTCCAGGGTGCCGAGGGCGGCGCCGGTCAGGGTGCCCAGGACGAGGCCGGCGTTCTCGGCGATCTTTCCCTGGGCGAAGAGCCGGTCCAGGCCGCGCGGGTCCGTGGAGCCGGTCTCGTCCACGGCCCAGGCCTCCAGGGCACCGGACGCGAAGGTTCCGCCCAGCGCCGCGAGGAGGACCCCGGCGGCGGCGACGTACACGTTGCCGCTGAAGAACAGGGCGCCGTAGCCGATCGCCCGCAGGACGAAGCTGATCGCGACCGAGGCGCGGCGGCCGAGCAGGTCGGCCAGGACGCCGGTGGGGATCTCGGAGACGCCTTCGACGATCCACACCGCGGCGATCAGGGCGAACACGGCGCCCGAACCCATGCCGAGGGACTGCAGCAGCAGGACCGAGGTCACGGTGAGGAGCATGTCCGCGAAGTAGTCGACACCCGACACCAGCAGATAACCGCGGCGGACCTGACGGACCCGGCGGACCCGGCGGTCCAGATCCTTGCCGCCACCGTCCTCCGGGCCCCGAGGGGTCACTGCGTGATCCCGTCCACCGCCACCAGGCCGGCGCCGACCGCCTTGGCGTAGACGGGCGTCCCAGCGGCCTCCTCGGGCACCGGCACGTCGGCGTCCCACAGCCAGCGCAGTGCGGCGACGGTGTCACCGGTGAGGCGTACCCGCCGGATACGTTCGCCGGCCGGGACCGAGATGACGGCGAGCGGCTCGGGACGGCGCTTGACCAGCAGCAGCGCCTCGGTCCACGGATCGACGGCGCCCCGCTCGCGCAGCAGCCCGCCGTACGCGGGGACGTCGAACGTGGCCTCCGCCGTCCAGGCCCCGGGCACCAGCCGGGGGCGCCCCGCGGGGTACGGGCGCGGGTCGGGCGCCGCGGCGCCGAAGAGATGGGCGTCCTCGAAGGCGAAGGCCTCGCCGACCCAGTCCTCCTGCCGGGAGATCCAGTCGCAGTCGCGCAGAAACCCGGCGAAGGCGGCCGACGCGGTGGCCGAGGGCGGGAAGACCGACCCGGGCTGTGCGGGCCTGCGCTGCCAGAACTCGCTGTCCAGGAAGGTGTGCAGACCTTCCGCGCCGGCCCGCCCGTAGTACGCGAAGAAGGTGACCGGGAAGGTCACGGTCAGGACGTTGGCGACGGTCTTGCGACGCCGGGCCTGTTCCATGTCGAAACCCGGTCCGCGGGTGCCCTCGGCGACGACGGCGCGCTCGGCCGGGGGCAGCGTGTCGAGCAGTTCGGTCCGGCGTCCGGGGGTCGCGTTGAGGATGCGCCAGGTCGTGTCGGTCAGCCTGGCGTAGTCGAGAACGGCACCGGATGCGGAGGACCGGGTCGTGTCGGGGGTCATGAGGCACTCCACCAGTGGTCGGCCCGGCGGGCGAAGCGCCGCACGCTGTCGGTCAGTTCGTCGGCGCTCATGCCCTCCGCCTCCGCCATCACCGACCGCAGCTGCGGGGCGCGGGGGAGCAGCGCGTCGGCGAGTTCCCACACCTCGTCGCTGACCGGCCAGTCGTGCTTGTCGTCGACCAGGCGCACCCCGCCCTCGAAGCGGCGGACGAACGTACCGCTCATGTGCGCCTCGACGACCCGGTCCCAGGCGATGTCGTCGTCGCTCGGCAGCACCGGGGGCAGCCCCTGCTGCACCCGCAGTCCGTAGAGGTGTCCTACGTCGATGGTCATCAGGCAGTCGGCCCGCTCCGCGATCCGCGTCATCAGGGTGAGGATGTCCCCGTCGCCGACCACGTACGGATAGGGGGCGTTCTCGATGGTCAGCGGGCGGCCGATGACGTCCTGGGCGTGCTTGATCCGGTCCACCGCCCAGTCGACGGCCTCGTCGACGAGCGCCATGGGCACCAGGGACTCAAGGAGGGTCTCCCCCTCGCGGACCCACATCGCGAGGTCGATGTTGAGCCAGGGCGAGTCCAGTTCGTCGGCGCGCTTCCCGAGCAGGCGCAGCAGCCGGTCGTCGAGCGGGCCGGTGCCGCACACGTCCAGGTCGAGCGGGTGGAACAGCGCGTGCAGTCCGTGCCGACGGCAGAACTCGGCGCACTTCAGGGCGAGTTCCTGGTCCGTGGCGAGGATGCCGACGCTGTACCAGGTGGCGGTGGAGCCGAGCCGGGTGGCCGTCTCCTCCGCGATGTCCATGTCCTTGATCGAGTCGCAGCTGAAACAGATCCCGTGGACACCGGGCGGGCCCAGTTCGGGGATCGGAGACGCTGTACCGACGGCTGTGGCCATGTGGTCACTCCCTCTCAAGAGCTCGTATCTCTCATCCGCTTGTTCCGCTCGTCCCTGAGTCGTCCCTGGGTCGTCCCTGGGTCGTCCCTGGGTCGTCCCTGGGTCGTCCCTCTAGTCCCTCCCATGGGGGCTCACGGCGCCCGGGGCCTGCGCGAAACCCGCCTCCCGTGCCATGGCCTCGGTGCGCTCGACCAGGTCGTGCAGCGGGACGCGGTCGTGTCCGAGGAGGGGCAGCAGCGCGTCGAGTCCGCCCCCGTCCAGCAGGGGAAACCCGTTTTCGGCGTCCTCCAGCAGGCGCTCCGTCAGGAGGTTGGGCGCGTGCCGCAGCGACACCACGTCGAGCTGCAGCCGGGCGTGGGCCACGCGGGGGAAGTCCAGGCCACCCCCCGTGGAACCGTCCCCGACGGTGCCGTCCCCGATGGAGGCGAGCGCGAGTTCTCCCTGTGCCAGGGCGCCGTCGATCCGGTCCTGCCAGTGCTTGCGGAAGGCCCGCAGCGTGTCGCTGAACCGCTGCACCTCGGGCAGTTCGAAGAGCGTGAACGGGCTGGGCAGGTCGTCGGGGTCGAAGACCACGCCGAACCGCTGGGCGTAGAAGTCGCGGATCGGTGTGCCCTCGTAGAGCACGAGCGCGGTGTAGAGGTGGTCGTGCGGCACGTAGTCGTAGAACCCGGCCTCGCGCAGGAACTCCATGTTGGCGCGGATGTCGGCCAGGGTGGTGGCCGGGTCCAGCATGATGAAGTCGAGCGAGATCTCGATGCCGAGGCGTTTCAGCAGGCGTACGGCCGCCACGTTGACCTCGGGTTTCACATGCTTGGCGAGCCGCTCCAGGACCGGTTCCGAGGCGGACTCGATGCCCAGCTCGATGAATCGCAGCCCGCGTTCCTTGAGGCGGGGCAGCACCTCGGCGGCCTTGAGGATCTGGTTGACCCGGGTGCCGAAACTGAAGGTGACCTGCGGATCGGCCTCGTACAGCGCCTCGGCGACCTCCAGGGCACGGGTCGGCGAGACGAAGAAGTTGGCGTCGCTGAAGTACACGTGCTCGTAGTTGACGCCGTGCCGCTCACGGAAGTGGAGCAGTTCGGCGACGACCCGCTCCGCCTCGCGCGACCGGTACTTGCGGCCGATGGTGAGCACACCGCAGAAGGAGCAGTTGTACGGGCAGCTGCGGCTGCTGCAGATCGTCAGCGCGGCCTTCAGCCGGCCCTGCACCTCGTCGAAGTACGTGAGGTCGGGGTACCCGGAGTGCGAGGTGAACTCGGCGTCGGGGAACGGGATCAGGTCCAGGTCGGGTACGAAGTCCCGGTCCTTGTTGACCACGAGCCCGCTGCCGTCGGAGGCACGCCAGGTGGTGCCCCTGATCCCGGTCAGCCCGGCCCGGTCGTCCAGACCGCGTACGAGATCGAGCATCGCCTCCTCCCCCTCGCGCCGGACCACGACGTCGACGCAGAGATGGCGGCGCAGGATGTGCTCGTGCACGGCGGTGGCGTGCGGGCCGCCGAGCACGATCAGGCACTCCGGGCGACGGCTCTTGATCCACTCGGCCATGGCGACGGCCGCGCGGAACGACTCGTTGTAGACGGAGAATCCGACGACGTCGAAGCGGTCGAGGCCGTAGAGCGCGGCCAGTTCGACGGCGTCGTCCTCGGAGTCCCCGAAGTCGAAGCCCGAGCTGGGGAATCCGGATTTCTCCAGGTAGGCCATGATGTAGGCCAGCCCGATGGGCTTGGACTTACGGCGGTCGGAGAAGCCGACCGAGGGGTTGACGAAGGCGATGGCCGGCCGTGTCAGCGTCTCCATCTCACACTCCCTCCGACGTGGACGTGGACGTGGGCATAGACGTTGACGTGGACGTGGACGTGGGCACTGGTGTGGGCGTGGATGTGGGCGCCGGCGTGTGTCCGGGTGTGAGCGCGGTCCGCAGGACACCGCGCCGGGTGAGGCCGAGCAGGAAGTCGCGGTCCGGTCCGGACAGGGCGTCGAGGTCCACGGGGCCGCGCAGCGCCTCGCGCCAGACCCGGGACGCGTGACGGTTGAGTTTCAGACAGGACCGTGCCGGTCCGGCGAGCGGCACGTAGACATGGCCTGCCTGGTCCAAGTAGGGCAGTTCCGAGGTGATGCGCTGCATCGGCGGCCTCTCCGGGGTCCGGCACGACGGATCCCGGGGCCCCGGCGTCTCGCACGCCGGAGCCCCGAGGAGACGGTCAGGCGTAGATCTTGCCGAGCATCTTGGTGTAGCTGGCGCCACCGAGGCTGACGATGTCCGCCTCCGGTGTCTCGACCTCGTCGAACCCTGCGATCTCGAGTTCGTCCTGGGTGCGCTCGGTCAGCGACTTGCGGACCGGCTTGTGCTGGTTCTCCGCGTTACGGGTCATCGTCGGCCTTCCTCTCATCCGGCCCCGGGCAGCCCGGGGCCCGTCCGAGGTCGCCCCGGGAAGCGGGGTGACCACATGCTGGAGGAGCGTGTGGGGAGGAACGCCGCACGGTCAACGAGGTCCATGGCCGGTAAGTGAGGTCGTGCGGCGAAGCGTCGGAGGAGCGCACGAGGGGGCGCGACAGCCACGGGGACAGGCGCCGTACGGCCACGCGGACCGAGACGGAGTCCCACCGCGCGCAGAGGACTCACCCTCAACAATGGGAACGCACTGGCTTGATTGTGATGTTCCGGGCAAAACCTTTATCACTCGTAAGGGGGTACGCGGGGATCTACTCCTCGTCCTCGCCGGTTTGTGCCACTGTGTGCCCATGGCAGACGAACTCGACGGAAGCCGCGACGAAGACCTCGGCGAAGACTTCGGCGAAGACCTCGATGAAGACGTCACCGGAGGCCGGGGCGCGCCCACGCCCGGAGAGGCGGCGGCGGCCCGGGAGCGGTCCTTCTGGGAGACCCGCCGCCGGTACAACGAGCTGGACGACGACGAGGCCGGGCGACGCGAGCGACGCCGCCTCAGCAGGGAGTCCCGGCGTATGAACCTCGACGTGCGCGTGCACCGCTACGCCCGCAGCCACGACGAGGGACCGCTCCCGGGCGATCTGGCCGATCTACGGCTCCCGCCGCTCCCGGACGAGGACGACCGCGATACGCCCTGAGGACAGCCGAGGGCGAACGAGGGCGAACGAGGGCGAACGACTGTGGGGCGGTGCCACCCTCATCGAGGGTGGCACCGCCCCACAGTCACATACCGTCGGCTGCCGTCGGCGGCCTACTTCGCCGAACTCGCCGGCTTGCGTACCGAGAGGTGCAGCTCACGCAGCCGCGTCTCGTCCAGTTCGGTCGGCGCGCCCATCATCAGGTCCTGCGCGTTGCCGTTCAGCGGGAACGCGATGGTCTCCCGGATGTTCGGCTCGTCGGCGAGGAGCATGACGATGCGGTCGACCCCGGGGGCGATGCCACCGTGCGGCGGGGCGCCGAAACGCAACGCGCGCAGCATGCCCGCGAACTGCTCCTCGACCGTGTCCCGGTCGTAGCCCGCGATCTCGAAGGCCTTGAGCATGATCTCCGGCTCGTGGTTCCGGATGGCACCGGAGGACAGCTCGACGCCGTTGCAGACGATGTCGTACTGCCAGCCCAGGACGTCCAGCGGGTCCTGGGTCTCCAGGGCCTCCAGACCGCCCTGCGGCATCGAGAACGGGTTGTGCGAGAAGTCGATCTTGCCGGTCTCCTCGTCCTTCTCGTACATCGGGAAGTCGACGATCCAGCAGAACCGGAAGACGTTCTCCTCGAAGTGCCCGGCACGCTTGGCGGTCTCGACCCGCACCGCGCCCATGATCTTGGAGACCTCGTCGAACTCGCCCGCGCCGAAGAACACCGCGTGGCCGGCCGCCAGCGACAGGCGCTTCGTCAGCTCGGCGACGTTCTCCTCGGTGAGGAACTTGGCGATCGGGCCGGTCAGCGAGCCGTCCTCGGTCACCCGCACCCAGGCGAGACCCTTCGCGCCCTGCGAGACCGCGAAGTCACCGAGCTGGTCGAAGAACTTCCGGGGCTGCGCGGACACGTCCGGCACCGCCAGCGCCCGTACGTGCTTGCCAGCGAAGGCCTTGAACTCCGAGCCCTCGAAGATGTCGGTGATGTCGGTGAGCTCCAGCTGGGCCCGCAGGTCCGGCTTGTCGGAGCCGTACTTCAGCATCGCCTCGCGGAACGGGATGCGCGGGAAGGGCGACGTCACAGGACGGCCCTTGCCGAACTCCTCGAACAGCTCGGTCATGAGCTTCTCGATCGGCTGGAACACGTCCTCCTGCTCGACGAAGGACATCTCCACGTCGAGCTGGTAGAACTCGCCCGGCGAACGGTCGGCGCGCGCGTCCTCGTCACGGAAACAGGGCGCGATCTGGAAGTACCGGTCGAAGCCCGAGATCATCAGCAGCTGCTTGAACTGCTGCGGAGCCTGCGGCAGGGCGTAGAACCGGCCCGGGTTCAGCCGGGACGGGACGACGAAGTCACGTGCGCCCTCCGGGGAGGTGGCGCTGAGGATCGGGGTCGCCATCTCGTTGAAGCCCAGGGCCGTCATCTTGTGGCGGATCGCCGAGATGACCGACGTACGCAGCAGGATGTTGCGGTGCATCCGCTCGCGGCGCAGGTCGAGGAAGCGGTACTCCAGACGCCGCTCCTCGTTCACACCGTCCTCGGCGTTGATCGTGAAGGGCAGCGGGGCGGCGGCGCCGAGCAGCTCGACCTCGCCCACCTCGACCTCGATCTCGCCGGTGGGCAGCTCCGTGTTCACGTTCTCCGTGCCACGCGAGACGACCTTGCCGTCGACACGGACGGTGGACTCCTTGGAGACCTTGTCGAGAGCCTCGTACGCGGGAGTGCCGGGGCGGGCCACGAGCTGCGTGATGCCGTAGTGATCGCGCAGATCGATGAAGAGGATGCCACCCAGGTCTCGGCGATTGTGCAGCCAGCCGCTCAGCCGGACGTCGCTGCCGACGTCAGAGGCGCGGAGCTCGCCGCAGGTGTGGGACCTGTACCGATGCATCGTCGTTTCATCCAGTCTTCGCGATCGGGGGTGTGTTTCACGTGAAACACAGGCAAGCGTACCGGCCGCCTCGTGATCGCCGTTCGCAATAGTTCCCAGGGCAGTACGGCCCCTGCCGCCCACCCCCGCCCCACCTGCCTCAGTGGCACGCTTCGTTCACCTGTTCATACAGTGGGTCAATGCGCATCGGTGATCCCCTTTTCTCCGTGGGGGACGTCCTCGCCACCCTCGCCACCGGCCTGTGGGGGTGGGACAAGAACGCCGGGAAGGTCACTCTCGACGCCGAGGCCTCCCGGCTTCTCGGGCTGCCCGCCGAGCCGACCTCGCTGACGGAGGCAGGAATACGAGCCCGTTTCAACCCCGTCGACTGGAACGAGGTCAGCGGGGTCGTCCAGCTGGCGGCCACCGAGGACACGCTCGCCGAGCTCCGGCTGCGGGTGATGGACGAGCAGGGCCATGTGCTCCGTACCGTGCGCAGCCGTTCCAAGTCACCGACCCCGCCGCGCATCGGGGAGTACCACCTGATCGGCACCCTCCAGGAGGTCACCGAGCCGCCGCCGGGCGCCGCGGCCCGTACGCCCGTGACGGGTGACTGGCGGCGCTCACGCGAGGCGTTCCTGCTGGACGCGGGGCGGGCGCTGGCCGAGGCACGGTCCACGGAGGAGGTGCTGCGGGTCGCGGCCGGCCTGTCGATGCCCGGGTTCTCACCGGACGGGCTCGCGGTCTTCGGCGCGGAGGCCGACCGGCTCACCGTCGTCGGCCATCACGGGCAGCAGCCGGGGGACGAGGGCCCGTTCTCCCACATGCCGCTGGACACGGACTACCCGGCCGCGGAGGTCGTCCGTACCGGCCGCGCCGTCTATCTCTCCTCCCCGGAGGCCTACCGCAGCCGCTATCCGGCCTCCTGGCCGCTCGCCCAGCACTTCGGCCGCCAGTCCTGGGCGTTCCTGCCGCTCACGGTGGCGGGGCGCACGATGGGCGCGTGGATGGCGGCCTTCACGTACCCGGTGATGTTCACGCCCGACGAGCGGTCCGTGCTGACGACGGTGGCGCGGATGCTGGCGCAGGCCCTCTCGCGGGCGGGGGTCGCCGAGTCCGAGCGGGAGCTCACGGACGGCCTCCAGCGGTCGATGCTGCCCACCCTGGGGCCGAAGATCCCCGGGATGAGCGTCGCGGCCCGCTATGTGCCCACGGGCGGCGGTCTCCAGGTGGGCGGCGACTGGTACGACATGATCCCGCTGCCCGGCGGCACCTCGCGGAGCCCCGGGGGCGGCCGCTTCGCGCTGGTCATCGGCGACGTCCAGGGCCATGACGTACGCGCCGCGGGGCTGATGGGCCAGCTCCGGATAGCGCTGCGGGCGTACGCCTCGGAGGGGCACCGCCCGGACGCGGTCCTCTCGCGCGCCTCCCGCTTCCTGTACGGGATCACGTCCGACGACGACCTCGCGGACCTGCGCTTCGCGACCTGCCTGTACGTGGAGGTGGACCCGGAGAGCGGCCTGCTGGAGATGGCCAGGGCCGGCCATCCCGACCCGGCGATACGCATGGCGGACGGGACCGTGCTGACCCGGCCCACCGCGGGCGGGCTGCCGCTGGGCATCGACCCGGACGCCGACTATCCGACGACGCGGCTCGTGCTGGAGCCCGGCGAGACCATGCTGATCTGCACGGACGGGCTGATCGAGACCGGCGGGCACGACCTGGACACCGGCTGGCTCAGGATCCGCAAGATCCTGGAGAGCCACGACGGCGACATGGAGGTGCTGGCCGACGCGCTGGTCCAGGCCGTGCACGGACCCTCCTCGCACCACATGACCGGGCCGCTCGCGGACCGCCGCGAGGACGACATCGCGGTGCTGCTGCTGTGCCGGGCGGGGGACGAGGGCTGCGACCCCGACGCCTCGGCGACCGCGCGGCGCCCCGTACGGCGGACCGCGCTGACCGTCGCCCAGGCCGAACCGCGGAAGGTCGCGACGGCCCGGCAGCAGCTGCGGGAGTTCCTGCACGACTGGACCTCCGCCGACCAGGTCGACTCGGCGGTCCTGCTGGTCTCCGAGATGATCACGAACGTGCTCGTCCACACGGACGGGGACGCGCTGCTGGTCGCCGAGGTGGCCGGACCGGCGGGCGCCCGCCGGATACGGATCCAGGTGACGGACGGCAGCGACGACCTGCCCCACAAGCGCCACCCCGGCGAACTGGCGTCCTCCGGACGGGGCCTGGTCCTCACGGAGCTGCTCGCCGACGCGTGGGGGGTGGACCCGCAGGGCGAGGGCAAGAGCATCTGGTTCGAGCTGTACGAGGAGGAGTCCGGGGGCGGGGCCGAGGCCGGTTCGGGTTCGATTTCGGGTTCGGTTTCGGGGTGAACGGTGTGAGGGTCCCCGTCCGGCACGGACGGGGACCCTCACACCGTTGAGCTGCGGCGGCCGGCCTACAGGCCACCCTCCGACATCCCGTGGACCGCCGGGACCGTGCCCAGGCGGCCCTTCTGGAAGTCCTCGAAGGCCTGCTGGACTTCGGCCTGGGTGTTCATCACGAACGGGCCGTAGTGGGCCATCGGCTCACGGATCGGGCGACCGCCCAGGATGACGACCTCCAGGTCCGGGGTGTTCGCGTCCTGCTGCTCGTCCGCGCGGACGGTGAGCGAGGAACCCGCGCCGAAGACGGTCGTCTGGCCGGTGTGGACCGGCCTGCGCTCCGTACCGGCACTGCCGCGGCCCGCCATCACGTACGCGAGGGCGTTGAAGTCCTCGCGCCACGGGAGGGTCAGCTCGGCGCCGGGCGCCACGGTCGCGTGGATCATGGTGATCGGCGTGTGCGTGATGCCGGGGCCCTCGTGACCGTCCAGCTCACCGGCGATGACCCGCAGGAGCGCGCCGCCGTCGGGGGTGGAGAGCAGCTGGACCGAGCCACCGCGGATGTCCTGGTAGCGCGGCGCCATCATCTTGTCCGCGGCCGGCAGGTTCACCCAGAGCTGGAGCCCGTGGAAGAGACCGCCCGACAGGACGAGCGACTCCGGCGGGGCCTCGATGTGCAGCAGGCCCGAGCCCGCCGTCATCCACTGGGTGTCGCCGTTGGTGATGGTGCCCCCGCCACCGTTGGAGTCCTGGTGGTCGAAGACGCCGTCGACGATGTAGGTCACGGTCTCGAAGCCGCGGTGGGGGTGCCAGGGGGTGCCCTTCGGCTCTCCCGGCGCGTACTCCACCTCACCCATCTGGTCCATCATGATGAACGGGTCGAGGTGGCGGTAGTTGATCCCGGCGAACGCGCGACGGACCGGGAAGCCCTCGCCCTCGAAACCGCTCGGTGCGGTCGTCACGGTGAGCACGGGGCGGGCGACGGCCTCGGCCGACGCCGCCACACGGGGCAGGGTCAGCGGGTTCTCGACGGTCACTGCAGGCATGTCGGTACCTCCTTGTGCTCGAAGTTTAGTTGAATGTAGAACTTCCTGCCACCCGGAACACGGAACGCCCGGAGGGAATTCCCTCCGGGCGTCGTGGGTAGCGCCGGTCGCGGGCCGCGCCGGCCGTGCGGGCCGGTCGGTCGTGCGCGCTGGGCGGCCGGTCGCGCAGGCCAGTCCGGCGCGCAGGGCTGGCCGGTCACGCTTGGGCGGCCACTGTGCGGGCCGACCGGTCGTGCGCGCTGGGCGGCCAGTCACGCACGGCAGCCGGACATGCGGGCCGACCGACCGCGCAGGGCGGCCGGTCGCGCAGGCCAGTCCGGCGCGCAGGGCGGCCGGTCATGCAGAACAGTCCGGCGTGCAGGGCGGTCGGTCAGCCGTACATCCGGCGCATCGCGAAGTCCACCATCTGCTCGACCGCCTTCGCGTCGAAGACGATGCGGTGCTCCCCCTCCATGTCGAGGACGAAGCCGTAGCCGGTGGGGAGCAGGTCGATCACCTCGGCACCGGTGATCACGAAGTACTTGGACTCCTTGCCGGCGTACCGGCGCAGCTCCTTGAGCGAGGTGAACATCGGGATCACGGGCTGCTGGGTGTTGTGCAGCGCCAGGAATCCGGGGTTGTCACCGCGCGGGCAGTAGACCTTGGACGTGGCGAAGACCTGCTGGAAGTCCTCGGGGGTCAGCGACCCCGTGGTGAACGCGCGCACCGCGTCCGCGAGCGACGGCGGCGACGGTTCGGGGTAGAGCGGCGGCTGCTGGCCGTACCCGCCGACCCCGCCGGGCATCTGCTGCTGCGGCGGCGGCTGGGGCTGCGCGTACTGCTGCTGCCCCGGTCCCACGTTCTGGTCGTAGCCGTACATGGGGGCAAGAGTACCGAGGGCAGGGGGCCCGAGGACGCTCATGGCGGATTTCCTCGAACAGCGGTTTTTCCTCGAACAGTCCGATTTCACGGAACGGGTGGCGGCCCCGCCGACTCGCACCCGAATGTAGACCCTGCTCACACTTGGGCAGTCAGGGGTTGCTTCTTATTACCGACGGGTAGCATCATCGTGGCTACTAGTTGGTACGCGAACCGGATATGTCACGGATGCGCACCATAATCGAACGTAGACTCGAACCAGGTACGAGGACTCACCACCTCCCCGATCCCTTAACGGAGCCGTCGCCATGGGGCACTACAAGTCGAATCTCCGCGACATCGAGTTCAACCTCTTCGAGGTGCTCGGGCGCGACAAGCTGTACGGCACCGGCCCGTTCGCGGAGATGGACACAGAGACCGCCAAGAGCATCCTCGAAGAGCTGACCCGCCTCTCGGAGAACGAGCTGGCGGAGTCCTTCGCGGACGCCGACCGCAACCCGCCGGTCTTCGACCCGGAGACCAACACCGCGCCCGTACCGGCGTCCTTCAAGAAGTCCTACCAGGCCTACATGGACTCCGAGTACTGGCGCCTGGGCCTGCCCGAGGAGATCGGCGGCACCACCGCGCCCCGCTCCCTGATCTGGGCGTACGCGGAGCTGGTGCTCGGCGCGAACCCGGCGGTCTGGATGTACTCCTCGGGCCCCGCGTTCGCGGGCATCCTCTTCGAAGAGGGCAACGAGGTCCAGAAGCGCATCGCGAAGATCGCCGTCGACCGGCAGTGGGGCTCCACCATGGTGCTCACCGAGCCGGACGCCGGCTCGGACGTCGGCGCCGGCCGCACGAAGGCGGTCCAGCAGGACGACGGCTCCTGGCACATCGAGGGCGTGAAGCGCTTCATCACGTCCGGTGAGCACGACATGTCGGAGAACATCCTCCACTACGTGCTGGCCCGCCCCGAGGGCGCCGGCCCCGGCACCAAGGGCCTCTCCCTCTTCCTCGTCCCGAAGTACGAGTTCGACTTCGAGACCGGTGAGCTGGGCGAGCGCAACGGCGCCTACGCGACGAACGTCGAGCACAAGATGGGCCTCAAGGCCTCCAACACCTGCGAGATGACGTTCGGCGACCGCCACCCCGCCAAGGGCTGGCTCGTCGGCGACAAGCACGAGGGCATCCGCCAGATGTTCCGCATCATCGAGTTCGCCCGCATGATGGTCGGCACGAAGGCGATCTCCACCCTGTCGACGGGCTACCTGAACGCGCTGGAGTACGCCAAGGAGCGCGTCCAGGGCCCCGACCTCGCGCAGTTCATGGACAAGACCGCGCCCAAGGTCACCATCACGCACCACCCGGACGTACGCCGCTCGCTGATGACGCAGAAGGCGTACGCGGAGGGCATGCGCGCGCTGGTGCTGCACACCGCCGCGGTCCAGGACGACATCCAGGTCAAGCAGGCCGAGGGCGAGGACGCCTCCGCCCTCGAAGCGCTCAACGACCTGCTCCTGCCGATCGTGAAGGGCTACGGCTCGGAGAAGGGCTACGAGCAGCTCGCCCAGTCGCTGCAGACCTTCGGCGGCTCCGGCTTCCTGCAGGAGTACCCGATCGAGCAGTACATCCGCGACGCCAAGATCGACACGCTGTACGAGGGCACGACCGCGATCCAGGGCCAGGACTTCTTCTTCCGGAAGATCGTCCGCAACCAGGGCGCCGCGCTGAACTCGCTCGCCGAGGACATCAAGAAGTTCCTGGCGCTCGGCACCGGCGGCGAGGAGCTGTCCGGCGCGCGCGAGCACCTGGCCGAGGCCGCCGTCGAGCTGGAGGCCATCGTGGGCCTGATGCTCACGGACCTCGCGGCGACCGAGCAGGACGTCAAGAACATCTACAAGGTCGGGCTGAACACCACCCGCCTGCTGCTGGCCTCCGGTGACGTCGTCGTCGGCTACCTGCTCCTGAAGGGCGCGGCCGTCGCCGCCGAGAAGCTGGAGGCGGCCTCGACCAAGGCCGTGTCCGCGAAGGATGCCGCCTTCTACACCGGCAAGATCGCGGCGGCCAAGTTCTTCGCCGCCAACGTCCTGCCGGACGTCACCGGCGCCCGCAAGCTCGCCGAGGCCGTGGAGCTGGACCTGATGGACCTGGACGAGGCGGCGTTCTGACCGACTCCGGCTGACAGGGGCGGATGGGCACTGGGTGCCTGGGGGCACTGGGGCACTGGGGCACTGGGCAAGCCGTAAGGCCACCGCGGAGCCCCGCGCGGCACGCGGACGCGCACAGCGCGCCACGCACCGCACGGGGCTCCCTGCCCGGTGGGCCTCGCGAAGCGGTCGGGCATCGCGAGGCCCACCGAACAGGTCCGCGCGAGGGCCCGTCCACCCCGTCCCCGCCCCTCCCGCCGGTCCGGTCGTGTCCAGCCGTGTCCAGCCGTGTCCAGGCGTGTTGATCTGTGTCCGGTCGTGTCCGATCCGGTCCGCGCACACCGCTCAGCAGGGCCCGTTCCCGTCCCCGGGGGCGGGTCTTCTTACGTCGTTAAGGTGAACCCATGCGCACACCGCCCCGCTTCGACCGCGGACACACCGACGACCTCATGTCCTTCCTGGGGGCGAGCCCGTCCCCGTACCACGCGGTGGCGAACGCCGCCGAGCGGCTGGAGAAGGCGGGCTTCCGCCAGGTCTCGGAGACCGACGCGTGGGACGGGACCAGCGGCGGGAAGTACGTGCTGCGCGGCGGCGCGATCGTGGCCTGGTACGTGCCGGAGGGCGCCGAGCCGCACACCGCGTTCCGCATCGTCGGGGCGCACACCGACTCCCCCAACCTGCGGGTGAAGCCCCGCCCCGACAACGGCGGCCACGGCTGGAGACAGGTCGCCGTCGAGGTCTACGGCGGCCCGCTGCTCAACTCCTGGCTCGACCGGGACCTCGGCCTGGCCGGACGGTTGTCCCTGCGGGACGGCTCGACCCGGCTCGTGAACATCGACCGCGCCCTGCTGCGCGTACCGCAGCTCGCCATCCACCTGGACCGCACCGTCACCGCCGAGGGCCTCAAGCTCGACAAGCAGCGGCACCTGCAGCCCGTCTGGGGCCTGGGCGACGACGTGCGCGACGGCGATCTGATCCGCTTCCTGGAGCAGGAGTGCGGCGTCGACGAGGGCGAGACCACCGGCTGGGACCTGATGGTCCACTCCATCGAACCGCCCGCCTACCTGGGCCGTGACAACGAACTCGTCGCGGGTCCGCGCATGGACAACCTCCTGTCGGTGCACGCCGGCACGTCGGCGCTGACAGCCGTGGCGACCGCCGAGACGCCCCTGCCGTACATCCCGGTGCTCGCGGCGTTCGACCACGAGGAGAACGGTTCGCAGTCGGACACGGGAGCGGACGGCCCGCTGCTCGGCAGTGTGCTGGAACGCTCGGTCTTCGCCCGCGGCGGGTCGTTCGAGGACCGGGCGCGCGCCTTCGCGGGCACGGTCTGCCTCTCCTCCGACACGGGCCACGCCGTGCACCCGAACTACGCGGAACGGCACGACCCGACGCACCACCCGCGCGCCGGCAAGGGCCCGATCCTCAAGGTCAACGTCAACAACCGGTACGCCACGGACGGTTCGGGCCGCGCGGTCTTCGCCGCGGCCTGCGAGAAGGCCGGTGTGCCCTTCCAGACCTTCGTCTCCAACAACTCGATGCCCTGCGGCACGACCATCGGGCCCATCACCGCGGCCCGCCACGGCATCAAGACGGTCGACATCGGCGTGGCCATCCTGTCGATGCACAGCGCCCGCGAACTGTGCGGCGCGGACGACCCGTTCCTCCTGGCGAACGCGCTGGTGGCGTTCCTGGAGGGCTAGACACCCCGTCAACCCCCTGCATGGAGGCACCTGTTCCGGGTACCCGGACCGGGCCCGGGGACCGTACGGTTCCCGGGCCCGGCACGACACCGTGTGCAACAGGAGGCGACATCCATGGGCCTGGGCGGATGCATCATTCTGATCGCCGTAGGAGCGATCCTCACGTTCGCGACCGACTGGGACATGCAGGGGGTCGACGTCAACCTGGTCGGCGTCATCTTCATGATCGTCGGCCTGATCGGCGTGGCCACGTTCAGCAGCATCGCCAGGCGGCGCCGGGTCGTGGTACCGCCGACCACACAGGTGGTCGAGGACCCGCACCACCACAACCGCGGCGGCTACAGCGACGGTTACGGCGGCTGACCGCGGCGGCCGGATGATCCCTCGCGGTCATGGTGCCGCCGGACGCGGTACGGGCAGGGCGAACCAGACCGCCTTGCCCTCGGGGTGGGTCTGCCCCTCGTACGGGATGTCCGGGCCGTGGCCCCAGCGGCCCTCCGTGAGACTGTCCACCAGGCACAGCCCCCGGCCGCCGCCGCGCTCCCACGTCTCGGTCGACAGTTCCCTCATCACCGGCGGGTTCTCGTCCCCGTCGTACACCACCACCCGCAGCTTCCCCTCCTCCACCGCCAGCCACAGCACGGTGCCGTCGCCTTTGGCGTGCACGCAGGCGTTGGTGACGAGTTCGGAGGTGCAGAGGATCGCGTCGTCCACGAGGGCGCGGTCCAGTTCCATGGTGCGCGGGACGGTGGCGACGAACTCGCGGGCGATGTGGGGGGAGGTGTCGCGAGGTGGGCAGATGAGGGTGTACGAGGGCATGGGGCATCGACTCCGGTGAAGTGAGGGGGGTTCGCGCGAGCCCGGCCGCGTTGCTGTCCGGCGCCCCCGGGGTCGACCGGCGAATTCCAGGGGTGGCGCTTCCAACGGAGGTGGGCGTGCGGGAGTTGCGGATTAGTGACCACTTGGGCACTCTCCGTGAGGTACGTTGCAACGGTATCGGCTCAGCCTGATACGTATCAACTGGTCCCGAAAAGTACGACAACCGAGGAGAACGCCATGCCGCCGAGGGTCAATCCCACGGCACGCCAAGAGAGGCTCGGCACCGAACTGCGCAAACTGCGCGAGGCGGCAGGCATCGAGTCGCGGGAAGCGGCCGCCTTCCTCGGCGTGAACCAGACCCAGATCAGCCACATCGAATCCGGCCGGTTCGGCATCAGCGAGCAGCGGCTGCGTCGCCTGACCGGGCTCTACGAGTGCCACGACAACCAACTCGCGGAATCCCTGGCCGAGATGACCGTGCAGCGCCGCAAGGGCTGGTGGGAGGAGTACCGGGGCGTACTGCCTCCTCCGGCGCTCGACCTCGCCGAACTGGAGCACCACGCGGCGTACGTGCGCGCTTTCCAGGTGGCCCACATCCCCGGCGTACTCCAGACCGAGGACCACGTACGCGCCGCCTCGCTCTTCGTGAACCCGACCCTCCCTGAGGAGGACCGCGAGATGCGCATCTCGTTCCGGATGCGCCGTCAGCAGGTCCTTGAGTCGGGGACGCCGTACGACGTGATCGTCCACGAAGCCGCACTACGGATGCTCGTCGGCGGCTCCAAAGTCACCCGAGGTCAACTCGAACACCTCCTCAAGGCAGCCGAGAGGGACTCACTCACCCTCCGTGTCATCCCCTTCGCCACAGAGGACTTCGCAGGCGCGAGCCTTGCCGTGCAGTACCTCGGGGGAGTCGTATCGCAATTGGACACGGTGCAGATCGATACGCCGCACGGTGCCGAATTCGTCGACGCGCCCGCTCAGTTGCATCGGTACCGGACCAAACTCCAACACGTTGACAGTGTGGCGCTCGCGGAGGACGCTTCCCTCGGCCTCATCCGCCGTATCGCACAGGAACTTTGAAAGGTCTCCGGTGTCTCAAACCTTCCGCTGGCAGAAGTCGTCGTACTCCGCAGGCGACGTGGACAACGACTGCCTGGAGATATCCGCCACCCCCACCACCCTCCACCTCCGCGAGAGCGACACCCCGGCCGCCGTCCTTTCGCCCACCCCCACCGCCCTGAACGCCCTGCTCACGGCAGTGAAACACACCGCGCCCAGCCCCTCCGCGTGAAGGAACCGGGCGGCGCCACAGCCTCCCGTCGGTGACGGCTCAGCACAACGCATGCCCCGTCGTCGTATCCACGTGGTCCGTGACCTCGTCGTGGCGGTCGCCGACCTCTGAAAGGCCCCCTATGTCTCCCGATGTCCACTGGCAGAAGTCGTCGTTCTCCGGGGGCGGTGGCGACGAGGACTGCCTGGAGATAGCAGCCGTCTTCACCACTCTCCACCTCCGCGAGAGCGACACCCCGGCCACCGTCATCACCCCCGCCCCCACCGCCCTGACCGCCCTGCTCACGGCAGTGAAGTCCGCCCGGTGACGGCTCAGCGCAACGCGTGACCCGTCGTCGCGTCCACATGGTCCGGTACCTCGCCGTGGCGGTCGCCGACCGTGGACGTGCCGGTCGGTTCGAGCATGAGGATCTCGGTGGGCGCGGGGGCGTACGGCTTGTGCTCGGTGCCGCGCGGGACCGTGAAGACGCTGCCCCTGGGCAGGACGACCGTGCGCTCGCCGGCCGCCTCGCGCAGCGCGATGTGCAGCTCGCCGCTCAGGACCAGGAAGAACTCGTCGGTGTGGTCGTGGACGTGCCAGAGGTGTTCACCCTCGACCTTGGCCACGCGCACGTCGTAGTCGTTGACGGCGGTGACGATACGAGGACTCCACCGCTGGGTGAACGAGGCCAGGGCGGCGGACAGGGCGACGGGTTCCGTGGGTGGTTCCGTGGGTGCACTCATACCGATCATCGTCGGCGATGGCGCCCGGCTCGGACGAGTGCTAGGAATCGCACATGCCGCAAGGATCCTCGCACCGTGTCGCCGTGATCGTCGACGAAGGCACCAACCCCTTCGAGGTCGGGGTCGCGACCGAGCTGTTCGGGCTGCCCCGCCCCGAACTCGGGCTCGCGCGACCGCTGTACGAGCTCACGCTGTGCGCGCCCACTCCCGAGGTGCGGATGAACCACGGCTTCTTCACGCTGAGCGGAGTCTCCGGGCTCGACGCCGTGGACAGCGCGGACACCCTCGTCGTCCCCGGCCGCCCCGACAACGTCGTACCGCGCGGCGAGGCCGTGCTCGACGCCGTCCGGCGCACCCATGCGCGGGGCGCCCGTGTCATGAGCCTGTGCACCGGCAGCTTCGCGCTCGCCGAGGCCGGGGTGCTCGACGGGCGCCGGGCCACCACCCACTGGCGCTGGGCCGACCTCTTCAGGGAGCTGCATCCGAAGGTCGTCCTGGAGCCGGACGTGCTCTTCGTGGACGAGGGGGACGTGCTGACCGCGGCGGGCAGCGCGGCCGCCCTCGACCTCGGCCTGTACATCGTGCGGCGCGACCACGGCGCCGAGATCGCTAACTCCGTGTCCAGGCGGCTCGTCTTCGCCGCCCATCGCGACGGCGGGCAGCGGCAGTTCGTCGAGCGGCCGGTGCCCGACGTACCCGACGAGTCGCTGGCGCCGCTGCTCGCCTGGGCCGGGGCACGCGTCGCCGAGCCCCTGACGGTCGCGGACCTCGCGGCGCGGGCGACGGTCAGCCCGGCCACGCTGCACCGCCGCTTCCGCGCCCAGCTCGGTACGACACCGCTGGCGTGGCTGACGGGCGAGCGGGTGGCGCTGGCCTGCCGGCTCATCGAGCGCGGTGAGGAACGGCTCGACATCGTGGCGCGGCGCAGCGGTCTGGGCAGCGCCGCCAACCTGCGCGCACGGCTGCGGCGTGAGACGGGACTCAGTCCGTCGGCCTACCGGCGGCGTTTCGGACCCGTCACCGGGGAAGCGGTAGAGGTATGAAATTCCTCGTACGCGACCGGCTCCTGGGTATCGGCGACGACTACTGGATCGAGGACGAGCACGGCCGCAAGGCGTTCCTCGTCGACGGCAAGGCCATGCGGCTGCGGGACACCTTCGAGCTGAAGGACCCACAGGGGCGTGTGCTGATCGACATCCACAAGAAGATGCTCGCCCTGCGGGACACGATGGTCGTCGAGCGGGACGGCGAACCCCTGGCGACCATCCGCAGGAAACGGCTGTCGCTGCTGCGCAACCACTACCGCGTCGCCCTCGCCGACGACACCGAGCTCGACGTCAGCGGCAAGATCCTCGACCGGGAGTTCGTCGTCGAGTACGACGGTGAGCTGCTGGCCCACATCTCGCGCCGCTGGCTGCGGGTGAGGGAGACGTACGGCGTCGAGATCGTACGGGACGACGCGGACCCGACGCTGCTGATCGCGGTGGCGGTCTGCGTCATCCACCTGGCGGAGAAGGAACGCGACGAGGACTGAACCCACTCGTGCGGCCCGGCCCGGCCTGCCAGCCCGTCCGGCGTTTGAGGACGAGGCCGTTCAGGCCGACAGCGGGGGTCTGGGGGCCGCAGCCCCCGGAAGGGACGGGAAGGGTAGGGGCGGCGGGGGCGAAACCCTGGCCCCCACCCCCACCCCGCGGCCAACGGCCCGCCGGGACGGCTCACCGCCGAGGCGGCTCAACCCCCAGCACCCGATCCCGCAACACCGGAAACTGCCCCCGCGTGACCCCGACCTTCCCGGGATCGAACTCCACGTGGAGGACCTCCTCCGCGCTCCCCGCCTCCGCGAGAACCTCCCCCCACGGATCCACCACGATCGAGTGACCCGCCTGCGGAACCCCCGCATGCCCCCCAGCCGTTCCACAAGCGAGCACGAACACCTGGTCCTCGACAGCCCGCGCCCGCGCCAACAGCGTCCAGTGCGAGCGCCGCCGCTCCGGCCACCCCGCCGGGACGACGACCGTCTCGGCCCCGGCGTCGACAAGCCCACGGAACAACTCGGGGAATCGGAGGTCGTAGCACGTGGCGAGACCGAGCGTGGTCTGCGGCAGCTCGACGGTGGCCAGCTCGGAGCCCGCGCCCATCAGCACGGCCTCCCCCTTGTCGAACCCGAAGCGATGGATCTTGCGATAGGTGGCGGCCAGTTCGCCGGAAGGAGAGAAGACGAGAGAGGTGTTGTAGAGAGCCCCGGAATCCACCCGCTCGGGAATCGAGCCGGCGTGCAGCCACACGCCCGCGTCGCTCGCCGCCTTGGCCATCACCTCGTACGTGGGCCCTTCGAGCGGCTCGGCCTCGGCGTCGAACGACTCGAAGGCGAAGGCGCCGGTCGTCCAGAGTTCGGGCAGGATCACCAGGTCGGACCCGGCTTGCCGCCGGACCAGCGAGGCGACTCGCTGCCTGCGGACGTCGACCGATTCGCCCTCGTCGACGGCGATCTGAAGGAGAGAGGCGCGCACAGTACCACCGTCCTGGCATTCGAGCCGTTGATACGGGCCTACGATCGTCACACCAAAGCACTGCCGGGGTGCCTCACAGCAGCGTAACTTAGCGTCCCAAGACACCCGCTGCCTGTGCACTGCCCGCGCCCAACCGCCCGAGGGGTCCCGTTCCGTGAGTCTGCATCCCAGCCTTCAGTCCTACGCCGACGCCTGGACCCACTCCATCGACGCGATATCCGATCTGGTGTCGCCGTTGGTGGAGGGAGAATGGAACCGGCGGACGCCCTGCCCAGGCTGGTCGGTACGCGACATCGTCTCCCATGTGATCGGCCTCGACTGCGAGATGCTGGGCGATCCCCGGCCGATCCACACGCTCCCCCGCGACCTGTACCACGTGACGAACGAGCACCAGCGGTACATGGAGATGCAGGTCGACGTCCGCCGGCACCACACCGCTCCGGAGATGACCTCCGAGCTGGAGTACACGATCATCCGCCGCAACCGTCAGCTGCGCAACGAGTCGAGGCAGCCCGACGCGCTGGTGCGCGGCCCGCTCGGCACCGAGGTCACTCTCGAAGAGTCCATGCGCTACCGGGCGTTCGACCTCTGGGTGCACGAGCAGGATCTGCGCACCTCACTCGGCCGGCCCGGCGACCTCGACTCCCCGGGTGCGCACATCGCCCGTGACGTACTGCTCAGCCGGCTCCCCAAGGTCATCGCCAAGGACGCGGGCGCACCGCCGAACTCCGCGATCGTCTTCGACATCCACGGACCCGTCGAGTTCCTGCGCACGGTCCGCGTCGACGCGGACGGCGTCGGTTCGATAGACGGCGCCCCGTCCCTCGGCCCGGCCGCCACGCTCACCCTCGACTGGGAGACGTACTTCCGCCTGGCCTGCGGCCGGGTGACCCCGGAGGCGGTCGCGGACCGCCTGAAGACAGAGGGCGACCCGGAACTGACAGCGGCGATCCTGAGAAACTTCACGGTCACGCAGTAGCAGACCTTTCAGCCCGCCCGGCGGTCGTGGTTTTCAGCCCGTCCGGCGTTTGAGGACGAGGCCGTTCAGGCCGACAGCGGGGGTCTGGGGGCGCAGCCCCCAGGGACGGGACGGGAAGGGGCGGCGGGGGCGAAAAACCCGGCCCCCACCCCCGCCCCACCCCCCGAACCGCTACACCGGCACATGCACCGTCTCCACCCGGCTCGCAACCAACCGCTCCCGCTCCCGCCGAGCCGCCGGCTTCCGCAACCGCAGAATCTGACTGAGCCCAAGCGCCTGCAGCACGAACACCGAGGAGAACGCGACGGTGTAGCTGCCCCCGGTGGCGTCCAACAGCACCCCGACCGCGAGCAACGTGGTCATGGACGCGACGAACCCACCCATGTTGGTGATGCCGGAGGCGGTCCCCTGCCGCTCGGGCGGATTCGCGGGGCGCGCGAAGTCGAAGCCGATCATCGACGCGGGCCCGCAGGCACCGAGCACCACGCACAGCACCACCAGCATCCACATGGGCGCCCGGTCGGCGGGATACGCGAGCGTGGCCGCCCACACGACGGCCGTCGACACCACCGTGCCGAGCGCCAACGGCAGCCGCGCCGCATGGTGCCGGGCGACGATCTGCCCGTACACCAGGCCCACCAGCATGTTGGAGAGCACGACGAGGGTGAGTAGTTCCCCGGCCGTCGCCCGTGACAGGCCCTGCGCCTCGACGAGGAACGGCAGCCCCCACAGCAGCAGGAACACCATCGCCGGGAACTGCGTCGTGAAGTGCACCCACAGCCCGAGCCGGGTCCCGGGCTCCCGCCAGGACGCCGCGATCTGACGGCGTACGTACGCGGCTCCCTGGTGCGGGAACGGCTCCGGCTCATGCCCCTCGGGGTGGTCCTTCAGGAACACCAGCATCAGGACGAGGACGACGACACCGGCGAGAGAGCTGCCCGCGAACGCGGCCGTCCAGCCGACGCCGTGCAGCAGCCGGGCCAGCACGAGCGTGGAGACGAGGTTGCCGGCCATGCCCACCAGACCGGCGAGCTGCGCGACCATCGGCCCGCGGCGGGCCGGGAACCAGCGCGTGCCCAGGCGCAGCACGCTGATGAACGTCATCGCGTCGCCGCAGCCGAGCAGCGCCCGCGAGGCGAGGGCCGTGCCGTACGTGGGCGAGAACGCGAAGCCCAGCTGCCCGATCGTGAACAGGACGACGCCGAAGGTCAGCACCTTCTTCGTGCCCAGCCGGTCGACCATCAGGCCGACGGGTATCTGCATGCCCGCGTAGACGAGGAGCTGGAGGATCGAGAAGGTCGAGAGCGCGGAGGCGTTGACGTGGAAGCGGTCGGCGGCGTCGAGGCCGGCCACCCCCAGCGACGTACGGAAGATGACCGCGACGAAGTAGACGGAGACGCCGACGGACCAGACCGTGACGGCGCGGCGGCCACCGGGCGGATCACCGGGAAGCGACAGCGAGGACGACGAAGAAGAGGAGGACGAGGAGGAGGACGATGACGACGAGGGTGAGCTCATCGGACGTCACCGCGGGCCAGGTTGGAGAACCAGCTGACGTGGCGGTGGACCAGGGCGACCGCCGCCTCGGCGTCACCGGAGCGCAGCGCGTCGAGCATCTCCTGGTGCTCGGCGAGCGTCTTGGTGATCCGGTCCGGGTGGGCGTTCATCACGGCGACGCCCATCCTCAGCTGCCGGTCGCGCAGCTGGTCGTAGAGGCGGGAGAGGATCTCGTTGCCCCCGCTGCGGACGATCTCGGCGTGGAAACAGCGGTCGGTGACGGCGGCTCCGGCCCGGTCCCCGGCGGCGGCCTGCTCCTTCTGCTTCGCCAGGAGTTCGGTGAGGCGCTCGATCAGCGCGGGCGAGGCCGGGACCGCCTTGCGGATCGCGTGGGCCTCGACGAGCTGCCGGGTCTCCACCACGTCCGCGATCTCCTGCACGGAGACGGGCAGCACGAGGGCGCCCTTCTTCGGGTAGAGCCGGATCAGGCCCTCGACCTCCAGCTTGAGCAGCGCCTCGCGCACCGGTGTCCGGGAGACACCGACGGCGTCGGCCAACTCGCCCTCGGTGAGCAGCGTCCCGCCCTCGTAACGGCGGTCCAGTACGGCCTGCTTCACATGCGTGTAGACGCGCTCGGCGGCCGGCGGCTGCTTTACGGCCCGCCCTTCGGTCTGCTGGACGGTCTGGCGGTCGGGTGCGGCGGCGGGGGACGGGGCTGAAGGCATGCGCACAGCATAGATACAACACGTACGCATGCCGGGAACGGTCCAGGATGTGGACCTAACGGGCGGACCTGACGAGCGGACCGGCCGACGCACGGATCAAGCGGACCGGAGAAATAGACCAACCCCGGTTCAGCGGTCGCACATCCTTTTGTTCTACTTACGTGTCTCAAGAGAAAGCGCCACTCCCAAGTGGCCGCTCCCTTGGGGTATTTGGCACCGTTTCGGCGCTTTCAACGTAATCGGGGTAATCGACTTGATAACCGGCATTAAGGGTATGCGAGTCCGCAGAGCTGCCGCAGTGGTCTTCACCACCGGAGCCGTGCTCGCGACCGGAGCCCTCAGCACGGCACCCGCACAGGCCCTCACGAAGCCCACCATCGCCGCCAAGGGCGGCTTCGTGATGAACAACGGTTCGGGCACGTCGCTCTACACCAAGGCGGCGGACACCCGCCGCTCCACCGGCTCCACGACGAAGATCATGACGGCGAAGGTCGTCCTGGCCCAGCCGAACCTGAACCTGGACACCAAGGTCACCATCCAGAAGGCGTACAGCGACTACATCGTCGCCAACACCGCCTCGTCGGCCCGTCTGATCGTCGGCGACAAGGTCACCGTCCGTCAGCTCCTGTACGGCCTGATGCTGCCGTCCGGCTGCGATGCCGCGTACGCGCTCGCCGACAAGTTCGGCTCCGGCTCGACGCGCGCCGCCCGGGTGAAGTCGTTCATCGGCAAGATGAACAAGCAGGCCAAGGACCTCGGCCTCACGAACACGAAGTTCGACTCGTTCGACGGCATCGGCAAGGGCTCGAACTACTCGACGCCGCGCGATCTGACGAAGATCACCAGCAGCGCGATGAAGAGCGCCAACTTCCGCGCGATCGTGAAGACCAAGAAGTACACGGCGAAGACCGTGACGAAGACCGGCAGCACGCGCACGATGGCGGCGTGGACCAACACCAACGGTCTGCTCAGCAGCTACTCCGGTGCCATCGGTGTGAAGACCGGCTCCGGCCCCGAGGCCAAGTACTGCCTGGTCTTCGCCGCCACGCGCAACGGCAAGACGGTCGTCGGGACGGTTCTCGCCTCGACGTCCATCGCCGCCCGCGAGTCGGACGCGAAGAAGCTCATGAACTACGGCTTCGCCAAGTAGCCGAGCAAAAGCGACGAGCAAGAGCGACGAGCAAGAGCGACGAGCAAGAGCGACGAGCAAGAGATTGCGCCGTTCCCCGCGCCCCCGGTTGGGGGGCTCGCGGGGAGCGGCGCAATCTTTTGGGGGCCACCTACCCCCAGGTGATCAACCGCTTGGGCCGTTCCAGAACGGCCGCCACGTCCGCCAGTACCTTCGAGCCCAGCTCCCCGTCGACCAGCCGGTGGTCGAAGGACAGCGCCAGCGTGGTGACCTGCCGGGGCTTGACCTTGCCCTTGTGGACCCACGGCTGGAGCTTGATGGATCCGACGGCGAGGATCGCCGACTCACCGGGGTTGAGAATCGGCGTGCCGGTGTCGACGCCGAACACGCCGACGTTGGTGATCGTCACCGTGCCGCCCTGCATGGCCGCCGGTGAGGTCCGGCCCTCCCGGGCGGTGGCGACCAGCTGTCCGAGGGCCTCGGCGAGCTGGGGCAGCGACTTGGCGTGGGCGTCCTTGATGTTCGGGACGATCAGACCGCGAGGCGTGGCCGCCGCGATGCCCAGGTTCACATAGTGCTTCTGGACGATCTCCTGGTTGGCCTCGTCCCATGAGGCGTTGACGTCGGGGTTGCGCTTGATGGCGACCAGCAGGGCCTTGGAGATCAGCAGCAGCGGGTTCACCCGCAGCCCCTGCATGTCCTTGTCCTGCTTGAGCTCCTCGACCAGCTTCATCGTGCGCGTCACGTCGACCGTGACGAACTCGGTGACGTGCGGCGCGGTGAACGCCGAGCCGACCATCGCCGCCGCCGTCGCCCTGCGGACGCCCTTGACCGGGACACGCGTCTCCCGCACACCGTCGTACGAGGCGAGCTGTGCCGCGGCCGGAGCGCCGGCGGGAGCCGAGGGCGCCGCGGTGACCGGGGTGGCCACGGGCTCCTGGACGGCGGCCGGGGCCACCGCCGCGTGCACGTCCTCGCGGGTGATGATGCCGTCAGGACCCGAGGGCGTGACCGCCGTCAGGTCGACCCCGAGGTCCTTGGCCAGCTTGCGCACCGGAGGCTTGGCCAGCGGACGGGCCGCCGGAGCGGGTGTCGCGAGCGCGGATGCGGCGGGTGCCGCGTGTCCGTTCAGCTCGGCCTGGACCGCCTGGACCGCCGCGGCCACTTCCGGCGCCTCCGGCACCCCCGGCACCTCCGGCTGCGGGACCGGGACACCCCGGCGCGGGCGGCGCTTCGTGGAGGACACCGCGACCCCGTACCCGACGAGGACCGGCTTGCGGCCCTCCGGCTCGGGCTCCGCGGGGGCCGCGTCGGACTCCCCGGAAGGAGCCGCCGCCTGCTCGGCCGGAGCCGCCACCGACGCGTCCGGTGCCGGTGCCGCGGGCGGGGCGGCCGGAGCGGCTCCGCCGCCCACGGCCACCGCGATGATCACCTGGCCGACGTCCACCGTGGTCCCCTCGGGGAAGCGCAGCTCGTGCACCACCCCGTCGTAGGGGATCGGCAGCTCGACGGCGGCCTTGGCGGTCTCGACCTCGCACACCACCTGCCCGTCGGTGACCGTGTCACCGACCTTGACGTACCACTTGAGGATCTCCGCCTCGGTCAGTCCCTCGCCCACGTCGGGCATCTTGAACTCACGCAGCCCCGAGGCCGTTTCAGTCATCGTCGTCACGACCTTCTCCTCAGTACGCCAGCGAGCGGTCGACGGCGTCGAGCACCCGGTCCAGGCCCGGCAGGTACTCGTCCTCCAGGCGGGCCGGCGGATACGGGGCGTGGTAGCCGCCGACCCTCAGCACCGGTGCCTCCAGGTGGTAGAAGCACCGCTCCGTGATCCGGGCCGCGATCTCCGCGCCCGTCCCCAGGAACACCGGCGCCTCGTGCACCACGACCAGCCGGCGGGTCTTCTCGACCGAGGTCTGGAGGGAGTCGAAGTCGATCGGGGACATCGAGCGCAGGTCCACCACTTCGAGGGACTTGCCCTCCTCCTCGGCGGCCGCCGCGGCCTCCTGGCAGACCTTCACCATCGGCCCGTACGCGGCCAGCGTCAGATCACTGCCCTCGCGGACCACGCGCGCCTTGTGCAGCGGCCCGGGGATCGCCTCGCGGTTGACCTCGGACTTGTCCCAGTAGCGGCGCTTCGGCTCGAAGAAGATCACCGGGTCGTCGCTGTGGATGGCCTGCTGCATCATCCAGTAGGCGTCGCTCGCGTTCGAAGGGGAGACCACCTTCAGGCCCGCCACGTGCGCGAAGAGCGCCTCGGGGGACTCGGAGTGGTGCTCGACCGCGCCGATGCCGCCACCGTACGGAATGCGGATGACGACGGGGAGCTTGATCTTGCCGAGCGCTCGCGCGTGCATCTTCGCGAGCTGCGTGACGATCTGGTCGTACGCCGGGAAGACGAAACCGTCGAACTGGATCTCCACCACCGGGCGGTAGCCGCGCAGCGCGAGCCCGATCGCCGTGCCGACGATGCCCGACTCGGCGAGCGGGGTGTCGATGACCCGCTCCTCGCCGAAGTCCTTCTGCAGTCCGTCCGTCACCCGGAACACACCGCCGAGCTTGCCGACGTCCTCGCCCATGATCAGGACCTTGGGGTCCGAGTCGAGGGCGGTGCGCAGCGATTCGTTGATCGCCTTGGCCAGCGCCATCTTTTCCGCTGTCATCGCTACTTGCCCTCCCCTTCATCGGCGAACGACGCCTGGTAGGCGGCGAACTGGGCCCGCTCCTCGTCCACGAGCGCGTGTCCGTCCGCGTACACGTTCTCGAAGATGGCGAAGCGGTCCGGGTCCGGCATGGAACGGACGACTTCGCGTACTCGTTTGCCCAACGTCTCGCTCTCGGCTTCCAGTTCCGCGAAGAATCCCTCGTCCGCGTGGTTTGAGGCCTCGAGATGCGCGCGCAGGCGCAGGATCGGATCCTTCGCCTCCCACGCCTCGCGCTCCTCGTCGGCCCGGTACTTGGTCGGGTCGTCGGAGGTGGTGTGGGCGCCCATGCGGTACGTGTACGCCTCGACGAGGGTCGGCCCCTCGCCCCGGCGGGCCCGCTCCAGGGCCCACTTCGTGACGGCGAGGCAGGCGAGGACGTCGTTGCCGTCGACGCGGACGCCCGGGAAGCCGTACCCCTGCGCCCGCTGGTAGAGCGGGACGCGGGTCTGGCGCTCGGTGGGCTCGGAGATGGCCCACTGGTTGTTCTGGCAGAAGAACACGACAGGCGCGTTGTAGACCGATGAGAAGGTGAACGATTCGGCGACGTCGCCCTGGCTGGAGGCGCCGTCCCCGAAGTACGCGATCACGGCCGAGTCGGCGCCGTCCTTGGCCACGCCCATGGCGTAACCGGTGGCGTGCAGCGTCTGCGAGCCGATGACGATCGTGTACAGGTGGAAGTTGTTGCTGTTCGGGTCCCAGCCGCCGTTGTTCACCCCGCGGAACATGCCGAGCAGGTTGGCCGGGTCGACGCCGCGGCACCAGGCCACGCCGTGCTCACGGTAGGTCGGGAAGACGTAGTCGTCCTCGCGGGTGGCCCGCCCGGAGCCGATCTGGGCCGCCTCCTGGCCGAGCAGCGAGGCCCACAGGCCCAGCTCGCCCTGGCGCTGCAGAGCGGTGGCCTCGGCGTCGAAGCGCCGGGTGAGCACCATGTCGCGGTACAGGCCGCGGAGATCTTCAGGGGTGATGTCGGCTACGTACGCGTCATATTCGCCATTCTTGACGCGCTTCCCCTCGGGGGTCAGCAGCTGTACGAGGTCGGGCTGGGCGCCCGGCGGCTTCTTCGCAGCGGCGCGCTTGCTGCCGGCGCTGCGTCGCGGCTTGCGCGCGGCAGTGCTCTCCACGGTCACGTGTGCTCCTCCGTCGGTCCGGCCCCCGGGGTTGCCGGGAACTGGGGTTCCCCCTGCTCGTCGAGAGCCGGGGGAGCGGCTCGCCTGGTCTCCGTACCCGTGCACGGGGTGGGTGCCCTCGGCCGGGAACAGGCGTGACAGGTGCCCGGCGAGCGCCCTGCAACAAGCACGTTACCCAGTGCTCCACATTTCTGTGAAACCCCTCCTGACCTGCGTTTTTGATCGGATTTCCAAGTACTTTCCACTCGGACTTCCAGGTGCTTCGCAGTTGTCGGGAACAGTCGCTGGTCACAGCACTGGTCACAGCCTCGCAGGGGGCCGGAACACCGGCACGTTATCCCGCTCACCCCGGGGACGGGAAGAGTTCCACTGGCGCGAGCGGAAAGATCGTGTGTGAGACTGACCCCGTGCCCGAAGAAGGAAAAATCACCGTATTCCTTCTCGACGACCACGAGGTGGTCCGCCGGGGAGTGCACGAGCTGCTGTCGATGGAGGACGACATCGAGGTGGTCGGCGAGGCCGGCACGGCGGCCGACGCGCTGGCGCGAATTCCAGCCACGCACCCCGATGTCGCGGTCCTGGACGTACGCCTGCCGGACGGCAGCGGCGTCGAGGTCTGCCGGGAGATCCGCTCCGGGGACGAGTCGATCAAATGCCTCATGCTGACCTCGTACGCCGACGACGAGGCCCTCTTCGACGCGATCATGGCGGGCGCCTCGGGTTACGCCCTCAAGGCGATCCGGGGCGACGAACTGCTCTCGGCGATCCGTGACGTCGCGGCCGGCAAGTCCCTGCTGGACCCCGAGGCGACCGCCCGTGTCCTGGAGCGGCTGCGCGACGGGGGCGGCCCCAAGGGCGACTCCAGGCTGGCGAAGCTCACCGACCAGGAGCGCAGGATCCTCGACCTGATCGGCGAGGGGCTCACCAACCGCGTGATCGGCGAGCGACTGCACCTCGCCGAGAAGACGATCAAGAACTACGTCTCCAGCCTGCTGGCCAAACTGGGCATGGAGCGACGTGCGCAGGCGGCCGCCTATGTGGCCCGGATGCAGGCGGAGAAACAACACTGACCCGAGCGGAGCGGAGCCCGCCGACGGGGGCGGGGGCGTGGGCGGTCTGGCGCGCTGGCGGACGGGCGGCCAGTCGGACGCCGGGACGGTCGAACCGCGAGCAGTCGGACAGCGGACGAACCGGCAGGCGGCCTGACGCGCGGGCGGCCGGGCGCGCGGGTGCCGGTGGCGCCGGGGCAGTCGAGCCCCGAGCGGCCGGACGGACCGGCGGGCAGCCGGGCGGCCGGGGCGCTGGGGCGAACGGGCGGGCGGCCGAGCGGGCAATCAGCGGGCGGCCAGTCGTGGGCCGGCAGCCGGGCGGGCGTGCAGTCGCAGGGCGGCGGGCGCGGTGGTCCGTGGAGCTGGAAGCAGCTACCCAGAGGTCGGTCGGTACTACGTAGAGGTCACTTATTCGGGACCTACGGCCTGTGCCGAGGGGCCCCGTGCCCCTGTTCCCGGCTCCCCGGGATGCCGCAGATTTGGGGGCATGCCGACCGACCAGCACATCGCCGCCGGCCTGCTCGGCCGCGTCGAGTACGGCCGGGTGGCGGCCAGCGTGCGCGCACTGCCCTTCCTGGCGCCCGCCCGCCACATCGTCGCCGCGGACGACCGCGTCCTGCTGCGCATGCACAGGGGCCACGGGCACCACCAGGCGTGCGCGGGACAGGTCGTGGCGTACGGCGCGGACAACCTCGGCTCCGCCCTCCCGGGCGTCGAGCGGTGGTCCGTACAGATCGTCGGGGTGTGCGAGAGCGTCGAACCGACCGCCGCCGAGCTCGAACACTTCGGTCCCGGTCCGCTGCGCGTGGACGGCCGCCCCTTCGAACCCGTCTACCTGGGGATCACACCCCGTCTGGCGACCGTGCACCCCATGGGCACCGGTACCCGCGGCACATGACACGCGCGCGTGGACCCCGTTTCCGGGCTCCACGCGCGCGTGACGTTCATGAGAGAAGCTGCCGTACGGGTCAGTCCTCGGTGCCCGGATCCCCGTTCGCGCCACCGTTGGCGGCCGGCGACTCCGGCGGAGGGGGCTCCTCGTTCGTCGGCGTCGTCTCCTCGTCCGGCGGCTCCGACGTCACCGGGTCCTTGGACGTGGGCCGGTCCGAGGGCTCGCTCTCGGTGGGCGAGGGCTCGTAACTCGGCGTCGGCGTGTAGTCCGGCGTGTAGTCCGAGGAACCGCCCGAGCTCGTGTCCTCTTCCGTCTCCTCGTCCGTCGGCTCGTCGCTCTCGGTCTCGGTCGGCGTGGCGTCCTTCTCGGTCTCCGAGGCCGTCGGCGACGTCTTCGGGCCGGTCCCGCCGCCACCGTCGCCGCCGCCGTTCAGCGCCAGCGCCACTCCCGCCGCGATCGCGATCACCGCGAAGACCGCGAGGATCCACATCTTGCCGCGGCCGCCGCCCCGGTTGCCGTTGCCCTCGAAACCGCCGTCGTCGCCTCCGCCCCGCCCCGGGGGCAGGATCGGTGACGGGATCTGGGTGGTGCCCTGGTCGCCGGGGTGCGGCAGCCCCGCCGCGCCCATCCCCATCGCCGGAGTGTTCGGACCGTCGTGCGCGTCCACCGGGCCGGTGTTCCAGGTGCCCGTGTGACCGCCCTGGTCGTACAGCATCTGCAGCCCGTACTGGACCAGTCCGCGCATCTCCTCCGCGGTCTGGAACCGGTCGTCGGGCTCCTTCGCGAGCGACCGCATGACCAGCCCGTCGAGCTCCGGCGGCGTCCCGTCCGAGACCTCGGACGGCGGCACCGGGATGTCCTGGACGTGCTGGTAGACCACCGACAGCGGGGTCTCGCCGGTGAACGGAGGCCGCAGCGCGAGGAGTTCGTAGAGCAGACAGCCCGTCGCGTACAGGTCGCTGCGGTGGTCGACCGCCTTGCCGAGCGCCTGCTCCGGGGAGAGGTACTGGGGCGTGCCCATGACCATGCCGGTCTGGGTCATCGTCGACTGGGCGCCGTGCAGGGCGCGCGCGATGCCGAAGTCCATCACCTTCACCGCACCGGTGTTGGTGATGATCACGTTCGCGGGCTTGATGTCCCTGTGAACGATGCCGTGCTGGTGTGAATAAGCGAGCGCCTCCAGCACACCGGAGACGATGATGAGCGCCTGTTCGGGGCCCGGCGCCTCGGCGCTGAGGAGAAGCTCGCGGATCGTGTGACCCTCGACGAGCTCCATCACGATGTACGGGACGGTCTGGTGGGCGAGGACGTCCTCGCCGGAGTCGTAAACCGCCACCACCGCATGGTGGTTGAGACCGGCCACCGACTGGGCCTCGCGGGTGAAGCGGGCCTTCGAGACGGGGTCCTCGGCCAGGTCGGAACGGAGCAGTTTGACCGCCACTGTCCGCCCCAGACGGACATCCTCCGCCGCGAACACCTCGGCCATGCCGCCCCGGCCGAGTCTGTGGGTCAGTCGGTACCGACCGTCCCCGACCAGCCCGCCGTTACCCCACAACTCCGGCGCATCTGACATACCGCCGCCAGTCGCCTCGGGGTCGGACGGGCCCTGAGCGCGCTGCTGCTGTGCCATCAGTCCTCGCCGTCGTTTCTGTCCACACCGGTCGACGTAGTACGCGCGGTGGTTGTTACGGTCTCCGTCGGGCCACGCTACAGCCTCCACGCGAACCGCCGGTCCGTGATGGACCCGGCCGCCGCAGCCCGCGGCCGGTCCGCGGGGTGCACATGGTGTGTACCGGTAGTACGGCACCTGTAACGCTTCCGCGACTCTTCTGTCGCGTACGGTCACGGAACGGGCACCGAGCTTGACGTGTCAGTGCCCTCCGGCAGACTTGGCCGGAATAACACCAGAGATCACCGACCGCGGGAGCCACACCAGCAGCTTTCGCCCGCGTGCGGCGCATGGCCGATGGGGGACGCAGAAAGATGAGCCAGGACGGCGCACAGGGCCGGTATGTGGGGCGCGCGGTCGCCGGCGGGCGCTACCAGCTGCGCGACTTGCTCGGCGAAGGCGGCATGGCCTCGGTGCATCTCGCGTACGACTCGGTGCTCGACCGACAGGTCGCGATCAAGACACTGCACACCGATCTCGGGCGTGAGCAGGCGTTCCGTGAGCGCTTCCGCCGTGAGGCCCAGTCGGTGGCCAAACTCACGCACACGAACATCGTCTCGGTCTTCGACACCGGCGAGGACGACCTGGACGGGGTGACGACCCCGTACATCGTCATGGAGTACGTCGAGGGCCGCCCGCTCGGCTCGGTCCTCGACCAGGACGTCACGCAGTTCGGCGCCATGCCCGCCGACAAGGCGCTCAAGATCACCGCGGATGTGCTGGCCGCACTGGAGATCAGCCACGAGATGGGCCTGGTCCACCGCGACATCAAGCCGGGCAACGTCATGATGACGAAGCGCGGCGTGGTCAAGGTGATGGACTTCGGCATCGCCCGCGCCATGCAGTCCGGTGTGACGTCGATGACCCAGACCGGCATGGTCGTCGGCACCCCGCAGTACCTCTCCCCGGAGCAGGCCCTGGGCCGCGGCGTCGACGCCCGCTCCGACCTGTACTCCGTCGGCATCATGCTGTTCCAACTGGTCACCGGGCGGCTGCCGTTCGAGGCGGACTCGCCGCTGGCGATCGCGTACGCGCACGTCCAGGAGACGCCCGTCCAGGCCTCCTCGATCAACCGCTCGCTGCCGCCCGCCGTGGACGCGCTGATCACCCGCGCGCTGAAGAAGAACCCGAACGAGCGCTTCGTCAGCGCCGAGTCGATGCGGGACGAGTGCCTGCGCGTGGCCCAGTCCTTCCAGGCGGCGCCCCCGAGCATCGTGCCGGGCGTGCAGACGTCCAGCGGGGCCGGTGTGGGCTCCGCGGTGTTCCCGCCGGTCGACCAGTCGGCCCAGGCACCGCAGGGCAACGTACAGACGCCGTACCAGCCCGGCCCCTACGGCCCGCCGACGCCGGCGCACACCCCCGCGCACACGCCCGCTCCTTCGTACGGCTACCCGCAGCAGGGCGGCTACCCGACACCGCACCAGGGCTCCGCGTACGCGCCGCAGCAGGGCCTGCCGACCCCGCCGCCGTACACGATGTCGCCGCAGACCGTTCAGCAGTCGGGGTCCCCGGGCGGCGGCGGCAAGAGCAACATGCCGGTGATCCTCGGCTCGATCGTCGTCGCGCTCGTCGTCATCGGCGGGCTGATCGCCGCGCTGACGTTGGGTGGGGACGACGACAAGAAGCCGTACGACGCCGAGAGCGCCCGCGCGTCGGCTTCCGAGGAGGTGTCGGGGCACAAGGGACCCGACACCACGAAGAAGATCGAGAAGACCGAGTGCACGGAGCCCGACGAGTCGTACAACGACGCCGACAAGATCAAGGTCCCGAACTTCAAGTTCAAGAACATCGACTCCGTGAAGGCGTGCTTCCAGGCGGCGGGCTGGCAGTACGAGTCCAAGACGGTGGACGAGAACGCCTACGGCGAGGGCACGGTGATGACCCAGATCCCCGAGGCGGACACGGACGTCGACCCCGACAGCATGCCCAAGATCCAGCTCTATGTGTCGACGGGCGACCCCGCCTGACCCCGTCTGACCCGGTCTGGCAACACCTGAAGCACAGCTGAATCACAGCTGATCGAACGGAAGGGGCCCGGCAGGAATGCCGGGCCCCAGCAGATGACTGAAGCGGGTGCCTACAGGTACGGGCCGCCCGAGCGGCCGCCCGCTCGCGGGTCCACCAGCTCCTCCTCGCCACCGGCACCCGGCGGCAACGCCCGTCGCATCTGCTCCAACTGGGCCCTGGCCGCCATCTGCTGCGCGAACAGAGTGGTCTGGATCCCGTGGAAGAGACCCTCCAGCCACCCGACGAGCTGAGCCTGCGCGATCCGCAGCTCGGCGTCCGAGGGGATACCGTCGTCCGTGAACGGCAGGGAGAGCCGCTCCAGTTCGTCGACGAGATCGGCTGCGAGCCCGTCCTCCAGTTCCTTCACGGAGCTGGCATGGATCTCCTTGAGCCGTACCCGGCTCGCTTCGTCCAAGGGTGCCGCACGCACCTCCTCGAGCAACTGCTTGATCATGCTCCCGATGCGCATGACCTTGGCGGGCTGTTCCACCATCTCCGTCACCGGGACCTCACGGGAGTCCTCGTCTCCACCGCCGCCGAGAGCCATCCCGTCCTGGCCTACGACCAGGATCTGAGGGTTCTCCGGCGACCTTTCGTTCCTCGGCATCTCCATGCCGCCATTCTCTCGCACTCACACACGTCACCACCGTGGTGCCCCCTCCTGAACGTGATCCACCGTGTACGAACCGGGCCCCGGCGTCAGCCGGACGGCGGTCCCGGCGAGGCGGAGGGCGGGACGGACGGAGGCGGCGGCTCCGTCGCCGCGGCCTGCGCGAGCCGCAGCAGCCGGGCCTCGCAGTGGTCCAGCCAGCGGATCTCGGCCTCCGTACGGAAGATCAGATGCTCCAGGACGAGCAGCTGGGCCACCTCGTCCCGATGCGCGGGCCCCGCCGCGAGCGCCCGCGCCCTGAGCCGCGTGTACGTGTGCACGGCCTCCGCCAGGTACCGCCGCTGCGCCTCCACGATCGCCCGTACGTCGGCCCCTGGCACCCCGACCGCCATGGCCAGCTTGATGGCCAGTTCGTCACGCGGCGGGTTCGAGCGCTCCACGGGACGGATCAGCCAGGTCCGCAGCTCGGTCCTGCCGTCGTCCGTCAGCGCGTACAGCACGTGTCCCGCGTCGTCCGTGCCCTGCTGGACGACCAGGCCGTCCCGTTCCAGCCGGGCGAGGGTCGTGTAGACCTGCCCTATGTTCAGCGGCCAGGCCGAGCCGGTGCGCGCCTCGAACTCGGTGCGCAGCCGCGAACCGTAGCGAGGGCCGCGCTCCAGAAGCGCCAGCAGACCATGACGTATCGACATAGCCGAATCTGTACCCCGTGCACCTGTGTACGCCACGGAAGATCACGGAGGGTGACGGAACGCCTTCGGCGGACACCGAGATGCCGGTACGGGCACACCGTGTGAGGCTGATGCCGTTGATCTTGGCTCCTCGTACCGGGAGGGGGTCACCGACGTGACTCCATGGCTCCGTACCCTTCGCGTGGCCGGCCTGCTGCTGCTCCCGCTGACCGGCCTCGCCCACCCGTCGTACGCCGCCGCGTACGAGCCCGTCCCGGCCGAGTCGCGCGCCGGCAGCCGGGCGGGCGAGGGCCGCGAGCGCCCCGGCCGGGAGGTGACCCCGACGGACGAGGACAGCGAGGACAGCACGGAGAGAACAGAGAGAGCGGAGAGCGCACCCGCTCACTCGGCCGGTCCAGCGAGCCCGGAGGCTTCCGTCGCGCCGGAAGCCCCCCTGGACGTGGCTCCGCCGTCCGCGCCGCCCGCCCGTCCCGTCGACGCGCAGGGGACCGCCGGCAGCCCCGGACCCGCCCCGAAGCCCGTCCTGCCCCTCGGCGGCGGCCTGGTCCTCATCGGCCTGGGCCTGGGCCTGGCGTTCCTGGCCCTGCGCGTGAGACGAGGCTGACCCGACGGGCGAGGGAGGGACGCGGCCGTCACGGAAACAGGGCCGTCACGGAAACAGGGCCGTCACGGGAGCGTGAGCAGTACCTTCCCGATGTTCCCGCTCTCCTCCAGCACCCGGTGTGCCGCGGCCGCCTCGCTCATGGGCAGCTCCCGGTCGACCACCGGACGCACCTGCCCACCGGAGATCAACGGCCAGACGTGCTCCCGTACGGCCGCGACGATCGACGCCTTCTCACCCGCCGGGCGGGCCCGCAGCGAGGTCGCGGTGACGGCGCCCCGCTTGCCGAGGAGCATCGCGATGTTCAGCTCGCCCTTGATGCCGCCCTGCATGCCGATGATCGCCAGGCGCCCGTTGGAGGCGAGGGCCTGGACGTTGCGGTCGAGGTACTTGGCGCCCATGTTGTCCAGGATGACGTCGGCGCCCGCCCCGTCGGTGGCGGCCTTGATCTCCTGGACGAAGTCCTGCTCGCGGTAGTTGATCAGCACGTCCGCGCCGAGCTCGGCGCAGAAGTCCAGCTTCGCCTTGCTGCCCGCGGTGACGGCGACCTTCGCGCCGACGGCCTTGGCCAGCTGGATCGCCATGGTGCCGATCCCGCTCGCCCCGCCGTGCACCAGGAGCGTCTCACCGGGGCGCAGGTGGGCGATCATGAAGACGTTGGACCAGACCGTGCAGGCCACCTCGGGCAGCGCCGCGGCCTTGTCGAGGGCGACGCCCTCGGGCACCGGCAGGAGCTGCCCGGCCGGGACGGCCACCTTCTCGGCGTAGCCGCCGCCCGAGAGGAGCCCGCACACCTCGTCCCCGACGCTCCACCCCGAGGTACCGGGGCCGAGCGCGGCGACCCGCCCGGAGCACTCCAGTCCGGGGTACGGGGACGCGCCGGGCGGCGGGTCGTAGAAGCCCTGCCGTTGCAGCAGATCGGCGCGGTTCACCGCGCTCGCCACCACCTCGACCAGCACTTCGCCCTCGCCGGGCACCGGGTCGGGGACCTCGTCCCACACCAGCGCCTCGGGCCCACCAGGTTCAGGAATCGTGATCGCTCGCATGCGGGCGAGGCTACTCCCGACGCCCGCCCGCGCGGCGCTCCGGAGCGCCTCAGTCCTGCGGCAGGGGCTTCATGTCCGGTGCGATCTGGGTGTGCGGACTGACCCGCACGATGGTGATCAGACGGTCCGTCAACTGCACCGTGCCGATGGCCGGGTCGTCGTAGCCGAGCACCCGGTGCCCGCGGACGACGCTCACCACCAGGTCCTCGATCTCGCGGACGGTCTTGCCGACCTCGGCCTTTATGACGGGCCGTTCGGTCATGTCGAGCCCGCTGCCCTGCTGGATGAGGTCCTCCATGACCATGCCCGCGCTGGGGCTGAGCACGGAGAGCCCGAGGAGCCGGCCGGCCGCGCTCGCGCTGGTGATGACGGCGTCGGCACCGGACTGCTTGAGCAGCGGAGCGTTCTCCTCCTCGCGCACGGCGGCCACGATCTTCGCCTTGCGGTTGAGCTGGCGAGCCGTCAGCGTGACGAGCACGGCGGTGTCGTCGCGCTGGGTCGCGATGATGATCTGCCGGGCGCGCTGCACCTCCGCCCGGAGCAGTACGTCACTGCGCGTGGCGTCGCCGACCACACCCGCGTAACCGTCCGCCGTCGCCGCGTCGATCACCTTGGAGCTGGGGTCGACGACCACGACCTGCTCCTTCTTCAGCCCCGTCGCGCACACGGTCTGGATCGCCGAGCGGCCCTTCGTGCCGAACCCGATGACAACGGTGTGCTCCCTCAAAGCGGTCCTCCAGCGGTTCAGTCGCCACTCCTCCCGGGTCCGTTCGGTGAGGACCTCGAGAGTGGTGCCGACCAGGATGATCAGGAACAGCACGCGCAGCGGCGTGATCAGGAAGATATTGGTGAAGCGGGCGCCGTCGCTCACCGGGGTGATGTCGCCGTATCCGGTGGTGGAGAGCGTGACGGTCGCGTAGTAGAAGGCGTCGAGCAGGTCGACGGGACCGTCGGAGTTGTCGGTGTAGCCGTCACGGTCGAAGTAGACGATCAGAGCCGTGCCGACCAGCACCACCAGCGCCATGACGACACGTTTGGTCACCTGCAGCAACGGCCGTTCCACACGCTGGCGAGGCAGCTTCACCCGATGGGTGACCAGGCGTTCGTCCGCCTGGCGGGCGATCGCGTCGTGGCCCGGAAGTTTCACGTGAAACACACCTCGATCCCGGCCATGGCCCAGGGCAGGTCGAGGATCTCCAGCTCCTGACCGGGCCGTGCGCCGCCGGGCGGGACGACGGCGAGCCCGTCGGCCACCGCGATGCCCCGCAGCATGGCGGGTCCGTTGTAGTGCAGCGGTACGGCCCGGTCCCCGCGCAGGACGACGGGGATGAGCCGGGTGTCGGACGGATGCCCGTGCACGGCGTCCTGGAGGGGCAGCGTGTACGGCTCCGGGGCCGCGCGTCCCGCGAGGGTGCGCAGCAGCGGCTCGGCGAGCGTGAGGAGGCCGGAGACGGCGGCGAGCGGATTGCCCGGCAGCCCGACGAGGTGCTGGTTCTCCCCCAGCCGGGCCAGGAGCATCGGATGGCCGGGGCGCACCTCGACTCCGTCCACGAGGAGCTCGGCGCCGGTGCGGCGCAGGATGGGGTGGACGTGGTCGACGGGACCCGCGGCGGTGCCCCCGGTCGTGACGACGAGGTCGGCGTCGGACTTCCGCAGGGCCTTGCGCAGGGCTCCGGCGTCGTCGCCGAGCCTGCGCACCGCGATGACCTCCGCGCCCAGCGCGCGCAGCCAGGACGGCAGCATCGGGCCGAGGGCGTCCCGGATCAGCCCGTCGTGGGGCAGGCCCGAGGTGAGCAGCTCGTCGCCGAGGACCAGGATCTCCGCGCGTGGCCGGGGGAAGGCGGTGACGGTGTCGTACCCGGCGGCGGCGGCGAGCCCGAGCACGGCCGGGGTGACCAGCGTGCCGGGCGCCAGCAGGGACTCACCGGAGCGGCACTCCTGGCCGCGGGGGCGGATGTCCTGGCCGTGCAGGACGTGCCGGGTGGCGTACAGCCGGTTCTTCTCGTCGGTGCGGCCGTGTTCGCTGCGGATCACGGCGGAGGCGTCCTGGGGGACGCGCGCGCCGGTGGCGATCCGGACCGCCTCGCCGTCGGTGAGCCGCCCCGGCCCGTCGTGCCCCGCGAGCACGCCCTCGGCGCGCACCTCCCAGGGGCCGGGCCCGGCGACCGCCCAGCCGTCCATCGCGGACGTGTCGAAGGACGGGAGGTCCGTGAGCGCGGTCAGCGGGGCGGCGAGAACGAGTCCGAGCGCGGCGTCGAGGGTGACGGAGACGGGGGTGTCCGGGCGGCGGGGGGCTCGACCGGCGAGGGCGCGGGCCTCGGGCCAAGGCGTGGCGGTGTGGTGCTCGGTCGTGTCCTTCGAGTCCTTCGAGCTCCCGCCGTGCGTGCCCCCGCCACGTGTGCCGCCGGCGTGCGGGCTTCCGTCCCGGGGGCTTCCGTCCTGCGCGTCCGGGGCCGCCGAGGAGGGCGCGCGGCGGGAGGCTCCGGTGGTTCCGGAGTCGTCGGGCACCGGGGCACCGTCTTTCCTGACCAGGGCGAGGGCCTCCTCGACGTCGAAGTCGATCTCCTCGTACCGCCCCGAGGCGGTCATCCCGCGTCCGGGCGGGTGTCGGCGTCCGTGCCGGTGCCGGTGCCGCTCTCGGAGCCGGCTTCCGCGGCCCAGCGCAGCGCCAGTGCCGTCGCCTTGCGGGTGGCCTCCGCGACCGCTTCGGGGCCGCCCTCGGCCCGGCCCGCCGCGTATCCGACGAGGAACGTCGTCAGCGGGGCCGCCGGACGGGCCACTCCGTGGGCGGCGTCGCGGGCGAGGTCGAGCAGGATGCCGGTGTCGACGTCCAGGTCGATGCCCAGTTCGTCCTTGACTGCGGTAATCCATTCATCCAACACGTGCCCATGCTCCCTGATACGTGCCCGGGCGACGGCGATGTCGTCCCAGGTGTCGCAGTCGAAGGACGCGACGGGGTCGGTGATACGGGTCACTTCGAGTGCGCCGACGAGCCGGCGCAGCGGCAGCCCGGTCAGTCCGCCGTGCTCGGCGCGCAGGACGGCGAGTTCACGACGCAGCGCCGAACTCCGGTACGCGGCCACGAGGGGCTGGTCGCGGCCGTCCGGATCGGTGAGCAACACGCCCTCGCCGTCCGCCTCGCGCAGGGCGGTCAGCAGCCTCCGTACCGTCTCCTGGTCCAGGAACGGCAGGTCGGCGGAGAGGACCACGACGTGCTCGGCGGTGGTGTGCCGCAGTCCGGCGTCCAGCGCGGCGAGCGGGCCCCCGCCGGGAGAGTCCTCGTGCGCCCATCGCACGGGGCGCGCGGTGGGCCGGGGCTCCGCGACGACCACCGTGGTGGCCGCGCCGGAGCAGGCGGCCAGGACGCGGTCGAGCAGCGCGCGGCCGCCGACGCGTACACCCGGTTTGTCCGCCCCGCCGAGCCGGCGGGCGGCGCCGCCGGCGAGCACGACGGCGTCATGGCCGTCCGGCCCGGCCGCGCCGGAGGAACCGGGTGCGCGAGAGGGACCGGGTCCACGGACGGAACCGGGTGCGCGGGGAGGCTCGAACGCGGTCACCCCCCGAGTATGAGTGTCCGATGGATCATTTCCACCCCCGCGCACAGCATGTGGACGGGGGTGGCGACGGCCCCTCGGGGCCGAGGGGGTCACACGGTGCGCAGCAGCACCGCCGGCTGCTCCACGCAGTCCGCCACATACCGGAGGAAACCGCCGGCCGTTCCGCCGTCGCACACCCGGTGGTCGAAGGTGAGCGAGAGCTGTACGACCTGGCGCACCGCCAGTTCGCCCTCGTGCACCCAGGGCTTGGGGGCGATGCGGCCGACGCCGAGCATGGCCGCCTCGGGGTGGTTGATGATCGGGGTCGAGCCGTCGACGCCGAACACCCCGTAGTTGTTCAGGGTGAAGGTGCCGCCGGTGAGGTCGGCCGGGGTGAGCCCGCCGGTCCTGGCCGCCTCGGTGAGCCGGGCGAACTCCGCGCTCAGCGACTCCGTGTCCCGCGTGTGCGCGCCCTTCACCACCGGCACGACGAGTCCGCGCTCGGTCTGCGCGGCGAACCCGAGGTGCACCTCGTCGAGCCGTACGACCTCGCGGGCGTCCGTGTCGACCGTCGAGTTGAGCTCGGGGAACCGGGCCAGCGCGGCGGTGCAGATACGGGCGAGGAGCGCGAGGAGGGAGATCTTCGGCCCACCGGTCCCGTTCATCCGCACGCGCGCGTGCAGCAGTTCCGTCGCGTCGGCGTCCACCCAGCAGGTCGCGTCGGGGATCTCGCGCCGGCTCCGGGAGAGCTTGTCGGCGACAGCGCCGCGGACACCCTTGAGGGGGACGCGGGTACCGGCCGCGCTCACGGACGCGACGGTGGCAGTCGTGGTGGCCGAAGTGGCCGCGGCCCGCACGGCGTGCTCCACGTCCACGCGCGTGATCAGCCCCTCGGGCCCCGAGCCCGCCAGCTCCCGCAGGTCGAGCCCGTTCTCCCGGGCCAGCCGGCGCACGAGCGGCGAGATCACCGCCACGGGTCCGTCGGCTGCCCGGCGCCCGTCACCGGCCCCGCGCGGCCGCTCCTCCCGCACCACGGGCCCTCGCGGAGCCACGCCGGACGCGGCGGGCGGCCGTACCCTGCGGCGCCGGGCCGCGGGCGCCTGGGTGCCGTAGCCCACGAGCACGTTCCCGGAACCCTCGTCCGCGCCACCAGAGACGCCCGAACCGGAGGCGCCCGGACCGGAGGCGCCCTTGCCGGAGACGCCCGTGCCGGAAGCCGGTGTTCCCACCGCGACCGTCAGCAGCGGCGACCCCACGGGCAGTTCGGTGCCCTCGTCCCCGTAACGGGCCGTGACCACGCCGCCGTACGGGCACGGGACCTCGACCATCGCCTTGGCCGTCTCGACCTCGACGACGGGCTGGTCGACGGCGACCACGTCCCCGACCTGCACGAGCCAGCGGACGATCTCCGCCTCGGTGAGCCCCTCTCCGAGGTCGGGCAGTTTGAACTCCAAGACCTGAGCCATCAGCTCCCCGCCTCCCACTGAAGCCGGGCCACCGCGTCCAGGATCCGGTCGACGCCGGGCAGATGGTGCCGCTCCAGCATCGGCGGCGGATACGGGATGTCGAACCCGGCCACCCGCAGCACCGGAGCCTCCAGATGGTGGAAGCACCGCTCGGTGACCCGCGCGGCGATCTCCCCGCCGGGCCCGCCGAAGCCGCCCGACTCGTGGACCACGACGGCCCGCCCGGTGCGCCGCACGGACGCGGCGACCGTCTCGTCGTCGAAGGGCACCAGGGAGCGCAGGTCGACGACTTCGAGGTCCCAGCCCTCGGCCCGCGCCGCGTCCGCGGCCTCCAGGCAGACGGGCACGGAAGGGCCGTACGTGATGAGCGTGGCGCTGCGGCCCGCGCGGCGGACCACCGCGCGGCCGATCGGCTCCACGGCCGCCAGCTCCTCCGGGTTCCAGGAGTCCTTCGACCAGTAGAGGCGCTTGGGCTCCAGGACGACGACCGGATCGTCGGAGGCGATGGCCGCGCGCAGCAGACCGTACGCGTCGGCGACCGTCGCGGGCGTGACGACATGGAGCCCCGGAGTCGCCATGTAGTACGCCTCGGAGGAGTCGCTGTGGTGCTCCACCCCGCCGATGCCGCCGCCGTAGGGCACGCGCACGGTGATGGGCAGCGGCATCGCCCCGCGTGTGCGGTTGCGTGCCTTCGCCACGTGCGAGATCAGCTGCTCGAAGGCGGGGTACGCGAAGGCGTCGAACTGCATCTCCACGACCGGCCTGAGCCCGTACATGGCCATGCCGACCGCCGTGCCGAGGATGCCCGCCTCAGCCAGCGGCGTGTCCGTGACCCGGTCCTCGCCGAACTCCTTCGCGAGCCCGTCCGTGACCCGGAAGACGCCGCCCAGGGCGCCCACGTCCTCGCCCATGACGTGGACGGCGGGGTCCTCGGCCATGGCGTCGCGCAGGGCGCGTCCGAAGGCCTGGGCCATGGTGGCCGGCTTCACCGCGACGGTGGTCATCGCGTGTTCCCTTCCGGCTCGTACACGTCGGCGTCCGCGTCGTCGTCCGCGTGGTGGTGCGTCTCGGCGTCCAGCTCGGCCCGCAACTGTGCCTCCTGCTCCAGGAGCTGTGGGGTGGGCCGGTCGTAGACGTGGGCGAACAGGTCCATGGGGTCGAGCGCCGGGTCCTGGTTCATGCGCTCCCGCAGGTCCGCGGCCATCGCCTCGGCGTCCTCACGGACGGCGCGCATGCCGTCCGCGTCGAGCAGTCCGCGCTCGGTGAGCTCGTGCTCCAGCAGGGCGATCGGGTCGTGCGCCCGCCAGGCCTCGACCTCCGCGTCGGCGCGGTAGCGCTTGTCGTCGTCGGCGTTCGTGTGGGCCTCCATGCGGTACGTCACCGCCTCCACGAGCGTCGGACCGCCACCCGCGCGCGCGTGGGCGATGGCCTCGCCGAGGACCTCGTGCACGGCGGCCACGTCGTTCCCGTCGACCAGGCGGCCCGGCATCCCGTACCCGACGGCCTTGTGGGCCAGGGAGGGGGCGGCGGTCTGCTTGGCGAGCGGGACGGAGATCGCGAAGCCGTTGTTCTGCACCAGGAAGACCACCGGGGCCCGCCAGACGGCCGCGAAGTTCAGCGCCTCGTGGAAGTCGCCCTCGCTGGTCCCGCCGTCGCCGACGAGGGCGAGCGCGACCACGTCGTCGCCCTTGAGGCGGGCGGCGTGCGCCAGGCCCACCGCGTGCGGGAGCTGGGTGGCGAGCGGTGTGCACAGGGGGGCGACACGGTGCTCGCGCGGGTCGTAGCCGGTGTGCCAGTCCCCGCGCAGGAGCGTCAGCGCCTGGACCGGGTCGAGGCCCCGGGCGACCGCGGAGAGGGTGTCCCGGTAGCTCGGGAAGAGCCAGTCACGCTCTTCGAGGACGAGCGCTGCGGCGACCTCGCAGGCCTCCTGGCCGGTGGAGGAGGGGTAGACCGCGAGGCGGCCCTGCTTGGTGAGGGCGGTCGCCTGCGCGTTGTAGCGGCGGCCCCTGACCAGTTCCGTGTACAGCCGGCGCAGCAGGTCCGGGTCGGCCCGATCGGCCGCCCGGGTGCCGAGGACGCGGTGGGGCAGCGCGTCGGGCAGCAGCGGCGCGGGGTCGGTGCGGGGCTGCCAGGCGGGCGGCGGCGTCGGCCGGTATGCGCCTTGCTGCTCCATGACCGTCATGTCGGCACCTCCTCGTGGGAGTCGCTTGGGGAGGCCCGCCGTGAGTGACGTGCCTCACCTACCGATTGTTCGGTCGTCGGCACATTTTGGCTACAGGCACCCGCAGGCTGTGGACAAACGGTTCTCCACAGCCTGAGATGGACGCAGTACGTCCATGGTGGAGAGGCGGGGGGACATGGCACCTGAACAAATGGCCGAGGGGCCGGACCCCGGATCGGCCCTGCCGCCGCCCCGCCCGCTCGACGCCATCGATCAGGACATCCTGCAGATGCTGCAGTCGGACGGCCGCGCCTCGATACGGTCCGTCGCCGAGCGGGTCCATGTGTCCCGCGCCAACGCGTACGCGCGGATCAACCGCCTCGTCGAGGACGGTGTGATCCGCGGTTTCGGCGCCCGGGTCGACCACGAGCGCGCCGGGCACGGCACCTCGGCGTACATCACGCTCAAGATCGTGCAGAACAGCTGGCGCACCGTGCGCGAGCAGCTCAGGGTGCTCCCCGGGGCGTCCCACATCGCTCTCGTGGGCGGCGACTTCGACGTCCTGCTCCTGGTGCACACACCGGACAACAGGGCCCTGCGCGAACTGGTGCTCACCCGGCTCCAGGACATCCCCGAGGTGCTCAGCACCCGCACGCTGCTGGTGTTCGAGGAGGAGGACCTGGAGCCGCAGGCGTGAGGTGCAGGCATGAGACGGGCGTGAAGTGCAGGCGTGAGTTCCAGACATGAGCCGGTCCCTTCGGGGCGCCGGGGATCTCGGGAACGCCGGGCCGGGCCACCGCGCCCCTCAGCCCTCCTTGCGGAGCCCCCCGAAGATCATCAGCACCACCGCGTCGGCGACCTCGCGCTCGCCCATGCCCCGCCCGTCCGGCCGGTACCACTCGACTATCGAGTTGATCATCCCGAAGACCAGCCGGGTCGCGAGCCGGACCTCCACGTCGGCGCGTACGTCCCCGTCTGCGGCCGCCGCCTTCAGGAGCGCGGCCACCTCGTGGTCGAACTCGCGGCGCCGCTCCAGGGCCCAGCGCTCGGTGCCGGTGTTGCCGCGCACGCGCAGCAGCAGCGTCACATAGGGCAGTTCCGCGGTGAGGACCTCGACCATGCGCCGGGTGACGTACTCCAGGCGCTCCACGGCACGCCCCACGCGCGCGTGCTCCTCGTCGAGGATCCCGAAGAGGCCGTCGAGCGCCCGGCTGACGGCCCGGCGCAGCAACTCCTCCTTGCCCGTGACGTGGTGGTAGATCGACGACTTGGAGATGCCGGCCGCCTTGGAGAGGTGCTCCATGGAGGTGCCGTCGTAGCCGCGTTCGTTGAAGACCCGCACGGCCACCGAGAGCAGTGTCTCGGGCGTGTAGGTGTCACGCTTGGCGGTGGTCATGGGGTGCCCTCCCGCTTCTCGGAGGCGTACGCGTGGCGGTAGAGCGCGAGGGACGGGGCGTAGCGCCCTGACGGGTCCCGCATGTGCAGGTCGTCCAGGACGTCGTAGGCCCAGCTCCTGCCGAGCCTGCGGCTCCATTCGAAGGGGCCCAGGGGGTAGTTGACGCCCTGGCGCATCGCCGTGTCGATGTCCTCCTCGGTGGCCACTCCCTTGGCGACGGCGTCGTGCGCGAGGTCGATGACGCGGGCCACCGTGCGGGCGACGATCAGGCCGGGCACGTCCCCGATGACGCTGACGTCCTTGCCGAGCGCCTGGAAGAGCCCGGTGGCCTCGGCGAGGGTCTGCGTCTGGGTGTCCTGCGAGTGGGACAGGGCGATCCGGCCCGCCCTGCGGTAGTCGACCGCCAGGTCGAAGTAGACGACGTCACGGAACTCGACGGCGGTCTGGCCGTCCGCGAGGGCCAGCTGGCCGCCGCTCGGCAGCACCAGGCGCGTGCCGTGGTCCTCCTCGTCCTCACGGACCTGGATGCCCGCCTCGCGGATCAGCGCGAGCAGTTCGGAGGCGGGGCCCAGATCGCCCTCGACGACGACGTACGCGGGCGGCTGGACCTTCTCCGCGGTGTGCGGCTCGGGCCGCTCGGCCTCGTCCCCGTAGTCGTACCAGCCGTGCCCGCTCTTGCGGCCGTGCCGGCCCGACTCGACGAGCCGGCGCTGGGCCAGCGAGGGCGTGAACCGCACGTCCTGGAAGAAGGCCTCCCACACGGAGCGCGTGACGGACTCGTTGACGTCCTGGCCGATGAGGTCGGTCAGCTCGAAGGCGCCCATCCGGAAGCCGCCCGACTCGCGCAGGACCGCGTCGATCGTCGCGGGGTCGGCGGCCTGGGCCTCGTAGACCGCGAACGCCTCGGCGTAGAAGGGCCGCGCGATGCGGTTGACGATGAATCCGGGGGTGTCGGCGCAGGCGACCGGGGTCTTCCCCCAGGCGCGGGCCAGCTCGTACGCGCGCGTGGCCGACGTGACGTCGGTCGCGAACCCGGAGACGACCTCCACGAGGGGCAGCAGCGGCGCGGGGTTGAAGAAGTGCAGCCCGACGAACCGGCCGGGGTTGCGCAGGGCGCCACCGATCGCGGTCACCGACAGGGAGGAGGTGTTGGTGGCGAGCAGACAGTCGTCCCCGACGATGTCCTCCAGCGCGCGCAACAGCTCCTGTTTGACGTCGAGTCGCTCCACGACGGCCTCCAGGACCAGCCCGGAGTCGGCGAGGTCCGTGAGGTGCTCGGCGGGGCGCAGCCGGGCTCGTGCGGCATCGCGCTCGGCGCCGGTCAGCCGGCCCTTCTCGACGAGCCGGTCGAGACGGGCGCCGACCGCTTCGGCCGCCGACCGGGCACGGCCGGGCGCGGAGTCGTACAGCCGCACGGGGTGGCCCGCGACGAGAGCGACCTGGGCGATGCCCTGGCCCATGGTGCCGGTGCCGACGACGGCCACCGGGCCGACGAGGTCGAGTGCTGTCATGCTCGCGATCCTCCCGCACGGGGTTTTCCACAGGTTCAGCGGACCCCCTTGTCCCGACCGATCGTTCGGTTACTCTAACTCTGTCCGGCTGTTCCTGCCCAGGTCACGAGCCCGGCCGCGCAGGTCATGAGCTCGGCGAAGCGTTCTTGAAAACAGTGTTGAGCACGTTCTCGAAACGAAGAGTTCCTGAAACGAGGAGATGGTTCCGCATGGCCGCCGCCGCACTGACCGCGCACGAGCTCGTCGCCGAGCACCGGCCGACCCTCGACCAGGCACTGGAGGCGATGCGCACGCGCGCGTACTGGTCGCCGCACCCCGAGCACCCCAAGGCGTACGGGGAGAGCGGCAGCCTGGGAGCGGCCGAGGGCAAGGCCGCCTTCGACGCGCTGCTGGGCGGCCGCCTCGACCTCGGCCAGCCCGGCACCGACGACTGGGTGGGCGGCGAGATCTCGCCGTACGGGACCGAGCTGGGCGTCACGTACCCGCACGCGGACGTCGATGTCCTGCTGCCCGCCATGCGCGCGGGACAGCGCGCGTGGCGCGACGCGGGCGCGGAGACCCGCGCGGTGGTCTGTCTGGAGATCCTCAAGCGGATCAGCGACCGCACGCACGAGTTCGCGCACGCGGTCATGCACACCAGCGGCCAGGCCTTCATGATGGCGTTCCAGGCCGGCGGCCCGCACGCCCAGGACCGCGGCCTGGAGGCGGTGGCGTACGCGTACGTGGAACAGGTCCGCACCCCCGACACGGCGGAGTGGACGAAGCCCCAGGGCAAGCGCGACCCGCTCGCGCTGACCAAGCAGTTCACCCCGGTGCCGCGCGGTGTGGCGCTGCTGATCGGCTGCAACACCTTCCCCACGTGGAACGGCTATCCGGGCCTGTTCGCCTCGCTCGCCACGGGCAACGCCGTCCTGGTGAAGCCCCACCCGCGCGCGGTGCTGCCGCTCGCGCTCACCGTCCAGGTGGCCCGCGAGGTGCTCTCCGCGGCGGGCTTCGACCCGAACCTGGTGGCACTGGCCGCCGAGCGGCCCGGCGAGGGCATCGCCAAGACCCTGGCCACCCGCCCCGAGATCCGGATCATCGACTACACCGGCTCCACGGCGTTCGGCGACTGGCTGGAGGCCAACGCCCGCCAGGCGCAGGTCTACACGGAGAAGGCCGGCGTCAACACGGTGATCGTGGAGTCGACCGACGACTACAAGGGAATGCTGTCGAACCTCGCCTTCTCCCTGTCCCTCTACAGCGGCCAGATGTGCACCACCCCGCAGAACCTCCTCGTCCCGCGCGCCGGCATCCGTACGGAGGAGGGGCCCAAGTCGTACGACGAGGTGGTCGCCGACCTCGCGCGGGCGGTCGACGGACTCCTCGGCGACGACGCACGGGCGAACGGGCTGCTGGGCGCGCTCGTGAACCCGGACGTGAAGGCCCGCCTGGAGGCCGCGGCCTCTCTCGGCGAAGTCGCCCTCGCCTCACGGGAGATCGCCAACCCGGAGTTCCCTGACGCGGTGGTGCGCACGCCCGTGATCGTGAAGCTCGACGGCGGCAAGCCGGACGACCAGGCCGCCTACATGAGCGAGTGCTTCGGCCCGGTGTCGTTCGCCGTGGCGGTCGACTCGGCGGCCGACGCGGTGGACCTGCTGCGCCGCACCGTCCGCGACAAGGGCGCGATGACCGTCGGCGCGTACACGACCTCGAAGGAGGTCGACGAGGCCGTCCGGGAGGCCTGCCTGGAGGAGGCCGCCCAGCTTTCCCTGAACCTGACCGGCGGGGTGTACGTCAACCAGACGGCCGCGTTCTCGGACTTCCACGGCTCGGGCGGCAACCCCGCGGCCAACTCCGCCCTGTGCGACGGAGCGTTCGTCGCCAACCGCTTCCGGGTGGTGGAGATCCGCAGCGAGGCGTGAGTGCCCCTAAGGGGCGCGGGGAGTGCCCCTACGGAGCCACCTACGCGGCGCTCCAGTGGAACAGGGTCATCGCCACACTGGTGGCGAGGTTGTAGCTGGACACCTGCGGCCGCATCGGCAGCGACACCAAGTGGTCGGTGCGGCCCCGCAGTTCCGCCGACAGCCCACTGCGCTCCGAGCCGAAGGCGAGCACCGCGTCGTCCGGGAGTTTCAGCGCCCGGATGTCCTCACCCTCCGGGTCGAGCGCGAACACCGGCCCGGCGGGCAGCTCGTCCACGGTCAGCCGTTCGACGGCCGTGGCGAAGTGCAGCCCCGCCCCGCCGCGCACGACCGTGGGATGCCACGGATCGAGCGTGCCGGTGGTGACGACCCCGGTCGCGCCGAAACCGGCCGCGAGCCGGATCACCGCACCGGCGTTCCCTAGGTTGCGCGGCTGGTCGAGGACGACCACGGGCGCGGTGCGGGGCGTGCGGGCCAGCGCCCGCAGGTTGGCGTCGCGCGGGGGACGTACCGCCAGGGCGGCCACCGCGGTGGGATGCGGCCGCGGGACGAGCGCCCGGTACGTGTCCTCCGGGACCTCCGTCAGGAGGGCGTCCAGCGTCTCCCGTACGTCCGGGGCCAGTTCGTCGGCGAGGGCGAGCGTGGCCTGCCGGTCGGTGGTGACCGCGACCTGGACCTCGGCCTGGAAGCGCACCGCGTGCTTGAGGGCGTGGAAGCCGTCGAGCAGCACGGCGGTGTCGGCGAGCCGGTGCCAGACGGTCAGGGGCTCGGGGTCGCGGGGGTCCCTCATGTCGTGAACCCTACGTGCGGATGCCCGGCCGCATCCGGGCCCGCGTCCGGACCTGCGTCGGGGTCCGTCTCCGGGTCCGACTCCGGGGCCGCCTCCGGGTCCGACTCCAGGGGGCGCGAAGACTCCTTGCGCCACCCCGGGAGCGTACGCCGGAGGCGGGAGGACAGACCGGTGAACAACCGGTCACGCGCGCGCGTGACCCGGTCCCCGAGGCGGCGCAGGAAGGACGTCGGCAGGAAGACCGCGTCGGCGGCGATCATCGCGAGCGAGAAGAACGGCAGGCCCAGCACCACGGCGATCACGGCGTGCTCGGTCATCATGGCCGCCAGCAGGACGTTCTTCACCCGCCGGTTGAACAGGGTGAAGGGGAAGGCGACCTGCGCGATCACCGTCCCGTACGTCACCACGGTCACCATGGTGCCGCTCGCGGCCAGCAGGCCGGACAGACCGGGCCAGGGGGAGAAGTAGTCGAGGTGCAGCGGGTAGTACACGGCCGTGCCGTCCTGCCAGCGCGAGCCCTGGACCTTGTACCAGCCGGCGGTCGCGTAGATCAGGCACGCCTCGGCCATGATCACGAAGAGCGCCGCGTTGTGGACGAGGTTGGCGACGACGTCGAGGAGGACGCGCGGCTGGACGCTCCGGGTGTACCGGCCCGCCAGCCACCACAGGCCCTGGACCGCCCACAGCCCCCAGTAGACCGTCCGCCAGCCGCCGAACAGACCACCGTCGATCTTCCCCGCGAGCGTGGCGGCGGCGAGGACGAGACCGAGCACGGCCCACAGGACGACGCCGACCCGGTCCGGGGCCGGGTCCGGATCCAGGTCCGGGTACGGATCCAGGTCACGGGTCGCGTCCGGGCGCGAGCGGCGCTCACGCCGCGCGTCCAGTGACCACACCTGGCCGCAGCGCGTGAACACCAGATAGATCGCCATCAGGTGGATGACGTTGTCGCCGCCGTCCCCCATGAAGATGCTGCGGTTCTGGAGGGAGAGCACGCCGATCAGGAAGAGCACGGACATCGTGCGGGTGCGCCAGCCGAGCAGGAGCAGGGCACTGGAGAGCACGGCGAGCGCGAAGACGAACTCGAACCAGACCTGGCTGTCGGCCCAGACCAGGACGGTGAAGGCGTGGTTGTTCGCGGTGAGCTGCTGGGCGAGGTCCCAGCTCCAGGGCCCGTCAGGCCCGTACATCTCCTGGCGGTGAGGGAGCTCCCGCAGCAGGAAGAACAGCCAGGTCCCGGCGAAACCTATCCGGATGATCGCGCTCTGGTACGGCCCCAGGGCCCGGCCGGTGAGCCGGGAGACGACGTCCGCCAGCGTCCGGTCGAACCGGTGCTTCCGGTCGAACCGCCGGATCCGCCCGGCCAGCCGTTCCCGCCCGAGGCTGCGGACGGCCTGCGGACCGACAGGACTTGCCGTGCTCGGCGTGCTCGCTGTGCTCGGCGGGGAACTGTCCCGGTCGCTCGCCGGGGTGCTGTCGGGATCGGTCATCGCGCGCTCGCCGTCGTCGCCGCGGAGTCCGCGGGCCGGGTTCCGGCCGCCCGGTCGGTCTGCGACACCGGCCACCAGGGCAGCTGCCGCAGGACCGGCTTGTCGGACACCTGCTCCCGGCTCCACTCCGGTGGCGGCACGTTGGTCGTACGGGACCGGACCTGGACCCGCTGGACGACGGCGCCCCGGCCGCCCGCCTCCGCGCGGTCGAGGCGCAGGACCACGATCCGGCGCAGGTAGCGCTCGGAGAGGTCGCCGCGCAGACCGTTCGGACGGTTCGTGCTGTCGTGCGTCGCCACGAAGAAGTCCCAGGCCCGGCGCAGTTCGTTCTGCTGAGTGTGGCTCGGCAGCGGATTCCCGTCGATGGCCCGGCCGTCCTGTGCGGAGAGGTTGTACCAACGGGTCGTCCTGACGCCCCCGTCCGTGGCCTGCACCTCGGCACGGACCTGGACCGCGATGTTCTGCTGCAACGGGTTGGGCGCGAAGAGCTTCCAGTTCTGCTCGAACTCCGGGTAGACCCAGTCGTCGATCAGCTCCGCGTGCTGCTTGGTGATCGTGTTCGACGGCGCGACGTGCAGGAAGACCATGCCGAGGTGCACGCAGGCGATGACGGCGACGAGGGCGAGGGCGAGCGCGGCGGCGATCTGGAACGGGAGGGAGAGGGCGGCCATGCCGCCGGGGGGAGGGGTACCGGGGACGGTGTCCGGGGGCCCGCTCGGCACGGGGCGGGTGTTCGCGCCCTCGTCGTACGCGTCCATCGCTCCCCGTTTCCCCATGTCTGCCCGGATATGGCGGCCCGCCCCGCGACGGCCGCACCGGAACGGTACTCAGGCCCGCCCACCCCGCACAGCCCCAGGGGGCCCAGCGGCCACAAGGTCGTTCACAGCGGTGGACACCTTACGGCCCGCTCTCCCCTCGCACCGGCGTCCCGCAGACCGCAGACCGCAGACCACAGACCGCAGGGACGACGACCGGGCCGCCGCCGTTCCCTTCTTGTAGAACCTGTTCTATCTTGACGCTCCGCCAGACGGACCAGCCAGCGGACCAGCCGGGAGGACGGAACCGTGGACTTCACCTTCACCGAGGAACAGCAGGCGGCCGTGGAGGCGGCGAAGGCGGTCCTCTCGGGGGTCGCGCCGGACAGCGTGCCGAGCCCCGCGCTCACCGAGGGCGCCGTCGCGGAGGACTTCGACCGCGCGCTGTGGGCCGGGCTCGCCGAGGCGGACCTGCTGAGTCTGCTGCTCGACACGCGCCACGGCGGCGCCGGTCTGGACGTCGTCGCGCTGTGCCTGGTGCTGCGGGAGTCCGCGAGGGTGCTCGCGCGGGTGCCGCTGCTGGAGAGCACGGCGGCCGCCGTCGCCGTACAGACGTACGGCGGCGAGGAGTTGAAAACCGACCTGCTCGCACGGGCCGGCCGGGGCGAGGTGGTGCTGACCGTCGCCGCGAACGGGCGCACCGGCCACGACGGCGCCGAACTCGCCGTGACCGCACGGCAGGAGAGCGACACGTGGGTGCTGGACGGGCTCCAGACGGCCGTTCCCTGGGCGCGGAACGCCGACTACGTCCTCGTACCCGCGCTGAGCACCGGCTCGGGCCGTTCCCCGGGCCGCTCGGTGCTCGCGCTCGTGCCCCGCGGTCACCAGGGCACGGCGCTCGCCGAGCAGGTCTCGACGACGGGCGAACTGCTCGGCGAACTCCGCCTGGACTCCGTACGGATCCCCGCGCGTGACGTCATCGACGCCGACGGTGCCTGGGCGTGGCTGCGGGACCTGCTCGCCACCGGGACCTGCGCGCTGGCGCTCGGACTGGGCGAGCGGGTACTCGGCATGACGAGCGAGTACACCGGCAAGCGGGAGCAGTTCGGCTTCCCGGTCGCCACGTTCCAGGCCGTGGCCGTGCAGGCCGCCGACCGCTACATCGATCTGCGCGCGATGGAGGCGACCCTCTGGCAGGCCGCGTGGCGGATCGGCACCGGGGCGGGCGGGGCGCTGCCCGCGTCCGGTGACGTGGCGGTCGCCAAGATCTGGGCCTCCGAGGGCGTACGCCGTGTCGTGCAGACCGCTCAGCACCTGCACGGCGGCTTCGGCGCGGACACCGACTACGCGCTGCACCGGTACCACGCCTGGGCCAAGCACCTGGAACTCTCGCTCGGCCCGGCGCCGGCACACGAGGAGGCCCTCGGAGACCTGCTGGCCGCACACCCTCTCGGATGAGCTCGGGCCCCGGACGTCGGGCCCCGGACGTCGGGCTCCGGACGCCAGGCCCCGCCTACAGCACGAACCCCGGCTCGCCCTCCGTGTTCACCACGGGGCGGCCTGCCGCCGCCCAGACCTGCATGCCGCCTGCGACGTTCACCGCGTCGACGCCCTGCTGGGTCAGATACATCGCGACCTGCGCCGACCGCCCGCCGGAGCGGCAGATCACATTGACCTTGCCGTCCTGCGGCGCCGCCTCGGTCAGCTCGCCGTAACGGGCGACGAAATCACTGATGGGGATGTGCAGTGCCCCTTCGGCGTGACCCGCCTGCCACTCGTCGTCCTCCCGGACGTCCAGCAGGAAGTCTCCGTCCGCGAGATCCCCGACCTCGACCGTGGGCACACCAGCTCCGAAACTCATGGGCCCGACGCTACCCGACCGGCCCCCGCACACCGCAGCCGAACGATCAGGCACCGCTGCCGAGCAGCCCCGCCAACTCCGCCTCGCGCTCACTCACCTGGGCCAGCAGCTGCTCGGCGATCTCCTCCAGCAGCCGGTCGGGGTCGTCCGGCGCGATCTTGAGCATCCCGCCGATCGCGCTCTCCTCCAGTTCGCGGGCCACGAGCGCGAGCAACTCCTTGCGCTGGGCGAGCCATTCGAGCCGGGCGTAGAGCTCCTCGCTGCGGCTCGGCTGCCACTCCTCGGAGACGGGACCGGCGGCCCACTCCGCGGTCAGCTCCCGGAGCAGCGGCTCGTCGCCCCGGCCGTAGGCCGCGTTGACGCGGGAGATGAACTCGTCGCGCCGCGCGCGCTCCGTGTCGTCCTGTGCCAGGTCGGGGTGCGCCTTGCGGACGAGATCCCGGTAGAGCTTGCGGGCCTCGTCGCTCGGCCGCACCCGCTGCGGCGGCCGCACCGGCTGCTCGGTCAGCATGGCCGAGGCCTCCGGGGACAGCCCGTCCGAGTCGAGCCAGTCGTGGAACAGCTCCTCGATGCCGGGCATCGGCATGACCCTGGCCCGTGCCTCCTTGGCCTTGCGCGCGTCCTCCGGGTCACCGGTGCTCGCGGCCCGCGCCTCGGCGATCTCCGCCTCCAGCTCGTCGAGCCGCGAGTACATCGGGCCGAGCCGCTGGTGGTGCAGCCGGGAGAAGTTCTCCACCTCGACCCGGAAGGTCTCCACCGCGATCTCGAACTCGATCAACGCCTGCTCGGCCGCGCGCACCGCCCGCTCCAGCCGCTCCTCGGGCCGCTCGGCCCCGTCGCCCCCGGCACCGGCACCGGCACCGGTCCCACCCACGGGCCGATCCGCCTGATCCGCCTGATCCGTCTGAGCCCCCACCGACGCGTCACCGCCACCGGCACCGGCCGAGCCCGCCGCCGCACCGGCACCGGAATCGTCACCAGCCTCAGCGGCGTCAGCGGTCTCAGCCGTGTCAACAGAAGACTCGGAACCACCGTCGCCATCCCCGTCGGCGGCCGACTCGGCGGACGGCGCCTCCGCGGCACGCGCCGCTTCGTCGTGTGCCTCCTCGGCGCCGGCCCGACCGGCTCCGGCCCGATCGGCACGCGGCTCACCGGCGACCGGCTCCGCGGAGGGCTCGGACGGCGGGTCGGACGGGGACTGCTCAGCTTCCGGGGTCGTCACCCGCCCAGCCTAGGCCACGGCTCCGCCAGCCACTCGAATCCGCCCGGGACGAGGCCCCGCACCTTGTCACCGGCTCCCTACCGGTCGGTCCGGTCCCCTCCAGCTCTCCACCGGCTCCCCGCCGGGCCCCGGCATCCGCCCCGGGCCGTTCAGACCCCGAGCTCCCCGGCTATCCGCCCCGAGCGGACCGCCGTCACCAGCTCCGCGTGGTCGGCCTCCGTCCGGTCCGCGTACGCCACGGAGAAGGCGGCGACCGCCTCGTCCAGTTCCTCGTTCTTGCCGCAGTACCCCGCGACCAGCCGTGGATCGGCGCTGTGGGCGTGGGCGCGGGCCAGCAGTGCTCCCGTCATCCGGGCGTAGTCGTCTATCTGGTCCGCGGCCAGCGCCGCGGGATCGACGCTGCCCTTGCGGTTGCGGAACTGCCGCACCTGGAAAGGGCGCCCGTCGACGGACGTCCAGCCGAGGAGGTTGTCGCTGACGACCTGCATGCGCTTCTGGCCGAGGACGACCCGCCGGCCCTCGTGCCCGGCCTCCGGCACCGGGAACCCGGCCGCCGCCAGATGCGGCACCAGGACGGACGCGCGGGCCTCCTTCACCTGGAGGACGAGTGGCTCGTCACGGTGGTCCAGGAGCAGCACCACGTACGAGCGCGTGCCCACGCTGCCGGTGCCGACCACGCGGAAGGCGACGTCGTGCACCGCGTACCGCGCGAGGAGCGGGAGCCGGTCCGCGGAGAGCGTGTCCAGGTACTCCTCAAGGGCCAGCGCGACCCCGGTGGCCTCACCGTCCGGGACGCGGCGCAGCACCGGCGGGGCGTCGACGAAGTGGCGCCCGCCGCCCTCGGCGCTCTGCGTCGCCTTCGCCGCGAACCGGCCGCTGGTGTTGGCCCGCGCCTTCTCCGCGACCCGCTCCAGGGTGCCGAGCAGGTCGTGGGCGTCGGCGTGCGAGACCAGCTCCTCGTCCGCGATGGCGTTCCACGCGTCCAGGGCCGGGAGCTTGGCGAGCAGCCGCATCGTGCGCCGGTAGGAACCGGCCGTGAAGTGCGCGGCCTTGCGGCAGGTGTCCTCGTCCGCTCCCGCCTCGCGCGCGGCGAGCACCAGTGAGGTGGCCAGGCGCTTGAGGTCCCACTCCCAGGGCCCCTGGGCCGTTTCGTCGAAGTCGTTCAGGTCGATGACGAGGCCGCCGCGCGCGTCCCCGTACAGCCCGAAGTTGCCCGCGTGCGCGTCGCCGCAGATCTGTGCGCCTATGCCCGTCACAGGTGTGCGCGCCAGGTCGTACGCCATGAGCCCTGCCGAGCCGCGCAGGAAGGCGAACGGCGTGGCCGCCATCCTGCCCACCCGTATCGGTGTGAGCTCGGGGATACGGCCCCGGCCGGACTCCTCGACGGCCGTCACCGCGTCCGGGCGGTCGCCGTTCGTGTCCAGAGACGCGTGCGCACCGCGCGGAACGCTGTCCCGGAGGGCCTTGCCCTCGCTCTTGGCCGAGTCCTCCGCGGGCCACCGCGCGAACCCGCGCACCTTCGGAATCCTCACCGCTCCGGCCACCAGGCCACCGGTCTCGCTCACCCGAACCGCCTCCCCCGCACACGAACTTCAAGCCCGCCGACATCACGCGGACGAACATCAATTCGTGACGACCGTACCCCCGTGCGCCGATCCGCGTGAGCCCCTGTGGACAACTCCGCGCCTGTGGACAACACACCAGCTCAGCGCCGCCGGAGAGCCCCCCGCCCGCGCTACTTCCGGAACTCCTCCGGGCAACGGCCGTCCTCCAGCAGGTACTTCTCCGCCCATGTGCCCAGTTGCGTGAGCGCCGGCTCCAGAGCGGACCCGGCCTCCGTCAGCCGGTAGGAGACACGCAGCGGCGGCCCCTCGTCGACCTCGCGCACCACCACGCCGATCCCCGCCAGCTCGGTGAGCCGGTCGGAGAGCATGCGCTCACTGATGCCCGGGATGGCTCGCCGCAGGTCGGCGAAGTGCACGGGGGCAGGCAGCAGGACGGCCACGATCGGGCCCGTCCAGCGTTTTCCGAGCATCTGGAAGACGCGAGTGATGCCGTCGTCGACCCGCCGGCACGTCGCAGCGTCGTGGTTTTCCTGGACCGCCATGACTTCAGAGTACTGGCCTCTCCGTTCGGGGATGAAAAAAAGTAAGCTCCTGTGTTATTCATAGGTGCAAGCAAAAAGTAAGGCTTCTGCCGAGCCGGCCCGACCCAGCCTGATCCCAGCCGATCGCAGTCGAACCCCGCATCCCCTTGGAGACCCCATGGCCACCTTGCTGCACCTGGACTCGTCCCTCTTCCCCCGCTCCGCCTCGGCGTCCCGCGCCGTCACGGACGCCTTCCGCAAGGCCTGGGAGGAGCAGCACCCGCAGGGCACGGTGATCTACCGCGACCTCTCCGCCCACCCCGTCCCGCACATCACGGCCGACGCCCACAGCGCCGTCTTCACCGATCCGTCGGAGCACACCCCGGAGCAGGCCGCGGCCTTCGCCCGGCGCGTGGAGTTCGTCGAGGAACTGGAGCAGGCGGACGCCGTTCTGATCGGCGCGCCCATGTACAACTTCTCGATCCCCTCGACCCTCAAGGCATGGGTCGACAACGTGGTCGTCGTGGGCCGCACCGCAGGCGAGACCCAGTCCGCCAAGGGCACCCCGATGACCGTCGTGGCCAGCCGCGGCGGCTCCTACGCGCCGGGTACACCCCGCGCGGGCTTCGAGTACGTACAGAACTACCTGGAAGCCGTTTTCCAGGACATGCTCGGCCTGGACCTCGAATTCATCGTCCCGGAGCTGACGATGGCCGCGCAGAACCCGGCGATGGCCGAGCTGATCCCGCTCGCCGAGGCGTCCCGCGCCAAGGCCCTGACCGACGCCGCCGCCAGGGGACGGACCCTCGCCGAGCAGCTCACCACGAAGGCCGCCTGACGCCTCGCTCGCACCGCCGCACGGACGCGCGCCACAGCCGGCCACCACGAGCTACGGGCTGGGCGCGCGCCCAGCCCGTGCACCCCGGCCCCGCATGCCCCGCATGCCCCTGAGAAACGCGCCGTACGCCCCTGAGAGAGCGCCCCTACGCCCCCGAAAGCCGGTTGATCGCCTCGGTCTCCAGCACCCGGTTCTCGACGGACCCAGCCTCCGGTACCCGGCCCCCGGCCTCGCCCCGCCGGGCCACCGCGAGCATCGCCAGACCCACCTGCTCCGTCGTGGTGACCCACCGGGGCGCCAGCTTCCGCAGGGCGGGCAGCAGACGCCCGGTCAACGCGTAGATCACGCGGTACGCGCGCGTCTTGGACGTGATCCCGTGGAGCGGCTGGATGAGTCCCGGCCGGAACATGTACGCGTCCACGCCGTCCAGCGCGAGCAGCGCGTTCTCCGTCTCCCCCTTGACCCGCGCCCACATCACCCGCCCGCGCGTGGAGCTGTCGGTCCCCTGCCCGGACACGTAGCAGAAGGTCAGCCCCGGACTCGACACGGCCACGAAGCGCGCCACCGCGAGCGTGAGGTCGTACGTGACCTCGCGGTACGCGGCCTCCTTCATGCCGGCCGACGAGACGCCGAGGCAGAAGAAGCAGGCGTCGAACCCGGAGAGTTCCTCCTCCAGCCCGCCGAGGTCCGTGAGGTCGGCCCGTACGACCTCACGGAGCTTCGGATGGGTGATCCCCAGGGGCGTACGGCCCACGACGAGCACGCTCTCGACCGCCGCGTCCCGAAGGCACTCCCGCAGTACTCCGCGTCCGACCATCCCGGTCGCCCCGAAGAGGATCGCCTTCACAGAGCACCACTCCCACCACGTAGTCCGCATCGGTCCGGAAGTGTGCACCTGGGCCTGCCCGACCGTGAGATACCTCACCGTAGCCAGCGGCTCCGGGACCGCCTGGGCGCGGCCGGGCCCGTCCCGCCCGCGTACGACATCCACCCCGTACGCCGTACAACGAGAAACGGGCCCCTGTCAGAACTTCCGTCCTGACGGGGACCCGTCTCCTACTGGTGCGCGAGGGGGGAGTTGAACCCCCACGCCCTTTCGGGCACTGGAACCTGAATCCAGCGCGTCTGCCTATTCCGCCACCCGCGCATTGGGTGTGTCTTCCGTCTCTCACAAGGGTGGTGAGCGCCTTCCGACATCGAGAAGATTAGCACGCTGGAGGGGGTGGATTCACATCCGTTCCCGAGGGCCGCGGACGCCCCGCGGGAGGGCAGCGGCAGGCCGGCAGGCCCGTCGGCCACCCCGCCGTCACCACCGGGACCGACTCCCGTGGCGCCCCCGATCCCACGGGGCCCGGCTGCCACGTATCAAGCAGAACCGGTTCACGTATCAACCTCGTACCGGTCCAGGCCATCTCCCCATGAGGGGGCCGAGGTCCGCTGCCGGGTGCGGGACACTGTGGTGAAGCCACCTCTACGATCCTTCCCATACGGAGTGCCTCGGGGAGTTCGAAGAGGCGGTTCGAAGGGAACTTCGGGAGGGGACTTCAGTGGGCGTCGACATCCGTCGACCGGTCCGACAGGGGGAACCAGCCGATTTCCCGGCGCGTGGATACGATCAGTAAGCAGTACCAGGGCAACAACAAAGGAGGAGGTGCCCCATGGGAGTCCTGAAGAAGTTCGAGCAACGTCTCGAAGGTCTGGTCAACGGCACCTTCGCCAAGGTGTTCAAGTCCGAGGTCCAGCCCGTGGAGATCGCCGGAGCGCTCCAGCGCGAGTGCGACAACAACGCCACCATCTGGAACCGCGACCGGACCGTCGTCCCCAACGACTTCATCGTGGAACTGAGCACGCCGGACTTCGAGCGTCTCAGCCCCTACTCGGGCCAGCTCGGCGACGAGCTGGCCGGCATGGTGCGCGACTACGCCAAACAGCAGCGTTACACCTTCATGGGCACCATCAAGGTCCACCTGGAGAAGGCCGCCGACCTCGACACCGGCCTCTACCGGGTCCGCAGTCGTACGCTCGCCTCCTCCACCGACCAGCAGGCCGCTCCCGGACGTGCCCCCGCGGGCCCGCCCCCGGCAGCCGCCCGCGGTCAGGCGGGTGGCTACGGCTATCCGCCCGCCGCCGCTCCTCCCATGCCTGCCGCACCGCCACCCGGCGGACGTCCGGGCGCCGCACCCGCGGGCCAGCGGCCCGCCGCGGCCCCGCAGCCGGGCGGACGGACGCGGCACTGGATCGAGGTCAACGGCAACCGCCATCAGATCTCCCGCCCGACGCTCGTGCTGGGCCGCAGCACCGAAGCCGACGTGCGGATCGACGACGCCGGCGTCTCACGCCGGCACTGTGAGATCCGGACCGGAACGCCCTCGACGATCCAGGATCTCGGGTCCACCAACGGCATCGTGGTGGACGGGCAGCACACCACCCGCGCTACGCTCCGCGACGGCTCGCGGATCGTCGTGGGCAGCACCACCATCATTTACCGGCAAGCCGAAGGGTGAAGCGGGGGCAATGTCAGAGCTGACCCTCACGGTCATGCGGCTGGGTTTCCTGGCCGTACTGTGGCTGTTCGTGATCGTGGCCGTGCAGGTCATCCGCAGCGACCTGTTCGGAACGCGTGTCACACAGCGCGGGTCGCGCCGGGAAGCCCAGAGGCCGCAGCAGGCCGCGCGCCAGAGCGCGCCACCGCCGCAGCGCCAGCAAGCGGCCGCCGGCGGCGGCCGGCAGCGCCGTGGCGCTCCCACCAAACTGGTCGTCTCCGAGGGCATCCTCACGGGCACGACCGTTGCCCTCCAGGGCCAGACCATCACGCTGGGCCGTGCACACGACAGCACCATCGTGCTGGACGACGACTACGCGTCCAGCAGACATGCCAGGATCTACCCGGACCGTGACGGCCAGTGGATCGTCGAGGATCTCGGGTCCACCAACGGCACGTATCTCGACCGGACCCGACTGACGACTCCGACGCCGGTTCCGCTGGGCGCGCCGATCCGCATCGGCAAGACCGTCATCGAGCTGCGGAAGTAGTGCTACGTCATGAATGAGCGCGAGCGGAGCGAGCGAGCAGCGGCGGTCCCCACGACGGACCCCGGCGCGCTCCCGACCGGAGGGTGGGCACCGTGCGGATGTACCCGGAGCCGACGGGCGAGGTGCGCATGAGTCTGTCACTGCGCTTCGCCGCCGGATCGCACAAAGGCATGATCCGCGAGGGGAACGAGGACTCCGGCTACGCCGGACCACGTCTCCTCGCGATCGCCGACGGGATGGGCGGCCAGGCCGCCGGCGAGGTCGCCTCGTCCGAGGTGATCTCCACCATCGTGGCGCTCGACGACGACGTGCCCGGCTCCGACATCCTCACCTCGCTCGGCACGGCCGTCCAACGCGCCAACGACCAACTCAGGATGATGGTCGAGGAGGACCCCCAGCTCGAAGGCATGGGGACCACCCTCACCGCCCTCCTGTGGACCGGTCAGCGGCTCGGCCTCGTGCACGTCGGCGACTCGCGCGCCTATCTGCTGCGCGACGGCGTGCTGACGCAGATCACCCAGGACCACACCTGGGTGCAGCGCCTCGTCGACGAGGGCCGCATCACGGAGGAAGAGGCGACCACCCACCCGCAGAGGTCCCTCCTCATGCGCGCGCTGGGCAGCGGCGACCACGTCGAACCCGACCTCTCCATCCGTGAGGTCCGCGCCGGCGACCGCTACCTGATCTGCTCCGACGGGCTCTCGGGCGTCGTCTCCCATCAGACGATGGAGGACACCCTCGCCAGCTACCAGGGCCCCCAGGAGACCGTGCAGCAGCTCATCGAGCTCGCGCTGCGCGGCGGCGGCCCCGACAACATCACGGTCATCGTCGCCGACGTCCTCGACATCGACGGCGGGGACACCCTCGCCGGGCAGATCTCCGACACCCCGGTCGTCGTGGGCGCGGTAGCCGAGAACCAGCAGCACCCCCTGCACGACGACGGCGCCATGCAGACACCCGCGGGGCGCGCCTCCGGCCTCGGCCGTCAGGTGCCCGAGCAGGGCGGCGAGTTCGGCCCGCCCGGCAGCGGCGACGCCACCGGATACGTACCCACCGGAGGGTTCGGCGACTACTCCGACGAGGACTTCGTCAAGCCCCGCTCCGGGCGCAGGTGGCTGAAGAGATCCCTCTACGCCGCCCTCGCGCTCGGCGTCATCGGCGGCGGACTGTACGGCGGTTACCGCTGGACACAGACGCAGTACTACGTCGGCACGAACGACGACCACATCGCCCTGTACCGCGGTATCAGCCAGGATCTCGCCTGGGTCTCGCTCTCGAAGGTGGAGAAGGACTACCCGAAGATCGAACTCAAGTACCTGCCGCCGTACCAGCAGAAGCAGCTCAAGGCGACGATCGCCCAGTCCGACCTGCACGACGCCGAGTCGAAGGTCGCCGAGCTCGACACCCAGGCGTCCGCGTGCAAGAAGGACGCCGACCGCCGCAAGGCCGAGAGCAAGAAGAACGCCAAGACCGGCGAGGGCGAGGCCGGCGGAGTCACGGGAACCACCCGGACCTCTGTCGCGTCCAAGGCCACACCGACGCCGTCGACGCCCCCCAGCGGGGAGCAGTCGTCGCCCGACCCGTCCAAGTCCGCGACCGCACCCACTCCCACACCCGGCCCCAGCCTCTCCGACGAAGAGCAGAAGCTGGTCTCGCTGTGCGGTAAGCAGTAAGCAGCCGTGAGGGGCCCTGTCACACGATGAGCAGTACTTCCAACCCGTCGATGCAGCACACGTCCACGATCGGCGCGATCGGCGCACCCAGCCGGCGCAACACCGAGCTCGCGCTGCTCGTGTTCGCCGTGGCCATCCCGGTGTTCGCCTACGCCAACGTCGGACTGGCCATCAACGGCTCGGTCCCGCCGGGCCTGCTGAGCTACGGCCTCGGCCTCGGCCTGCTCGCGGGCGTCGGCCACATCGTCGTACGGAAGTTCGCCCCGTACGCCGACCCGCTGCTGCTGCCGCTGGCCACACTGCTCAACGGCATCGGTCTGGTCGTCGTGTGGCGCCTGGACCAGTCCAAGCGACTGCAGCAGAGCGTCACCTTCTTCGAGGCGGCCCCCCGCCAGCTGCTGAACTCGGCTCTGGGTGTCGCGCTGTTCGTGATCGTCCTGGTCTTCCTCAAGGACCACCGCGTCCTGCAGCGCTACACCTACATCTCCATGGTCGTCGCGGTGATCCTGCTGCTCCTGCCGCTGGTCCCCGGCCTCGGCCAGAACGTCTTCGGCGCCCGCATCTGGATCAAGATCCCCGGCCTGGGCACCATCCAGCCCGGCGAGTTCGCGAAGATCGCCCTGGCCGTGTTCTTCGCGGGCTACCTCATGGTGAAACGCGACGCCCTGGCCCTGGCCAGCCGCCGCTTCATGGGCCTCTATCTGCCACGCGGACGTGACCTCGGCCCGATCATCGTCATCTGGGCCATCTCCATCCTCATCCTGGTCTTCGAGACCGACCTCGGAACCTCGCTGCTGTTCTTCGGCATGTTCGTGATCATGCTGTACGTCGCCACCGAGCGGACCAGCTGGATCGTGTTCGGTCTGCTGATGTCCGCGGCCGGCGCCGTCGGCGTCGCGTCCTTCGAGTCGCACGTCCAGCAGCGCGTCCAGGCCTGGCTCGACCCCATGCGCGAGTACACCCTCAGCCAGCAGGGCGTCGTCGGCCACACCGAGCAGTCCATGCAGGCCCTGTGGGCCTTCGGCTCCGGCGGCACCCTCGGCACCGGACTGGGCCAGGGCGACTCCGACCTCATCGGCTTCGCCGCCAACTCCGACTTCATCCTCGCCACCTTCGGCGAAGAGCTCGGCCTGGCCGGCGTGATGGCGATCCTGCTGATGTACGGCCTGATCGTGGAACGCGGCGTACGCACCGCCCTCGCCGCCCGCGACCCCTTCGGCAAGCTGCTCGCCATCGGCCTCTCCGGCGCCTTCGCCCTCCAGGTCTTCGTGGTCGCCGGCGGCGTCATGGGCCTGATCCCGCTGACCGGTATGACGATGCCCTTCCTGGCCTACGGAGGCTCCTCCGTCATCGCCAACTGGGCACTCATCGGCATCCTGATCCGGATCAGCGACACCGCCCGGCGGCCCGCCCCGGCCCCCGCACCCAATCCCGACGCCGAGATGACCCAGGTGGTCCGACCGTGAACAAGCCCCTGCGCCGGATTGCGATCTTCTGTGGACTCCTCGTCCTCGCCCTGCTCGTCCGCGACAACTGGATCCAGTACGTCCAGGCGGACTCGCTGAAGAAGGACACCAAGAACCGCCGCGTCGCGATGGACCGCTACGCCACCCCACGCGGCGACATCATCGTCGACGGCGACCCGATCACCGGGTCCACCAAGACGGACGGCGACGACTTCAACGACTTCGAGTACAAGCGCACCTACAAGGACGGCGCGATGTGGGCCCCCGTCACGGGCTACGCCTCGCAGGCCTTCGGCGCCACGCAGCTGGAGAGCATCGAGGACGGCATCCTCACCGGCAACGACGACCGGCTCTTCTTCCGCCGCACCCTCGACATGATCACCGGCAAGAAGCAGGAGGGCGGCAATGTCTACACCACCCTCAACGCCGCCGCGCAGAAGGCCGCCTACAACGGGCTGCTGAAGCGGGGCAAGGGCGCCGTCGCCGCGATCAACCCCGAGACCGGCGCGATCCTGGCCCTGGCCTCCACGCCCTCCTACGACCCGTCGTCGTTCGCCGGCAACTCCACCAAGGTCGACGGCAAGGCCTGGGACAAGCTCCAGAAGAAGAACGATCCCGACAACCCGATGCTCAACCGGGCCCTGCGCGAGATCTACCCGCCCGGGTCCACCTTCAAGGTGGTCACGGCCGCCGCCGCGCTGGAGAACGGCGTCTACGACAGCGCCGACGAGAAGACCGACTCGCCGGTCCCGTACATGCTGCCGGACACCAAGACCCCGCTGCCGAACGAGGGGAACATCTCCTGCAAGGACGTGTCGCTCCGCGAGGCGCTTCGGGTGTCCTGCAACACGGTCTTCGGCAAGCTCGGCGTCGACGTCGGCAAGGAGGAGATGCTGAAGGAGGCCAAGAAGTTCGGCTTCAACGAGGAGCAGTTCGTACCGGTCCGCTCCAGCGCCTCCAACTTCCCCGAGAACATGGACAAGCCGCAGACCGCGCTCAGCTCCATCGGCCAGTTCGAGACCGCCACGACCCCGCTGCAGATGGCCATGGTCGCCTCGGCCATCGCCAACGACGGCAAGCTCATGAAGCCGTACATGGTCGACAAGCTCCAGGCGCCGAACCTCGACGTCATCGAGCAGACCGACCCCGAGCAGATGAGCGAGCCGCTGTCCGAGAAGAACGCCCAGATCCTTCAGTCGATGATGGAGACGGTCGTCAAGGAGGGCACCGGCACCAAGGGCCAGATCAACGAGAGCGGCGTCACGGTCGGCGGCAAGACCGGTACCGCCCAGCGCGGCATCGGCAACAGCGAGAACCCGTACGCCTGGTTCATCTCGTACGCGAAGACCGACGACGGCAGCTCTCCGGTCGCCGTCGCCGTGGTCGTCGAGGACGAGAGCGCCAACCGTGACGACATCTCCGGCGGTGGTCTCGCCGCTCCGATCGCAAGGGACGTGATGAAGGCAGTCCTCGACAGCAAGAAGTGACCCCGCTCACGTCTCCTTCACATCGGTGCACGTTGCGATACCGGTCCTGTATCGGGTGACGGTTGTGGCCAGGTCAGTGAAGGCGAGCCGGGTACGGTATGCCCGGACAGCACACCGCCGGACCACACGTGGTGTGGTCAGGACCGTCGGAAAAGGCTGGTAGGTAGCTATGGAAGAGCCGCGTCGCCTCGGCGGCCGGTACGAGCTGGGCCACGTGCTCGGCCGTGGTGGCATGGCGGAGGTACACCTCGCCCATGACACACGGCTCGGCCGCACGGTGGCGGTGAAGACGCTGCGTGCGGACCTCGCACGCGATCCGTCGTTCCAGGCCCGGTTCCGCCGGGAGGCCCAGTCGGCCGCCTCGCTCAACCATCCCGCGATCGTCGCCGTGTACGACACCGGCGAGGACTACATCGAAGGCATCTCCATCCCGTACATCGTGATGGAGTACGTCGACGGGTCCACCCTGCGCGAGTTGCTGCACTCCGGGCGCAAACTGCTGCCCGAGCGCACGCTGGAGATGACCATCGGCATCCTCCAGGCGCTGGAGTACTCGCACCGCGCCGGCATCGTCCACCGCGACATCAAGCCGGCGAACGTCATGCTGACGCGCAACGGCCAGGTCAAGGTCATGGACTTCGGCATCGCCCGCGCGATGGGCGACTCCGGTATGACGATGACGCAGACCGCCGCGGTGATAGGGACGGCCCAGTACCTCTCACCGGAGCAGGCGAAGGGCGAGCCCGTCGACGCCCGCTCCGACCTGTACTCGGCGGGATGCCTGCTGTACGAGCTCCTGACGGTCCGTCCGCCCTTCATCGGGGACTCCCCGGTGGCGGTCGCGTACCAGCACGTACGCGAGGAGCCGCAGGCGCCCAGCGTCTTCGACCCCGAGATCACGCCCGAGATGGACGCCATCGTCCTGAAGGCGCTCACCAAGGACCCCGACTACCGGTACCAGTCCGCCGACGAGATGCGCATCGACATCGAGGCCTGCCTCGACGGTCAGCCCGTCGCGGCCACGGCGGCCATGGGCTCGGTCGGCTACGGCGGCTACCCGGACGACCAGCCGACGACGGCCCTGCGCTCCGGGGACGGCCAGCACACCGCGATGCTGCCCCCGACGAACCCGGACGACGGCGCCTTCGGCTACGACGACCGCGCGGGCCGGCGCCGCCAGCAGAAGAAGAGCAACACCTCGACGATCCTTCTCGTCGTCGCCGGTGCGCTCGTGCTGATCGGCGCGATCCTCATCGGCAAGTGGATGACCGGCGGAGGCGGCGGCGGGGACGACCCGTTCCCCGCGCCCAACTTCGTGAACCGCACCGTGGCCGACGCGAAACAGACGGCGGCCAACGTCGACCTCAAACTCACGATCAACGAGAAGCCGTGTGAGAACACGCCCAAGAACAGCGTCTGCGACCAGGACCCGGTCGCCAAGACCGAGGTCAAAAAGGGCGACACGATCACGCTGACGGTGTCCACGGGGGCGCCGAAGGTGGCGGTCCCGAACGTCATCGACGACTCGGTGGAGCAGGCCACCAAGAAGCTCGAAGGTGAGAAGTACGAGTTCGAGGTCGAGACGGAGAGCAAGGAGTCCAGCGAGGACCCCGGCACCGTCCTCGACCAGGACCCGTCCTCGGGTGAGGAAGTGGAGAAGGGCTCCACGATCACCCTCACCGTCGCCAAGGAGAAGAAGCAGGTCACCGTTCCGGACGTCGGCGGCCAGAGCTGCGACCAGGCCAAGGCCCAGATGGAACAGAACGACCTCACCGGTACCTGCACCGAGGTGGAGACCGACGACGGCAACCTGGTCGGCAAGGTCATCGCGACCTCGCCCCAGGCCAACTCGCCGGCCGACCCCGGATCCACGGTGACCATCCAGATCGGCAAGGAGAAGAAGCAGGAGGAGCAGAAGTTCGCCATGCCGAAGGTCACCCAGATGACCCTCGACCAGGCCAAGCAGGTCCTCGCGAGCAGCCAGCTCCAGCTCGGCGACATCTCGGGCTCGCAGGACGGCAACTCCATCGTCATCGCCAGCGACCCGGGACAGGGCAACGAGGTGAAGGCCGGCGACCGGGTCAACCTGGTCACGGTCGGCGCCGGAGGGAACAACGGCGGCGGCAACGGCGGCGGCTTCCTCAGCGGCGGCTCCGGCTGAGCTGACACCCCCGCTCCCCGCCGTCGAGCACGGCGTCCACGTACGACGACGAAGCCCCGGCCCCCTCGCAGGAGGGCGCCGGGGCTTCGTCGTCGTACGGCATCGGGACGGGGAGGGACGGGAGGGACGAGGAGTGACGAGGCAGGGAGGACGGGGCGGGACTCCTCGAAGGGCCCCGTCGCGTCAGCGCAGCTCCGGCGGCGGCGTCCGGTCGTCGTCGACCTTCTCCACCCGGTCCAGCTCGCCCCAGACCACGTACCGGTAGCGGGACGTGAAGACCGGCGTGCAGGTCGTCAGCGTGATGTACCGGCCCGCCTTCGACCTGCCCGACTCCTTGGGGACGGCCCCCAGGACGTTGACATTGAACTTCGACGTCTCCGGAAGGGTCGCGTAGACCTTGTAGACGTACCAGTCGTCCTTCGTCTCGAAGACGATCGCGTCACCCTTCTTCAACTTGTCGATGTTGTGGAACTTCGCGCCGTGCCCGTCGCGATGCGCGGCCAGCGAGAAGTTGCCCTTCTCGTCCTGCGGCAGGGCGGACTTGACGGGGTTCGTGTAATAGCCGGCGATCCCGTTGTTCAGCAGCTTCGTGGAGGTGCCCTTCTTGACCAGCACCTCGCCGTTCTTCATCGCCGGGACGTGCAGGAAGCCGATGCCGTCCTTGGTGTCCAGACCGATCGGGCCACGGTCCTCGGCCCAGTGGTCCCGCACCTTGTCGCCCTGCTTGTCGGCCTCACGGTCCGCGATCACGTTCGTCCACCACAGCGAGTAGGCGACGAACAGGCCCATGATCAGGCCCGCCGTGATGAGGAGTTCACCGAAGACGCTGACGGCCGCCGCGATCCGCCCGCCACCGCGCCGCCGCGGCGCGGGCGGGGACGCCGGCGCGCCCGTGTGCTCTTCGTGGTCGGTCGTCGCTGCCACTGCGTTGTCCCCGTCTGGTGTCTCTGTCTGGTGTCTCAGGAATCTCGGAACACGCCGCTAGTCGACGAGCGCCTCGGGTTTGCCCTTGTCGCGCGACCGTTCCTCGACCATCGTGCCCCAGACGATCATCCGGTACTTACTGGTGAATTCCGGGGTGCAGGTGGTGAGAGTGATGTAGCGGCCCGCCGACTTGAACGTCGAGCCCTTGGGAACCGCGTCCAGGACCGAGGTGTTGCTGGGCGACGTCACCGGCAGGATCGAGGCCATCTTGTAGACGAAGTACTTGTCCTGCGTCTCGACGACGATCTCGTCGCCCGGCTTGAGACGGTTGATGTAGCGGAAGGGCTCACCGTGGGTGTTGCGGTGCCCCGCGAGCCCGAAGTTGCCCGCCTTGGCGTCCGGCATCGCGGTCTTCACGCCCTCCTCGGCGTAGTGGCCCACCATGCCGCGGTCCAGCACCCGCTTCTTGTCGGTGCCCTCGGCGATCGGTACCACCACGTCCAGCTTCGGGATGTGCAGAAGGGCGAAGCCCTGACCCGGCTCGAACGTCCCCGGATTGCCCTTGCCCTTCGCCCAGTCCTTCTGGAGGCTGCTCACCTCGCTGCCGGCCTGCGCGTGCGCCCGGACGTTCGTCCACCACAGCTGATAGGTCACGAACAGCAGCATCAGTACACCGGTGGTGATGAACACCTCGCCGATCGCCCGGCTCGCCATCACGGCCGCGCCCGGCTTCCGCTCCCGCGCCGCGCGCCGCGCCGCCATCCGGGAGGAGGGCGCGTCGCTGCCGGACCGCTCCGGCTGCTCCGCCTCCTCCTCCTGCGCCCCGCCGGGCCCGCCGTGCCTTCCACGGCGCCTGGAGGCCTTGCGCCGGGCCGCACGGCCACCGGGGGCGCCTACGCCACCCGACGCCGCCACAGAGCCCGCAGAGGCCGCGGAGGGCGCCGCCGAGCCGGCTCCGATCCCGGTGCCGGCGGCGACATCGGCTATGCGCAGCGCGACGGTCTCCTCGGCGGAGGCGGAGGCGGAGGCGGAGGAAACGGTCGGGGCGACGGAGGCGGCGGGTGCCTCGTACGGCGGCGAGTACGGCTGTGTCGGCTCGGCGAACGCCGGCTGCGGCTGCGCGTAAGGCTGGGGCTGGGGCTGGGGCGCCGTGTACGGCGGCTGTGGCGCGGAGTACCCGTGGGTGGGCTCCGTGTGCGCGCGGCGTATCGGCTCCGTGTACGCCGAAGCGCTCTGCCCGACACTCCAGTCCGGTGTGTAGGTCTGCGGCGCTTGCGGTGTCCGGAGCGCCTGAGGGTCGTACCAGTCCTGCTCGGGCGGCGCGGGCCGCGGCAGACCCGGCAAGGGGTCGCTGAGCGGGTCGGCGAGTCCGTCGACGGCGGCCCGCATCGCACCGTCGCCGGTCAGCCCGTCGCCGGCCGGCCCACTGCCGGGCGTCACCTCGAACGCCGCAGCGCCCCCGTACCCGGCGTCCTCACCGTACGGGGCGGCACTGTCGCGCTCGGGGCGCAGCGCGGTCACGCCGTGACCCTGCCCACCACCGGGGCGAGCCCCACCGACCTGGCCACGGCTCCCTGGTCGCCGCACTCCACCAGCCAGTTGGCCAGCATGTGGTGGCCGTGCTCGGTCAGCACGGACTCGGGATGGAACTGAACACCCTCGACGGGCAGTTCACGATGTCTCAGACCCATGATGATCCCGTCGTGGGTACGGGCCGTGACCTCCAGCTCGGCCGGCACGGTCTTCGGTTCCGCGGCCAGCGAGTGGTAGCGGGTGGCGGTGAAGGGCGACGGCAGCCCGGCGAACACGCCCGTGCCCTCGTGCTCCACGAGCGAGGTCTTGCCGTGCAGCAGCTCGGGCGCGCGGTCCACCACACCGCCGTACGCCACCTGCATCGACTGCATTCCGAGGCAGACCCCGAAGACGGGGACCCCGGTCGCCGCGCAGTGCCGCACCATGTCGACGCAGACCCCGGCCTGCTCGGGGGTGCCCGGTCCCGGCGACAGCAGCACGCCGTCGAACCCGTCCTGCGCGTGCGCCGTCACGACCTGGTCGTTGCGCAGCACCTCGCACTCGGCGCCGAGCTGGTAGAGGTACTGGACCAGGTTGAACACAAAGCTGTCGTAGTTGTCGACGACGAGAATCCGCGCGCTCACTGGTTGTCCACCGTCACATCGTTGAAGGGCAGCAGCGGTTCGGCCCACGGGAAGACGTACTGGAAGAGCGCGTAGACCGCCGCGAGGACCAGCACGATGGAGAGCAGTGCCTTGATCCACGTGTTCCCTGGCAGATGCCGCCAGATAAAGCCGTACATGCCGTCCCTTCCGTCGCACCACGGCACCAGACTCACGCCGTACCCGACCAGACTAACGGCGTAGGGCCTCCGGTTTCCCAGCCTCTACAGGCTGGGTCGTATCAAGGTGTGCCCAGACGATCAGCCGATGGCTGTGACCCCATTCGGGTTCGCAGGTGGTCAGGGTCAGATAACGGCCCTCCCGCGTGTACCCGGACTTCCTCGGTACGGGGTCGATGACCGCGATGTCCCCGGGCAGCGTCTTGTAGGGCTGGGTGTCGATGCGGTACGTGAACCACGTCGTGCCGTCGGTCAGCACCACCGGGTCCCCCGGCCGCAACCGGGGGAAATCCTTGAACGGATCCCCGTACGTCCGGCGATGACCGGCGACGGCGAAGTTGCCCCGCTCACCGAGGCGCGCGGTGCTCGCGTAGTGGCCCAGCCCCTTCTTGAGGGTCTTGGTCCCGGTGCCTTCGAGCACGGGCTTGTTCCACGTGAAACCAAGCCGCGGGATGTACATCACAGCGAAGGGCCTGCCGTCCTTGTACGCGGCGGGCTTCGCCGGAGCCGGAGCCGCACCCGGGCCGCCCGTCGCCGCCGGCTTCTCCGGCTCGGCCGTCGCGGTCCCGCGCGCCCACTGCTTCTGGAGCTGCTCGATCTGGTCGTTCATCGCGGTGTCGGCCTTCACACCCGTCCAGAACAACACGTAGACCACGAAGAGCACGATCACGGTCCCGACCGTGATGCACAGCTCGCTGAACGTCCTGACGACCACTCGCACCGACACAAGGTCCCCCAGCGGCAGTTGCTCCCCTACTCCACGGGCCTACTCCACAGGCTTCGCGTAGTGGAGATCCACTGTGCCCGAGTAGCCGGGAAGAGTCACCGTCCCGTTCTCGTCGACCTTCCAGCCGAGCCCGTAGACGTTGACGTACACCATGTAGTTCTGGATCGCCGCGGACTTCGTGAGGGCCTTCTGCAGCTTCTCCGGGTCCCCGACCGCCTGGATCTTGTACGGGGGTGAGTAGACGCGGCCCTGGAGGATCAGGGTGTTGCCGACGCAGCGGACGGCACTGGTGGAGATCAGCCGCTGGTCCATGACCTTGATCCCCTCGGCTCCGCCCTGCCACAGGGCGTTGACCACGGCCTGCAGGTCCTGCTGGTGGATGACCAGGTAGTCGGGCTGCGGCTCGGGATAGCCGGGGAGCTTGGCCGTGGCGTCGGGGGGCGCGTCGTCGAGGGTGACGGTGAGGGCCTTGCCCTTGAGCTTCTGCGTGCCCGCGTTCTTCTCCAGGGCGGCGAGCTTGGCCGCCTCCGCCGCGGTGCTGCCGTTGTCCCGCTCGGCGAGGGTCTCGACGTCGTGCCGCAGTGATCCGTTGCTCTCGTCGAGCTGCCCGTTCTTGTGGCTGCGCTCCTCGATGAGGTCGGAGAGCTTCAGCAGCGAGGCGTCGGTACGGATGTTGGTGCCCTTGGCCGTGTCGAAGCTGGTGAAGAAGATCAGCCCGGCCAGGGCGAAGACGGCCACGGTCAGCAGCCGCATCGGCCGGAATCGCCGGATACGGTCAGGGCTGGATCCCGACCGGGGAGAGTCGGCAGAATTGCTCAACGTACCCTTATCTCCTTCGGCGCCGCGGAAGCACTACGCTAACGGACGCCCGGGGGAGCACTAAGAGTCCCCTTGTACGCTGCCCCCGGCAGCCCACGTTCCCTGCGCGGCCACGCAGCGCATCGACAGGAGAGACCCTCGTGCCGAAGTCACGTATCCGCAAGAAGGCCGACTACACGCCGCCCCCGGCGAAGCAGGCGACCGCCATCAACCTGAACAGCCGTGCCTGGGTCGCCCCGGTCATGCTGGCCATGTTCCTCATCGGGCTCGCCTGGATCGTCGTGTTCTACGTGACGGACGGCTCGCTGCCGATCGACTCGCTGGGCAACTGGAACATCGTGGTCGGCTTCGGTTTCATCGCGGCGGGATTCGGCGTCTCCACGCAGTGGAAGTAGCGCCCGCCCAGGATGACGACCAGGTAGGACGAGGGCTCGCACGGACTCCGTGCGAGCCCTCGTCCGCAAGCCCTGGCCCAAGCTGTCCACTGAGTTATCCACAACGCTGTCCACAGTGGGGAAAAGGTCGGAAGATCTGTGGATAACCCACCGGGTGTTGACGCCGGTGTGACTGACCTACCGGGATCCGGAAGCCTGTTCGCCCCCTGTCCCGCCTGGGGAAACCCAGGTCAGCGACAGTGCGCACACCTGTTCCCCAACAGCATGCACAAGATCCGCCACGGTCTGTGGACAACGTGGACTTCCGACGACTTTCGAGGGCCCCGACGGCTCCCCGACGCCCTGCCTGACGGCGGAGGGCCGAGGCGAGTCAGGTGAGCTGACCAGTCCTTACGAGGGTCATGACCACGACCGCGATCAGCACGAGCGCGCACGAACCGTACTGGATGAGCGCCCGTCGCTCCCGGGGCGCGTGCACCATCGCGTAGCCGACGAGGACACCGCCGACGAGGCCGCCGACGTGCGCCTGCCAGGCGATGTTCGGCCACCCGAAGGTGAAGATCAGGTTGATCACCAGCAGGGCGATCACCGGGCGCATGTCGTAGTTCAGCCGGCGCATCAGAACCGCGGTCGCGCCGAAGAGGCCGAAGATCGCACCGGAGGCACCCAGCGACGGCTGGTTCGGCTCGGCGATCAGATACGTGAGCGCACTGCCCGCGAGGCCGCCGGCCCCGTACAGCGCGAGATAGCGGACGCGGCCGAGGGCGGCTTCGAGGGGGCCGCCGATCCACCACAGGCTGAGCATGTTGAAGGCGATGTGGATATAGCTCCCGTGCAGGAACATCGCCGTGACCAGCCGGTACCACTGCCCCTCCGCGACACCCTCGACGCTTTCCAGGGCCGGCACGTACGCCCGGCCGATCAGGTCGAAGCTGTCGGTGAAACGGTCGCCGACGCGGAGCTGGACCAGGAAGACGGCGAGGTTGATCCCGATGAGGATCTTGGTGAGGAGCCGGGGGTCCGAGGTGATCGTGCCGCCCGCGAGGGTGCGGGGCTGGGTGGCGCCGGGCGCGTGGCCCGTGCCGGAACCCTCACGCACGCACTCGGGGCACTGGAAGCCGACCGAGGCGCTGACCATGCACTCGGGACAGATGGGGCGCTCGCACCGGGTGCACCGGACGCCGGTCTCCCGGTCCGGGTGCCGGTAGCAGGTGGGCAGGCTGGGGGCACCCTGCGGTCCCTGCGGGCTGCCTGGCGCCTGATCCATCGAGGTTCCCTCATCCTTCTGGGCGTACTGGGTACGCAACACACCGCCCCGCTCATCCCTACGGATGGGCGGGGCGTTTGGTTCCCTGCGGAAAGCCCCCGGCGCGAGGCCCGGAGAAGGGCTCGCCGGACGGTCACGGTCCGGCGCGTCCTCGGCCCGTCCCGTCCGTACGCGGCCCGTCCGTACGCGGCCCGTTTCGGCTCAGCGGGTCTCGACGACGACCGACTCGATGACGACGTCCTCGACGGGACGGTCGGTGCGCGGGTTGGTCGGCAACGCGATGATGGCGTCCACGATCTTCTGGCTGGCGCCTTCGGTGACCTCGCCGAAGATGGTGTGCTTGCGCGTCAGCCACGCCGTCGGGGAGACAGTGATGAAGAACTGCGAGCCGTTGGTGCCCGGCCCTGCGTTCGCCATGGCCAGCAGGTACGGCTTGTCGAAGGCGAGGTCGGGGTGGAACTCGTCCTCGAACTCGTAGCCGGGACCGCCGGTGCCGTTGCCCAGCGGGTCGCCGCCCTGGATCATGAAGCCGCTGATCACCCGGTGGAAGACCGTGCCGTCGTAGAGCTTGTCCGTGGACTTCGCACCCGTGGCCGGGTTGGTCCACTCGCGCTCGCCCTTGGCGAGCTCGACGAAGTTGCGGACCGTCTTGGGCGCGTGGTTCGGCAGGAGCCGCACTTCGATGTCGCCGTGATTGGTCTTCAGGGTGGCGTAGAGCTGCTCGGCCACGATCTGCCTTCCGTCGTCCTTTGTGACTCCCCGATCCTCGCACGGACCGCGTCGCCAGTCTTCCGTCAGCGCCGCGGGCACCGCGCCGGCTGCTCAACCCCTTCACCGCTTCACCGCTTCAGCGGCTTCGCACCAAACGGGCGCGCGGTCCGGGGATCCATGACATTGTCGTCGCGAACTCCTGTTGCACCGTATTGATCGGTTATCGCACCAAGTACCCCCGGAGTCACCATTCATGACCCGGATGCCCGCCCTCGCATGCCCCGGAGCGCTCCGGCAGGCATGATCCGGATAAGGGCGGAAAGGCGAACTGTGACTTTCCGGGGGATGGCCCCAAGCCCCCATGTACGCCACCGAGGAGGAGGATCCCGTGACCCGCAAGGACAGCGTGCGCGCGGCGGCCGAGTCGGCGAAGGACAGCGTGCGGCACGCCGCGGAAGTGGTGGCGCCCTACGCCGACACGACGAAGGACCGAGCCACCCACTACGCGCATGAAGCACGCGTCAAGCTCGCACCCAAGGTGTCGTCCGCCGCCCTCCAAGCCGCCGAACAGGCACGCACCCAGTACGACGCCCACCTCGCGCCACGTCTCGAGCAGGCGCGCACCCATGTACCGCCGAAGGTCGACCAGGCCGCGCACGAGGCCGCCGTTCGAACCCGCAAGGCCGCCCGGCAGGCAGCGGAGTACTCCCGCCCGAGGCTCGAACAGGCCAGGTCCGCGGCCGGTCCCGCTCGCGAGGAGGCCGCGTCCCGCAGTGCGGCGGCGCTGGCGGCGCTGCGCGGCCAGGTCTCGGCCAAGGAGGTCGAGAAGCTGGTCCGCAAGCACGAGCGGCGGGCCAGGGCCGGCCGTCTCGCCAAGGGGCTGGCTGTACTGGGCATCCTCGCCGGTGGCGCCTTCGCCGCCTGGAAGTGGTGGGACAAGCAGGCCAACCCCGACTGGCTGGTCGAACCGCCGGCCGCCACCGAGGTCCCGGAGACCGGCCGGCTGGCCTCGGTCGACGGCAGCGGCCAGGAAGACCTCGACCCCGAGGTCCAGGCCAAGCAGGCCGAGGCGGAGGCGGCGGACCGCGAGGAGCGCGGCTGACGCGACCGGCAACGACTGGTGCGACTGGTGCGAGCGAGACCAGCGGCACGGGTAGCTCGGACGGCACAGATATCGGACATGCTTCGGACATGCTGACGGGCTGTGGGGCAGGAGGCTCGAAGCCTCCTGCCCCACAGTCATGTTTCACGTGAAACCGACCCAGGTCGCGACCCGGTTGGCAGCCTCGTCCACGACACCGCTCCGGGTTCCACCCGTGATGACGTTTGCAACCGACAGCCCATGCACCACCCCCGTCGACCCGCTTAACGGAGTGCAGTGCTCTGATTACGCACTTTCGTTCACGGCAGCTCACGCATGCCTTCACGACTCCTGCATGTCACCCTCACGCCACCGGAACCCCTCGGGCGACGGCCACACACCCTCGTCACTCGGCGTATCTTTGCGCAAACAATCGCAAATACCGCAACGAAATCCCTGTGACGCAGGTCACCGCACCCGCACTCGACGGGGTCTCGGAGCACTGAAGGGCGCGCCTAAGGGTTGATGAGGTCACGTCATGACACGACGGACCCCCAACTCCCTTCCGTGTTCGACCTGTTGAACAGGTCTCCGCCGGACGGGAGGAGCACGAAAAAAAGCGTGGGTGCAAAAATTTCTCGTATCCGCCGAGCCGGGCCACCGCGGACGGAGCCTTGCGGGTCCCCCGGAGCTCCCGAGGAGGCCGACCCTCGCCCCGCCCCTCGCCCCCGAACCACAAAAACCCCCTCCGACCTGCGTAAAGCCGGTCCGAGGGGGTTCTGTTCGTGGAGCCTAGGGGAGTCGAACCCCTGACATCTGCCATGCAAAGACAGCGCTCTACCAACTGAGCTAAGGCCCCGAAAAGGAGGTATACGCCAGAAGGATCTCCCTCTGGACCACCACCGCAGACCAGAGTACCGGGTCACCCGGGGTATCCCGCAAAAGGATTGGGGGTCCCCGTGCACGACCACTCTCCGTAAGATGCACGACGTGGTTCGCGGCAGCGAACCGCGGTACTTGGGGAAGCGATGGGGAGACGCACATGGACGCCGCACAGCAGGAAGCAACCGCGAGAGCCCGGGAGCTGCAGCGGAACTGGTACGGGGAGCCGCTGGGGGCGCTCTTCCGTAGGCTCATAGACGACCTGGGACTCAACCAGGCCCGCCTGGCGGGGGTGCTCGGCCTGTCCGCGCCCATGCTGTCTCAGCTGATGAGCGGCCAGCGCGCCAAGATCGGCAATCCCGCGGTGGTGCAGCGCGTGCAGTTGCTGCAGGATCTCGCAGGTCAGGTGGCCGACGGCAGTGTGAGCGCCGCCGAAGCGACCGAGCGTATGGACGAGATCAAGAAGTCGCAAGGAGGCTCGGTGCTCAGCAACACCACGCAGTCGACGACCAGTTCGGGCGGGGCGCCCACGGTGAAGCGCGTGGTGCGCGAGATCCAGTCACTGCTGCGCTCGGTGTCCGCGGCCGGGGACATCATCGACGCGGCGGACACCCTCGCCCCGACCCACCCGGAACTGGCAGAGTTCCTCCGGGTGTACGGAGCCGGCCGCACTTCCGACGCGGTCGCCCACTACCAGTCCCACCAGAGCTGAGCACACCGCCCGGCCGCCGAACACCTGCCACCGGAGAGCCCGTCGGCCTTCCGGCAGCCGGAAGCCAGGCAGCCGGGCACCTCGAAGAGGCCGCCGTACCGACCGCCGAAGGGGGAGCGACGCACGACCATGGGTGAGGTCTTCGCCGGCCGGTACGAACTGGTCGACCCGATCGGACGCGGGGGAGTCGGTGCCGTCTGGCGCGCCTGGGACCACCGGCGGCGCCGGTACGTGGCCGCCAAGGTGCTCCAGCAGAGCGACGCCCACTCGCTGCTGCGGTTCGTGCGTGAGCAGGCGGTGCGGATCGACCACCCTCATGTGCTCGCTCCCGCCAGCTGGGCCGCCGACGACGACAAGGTCCTGTTCACCATGGATCTCGTCGGTGGAGGCTCGCTGGTCCACCTGATCGGGGACTACGGTCCCCTGCCGCCGGCCTTCGTCTGCACCCTGCTCGACCAGCTGTTGGCGGGGCTCGCCGCGGTGCACGCGGAGGGGATCGTCCACCGTGACATCAAGCCCGCCAACATCCTGCTGGAGGCGACCGGCACGGGCCGTCCCCGGCTGCGGCTGTCCGACTTCGGCATCTCCATGCGTCTCGGTGAACCCCGGCTCACCGAGACCAACTACGTGGTGGGAACACCCGGTTACTTCGCGCCCGAGCAGATGCTCGGCGCCGACCCGGACTTCCCCGCCGATCTCTTCGCCGTGGGCCTGGTCGCCCTCTATCTCCTGGAAGGCGCCAAGCCGGACGCCAAGGCGCTGATCGAGCACTTCGCGGCCCATGGCACTCCGGGTGCCCCCAAGGGGATTCCCGAGCCGCTGTGGCAGGTCGTGGCGTCCCTGCTCGAACCGAACCCGCAGGCCAGGTTCCGCACCGCCACCGGCGCGCGGAAGGCCCTCGTCCCGGCCAGGGAACTCCTCCCGGAACCCGGCCCCGACGACGAGCTGATCGAGATCTTCGACCAACTCGGCCCGCTTCCCTCAGGGTTCGGCCCCGAGGGCCCCCTCACGGCCACGACAGCCCCCAGCCCGCCGCAGAGCCATCCAGGCCGTCAAGGCCGGGAACGGGAACGGGAACGGGAGAGGCAAGGGCAGCAGGGCCAGGGAGAGGGACAGGGGGAGGGACAGCCCCCACCACGGGAAGAGTCCCGGAGCCACGGGCACGACCTCGTGCCGCGATCACCCGGTACGAGCGCCTCGCCACCGCCCCCACGGACCGGCGAGGCCCCACCGGCGGCGCACCTCGCACCCGACCCCTCGTCCCCCGCCCGTACGCCCCCGGACCGCTCCACTCCCGGGCGCTCCACTCCTGAGCGCCCGAGCGGAGACATACCGCTCCCGCCGCTCCCCACCGCGTCGGACACCGGCAGCTTCCATCTGCCACCACCGCCCCCGCCCCAGTCCCCCGCTCCCCCCGCCTACTCCCCGTCGCTGTCGTACGAACCCACGCAGGTGCCCACCACTGCCTCCTACACCGCTCGGGACGTCCGGGTGCCGTCCGGACAGCAGGCCCAGCAACCGCCCCAGCAGCCGGTCGCGCGGCACCGCGGCAGACGGGCACGGCGACAGCACGGGCCGCCCACGGTGGTGACGGTCCCGGTGCTTCTGCTGGCGCTGGTCTGCTTCGGGGTCGGCTTCTGGGCACTGACACAGATCTGAACGGCCCGGAGACCGGAATACCGGGACCGGAACCGCTGAGCTACCGGCCCCGCGACCGCCCGTACGTGCGTGCGGCCGTGCTCGCGCCATGGAGAGCGGGCACGGCGCCCTCGCCCGCTGCTTCCGCTTCCGCCGCCTGCCGCCGTCGGCCGACCAGGGTCCACACCGCGAGCCCCAGGACGAGGACGCACCCCGTACCGATCCCGCCCACGGCCACCGCCTTCATCGCGGTGTTCCCGCCCGAACCGCCGCTTCCGGCCCCGTCCCCGTCTCCGGCCGTCGCCGCGCTGCCGCTCGCCGCGGCGTCCCGGTCCCCCGCGCCGACCTCGAACACGTCGCGCGGCACCGTGGCGCCGCCGTACGCCGGCGCCGCCTCCGCCGTACCCCTCACCTGCACCCGCAAGGTCAGGTCGAACGGCCCGTCGCCGAACTTGCCTGCCATGTCCGCCCCGAGGTGCACGGCGAGGAAGTACCAGCCGGCGAACCGCATCCCGGCGACCGGGTCGTCCACCGAGTACCGGTTCTCGTACGCGACCGGAGGGCGCGGTTCCAGAGCGGTCCCCTTCCTCGTACCGTCGTAGCCGGTGTCGGCGTCGTCCACCAAGGCGCGCACGGGGTTGTAGAGCGACATCACCAGGGCGTTCCCCAGGAAGCCGGCACCGCTCGCGGGGCCCAGTTCGACGGAGGAGTCGAGCTGCTGTCCCCAGGCGACGGGCACGCGGTAGTAGAGCGTCTGTCCGGCCCGGATGCCGTCCTTCCAGACGCCCTGGTCCAGGGAGCGCGCCTCGTTGAAGCTCGTACCGCCCCGACGGGTCCTGGCCGAGCCGTCGAGGGCCTCCGGGGAGGCGGAGTCCCACACCTGTGGAGCGGTCGTCGGCGCGCTCTTCTCCAGGGCGGGCTCCGACACGTACTGCAGCTCCAGCCCCCAGTCGTCCGTCGAGGACTCGCTCCCGCTCATACGCTCGACGAGCACCGAGTACGTGCCCGCGCCCTCGCAGGTGTACGTGCCGGGGCCGGCCCTTCGTGACGCCCAGGCGGTGAGGGGGCGCGGGCTCTCGGTGGGGCCGAAGCGGGCCGCGCCGGCGTCCCCGGAGAAGCACGTGTGCCCGGCGGGGTCCAGCAGGGACACCTTGATGCCGTCCGAGTACACGACCTTCGTGCCGGGCTCGGGAACGGCGGTGGCCGACACATACGCGCTGGACGTCTCGTCGAGCCGCAGTCCGAAGTAGAGCTTCCCCTTGTCGCGGACGGTGCTCCGGTAGGTGGTGCCGGCCGTCAGAGGTACGGCGTCGGCGGCGGTCGGGGAGCCCTCGACCCGCTCCGCGTCGGCGGCGTAGCGGTACGGAGGGGGAGTGCCCGCCGCCGTCGCCTGCCCCGCCGGCACCACCGCCGAGAGCAGCACAGCCGCCCCGGCCAGGACCGTACGGCCGCGCCACCGTCCCGTGCGCCGCCCCATCACGCGCCCCCTCGTCGTCACCCGGACCGTCACCGGCCGCGAGGCGGTCCCGAACCGCCCGTGAAGCCTCGACCATCCTGCCCCTCGGGCCGCCGCGCCACCCCTGTCTTGGGTGACACGAGCGCTTCCTGTGATGTTCCGGGGGGCTGGGGGCGCTCTTACCAGGATCGGCGCCCCGGGCAACACAAAACCCCGACCGCGAGGCGGCCGGGGTCTGTACTGGGACTGTCGTCGATGCTCACGAACCCGTGGGCACGGAGTCGGTCGCCTCCGTCCACAGGTCCTGCTCGGCGCGATCCGCCTGAATCTGGCGGTACACGAGGAGCCCGCCGATGGCGGCCAGTGCGACCACTAGAAGCTTCTTCACCGCGCGACCTCGTCTTTCCTTGGCGTTGGGGACTTCTGGCGCCCGACTATACACACCGGCCGATACCGATCGGTGACCTGCGTCGGGGCCTCAACTGCCCGCCGGGAGAGCGCAGTAGGCCGGGAGCCGTCCGCTCCGATCGGAGGGTGATCACATCCTCACCGGATGCGATTTCATCCAGCTTTCCGCTCTCTTCCGGTCATTTCATGAACATTGCGCCCATTCGAGTGGTGTTCATCAGAAGAACGCCGCGCCACGGACGTCGGTCCGTCACTTCGCGGCCGACATACACATCATGAGGAAAGTACGCAAATCAACCCAGCTGAACGAGTCGAAAGAGAGGCCACCATGACCCGCAACTCGGTCATGAACCTGTGGACCGCGATCGTCACCGCCGTCCTCACCCTGTTCACGTCGCTCGGACTGATCACGACGACCGCCGTCGCCGCGGCCGCGGCCGCAGTACCGGAGGTGCGGAAGGCGCGCAACACCACCGCCCCGCAGGAGGTGAAGGCGCTGGAGGAGGCCATCCGGCCGCAGCCCTACGCGCACTCCCTGCCACCCACGATGAAGCAGCGCATCCACGCGGAGGCGCACGGCTCCTCACCGTCCTGCCGGCACCGCCCGCCGACGGACGCGTCGACTCCGGACGTCACCGCCGCCGTCCCGCACGACAGCACCCCGTCGACACCCGCCTCGCCCAACACCCCCGTCACCCCCGTCACCCCCACCGGCATCACCCGCACCACGACCGGTGTCACCGACGTCGGTACACCCGAGGGCGGCCCGACCGCGGAGCTCGCCGCCGAGCTGCCCACGCGAACGCCGACGGTGACCTGCGCATCCACCGCACCCGCCGCACCCGCCGCCGTCACGCTCCCCTCTCAGCCGTCCCAGTCCTCTCGTCCCACGGCCCCGACCGCACCCCGCCTCCCGGCACCCGCCACCGCTCCGGTCCTGGCGCCGGCCGGCACAGCGACTCGGGGATGACGCGGCGACTTGGAACGCACCACTTGTGCTGCTGGTAAAAAATCCTCCTCAAACTTCTGCACGAGTCACGGCTCACGCGGAAGAACCCCGACCGTTCCCGATCAGGGCTCTTCCGACTGGTGGGACTGACAGAGTCTGAACCCTGTGGCCTCATCAGCTCGATCATCCTTCACAGGGACACGACCTGGACCGTTCCCTGCTTGCCCTCGTTGGTGTCAGACGCTGCTCAACGGCGGTCCGTGTGGGCGCCGGATCCCGTTGTCGTGCCACGGATGTTGCCCGTGTCGTGAGTCTTCTGGCGACGGGGAATGAGACCGAGCAGACCCAGCAGACCGGCGAGGCCCCACAGTCCCCAATTTCCGTTGTCGTCGTCATCCTTGTTGTCGGCGGCCTGCACCTGGCTCTGGGTGGCCTGTACCGAAGCAGCCTGGGCCACCACCGGCGTCTGTGCTTCCGCGGTGACCGCGGCGGGCCCCGCGAGGAGAGCGGCGGTCAGGAGAACACCGATAGTCGTGCGACGCATAGTTCCTCCTTGCATGACCCTGGACGGGTCTCACACCCATGGCGCGCGATCTCAGAGGGCCGCGCAACTCAGCCAGCCATGAAAGCGCCTTCTGAACCGGGTTCGGGCCCGGCGCCCGGGGCTCCACGGCCACCGCAGCCACTAGCCCGAACGAGTGAGTTGATCATGCCAACACGCAGGTCGGGCCGCCCGTCGGCACGGCCGGTTCGCCATCACCGGTCGGCAACGCCGCAAGGGCCGCCAGCCGCCTTCGAGCCTTCCGCTCAGCTGTCCACGCCCGTGGTCTGCAGGAGCGCGCCCAGTTCGGCACCGTCCGGACGGTGAGGCGCCTCGGCCGCCTTGCGCAGAGTGGCGCGGTCGACTCCGTCCTCGTCGGCACTCAGCCGAACCACCACGCCGTCGTCTCCAGGCACCGCGTATTCGTGATGGTCACCTGTCTTGCGATACCAGGCGTCGCCATCGCGGTCACAGGAGACCCGCTCGTCCGATCCCTCGACCATCGGCTGCTCGGGGCAGTTCTCCGCCGTCAGCGTCCTGCGGTCCACGAAGAGCCCGAACCGGGCGGCACTTTCCTCGGACCGATACGCGGCGACGAACTCGCCGTCCCCGTACTCGCCGACCGACTCCTGAAACACGGTGAAGCCCGAGACCTCGGTGACATAGACGAGTTCCGGAGCGACGCCCCACGCGCGCGCGGCGTCGTCGAGATCCGCGGCCGCCCCTTCCGTCCCGCCCTTCTCGGCCGCGTCACATCCTGTGAGAAGCACCGGCAGCAGGAGGAGAGGCAGCAGCGCCCGCGCGATTCGCAACATGGGCACATCCTGTCGCGCAGACATACGACAGACACAACGGTTTCCGGACGAGCCCTGCCTGGTTGGATCGGGCCATGGCCGTCGGTCCCGACCGGTGGTGCGAAAAGGCCCCCGACCTGATGGTTGGGGGCCTTCTCATATGTGGGGCTAACAGGATTTGAACCTGTGGCCTCATCCTTATCAGGGATGCGCTCTAACCAACTGAGCTATAGCCCCGCCGCGCTCCGCGGTGTATGTCCCGCGCGGCGACCCCTGAAGATTAGCGCACGACGGGGTCAGTCCCAAAATCGGTATCCGAGGCCTCATCCGGCCTGCCCCGAGGGGGTGAAAGCGCACCTCCGGACGCCCGCGCGAGCACACCGCACAGCACGAGAGCGCACCCCCGTGGGCAGGGGGCGCGCTCTCGTGGTGAAGCCGGGTGACAACGTTTGCTCGTCCTCGGCTACTCGTCCTCCGCTACTCGTCCTCGGCGAGCGTCAGCTCGATACCGCCGACGAAACCCGCGGAGAGGTTGTAGATGAACGCCCCGAGCGTGGCGAGCGCGGTGGCGAGGACGACGTCGATGACCGCGATGATCGACGTGAAGATCAGCACGCGCGGCAGCGACAGGAACGACTGCAGATCGAAGCCGTTGGACTCGTTCGAGCCCGTGGCCTCGGAGATCGTGCCGCCCACGGTGGAGAAGACGCCCATGGCGTCCATGACCATCCACAGCACCGCGGCCGCCACGATCGTGCAGATGCCGAGCGCGATGGACAGCAGGAAGCTGACCTTCATCACCGACCAGGGGTCGGCCTTGGCCACCCGCAGTCGCGCCTTGCGGGTACGGGGCGTGGTGCGCGCCCCGGTCCGCGGCCTCCGCACAGCACCGGCGCTGGCGGGTGCCGTGTGCGCCGGGTACGCCTGCGGCGGGTGGTACGGCTGAGCGGGCTGTTGCTGCCCCTGCCGCTCGCCCGGCAGCGGTGAGCCCGCCACCGGTGGCACCGCCGTGCCCGGATGGGCGGCGGGGCCCTGGGGCACCTGCGATCCTGGGGCCGCACCGGCCGCGTACTGCGGCGTCTGTGGGCCTCGGGTGTCCGTCACAGTTCCCCCCTGGGATCCATGAGAGTCATGGGAGTCAGTCGCCTCCGTGGCGGAGCCGCGGCCGCCGTCCGTTTCCGTATCGGTCGAACCGGCGCCCGTGGCTCCGCTCACGATGCCTCACTCCTCGCGCTACTCGTCCGAGGACTGCTCGCCCTCGTCCGTGCCGGGGACCGTCTCGATCTCGTCCGAGTCGTCGACCACCCCGTCGACTTCCTCGGCTTCGCGACCGGCCTCGGCGTTACGTGCGATACCGACGACGGCATCGCGCTTGCCCAGGTTGATCAGTTGGACGCCCATGGTGTCACGGCCCGTCTCCCTGACCTCGTTGACTCGCGTGCGAATCACACCGCCCGACAGTGTGATGGCGAGGATCTCGTCGGTCTCCTCGACCACCAGCGCGCCGACGAGCGAACCGCGGTCCTCGACGATCTTGGCGGCCTTGATACCCAGACCACCGCGGCCCTGGACGCGGTACTCGTCGACAGCGGTCCGCTTCGCGTACCCACCGTCTGTGGCAGTGAACACGAACGTACCGGGTCGAACAACATTCATCGAGAGGAGTTGGTCCCCCTCGCGGAAGCTCATCCCCTTGACGCCCGAGGTGGCACGGCCCATGGGGCGCAGAGCGTCGTCCGTCGCGGTGAACCTGATCGATTGGGCCTTCTTGCTGATCAGGAGCAGATCGTCGTCCGCCGAAACCAGCTCGGCTCCGATCAGTTCGTCATCGGAACCGTCCTCCGTCTCACGGAGATTGATCGCGATGACGCCGCCCGCACGCGGTGAATCGTAATCCTTCAAGGACGTCTTCTTCACCAGTCCGCCCTTGGTGGCGAGAACCAGATAGGGCACCGCTTCGTAGTCGCGGATCGCGAGGATCTCGGCGATCGCCTCGTCCGGCTGGAACGCCAGCAGGTTCGCGACGTGCTGACCACGCGCTTCGCGTCCGGCGTCGGGCAGCTCGTACGCCTTCGCGCGGTAGACGCGGCCCTTGTTCGTGAAGAACAGCAGCCAGTGGTGCGTCGTCGACACGAAGAAGTGGTCGACGATGTCGTCTTCCTTGAGCTTCGTGCCGCGGACGCCCTTTCCGCCGCGCTTCTGCGAGCGGTAGTCCTCCGCCTTGGTCCGCTTGATGTAGCCACCGCGCGTGATGGTGACGACGATGTCCTCCTCGGCGATCAGGTCCTCCATGGACATGTCGCCGTCGAAGGGCACCAGCTTGGAGCGGCGGTCGTCACCGAACTTCTCGACGATCGCGGCCAGTTCCTCGCTGATGATGCCGCGCTGCCGCACGGGCGAGGCCAGGATCGCGTTGTACTCGGTGATCTTCGCCTGGAGCTCGTCGTGCTCGGCGACGATCTTCTGGCGCTCCAGGGCGGCCAGCCGGCGCAGCTGCATCTCGAGGATGGCGTTGGCCTGGATCTCGTCGATCTCCAGGAGGCCCATGAGGCCCACGCGCGCGATCTCCACGGTGTCACTGCGCCGGATCAGCGCGATGACCTCGTCGATGGCGTCCAGGGCCTTCAGGAGGCCGCGCAGGATGTGCGCGCGCTCCTCGGCCTTGCGCAGCCGGAACTTCGTACGCCGGACGATGACCTCGATCTGGTGCGTCACCCAGTGGCGGATGAACGCGTCGAGCGACAGCGTGCGCGGCACGCCGTCCACCAGCGCCAGCATGTTGGCGCCGAAGTTCGTCTGCAGGTCGGTGTGCTTGTACAGGTTGTTCAGGACGACCTTGGCGACCGCGTCCCGCTTCAGGACGATGACCAGGCGCTGGCCCGTACGCGACGAGGTCTCGTCCCGGACGTCCGCGATGCCGCCGATCTTGCTGTCCTTCACCAGGTCGGCGATCTTCTGCGCGAGGTTGTCGGGGTTGACCTGGTAGGGGAGCTCGGTGACCACCAGGCACTGGCGGTTCTGGATCTCCTCGACCTCGACGACCGCGCGCATCGTGATGGAGCCACGGCCCGTGCGGTACGCCTCCTCGATGCCCTTGCGGCCCACGACCAGGGCGCCGCTCGGGAAGTCGGGGCCCTTGATGCGCTCGATCAGCGCGTCCAGGAGCTCTTCCTGCGAGGCGTCGGGGTTCTCCAGGTACCACTGGGCGCCGGCCGCGACCTCGCGCAGGTTGTGCGGCGGGATGTTGGTGGCCATGCCGACCGCGATGCCCGCGGAGCCGTTGATCAGCAGGTTCGGGAAGCGGGCCGGCAGGACGGTCGGCTCCTGGGAGCGGCCGTCGTAGTTGTCCGTGAAGTCGACGGTGTCCTCGTCGATGTCGCGGACCATCTCCATGGACAGCGGCATCATCTTGCACTCGGTGTACCGCATGGCGGCGGCCGGGTCGTTGCCCGGGGAACCGAAGTTGCCGTTCGAGTCCACCAGCGGCATCCGCATCGACCACGGCTGCGCGAGGCGGACCAGCGCGTCGTAGATCGAGGAGTCGCCGTGCGGGTGGTAGTTGCCCATGACGTCGCCGACGACGCGGGCGCACTTGTAGAAGCCCTTCTCGGGCCGGTAGCCGCCGTCGTACATGGCGTACAGGACACGGCGGTGGACGGGCTTGAGGCCGTCCCGTACATCGGGCAGCGCACGCGACACGATGACGGACATCGCGTAGTCGAGGTACGAGCGCTGCATCTCGGTCTCGAGCCCGACGGGCTCGACACGCAGGGCGATCTCGCCCTCTTCCGCGGGGATGCCCGGACCGGTGGGGGAAACAGGGGTCTCGTCGGTCATTGCTGGTGAAGATCCTTTCTGACGCGGTCAGCTGAGACCGACTCAGATGTCGAGGAAGCGGACGTCCTTGGCGTTGCGCTGGATGAACGCGCGGCGTGCCTCGACGTCCTCGCCCATCAGGACCGAGAAGAGGTCGTCGGCCTGGGCGGCGTCGTCGAGCGTGACCTGGCCGAGGACGCGGTGCTCCTGGTCCATGGTCGTGATGCGCAGCTCCTCGGCGTTCATCTCACCGAGACCCTTGAAGCGCTGGATCGAGTCCTCCCTGACGCGCTTGCCGGCCTGCCGGCCGAGCTCGGTCAGGGCGTCGCGCTCACGGTCCGAGTACGCGTACTCGAAGTCGTCACGACCCCACTTGATCTTGTAGAGCGGCGGGCGGGACAGGAACACGTGGCCTGCCTCGACCAGCGGCCGCATGAAGCGGAACAGGAAGGTCAGCAGCAGGGTGTTGATGTGCTGGCCGTCGACGTCGGCGTCCGCCATCAGGATGATCTTGTGATAGCGGAGCTTCGCGATGTCGAAGTCCTCGTGGACCCCGGTGCCGAAGGCCGAGATCAGCGCCTGGATCTCCTGGTTCTGCAGGATCTTGTCGATCCGGGACTTCTCGACGTTGAGGATCTTGCCTCGGATGGGGAGGATCGCCTGGTACTGGGGGTTGCGGCCGGACTTGGCCGAACCGCCGGCGGAGTCACCCTCGACGATGAAGATCTCGCACTTGGTGGGGTCGTTCGACTGGCAGTCGGACAGCTTGCCCGGCAGCGACGCCGTCTCCAGGAGGCCCTTGCGACGGGTGAGGTCGCGGGCCTTGCGGGCCGCCACGCGCGCGGTGGCCGCCTGGATCGACTTGCGGATGATGTCCGCGGCCTCGATCGGGTTGCGGTCCAGCCAGTCGCTGATGTGCTCGTGGACGACCTTCTGGACGAAGGTCTTCGCCTCGGTGTTGCCCAGCTTGGTCTTGGTCTGGCCCTCGAACTGCGGCTCGCCCAGCTTGATCGAGATGATCGCCGTCAGACCCTCGCGGATGTCGTCGCCCGTGAGGTTGTCGTCCTTCTCGCGCAGCAGCTTCTTGTCGCGCGCGTACCGGTTGATGAGACCGGTGAGCGCCGCCCGGAAGCCCTCCTCGTGCGTACCGCCCTCGTGGGTGTGGATGGTGTTGGCGAAGGAGTACACACCCTCGCTGTACCCGCCGTTCCACTGCATCGCGACCTCGAGGGAGAGCATGCGCTCCTTGTCCTCGGCCTCGATGTCGATCACCGTCGGGTGGATGACCTCGCCCTTGCGGGAGTTGAGGTACGTCACGAAGTCGACGATGCCGCCCTCGTAGTGGTACGTGACGGTCTTGACCTCTTCGGCCACGTCCGCGCCGGCCTCGTCGGCCCCCGTCGTGGCCTTCGCCGAATCGCGCTCATCGGTGAGTTTGATCGTCAAACCCTTGTTGAGGAACGCCATCTCCTGGAAGCGCCGCGTGAGCGTCTCGAAGGAGTAGTCGGTGGTCTCGAAGATGTCCCCGTCGGCCCAGAAGGTGACCGAGGTGCCGGTCTCGTCCGTGGCCTCGTGCTGAGCCAGCGGAGCCGTCGGGACGCCCAGCTTGTAGTCCTGCGTCCAGCGGTACCCGGCGGTCCTGATCTCCACGGCCACCTTGGTGGACAGCGCGTTCACGACGGATACGCCCACGCCGTGCAGGCCGCCGGAGACGGCGTAGCCGCCGCCGCCGAACTTGCCGCCCGCGTGCAGCACGGTCAGCACGACCTCGACGGCGGGCTTGCCCTCGGACGGGACGATGCCCACCGGGATGCCTCGGCCGTTGTCCACGACGCGGACGCCGCCGTCGGGGAGGATCGTGACGTCGATCGTGTCCGCGTGGCCGGCCAGCGCCTCGTCGACGGAGTTGTCGACCACCTCGTACACGAGGTGGTGCAGTCCACGCTCGCCCGTCGAGCCGATGTACATGCCGGGTCGCTTGCGGACCGCGTCCAGACCCTCGAGGACGGTGATGGCGCTGGCGTCGTACGAGGCTGTGACCTCGCCGTTCGAGGAATGGGCCCCGCTTTTCGCGCCGGCGTCGGTGGACGGGATGTTCTCGTTGGGGTTGCCGGAATCGGCCACGAAGCGCCCTTTCTGGCACAGCACAAGCCAAGCTCCGGGCGTTGGCCGGAGCGGCTGCGGCGTGTTGCGGTGGTAAGCCTTTGTCAGCGTTGCTCGGTGTGTCCCACAAGTGGGGCGGGATTAGCTTCCAGTCTACCGGTAGCGCCGACAGTGATGGGGGTTTGCCGGTACCTGAGTCCGCATGTGCCGCCCTGAACCGGTCTCCACCGACTCCCCATATGTGGACCAGGCCTCAAAGAGGCGCAGAGCGGCACTCAGCGCTTCCGGGTGTCAACCCCCCGCTACGGACGGCATACCATCCGGTCGGGCTCACCCGTAGGTGTCGCCGGGACCAGTGCTGCCGGGGGCCCTCAAGGGGCCGTAGCGCTGTACGGGACCCCCCGGGCCCAGCACCTTGATCACCCTCACCGTGCCGTGCCCGAGGTCCTCGTTCAGGCGGGCGACCAGCTGCGGAGCGAGCAGCCGCAGGTTGGTGGCCCAGGCCGTCGAGTCGCACCGCACGATCAGTACGCGCTCGTCCTCGTCGTACTTCTCCGGTACGCAGTGCTTGGCCAGGTCGTCCCCGACGATCTGCGGCCAGCGGCCCATGACACCGCCGACGGCGGCCGGGGTCTCCCAGCCGCGCTCGGTGATGAGGCGGTTGATCGCGGAACCGAGGGCCATGGGGTCGCGTCCGTCGGCGTGCGCGCCGGAGCGGAGACCTCCACGGCGCGCCTGCTTCTTGTCCCGCGCCGCGTCCCCACGCGCGCGTGCCTGTTCCTTCGCCGCGCGCAGCGCCACGCGCGCGAGGTCGACCCCGGAGGGCTCGGGAACGGTGTCCTTCGGCCGGCCTCCCGGACCGCCCTGAGGCTTGCCCTTCGGCCCGCCCTCGGAGGCCGGTGTGTTTTCGCTCATACGCGCTCCACCGCGCCCTCGGACACCGCGTACCGCGTCCCCGCCAGTACGCCGGGTACGTCGTCGTCGACCGCGGCCGTCACCAGCACCTGCTCGCCGGGGGCCACCAGCTCGGCGAGGCGTTCACGGCGACGGGTGTCCAGCTCGGCGAACACGTCGTCCAGGACCAGCACCGGCTCGTTGCCCTCGGCCCGCAGCAGGTCGTACGAGGCCAGCCGCAACGACAGCGCGTACGACCAGGACTCGCCGTGGGACGCGTATCCCTTCGCGGGCAGCCGGCCGAGTTTGAGCAGTAGCTCGTCCCGGTGGGGGCCCACGAGCGTGACGCCTCGCTCGATCTCCTGTTTGCGGCTCTCCGCCAGCGCCGCCATCAGCTGTTCGTACAGCTCCTCGCGTGTGTGTCCGGTGATCCCGGCCGACGAGGGCTTGTACTCCAGGGCCACCGGGCCGCCGCCGGGCGCCAGCTGCTCGTACGCCTTGTCGGTCAGTGGCTGGATCGTGGCGATCAGATCGAGCCGTTGGGCGAGCAGCTCGGCGCCGACGCGCGCGAGGTGCTCGTCCCACACGTCGAGGGTGGACAGGTCCATGGTGCGTCCGCCGTGGCGGCGGGCGAGCGCGGCCGACTTCAGGAGGGTGTTGCGCTGCTTCAGGACACGGTCGTAGTCCGAGCGCACACCCGCCATCCGCGGCGAGCGCGCGGTGATCAGCTCGTCGAGGAAGCGCCGGCGCTCTCCGGGGTCGCCCTTGACCAGGGCGAGGTCCTCGGGCGCGAACAGCACGGTCCGTACGATGCCGAGCACGTCACGGGGTCTGACCTGCGAGGATCTGTTGATGCGGGCGCGATTGGCCTTGCCGGGGTTCAGTTCGAGTTCCACGAGCTGCCGGCGCTCGTCCTGGCGGACGGTGGCCCGGATGATCGCCCGGTCGGCGCCCATCCGCACGAGAGGCGCGTCGGACGAGACCCGGTGGCTGCCGAGGGTGGCGAGGTAGCCGACCGCCTCGACGAGGTTGGTCTTGCCCTGTCCGTTGGGGCCCACGAACGCGGTGACGCCCGGGTCGAGAGGGACCTCGACCCGGGCGTACGAACGGAAGTCGGCCAGCGACAGATGCGTGACGTGCATGGTCGTTCGCCGACCTCCCCCGGGGCTGTGGATCCGCGGTGCGGACCTGTGGACTGCTGTTCCTTCCCGGGATGCGGCTTCCCGGTTACTGCTTCGGAGGTTTCCCTCCGCTGTTCCCGCCGGACGTGCACCGGCTGTTTCCAGCCGCTTCGAGGCTACTTCGCCGACTCGACGGCGTGGCCGCCGAACTGGTTGCGCAGTGCGGCGATCATC
>NZ_JBLFJV010000015.1:0-4468 GCF_047444975.1 Streptomyces sp. CWNU-52B | reverse complement strand
CGACGAAGTGGTCCAGCTCCTGGAGGACGAGGGCGTCGAGAAGTTCGAGGCCGCCTGGACCGACCTGCTCAAGTCGACCGAGGCGGAACTCCAGCGCCTCGCCCCTTCGGAGGGCTGAAATCTTGTCGAGCAGCAATCCGCTGCGTGACCCGGCGGACCGACGGCTCCCGCGTATCGCGGGGCCGTCGGGCCTCGTCATCTTCGGGGTCACGGGCGATTTGTCCCGTAAAAAGCTTATGCCTGCCGTTTATGACCTTGCCAACCGCGGCCTGCTGCCGCCGGGCTTCTCGCTCGTCGGCTTCGCCCGCCGCGAGTGGGCGAACGAGGACTTCGCCCAGGAGGTCCACGACGCCGTCAAGGAACACGCGCGTACGCCGTTCCGTGAGGAGGTCTGGCAGCAGCTCGTCCAGGGGATGCGCTTCGTCCAGGGCACCTTCGACGACGACGACGCGTTCGAGCGGCTGCGCGACACGATCGGGGAGCTGGACAAGGCACAGGGCACGGGCGGCAACTTCGCCTTCTACCTGTCCGTGCCGCCGTCCGCGTTCCCGGTGGTCATCCAGCAGCTGAAGAAGCACGGCCTCGCCGACCAGTCCAGCGGTTCCTGGCGGCGCGCGGTCATCGAGAAGCCCTTCGGCCACGACCTCAAGTCGGCCGAGGACCTCAACAGCACCGTCGAAGAGGTCTTCGCCCCCGACCAGGTCTTCCGTATCGACCACTACCTGGGCAAGGAGACGGTCCAGAACATCCTGGCGCTGCGCTTCGCCAACCAGATGTTCGAGCCGATCTGGAACCGGTCCTACGTCGACCACGTACAGATCACGATGGCCGAGGACATCGGCATCGGCGGCCGCGCCGGCTACTACGACGGCATCGGCGCCGCCCGTGACGTCATCCAGAACCACCTGCTCCAGCTGATGGCCCTCACGGCCATGGAGGAGCCCGCCTCCTTCGACGCGGACGCGCTCGCCGCCGAGAAGACCAAGGTGCTCGGCGCGGTCAGGCTGCCCCGGGACCTGGGCGAGAGCACGGTCCGCGGCCAGTACGCCGAAGGCTGGCAGGGCGGCGAGAAGGCCGTCGGCTACCTCCAGGAAGACGGTATCGACCCCCAGTCGAAGACCGACACGTACGCGGCGATCAAGGTGGAGGTGGACAACCGCCGCTGGGCGGGCGTCCCCTTCTACCTCCGCACCGGCAAGCGCCTCGGCCGCCGGGTGACGGAGATCGCGGTGGTCTTCCAGCGCGCCCCGCACTCCCCCTTCGACCACACGGCGACGGAGGAGCTGGGCCAGAACGCGATCGTCTTCCGCGTCCAGCCCGACGAGGGCATCACGGTCCGCTTCGGCTCCAAGGTGCCCGGCACCTCCATGGAGATCCGGGACGTCTCGATGGACTTCGCGTACGGCGAGTCGTTCACCGAGTCCAGCCCCGAGGCGTACGAGAGGCTCATCCTCGACGTCCTGCTCGGCGACTCGAACCTGTTCCCGCGCACCGAGGAGGTCGAGCTGTCCTGGAAGATCCTCGACCCGATCGAGGAGTACTGGGACAAGCACGGCAGGCCCGCGCAGTACCCGTCCGGCACCTGGGGACCCGTCGAGGCCGACGAAATGCTCGAGCGAGACGGACGGAGCTGGCGTCGGCCATGAAAATCGACCTTACGGACACCACGGCCAGCAAGATCAACAAGGGCCTCGTGAAGGGGCGCCGGGCCATCGGCACCCCCGCCGTCGGCATGGTGCTCACCCTCGTCATCGTCACCGACGAGGAGAACGCCTACGACGCCCTGAAGGCCGCCAACGACGCCTCGCGCGAGCACCCCTCGCGCACCCTCGTCGTCATCAAGCGCGTCTCGCGCTCACCCCGCGACCGTACGACGTCACGGCTGGACGCCGAGATAAGGGTCGGCGCGGACGCCGGCACCGGTGAGACGGTCGTCCTGCGGCTGTACGGCGAGGTGTCCGACCACGCCCAGTCGGTCGTCCTGCCCCTGCTCCTGCCGGACGCCCCGGTGGTCGTCTGGTGGTCGGTGGACGCGCCCCGCGACCCGGCGGGCGACCCGCTGGGCGCCCTGGGCCAGCGCCGGGTCACCGACAGCTACGCGTCGGAGAAGCCCGTCGAGAACCTGCGGACCCGCGCCGAGAGCTACGAGCCGGGCGACACCGACCTCGCATGGGCCCGGGTCACCCCGTGGCGCTCCATGCTGGCCGCCGCGCTCGACCAGGTCGAGTGCGAGGTCGTCTCCGTCGAGGTGGCGGGCGAGGAGGCCAACCCGAGCGTCGAACTGCTCGCCATGTGGCTCGCCGACCGCCTCCACGTGCACGTGCGGCGTGCCGTCTCCGCGGGTCCCGGTCTGACCCAGGTGCGCCTGGAGACGACCGGTGGCCCCATCACCCTGCACCGCTCGGACGGGGCGATGGCCACGCTGGCGCTGCCCGGCCAGCCGGACCGCGCGGTGGCCCTCAAGCGCCGCGAGACGTCCGAGCTGCTCGCGGAGGAGCTGCGCAGGCTCGACCCGGACGAGACGTACGCGTCCGCGCTGCGGTTCGGGGTGGACCGGCTGGGCGGCATCCAGTCGGCCTCGCAGCGGCCCGAGGCGGCCACCTGGACGCCGGGGTCGCTCCCGGTGCGCCCGGTGCCGGACGCCTCCTCGGCCGACGCCTCTCCGGCCGACGCCTCCCCTGCACCGCGGGCGGGCGACGGTGAGAGCGTGCGGCCCACTCCCGCCCAGATGCCCCCGGTCAAGAAGGCGGACCCCCAGTGAGCACCGGCACTCCCCAGCTGGTCGTCCACCGCGACAAGGAGCTGATGGCCCAGGCCGCGGCGGCCCGGCTGATCACGAAGGTCGTGGACGCGCAGGCCTCGCGCGGGTACGCCTCGATCGTGCTGACCGGTGGCCGCAACGGCAACGGCCTGCTGGCGGCGCTCGCGGCGGCCCCCGCCCGGGACGCCGTCGACTGGAGCCGGCTCGACCTGTGGTGGGGCGACGAGCGGTTCCTGCCCGAGGGCGACCCCGAGCGCAACGTCACCCAGGCCCGTGAGGCGCTCCTGGACTCGGTGCCGCTGGACCCCGAGCGCGTGCACGCCATGCCCGCGTCGGACGGCCCCTACGGCTCGGACGCGGACACGGCGGCGGAGGCCTACGCGGCCGAACTCGCCGAGGCCGCCGGGCCGGAGACGCACGGGCCCGTCCCGTCCTTCGACGTACTGATGCTGGGCGTCGGGCCCGACACGCACGTGGCGTCGCTCTTCCCGGAGCTGCCGGCGGTGCGTGAGACGGAGCGGACGGTGGTGGGTGTGCACGGCGCGCCGAAGCCGCCGCCGGTACGGATCACGCTCACGCTGCCCGCGATCCGGGCGGCGCGGGAGGTGTGGCTGCTCGCGGCGGGCGAGGACAAGGCGCAGGCGGCGGCGATGGCGCTGTCCGGCGCGGGCGAGATCCAGGCACCGGCGGCCGGGGCGTACGGCCGCGCACGCACCCTGTGGCTACTGGACGCCGCGGCAGCCTCCGCGCTGCCCCGGGCCCTGTACCCACCGGCTTCCCCCTGACGGCCGAGCCCCCGCTGCGCAGTTCCCCGCGCCCCTGGGTACCCAGGGGCGCGGGGAACTGCGCGATCTTTCAGGGGCGCGGGGAACTGCGCGACCAGCCACAGCGGACCCGCACCTGGCTACCCACGGCCACGCCCCCGCAGCTCGCGGTACGTCGCCACGAGGGCGGTCGTGGACGGGTCCAGGCCGGGCACCTCCGCCCCCTCCGTGAGCGCCGGCTCCACCCGCTTCGCCAGAACCTTCCCCAGCTCGACCCCCCACTGGTCGAACGAGTCGATGTTCCAGATCGCCCCCTGCACGAACACCTTGTGCTCGTAGAGCGCGATCAACTGCCCAAGAACCGACGGGGTCAGCTCGCGGGCGAGGATCGTCGTCGTCGGGTGATTCCCCTCGAAGGTCTTGTGCGGCACCAACTCCTCCGGCACCCCCTCCGCCCGCACCTCGTCCGGCGTCTTGCCGAAGGCCAACGCCTGCGTCTGCGCGAAGAAGTTGGCCATCAGCAGATCGTGCTGCGCCTTGAGCCCGTCGCTGAGCTCGGCGACCGGCTCGGCGAAGCCGATGAAGTCCGCCGGGATCGTCTTCGTGCCCTGGTGGATGAGCTGGTAGTACGCGTGCTGGCCGTTGGTGCCGGGGGTGCCCCACACCACCGGGCCGGTCTGCCACTCCACCGGATGACCCTCGCGGTCCACCGACTTGCCGTTGGACTCCATGTCCAGCTGCTGCAGGTACGCGGTGAACTTGGACAGGTAGTGCGAGTACGGCAGCACCGCGTGCGACTGGGCGTCGAAGAAGTCGCCGTACCAGACGCCCAGCAGGCCGAGCAGCAGCGGCACGTTGGACTCGGCGGGCGCGGTGCGGAAGTGCTCGTCGACGAGGTGGAAGCCGTCGAGCAGCTCCCGGAAGCGGTCCGGGCCGATCGCGA
>NZ_JBLFJV010000014.1:0-1008 GCF_047444975.1 Streptomyces sp. CWNU-52B | reverse complement strand
TGGACTGCGTCGCGGCACCGGCCGGGACCATCACCCACACCACCCGCGGACCCGTCAGCGCGCCCACCAGCTCGGCCAGACTGCCCACGTCGGCAAGCTCCGGATTGCGGTCGTATCCGATGACGGTGTGGCCCGCGAGGCGGATGCGCTCACGCATGTTGCCGCCCATTTTACCGAGGCCGACCAGGCCCAATTGCATGGCTGTCATGTCAGGTCACTTCTTCCGGAGAGTGCGGTACGTGGCCACGAGGGCGGTGGTGGAGGAGTCGAGTCCGGGGACGTCGGCGCCCTCGGTGAGGGCGGGTTCGACGCGCCGGGCGAGGACCTTGCCGAGCTCGACGCCCCACTGGTCGAACGAGTCGATGTTCCAGACGGCGCCCTGCACGAACACCTTGTGCTCGTAGAGGGCGATCAGCTGGCCGAGGACCGACGGGGTCAGCTCGCGGGCGAGGATCGTCGTCGTCGGGTGGTTGCCGCGGAACGTGCGGTGCGGCACCTGCTCCTCGGGCACCCCCTCTGCCCGTACCTCGTCGGCCGTCTTGCCGAAGGCGAGCGCCTGGCCCTGGGCGAAGAGGTTCGCCATCAACAGGTCGTGCTGGGCGGCGAGTTCGCCACCCAGTTCGGCGACCGGGTTGACGAAGCCGATCAGGTCGGCCGGAATCGTCTTCGTGCCCTGGTGGAGCAACTGGTAGTACGCGTGCTGGCCGTTGGTGCCGGGGGTGCCCCACACCACCGGGCCGGTCTGCCACTCCACCGGGTGCCCGTCGCGGTCCACGGACTTGCCGTTGGACTCCATGTCGAGCTGCTGCAGGTACGCGGTGAACTTGGACAGGTAGTGCGAGTACGGCAGCACCGCGTGCGACTGGGCGTCGAAGAAGTTGCCGTACCAGACGCCCAGCAGGCCGAGCAGCAGCGGCACGTTGGACTCGGCGGGCGCGGTGCGGAAGTGTTCGTCGACGAGGTGGAAGCCGTCGAGCAGCTCCCGGAAGCGGTCCGGGCCGATCGCGA